>NZ_JAAGLX010000001.1:0-997239 GCF_010548325.1 Streptomyces sp. SID13666 | reverse complement strand
ATGGCCTCCCGGCCGACCAGCAGGGGCACGGTCTGACCACAGAACTCGAACGGCTCCGGCATCGGAAGTGCTCACCTGCTGGCGGCTACAACATCAAGTCTCTACGACCCGATACGGCCCATTAGGCATCGCGCGGTGCCGGCGACCCCAGGAAGCGACGTACTACAGGTTCCAGATAGTCCACGTGCGGGCCACCGAGGGCGTCAAGCTCAGCCGCAGAGCCCACCAACGCGATCCGGTCCAACTCGGGCTCGCGCCCTTGAGCCTGCTCAGAGGCCGTCACAGCCGCGAAGCGCTCACGCAGCATCACCGTCGGCTGACGCGGGGCAAGGTACACCAGCCCCATGCTGTGATGCGCACCGCGGGTGACGGCCAGCAGGTGCAGTTCATCGGACTGGACGTCGAGTCCGGTCTCCTCGAGCAACTCGCGTGCGGCATGGCCCCGCACTGCGGCCTCATCCAGCCCATCCTTCTCGGCGGCGGCTCGACGGAACCGCCCGGAAGCTGCCACCGCCCCGGAGCGGCCGTCAATGACGACATCCGTGCCACCAGAACGTGCCCGTCGTCGGTCGGCTGTACAACGTTCACGAACAACGACGGCAGCCACGAGGTGTTGCCAGGAACCCGGCGCAGGGCGTAGTGCCGGTAGGTCACCCGCGCCCACGAGAGGGTGAGACTGTGCGGACCGTCCCACTCCACTCCCGCGCACACCACGACCGGACCGTCGAAAAGACTCGGGTTGCCCTGGACCGCCTTGTTCCATACGCGGTCCCTGGCCGCGGTCTCCTCCGGCGACAGCCGCGGCGGCTCGGTCTCGGTCAGGCGCAGCTGGCGAACATCGAAGAGGTCAACGCCCGCAGGGGGCAATGTCTCGGTCACCGGCCCATAGGGCTGGGCGTAGTTGGCCTCGTAACCACGCCCACGCGGCGCGGGTTCTACGTGATCTCACCGATGGGTTCAGCAGTCGTGTGACGTCACGATCCGGCGGGAGGCAGAGACCTGCACTTCCGGGTGCCGGGCGAAGCCATGCCACGTCACCCGCGTCAAACTCCTCAGACGTATGGGCTACGGCCGTGCAGACCTCGACCTCCTACGTCAACGGATCCTCCTCAGCCCATGACCCCGCGACAGCTGAATGGGCCTGCAGTCCCGTGCGAGGATTCCGTCATGAACACCCCCACCCTTACCGAGCGCCGATCTCCTTGGGTCGTCTTCACTCACGCTGACGACCGATGGGTGAGCACCCAAATCGCCGAGCTCCATAAGCACGGCGGGCGCGTGTTCCGGTTGGACGGCCGGGAGCTGCGAGAGCCAACGTCGCTGTTTGCTGCCTTCGCCCGGGAGCTGTCCTTTCCTGGCCACTTCGGCCGCAACTGGGACGCCCTGGTGGACTGCCTGCACGACTGGCACGGCCACGGCGGCGACTCGAACGACATCGCCGTCCTGATCGACAACGCCGATGACCTGCTCGGCGTCGAGTTCCTCGGTCTGTTCGTCTCGGTCCTCTGCCAGGCAGGCTGGAATGCGAACCTGCAGCTGGACGCCGATGGCGTCCAGCACGAAAGCTGGCCGCCTTTCACTCTGCACTTCGTCTTCCTCCTCGACGACACCTCGCCAGCTGCTTTCGCCGAGGCCGCGGCTGAAGGCATGGACGTGGGGATGGCCGTACAGGACGGGCGCTTGACTGCGACTCTCACTGGTGAGGACTGGCCCGGTGCTGACCCAGCCGTGGCGAACCCTGTGCTGTCGTCACCAGCGTGACGAGCAGGTGGCGGCAGACACGCTCCATCCCAAGATCCCCGACAGAGCCGAATTACGTGACCGTCCACAGGTCCGGCTCGGGTTGTGGCAGCGGCCAGTCGTGGCGGTTAGGCCGGCACCGCGGCATGCAATGAGGACGTCCTCGGGCATCTGCAGCACGGGGGCGCAGCGAACGAGCGGGGCCGGCGAGATGAGGCCCGTGCCGTCGAGCCAGGTGGCGACGAGGGTCTCGGGCAGGATGACGCCGGCGGTCAGGTCCGCGGGGGTGAGTTTGTGGGTGGCCAGTTGATGGCGCAGGGTTCCGCGTACGGTGTCCGGCTCGGCGAGGTCGTTGGGCCTTGCGGTGATCCGGCCGGCCAGCTGCGGGCCGTGCGGGCTCGCGGGATGCCCAGGTAGGAGGGGACAGGCGCCGCTAGAGCCCGCAGGCATAGGCGGCGCAGTCATCGAGGAGCCTGAGCGTCCAAGTGCGGGCGTGCGGCTCGTTCTGGTCGGCGTGCAGTCTCCAGACCTGGACGTTGCCTTGAAGGCAGAAGTCTCGGTCGACCAGAAATGGTCCGGCTTGCTCGGCCTGGGCCCGGTCATGGCGCGGCCACACGTCCCGGGGGTCGCTGGTCTCGGGTGCGGTTCTTCTGGAGTGAAGGGCTGAGTGGCAGCTCGCCGAGAGTCACGTCTCTGCGTCGAGGGATCTGATTCGACGTGTTTTCCGGGGGCTCAGGTCATTTTGACGTCGACACCTGTCGCTTTGGAGTACCGCTTGGCCCAATCGGCGAAAGCGTCCTTGAACCGATAGTCAGGGCGTCGAGTCGTCGGTTCCTCGCCGCGCTGGCGGAGCTTGGCGATTGCAGCTCGCTCCAGCGCTTGGTCACCGGTGGCGCGTGCCAGGAGAAGTGCTTGCGCGAGTCGGGCGGGCTCGTTGTTGTCCGGGGCGAAGGACCAGAGGTTGCCGCGGCGGACGTGGGTCCGTGCCAGCAGTAGCTGGCCCAGGTCGTGTTGGTCGCGAACGAAGCGGAGGGAGTCAAGTGCGTGCTCGTTGACGGACGCGGCTGCCTCGGCGGACAGGCCGCCGGTCGCGGACCAGGTGTAACAGGCGGGCTGCGGAGCGTTCGTCATTGCCGCCGTTCCTGTTGGTGGGGGGTGCTCGATTTGGGCAGCGGGTGTGCCGAAGGTCTTCGTGCGGTCGTAGAGAGCGACGTCGAAGGTAACGACGCTCCAGCCGTAGGTGGCCTTGGCCTGCACGTCCTTCCAGATCCAGAGGCTGGATTGCAGCGGGCCTTGATCAAATGTGAGATTGCCGCGCTCGACTCGATCGGGCTTCACCCCCAGGAGTTCGACGACCTCGTCCGCCAGCCTGCCGATCGTCCATGGTCTCGACATGAACGCATCCTATGGACCGCAACTGTCGTGGGCTCGCTATTTCGGGTGCAGTTCGCGGTCAGGCGGTGAGGGTGTAGTTGTGCTGGTCGGGGGTGGGATAGAGCCGTTCGTGTTCGCGGGCGAGGTGGTGGCGCCAGTAGGCGTCGAGGACTCCGTTGGAGACGAGCGTGCGTAGTCGCAGGACGGATTCTGCTCCGGGGAGGCCCCAGCGGGCGCCGGTGATGTCGAGGCGGTCACCGATCAGGCGCGTTGGTCCTGCCGGGAGGTGCTCAACCGGGCAGCCCGTGCCACCAGCGGCGCGGGCGAACCGACAGGGGCGCAGGCTCGGCGGGCGGCTTGGAGGGATCAAGGACCAGGGGCGGCGGGGGCAGGGCGGGGACGAGATGGTGAGCGCCCTCGGGCCCGAGGGCCTCGATCAGCTCTGCTCGCCACCGGTTTGCCCACTCGGGGTTCATTGCGTGCAGCAGGGTCGCCCGGCGCTTCCACTTGGCCGCCAGATGCTCCTCCCCGACCAGGTGCTGCTTATTCGCCCAATCGAGGGCGAGGTCTGCGGTTGCATCGTCGAACGCCCAGCACAGCAGTTCGTCGGGATCGCGGGTCGACCGCTGAAAGCAGAGCACTCCCCGCTCGAGGGCGAGGTAGCTCATCACACCGTTCCCACCGGCAATGATGTACGGGCAGGCACCGTCACGGTTGTCGAAGGTTGGCACATACCAGCCCGTCAGTCCGATGGCGGCGCTCAGCCGTGCGATCTCGATCTCCAGGTGCTGCCGCATCAGTGCAGCCTTGTTCCTCGCCATTGTCCTCACCGGGCCGCGCCGCATGGGCTGGGATGGGGCGGAGCGAAGCCGCTCCGGCCCGTCCTCGAGGCGCAGATCGCGATGTCGACCGCGCATGCCGACCATAGCTCATTATCGTCGTTTTGACGATAAGTGCCGCCGCCGGGCTCCTGTCGCTTCCGGACCGACGTGGGCGGGCGGCCGGAACAGGCGCTCAGGAGGGGGCCACCCGCATCCCCTGAGGAGCTGATCCGACCTGCGTCACAAGATCGGCGACAGAGCCCGCAATTCCCCAGGCGGAAGTTCACGTTATTCCCCAGGTGCTGCCGTGAGACGACCTGGAGGACGCCCTGTGTCAGTCCCACCACAGCACGAGAAGAAGGTGCCGTTGGGATGCTTCACGGTAGAACTCGCGCAGGGCATTGAAGTGTCCGAGCAGGTACTTCCTCGGGCCGCCGACGATCCTTTCCGCCCCGTCGCCGATCAAGGAAGCGGCCTCTGTCTCGTCGGCTGGCAGGGTGGCCAGGAGGGCGGGAAAGTCGATCTGCCAGAGCAGTTCCGAGACTCGAGCCACTTGAGTCGCGGAGAGGGCCGTGGGAGCGGGTCCGAACGGGCCAATGGCATGCGGGTGCGAGTTGAGGAAGCCGAGGTCGATTCCGGTATCGCCCTCGGTGGACTGCCGCAGAGCCTTCAGGTGGATGTCATTGAGACCTCCAAGCTCGCAAACCCGTCTGAGCAGAGCCGGTGCCCAGTCCAGGTCCAGGATGCCCGCCGGGGGCGGATTCCAGTGAGGATCTCCATCCGGTGATTCGACCGCTGACTGGCGGCAGGTGGCGAGATACTCCGCTGAGATGCGGGCAAGTTGTTGAGTGACGGCCATGGCTGCAGTATCCCGACGGCGTCCACCGGTTTTTCCTACGTGGTTTTGTCGGTGGGGTTCTTCGGGCGCTTGTTGGGGCGGTAGCTGGGGCCGTTCATGATGACCTGGTGGCTGGTGTTGATCAGCCGGTCCAGGAGCGACTCGGCAACGACGGGATCGGGGAAGAGGGGATACCAGTCGCTGGGTGCCCGGTTGCTGGTGATGATCAGTGACCGGCCCTGCCCTTCGCTGACCAGTTCGTAGAGGTCATCGGCCTGGGACGCTCCGAGCTGGCGCATGGCGAAGTCGTCGAGGATGAGCACGTCGGGCCGTACCAGTTTTCGGATCCGCTTGTCCCAGGTGCGGTCCGCGTGGCCGCCGGCGAGGTCCGCGAGGATCCGGCTGGTCTTGGCGAACCGGACGTAGGCGCCCTGGCGAACCGCGAGATGGCCGAGGGCCCGGGCGACGTGTGTCTTACCGACCCCTTGATAACGCCGGGCACAGGGAAAAGTCACTTCACCGAGGGACTCGCCCAGGCCGCGATCGAAAACGACCTGCGGGTGTCCTGGTTCACCCTGGAGACGCTGAGCGCCGCGATCGGGAAGTCGAAAGTCGACGGTTCCACCGCCCGGACCGTCGCCCGGATCTGCCGCGCGGACCTGATCGTGATCGATGACATCGGCCTGCTACCGGTTGGTGAGGACGCCGCCGAGGCGTTCTACCGGATCATCGATGCCGCCTACGAGCGTCGTTCCATCGCGGTGACCAGCAACATTCACCCCTCCGGCTTCGACACGATCATGCCGAAAACGCTCGCGGGAGCAAGCACCGACCGCCTCATGCACCACGCTCACCTCGTGACCACCACCGGCGACTCACACCGCCTCGCCGAAGCCCTCGCCGGCAAGGGAGTGGTCCCCTTGAACTGACCCCACCCCAGGAACACCAATGGCCACACGCCTGGGTTTCTGATGGCCACAAGCCTGGACACCCAACGGCCACCCACTTGGGCATCTCAATGACCGTTGACAGACATTCACACCCGGCTATCTGAAGCGTTGCCAAGCCGTGCGGAAGCGTGGCAATTCGTCGCCGACTTCGCGGCTTACCGGCAGCAGCCGCTCCAGCCGGGGGACGGTTGGAGCGTGGCGGAGGGTACGCACCGGACGAGATCCGCAGCGCCCGCGCCGCAGGGGTCTGGCCGCCGAGCCGGCCATGGCCTCCCGCAGCAACTCCCGGACTGGACGGTCCGGTGCCCTTCGTGGGGCTGGCCCAGTTCTTCCGCCGTGACATCCCGGGCCTTGCCTGCGGACCCGACGACGCGGACCTGGTGCAGCTCTTCCGCTGCCCCTTCACCCACGGCCCGTACCTGGAGCGCCGCTACCACCTGCGGTGGCGACGAGCTGGGCAAACCGAGCAAGCGGAACGCTTCCTCGCTGATCCGCCCCACGTGCCCCTGCTTCGATGGGAGCACGAACTCCCCCAGCCCTGTGTCCTGCACCCGGAAGAGGTGGACACCTATCCCTGGGCGGAGGATGACACGCTGCCCGCCTCGCTGATCGCGCGCATCGACGCGTGGGACGACGCCCAGGTAGCGGAACACGGCCCCGACGCCCCCAACTACCAGTACGACCTGTCGATCCCTCCCGGCTGGCGCGTCGGCGGCTACCCCAGCTGGGCGTCAACGGGTCCGATGGCCATCGACTGCGCGTCCTGCGCGACCCCCATGCAGCTGCTGCTCACGGCCGAGGGCTACGAGTTGGACGCCGGCTCGCACAGCTGGGTGCCACTGGAGGACCGAGACCCGACCCGGAGCGGGAAGGCATCGATCCGGGGCGGCCAATCCGTTGCCCAACCCACTCGGCTCCGCTTCGGCCGGGACCGGGACCTGCACGTTTTCACCTGCCTGGCCGACCCCGGACACCCGCCCCATTGGGTGCTCGCCTAGCTAGAGCCTGTCTCTTGGAAGTGCGGTGCGCAGGGTGCTGCATGCCGGATCGAAATCTTGTGGCAGCAGCGTTCGCCCCGCAGCGGCTGATCGAGCGGGTCGTGGGCCTCGACGAGGCGGCAGCGCTGCCGCCTGGCTTCGACCGGGCCTCCCCCGCCGGGATGACGACGATCGATCCGCTCCACGGCTGAATCCACGGCGGACGCGGCCGGGGTGGCGGGCGTGGCGTCGGGACTTGTACGGGTTGTCGGGTGATGATGGCGCCGTGCGACTTGATCACGTGTCCTACGCGGTGGCCCGCGACAGCTTCGTCTCGACCGTCCAGCGGATCGGATCGGCCCTCGGCGCCGGGTTCGTCGACGGCGGCGTGCACCCGCGATTCGGCACCCGCAATTTTATTCTCCCGCTGAGCGGCGGCACCTACGTCGAGGTCGTCACCACACTCGACCACCCCGCCGCCGACCGCGCACCCTTCGGCCAGGCGGTCGCGCGCCGCGCCGCCGAGGGCGGCGGTTGGCTCGGTTGGGTGGTCTCCGTGGACGACATCGCCCCGGTCGAGACCCGCCTCGGCCGCACCTCGGCCGAGGGCCACCGCGTCCGCCCCGACGGGTTCGACCTGAGGTGGAAGCAGATCGGCCTGCTGGAACTGCTGGAGGACCCGCAACTGCCCTACTTCCTTCAGTGGTCGGTCCCCATCGAGGAGCGCCCGAGCGCCGACCCGCGCACCTCCACCACTATCCACGGGGTCTCCATCGCCGGCGACGCCGCCTCCATCGCCGAATTCCTCGGCGAACCAGCCGACCACCCCCTCGACCAGATCGACGTCACCTGGGTCGAGGATGAGGAACCGGGCCTGGTCTCGGTCGAGTTCGCCACCGCCCACGGCCCGGTCACGATCTGACCAGAGCCCGACTGCTCCGCGGGAGCAGCCGGTTGGGACCTCCTGGCTGGCGCGTGTCGATTTGGTGGATTGGTCAGTTGATCGGATGTGTCTGCCCGATCAGTGATCACTGATGCGATGTGGAGCCGGATCGAGCCGCTGATACCGGCTGATCCGGTCTGTGGACGGCGGAGGGCCGATCACCGCCGAACGCTCGAGACCATCGCGTGGCAGTACCGCGCCAACTCGCCCTGCCGGGACCTGCCCGACGCGCGGAGCAGGTCACGGCGGACACGCCGGTCCCGCCAAATGGCACGCGAGCGTGAAGACCAGCAGCCGACCACCACCGGCTGAGCACCTGGAAGTCGGGACATCAGCTGGTCTGCCCGCTACAGCCGTTGGGGCAGCTCTCGGCGAGGACGTCATCAGGTGTAGCGCGGAAGAAGTAGAGGCAGCGCTGGCACATCCTCACGGGGTCATTCTTGTAGCCGTAGTCGCACTTGGGGTTGCTGCAGGTCTTCTCGCCGCAACAAGCGGCGCGGGTACGGGCGTCGTCGACGGCTTGCGCGGCTTGGCGGTAGCTCCCGGCGTTGTAGGCCATAAACTGACGGATGGCGGTCTTACGCGAATGATCGGCAGGTGCTGGGTCTCCACGGGCGCGAAGAGGTATCAAGCGCGGTGCGAGGCACCTTGAATCTCGGAGCCGTCGTCGAGGCCAGTGCGGTGGACCGAAGTTGACGAGGAGCCTTGGCCCAAGGCCGGGTAGTTAGCGTTTTCGCAGGTCACGCAAGCCAGTTGAAGGATTTCCGACGCAGAGAGGAAGCTCGTTGGTACGGGCAGTCGTCCAAGACAGCTTGTACTTGAGGAGCAGCGTTGCCGTTTCATCATGTCCTGCCGGCCCCGGTGATGGCCATCACCCGTACGGTCACAGTGGCCGCGGGACGGTTCGCGCCCGGGCATCTGGGCGAGCTGACGGCCGTCGTGCCGTTCGAGCTGGTCGACGCGGTCCTGGCGGACCCGCTCGGTGCAGAGACGACTGCGTGATCTTCCTTCGCGGGTCGGGATCTACTTCCTGCTCGCGATGTGTCTGTTCCCTGAAGTCGGCTACCGGCTGGTCTGGGACAAGCTGACGGCCGCGCTGGCCGGATGCCGGTGGCCTCCCCGACGCCGAAGGCCCTGCGTGATCTGCGCCGACGACTGGGCAGTGCGCCGGTGCGGGCGTTATTCGAGGTTCTCGCGGGGCCTCTGGCCCGGCCGACGACACCCGGTGTGCGGTTCGGGCCGTACCGGACTGTGTCATTCGACGGCTGCAGCTCCCAGAAGGTCCCCGACTCCGGGCGCAACAGGGCCTGGCTGGGGCGAACCTCCCATCGCGGCTATCCCGCACTGGAGTTGACGACGCTGGTCGAGACCGGCACACGGGCCTTGCTCGGCGCGGCGTTCGGGCCCACCGCCGAGGGCGAGACCAGCTAAGCCTCGCACCTGCTGCATCTGCTGCGGCCGGACATGCTCGTCCTGTGGGACAAGGGCTTCGACGGCAACGACTTCCTCGCCTCCGCCACCGCGACCCGCGCCCAGTTCCTGGGTCGACTCCGCAGCAACCGGCGTACCCCCGTTCTCACACGTCTCGCTGACGGCTCATACCTGTCGGTGATCGCCACCGAGAAGGTACGTGTGATCAACGCGAAAATCACGGTGACCTGCGCGGACGGCACCGTCTTCACCGGCTCCTACCGGCTCGTCACCACCTTGACCGACGCCGGCCGCTACCCAGCGGCCGCGCTGGTGGGCCTCTACCACCAGCGGTGGGAACACGAATCTGCGTACTACGCACTCCGCCACACGATCATGAACGGGTGTGTCCTGCGCTCGGGCGACCCGGCCGGCGTCGAACAGGAGGTGTGGGCCCTGCTCACCCTCTACCAGGCCCTGCGCACCATGATGGTCGAGGCCGCCGAGTCGCTGCCCGGCACCGATCCGGACCGCTGCTGTTTCACCATCGCCTTCCAGACCGCCCGCGACCAGGTCGTCCAGGCCGCCGCCGTCATCACCGACCCCGCCGATGTCGGTCGCGTCGGGCGGATCGGGCACCGGATCCTGGCCCGTCTCCTGCCGCCCCGGCGGCAGCGCGTCAGTACCCGCAAAGTCAAGTCACCGATGTCCCGTTACCGCACCCGCCATGACGACGGCAGGCCCGACACCAGCCGCACCATCACCGCTCTCGACATCAGCGTCCTCGAACCTCGCGAACCGCACCCTCAACTCCCGGCCATCTCCCGCGACGACCGGAACACCGTCCTCGCCGACCGCCGCCGTCACCGGATCCTTGGCCCGCTCGAGGAAGACCCCACCCGATGTCCTTGCGTACCCGATTCTGACCCGGCCACTCGCTGCGCTGCGCGGGCACCGCGGCGGGCGCGGTGCCCTGCTTCCACGGTCCGCCCGGGCCTCGGTCGGCGGGGATGAGGATGTCGAGGTGCTCGCGCAGCGCGGGTACGAGGACGAAGCGGGGGGTGTGGTACTTCGTGGCGGTCTTCCCGCCGCGTATTCGGCAGGCGCTGCCGGCGGGTACGCCGCTCGTCGGGCAGTCGTTGCGTTCTACCGCGATTGCGGCTTGATTGGGCGTCAGGTCCACACGGTCAGTCTCGCAGAAAGACCCTCGCACAACTCCCAGGTTTCGACAGGACTTCTGCGAACGGCGACCTGTGGAAACGTGATCGCCTCCGGGGCTCTCGCAGAACTCGCACAGATGGTCGTTTGTGAGAACCTGCACGCTCCCAGTCCAGCGCCCGGGCCAGCGGAGCAAACGTCAGCGCCACCTGCGGCCGCCGGCTGACGGCGTGAGCTGATGACCCCGCACCGGCCATCCGAGTGGCCTCCACGGTGATCACTGGCGACCGAAAAAGCCGACCGGCCAGTATGGGGCATATGAGTCAATTCATGAACAGGCGTACCACTCTTGCCGCATTGGCTGCCGGTGTGGCCGCCGTCGGCCTGCCCGCCGTCGCTCCGGCCCAGGCGAAGGACGGCCCCAACCTTGCCGGGGCCCCCGAGCCGGTCTGGGCGGTACCGGGTGATCAGGCGGCGGGGGGCGATCCCGAAGCCGACGCCGTCATCGCTCAGCTGGTGCGCGACGGCCAGATGGTGGTGGCCAATCAGGTCTTCCACACCTGGACCCGCAACGATCAGCCGGTGCCGGATGCGGCACCGGTAGTGCTGCGCGACTTCCTGCAACGGAATGCGGCGTTGACCGCCGAGGAACGCGCGACCGTCGAGCGGCTGGCGCACGGCGACACGATCAAGCTCATCCAGTCCAACATGGAAGTCTTCTCGATGGCCGAGGCGTTCGGTGGCCTGTTCGCCGCGCTGGCCGACCCCCTGCTGGCCAAGTCGGTATGGTCCGCGCAGTTCGACCTCGTGATGGACATCGGCCGACGCTTCTCCCGCACGATGAACACCATGTGGGACATGCTGGACCAAAACGGCTGGGGTCCGTCGGGCAATGCACTGATCACCTTGGTCAAGCTGCGCCTGGTGCACGCCGCGGCCCGCCGCATGGCCCTGGTTTATGGGTGGGACCGTACCCAGAACGGCATGCCGATCAGCCAGCGCCTGCAAGTCGAGGAACTCATGTATGTGGGTGCCTACAACGTCCAGTTGGCGGCCAAGTACGGCATCCGCCCCACCGCGCGGCAAGCCGATGAGCTGATGGCCACGATGCGGATCGGGGGCCGGCTGCTGGGCATCGACGACACGTACAACCCGCGGACCATGGAACAGGCCAACCTGGTCCTCGCTGATGCCGCAGCCCATCACCGGGCCTCGTCGGATGAGGGCATCAAGCTGGCGGCCAACATGCTGGACTGGATGGACCGGAAGATCTTCCCTGGCGCCGGCGCCATCGGAGCATCCATGGTCCGGATGGCGGACGCGCATGTCGCCGACGTGCTGAAGATCCCCGTCAACCCGCCCCTCGACGCCGCCATCGCCACGCTCAGCCCCTACCTGTACCGGCCTGCGTACGAGGTCCAGCGCAAGTTCCCGCTCCTCGCCGAGACCCACTCGCAGATGTTCAAGGTCGCATCGAAGATCGTCGCCTGGTACGCCGTCGACTTCCGCGACTACGACCTTCAAATGCCCACCGGCTGACCAAACACCCTGGTGGTCCCTGGAGAATCCCTGATCGGCGGGCCCTTATGCAGGCACAGCGCGGTACTGCCCCGCTGCTGGCTCGTTGGTCACCGGACCACACCAAGAGGCAGGAGACAGCCGTCATGGCCATCAAGATCACTGAGGAATGCATCAACTGCGGTGCCTGCGAGCCCGAGTGCCCGAACAAGGCGATCCAGGCGCATAACGAGACCTACGTGATCAACCCCAATGCCTGCTCGGAGTGCGTGGGCTTCTTCGACCATCTCGCGTGCCAGGCCGTATGCCCGGTGGAGGTCTGCGTGACAGATCCGGACAGGGTGGAGACCGAGGACGTCCTGATCAACCGGTCCTTGAGCCTCCACCCCGACGACGACGAGCTCCGGCGCAAGGTAGCCGCCAACGACTACCCCAGCCACTTCCGGAAGTGAATCTTCGCCGCTCTGCAGGTCAGGAACTCGCGCCGATCCGGCGGGCGTGACGCTGACGTACGAGAGCATCCTGCATACGCACCACAGCGGCGCGGTCGGGTACGTGATAGGTGCGCGCGTCGCGCTCGTAGTTGTCAAGGAGTTGCTGTCCGACCAGTACCTTCTTGTCCAGGTCCCTACCGCAGGCATTGAAAAGCTCGCGGTAGCGGGCCTGGTATTCCGGGCGGCCTGCCTTGTGGTTGGATGCTGCGGCTGCGGGTTGTCCGTGACCTGCGAGGCATGACGCGGCGAGGCCGCCGAGTGCGACCCGGAGCGCCTGGCGGCGCGTCGATTCAAATGTCATGCACGGAAAGTAGCAGATTGATTACATGAGGCTAGGGTGCCTAGAGTCGAGCACCGTGGAGAGTGAGCCCCCTGCCGACCAGCCCTCCTACAGACGAGAAGTGAACCGCCCGTCGGGCAGTTTGCGCAGCCAGTCCCGATCGACCAGTCGGACCAGCTTCCCGCGAAGCGGTTCCAACTTGCTCCCCACGCTGACGTCCACCCCCAGCATCTCACCGACCTGCCTGGCCATGACCGGTCCAGCAGCTTGCCGCACAGCGGCGAGAATGCGCTGATAGTCCGACGGGAGAGCGGCCTCCTCCACGCCTGACGTGCGGTGAGGGATCAGCATCACCGCCCGGCCGCCCACCTTCCCGGGCACCGGCGCGGCCGAATCACGCTCATCGGTGAGTCGCCCACTCACCCGCTCAAAGGCTCTCTCAGCGACGGCGAGTTCGTCGCGCTCGGCCCGCACCTCCGCCAACCGCTTGGCCAGCTGTTCTTCCAGTTCCGCACGCCGCGCGGTGATCCGTTCCAGCAGCTCAGGATCCATGCACCGGATGGTAGGGGGCCACCTGCCCGCTGCAAGAAGGAATCGGCGAATCGGCCGTGCTGACGGAGGATCTACTCAGCAGACTGTCGCCCACAACCAGCGTGAGTACCCAGAGCATCGGCCACACCAGCCCTTTGACCTGCGACTTCAAGTTGGCGGAGGCTCACCGTTCGGCGCAACTGCCAGACGACATCGTGTCGTGCATCTGGGGAGCTCGTTGACCACTGAGGTTCCCCCGATTGACAGGAGAATGCACCGTGAAGATGTCCCGTTTCGTTGCCGTCGCTGCGTTGGCCTGCGCCGTGACCCTGACCGGACAACATGCCTACGCTGCTCACGGCGACAGGGATGGAAATCCTTCCGACCTGATCCTTACCGACCTGACGACGGCAGGCGATCTGGAGGCGTACGTCGACAAGCTGGACGTCATTGCCGACATCGGCGAGGGCGACTAACCTGCGTCAGTTTCGACCGAGGCTCTGGAGCTGCCAGGGCCTCAGTACCGATCTCATCGTCGAGCACAGCATCGTCGTGACCCGGTCTTCCGGTGCCCCGGCCCTGACGGGGGTCCGTACGCTCCGGGCGGGGAGGGTGACGGCCCCGCCCGGAGCGCCTGGCAGTTCGGCGGTGCTTCTACCAGCTCCAAGGACTGGGCCGGGGTGCTTCGCCCATACCCGCGCCCGCTGTACAGCGGTGCCTCTACCGTACGGCCCGACAGGTGATCACGAGGGCGTGCGGAAGGGGCTGCGCAGTGGGGCGGGATCTGGGTCTGGACGGGGTGGTGGACCACTTCACCCTGTCCGGCGATGAGGCGGGCTGGTTACGGAACAAGACCGGCAGCACGAGGCTGGGCTTCGCCGTCCAGCTCAAATTTTTGATCTGGCGCGGCCGGTTTCCCAAGATGCGTCTGGAACTGCCGCCCGACGCCGTCGAGCACATCGCCGAGCAGGTCGGCGTCGCCGCCACCGAGCTGGGGTTCTACGACTTCACCTCCCGCGCCGCCAAGCGGCACCGCAGCGAGCTGCGGGAGCTGACCGGCTGGCACGAGTGCACCACGACCGACCAGGTCAAGCTCGTCTCGATGCTGGTGGACGTGATCTGGCACGACGAGCGCCGCGAGGAGCAGGTGCGGGCCGAACTGGTGCGGCAGATGCGCGAGGACCTGATCGAGCCGCCGACCGCGGCCCAGATCAACGCGGTCATCCGCTCCGCGGTGCACCAGGCCGACGAGCGCGCCGTCGCCGAGATCGCCGTACGGCTCGCGCGGGAAGCGGACTGCCCCCGCCGGCTGGACGCGCTGGTCCTCACCGACCCGACCGACGACCACGCCGCCCAAGACGACACGTCCGAGGGGGACGGCGGTGACAGCGCAGAGGACGACGAAGACGACGTGGAGTCGGTGCTCTCGGACATCAAGTCCCATCCGGGCACGTCAATCTCAACCCGCTGTTGGAGGAGATATCCAAGCTCAAGCAGGTCCGCGCCGTCGGTGTCCCGGCCAAGGCGTTCGCCGGCATCGGCGTGCGGGTCATCAACGCCTGGCGGGCCAGGGCATCGGCGTCCTCGCCCAGCCACCTGCGGCGCTTCGATGCTCCCGTGCGGCACGTCCTGCTCGCGGCCCTTGCCTCGCAACGGTCTGACCTCAGGCGCTACGCCTCGCACCCTTGCCGCGGGTGCGAGGCGTGAGGCTCCGGGGACGGGGGCCGTCGTCATGCCGAATCATGGCGACAGCGAGGGTCAGGGCGATTCCGGGAGGTGTACGGGCCCGTTTCGCACGTCGAGGAAATCGTCGATCGATGCCACCTTCGTGCCGTTGGCATCGATCAGGCTGACCGCTTCCTGCAGCTGGTAGAGGGCATCAACGGCGGGGAAACGGTGCAAATCCGGGTTCAGCAGGCGCATCGGATTGGCCGAGGTCAGGACGTGCGTCGTCGTCCCGAACTCCCCGGACAACTCGATGGTCGCCGCCAGGTCGAGGATGTCGAGTTCTGCGAACTGCGGAGGGTCGCTGGTCACCACGCTCAACAGGCCGTCGGGGGCGTTGTTGGGGTCCTTCATGTCGAGCACGACCTTGATCTTCCCGTCCGGGGTCGTCGCCTCCATGTGGAAGCCGGTGGTGCGCAGACGAACGGCCTTGGTGGCATCGGCCTCATTGGGGTCCGATGCCACCACCTGCTTGATAGTCCCCTCGAAGTTGAGCTTGACCACGCCCACGTCCAGCGTGATGGGGCAGTCGACCACGGTCATGGTCGATTCGATCTCGGTATCGATGGGCGGAAGGCCCGCCGAAGGGGCGGCGACCACCGCGGCCGGGGTTACCGCGGCGTGGGACGTGCCCCCGACGAGTGCGGGGACGGCGGCGGCGAGGAGCACCGCAGTAGCTGACACCAGAAGGCGCGCACAATGGATTCGTTTCATGGACGCCTAACGATCATCGATCAGGTCCCGTAATGGCCCTGCCAACGAAGTAGCACTTGGTGATCAATCGATTATGGATAGTGCCTCCGTAGTGGGGTCGTCTCTCCCCGGGACGAGCCCGCCCTGGACGAACGGACTGGGCCCGCGACTGCGGGGAGTTAAAACGCACGCTCACGGAGCCATCAAGCACCAGCACCGCAAGCAGAACCGGCCCCGTACCCGACCAACCCACTCAGCGAGCCCGCACCATGAGCAATGGCTGCTCGACCTTGCCCAAACGCATCTTCCTGGTGATCCGGATGTCACGGATTTCGGCGCCTTGGGCGCTGCCATCGCCCGGCACCGCTACGAGACCATGGGCACCCCGATCTATCCCGAGCCGCACCACCGAGCCGCTGCCTTGCTGCACTCGCTGGTCCGTGTCCCAGCGCTGGAGCACAGCAACCTGCTGTACGCAGCCTCGGTCGCGGTGGCCTACCTCACCGCGAGCGGCCACCCCGTCAAGGTCACCGCCACCGAGGCCGGCGACCTCGTCGATCAAGTCGACTCAGGACAACTCGATGTCCGCCAGATAGCCGCCATCCTGCGCGGTTGGACCCAGGCCTGATCTGCCAGCACCACATTTGGCGCCCGTACCGCCGCGTGGCAACTGTGACGGTGGGCGACGTGGCCACCCGCCCCAACCACGCTCCCTCCTCCGTCGCCGCGGTCGCGGCACTGCGCAAGCCGGTGGAAGGCAACGACGCCGAACTCGCTCACGGCCGGGCCAAGACCCCGGCCCGGCAAATCGAGCAAGGCGAGGGCGGGGTGCGGCGCCAACTGCTTGGTGCCGACACCCAGCGCATCAACCTCTCCTACGTCCTACACCCGGCCACCGCCCGCACCGCCAGCACCCCGCCGGCAGGTCGTACCTTCACCGACGGCACCACCGCTCTGCCCGACGTCCTGGCCTACTACCGCTCCACCCGACCAAGACGCCTGGGCATCACTGGCGCCGCTGGGGCGGGCAAGACTGTGCTGGCCCTGGAACTCATGCTCACCCTCATCGAGGACCGCGCCGAAGACGACCCTGTCCCCGTACGGATCCCGATAGCCCAGTGGGACACCGACCAGCCCCTGGCCGACCTGCTGACGCAGCGTCTGACCGATGCCTACGACTGGCCCCCTGACCTGGCGGCCGGACTGCTCCAGGCGGCCGGCCCGAAAATCACGACCGACGGGAGATCGTCTTTACCGACTCTCAAGTTGATGGGATGGGCTCTGAGCTGTGGCGTTGCGTCGCGGTCATGTCCGTGACGTGTCCTTCGATATGTTCTTCGGGGCTCGTGGACGCCGAGCTGGAGGTGTGTTGAGGAGGATAAACGTGCCTGGTGAGCGGCTCGACTCGGAATGGGTGCGAGGCTGGTGCGAGCAGACTTCTGCGGCGCTCGGGGCTTTGATGTCGTCGTTTTTGAAGACGCATGGGTTCCCGCCTGGCGAGAACGCCGTGATCCTCGCCACGGACGAGAGCCATGAAGCGACGGGTGCACTCGTGGACCTGACACCGATCCCCTCTGACCTGACCACCCTTTACTGGGTGGTTTGCGAAGTGTCCTTGCCTGATATCGAGCACGGATACTTCGTCCACCCCGCCTCGATGGTTGCCGAGCACTTCCGCGAGTACGGCTCTGTCCAGATCGACGACGAGCCGCTGGCCATCGTGTTCGCCAGTGATGGAGGTGGCCATCTGTTCGCAGTGGCAGGCAGCGGACGAGTCTGGAGGTCGACCACGGCCTCCTGGTTCGACGATTTCGAGGTCATCGCA
Organism: Streptomyces sp. SID13666; assembly: GCF_010548325.1. NCBI lineage: Bacteria > Bacillati > Actinomycetota > Actinomycetes > Kitasatosporales > Streptomycetaceae > Streptomyces > Streptomyces sp. SID13666. Next base: position 979,962 of record NZ_JAAGLX010000001.1, on the reverse strand, counting down.
GCATCCATCCAAGAGTTCCTTGAACAGATCAGCCGACGGGTCGCTGGCCAGACCTGACCTGGCCATCCGTCCGCTGACGTGGCTGCCGCTTCAGACTTGGTCACGTTCAAGAAGTTGGGCTTCAAGGTCGGCGATGCGCTTGTCGGCGAAACGCAGGTTGGACCGGGCACCTTGGAGACGCTCCTGGAGCTTGCGGTGCTCCCCGGTGAGCTGGTGGACGCGGTGCTTGAGGGTGGTGTTCTCGGTGCTCAGCTGCTGGACGGACTCTCCGGGGACCATCTGGTCGAAGTCGCGCAGTTGTCCCATGAGTTCACCGATCCGTTGGCGCTGAGCGAAGATCTCCTTTTGAGTGCGGGTCAGCTCGGCCTCGGCGTTCAGGGCCCGCTCCCGCCAGGACGTCTCGATCCGGTCGTGTTCCTGCTGGGCCTGGTGGTCGTGGCGGCTGTGGTGGGCGGCCGTTGCATTCTGAACGAGGGCCCGCGCCTCGGTGTTCTCGTAGAGGAACGTCGCGGAGACACCCGCTCGTTCGGCGACGGCCCGGACGGTCAGCCGGCCGCGTTCGCGACGGAGTTGGCCGAGCGCCTTCTTGACCCGCGCGAGCTTGTCCTGGGTCTGCCGATAACGGGCGGCGATGGCCGCTCCAGTGGAGGCGGTCATGCGGCTTCGTCTCCGTCCTGCGCGTGGGCCAGATAGTGGGCTCGGAAGGCGGTGTTCCAGACCTTTCCGAAGTAGTGCTGGGGCCGTCGCAGGTCGAGAGCGAGGGAATCGTCGAGCAGGCCGACGGCCGCGATCGCCTTCTCCAGGCCGTCGATAGCACGGGCGGTAGGCTCAAAGACTCCGGGCAGGTAGTCGGCGGTGGTGCTGTCGGGTGCGCGTTCGGCGAGCATTCGCCATTGCTCGCGTTTGCGGTGCCAGTAGACGAGGTCGGCGCCGGACATGACGAACTTGTCGCAGCTGTGGCAGTTGAGGTTCCAGCGGCAGGCTTCTCCGTCGACGACAGGTTGGAAGGTGCAGAAGCCGCCTTCGGCCGGTGTGCTGCGATGGGTGAGGTCGATGGCCAGGGCCTCGGCTTCTTGCCGGGTCATCGGCTCGCCACTGGAGAGCATCATGCCCGGCTCGGCGGATCCGGGGCCGGTGACCCAGAGTGCGTTGAGGGCTTCCTCTAGGCGGGGGTCGGTGTTGGCGAGGTGGACGTAGTGCTCGGCCATCGCCTCGGAGAACTGGCTAGGACAGAGCTCGGGACAGGCACTCGCGGGCGGTGGCTCCGTCGGCCCGCATCGGGTGGCTCAACGGGCCGCCACCAGCAGTGAAGCCCCCGCGCGGCTATCCGACAGACCACTCCCGTACCTTCCTGCTGCGCCACCGTTCTCTGGTCGCCGCGCGTCCCCTCGGCTGCGAGGAGTGACTGCACACCCCCGAGGCGGTCGGCCGGGTCCTCTCGGCCGCCGCCGACCTGGACGCCCTGCTGATGTGGCTGGTCCGCCACGTGAAGCGCGCCGCCTGACATCGCGAGGGCTCCGCGCGGCACGGGAGAAACCACACCCATGCCGCCGGCCCCCGCGCTCGCAAGGTGATGCGCACCTTCAGCGCCGACCGGTGGTCCACCGCCCGACAACAGTCCGGCACCTCGGCCAGGGGGACGGCACGGTCGAAGACGGGCCCCGGAGTGCACATCCGGCAGGAGTTCGGGAATGTAAGCGCGGACCGGGGCGACACCCCCGCGCAGCGCTCCCGGACGGGCGCTCAGCGCCTCGTCTCGTACCTGGTCAGGATCACCCCGCCGGGAAGCGTCCGCGTCTCCACCAGGTTCAGGTTCACCCAGTTGTCCAGCGCGGTGAAGAACGGCGTGCCGCCGCCCACCAGGACCGGCGTGGTGGCCAGCACGTACTCGTCGATCAGCCCGGCCCGCATGGCCGCCCCGGCGAGCGTCGCGCCGCCGATGTCCATCGGGCCACCGTCCTCGGCCTTGAGCCGGGTGATCTCGGCGACCGCGTCGCCGGTGACCAGGCGGGTGTTCCAGTCGACCTTGTCGATCGTCGAGGAGAACACCACCTTCGACATGTCCCGCCAGCGGCGCGCGAACTCGATCTCCGCCGGGGTGGCGTTGGGCTGCTGATCGCCGGTCGGCCAGTGGGAGCTCATCGTCTGCCACAGCTTGCGCCCGTACAGCGACAGGTCGGTCGCCTGCAACTGGTCGGACCAAAACTGGAACAGCTGGTCGCTCGGCACGCTCCAGCCGATGTCGTCGCCGGGCGCGGCGATGTAGCCGTCCAGGCTCAGGTTCATGCCGTAGATCAGTTTCCGCATGGCGCCAGCCTTCCGTGAGTCGGTCTCACGTGTACAGACCGGCGCGCCGCGGGAAACTCATCGGCGCGCGATCTGAGCTCACAGGTACTCCTCGTGCTCGATGGCTCAGCCGCAGACTCATCGTTCCGCCGAGGAAATGGCATCGATCTGAGACTGATCTTGGGTGACATCGGGTGAGACAGCACAGAACCAGCAGGTCACAGAAGTTCGACATGTCATCGGCGGCGAGACCCGTATGCGCCCGTCGCTGGAACCGGCGAGCAACCGTGCTGCCGCGCCGGTGGACGGTCGAGAGAACCCTGGGCCGGCTCATGCAACACCGCCGACTGGCTCGCGACTACGAAGCTCGCCCACACCGCTCCGAAGCCATGATCCACCTCGCGATGACCAGCCTCATGACCCGGAAACGCACCGGCGAATCCACCCCGCCATGGCGCGGCGCATGAACCATACCCAACCCAGCAATCCGGGATGAAACAACGGGACGAAACACCCTCTCCCCTCTGATGGGGTGCGACGACTTGCACGCCGTACGCCGCGGGGAACCACACCCGGGTCCGTCCGGCCCGCGGCAGGGCGATGCGGTCGACCAGTCCCTCAACGCCCAGCCGGGCCAGCCGTCCCCGGGTCTGCCCGATACGCACAGAGGGAGCGATCACCCGGTGCATCTGCTCGGTGGTGACCATCCGGTACTGCACCACTGCGCCAGCACCCCCAGCGGGGCTTTTCAGCCATGCCCCGATAACGTCGCGGCTCGGAAAGGTACTTCCGTACAGGAGGACCCGTCTGACATCTTGCATTCACCACTCGTTTCGTACGGCCCGGCCGGTGCCCTCAGCACGACCGGGCCGTCTCCGGAGGACGCATTGATACCCCACATATCCAGCCGCCCCAGACGCACGCTGGTGCTGGCGGCCACGCTCGGCGCCGCCCTCGCGTTCGGCGCCCCGGGCGCCCTCGCGGGCTCCCTCCCCGTCGCCCCCTCCACCGCGCCGGCCGCCAAGGCCCACGCTCCGGCCGCCGTGCCGGCTTCCCAGAGTGCGACCTGGGTGGCCGGCACGCGTGCCTACCTCGTGATCACCGCCCCCGGTGACACTTCGGCGGTCCGCTCCGCGATCGCGGCCAACGGCGGCACCGTCTTCTCCAACTACGACGCCATCGGCGTGATCGTCGCCCACTCGGCGTCCAGCGGATTCGCCGCCACCATGCGCGGCGTCGCCGGCGTGCAGCAGGTCGGCGCCACGCGCACCTCGGACGTCCCAGCCGACGCCTACAACCCGGCGCTCCCGGCCAATCCGGCTCAGGCCTCGACCCCGGCCGGAGAACCGGTCCGGGCCGACATGAGCCAGATCAAGGCCGACCAGGCCTGGGCCATGAACCCGGGCTCCGCCTCAGTCAAGGTCGGCATCCTGGACACCGGTGTGGACGACCAGCACCAGGACCTGGCGCCCAACTTCGACGCGGCCGACTCGGTCTCCTGCGCCTACGGCAAGCCCGACACCCGTGCCGGCGCCTGGCGGGACGTCGACACGCACGGCACCCACGTAGCGGGCACCATCGCCGCGGCCAAGAACGGCAAGGGCGTCGTCGGCGTCGCCCCCGGGGTGACGATCTCCGCGGTCCGGGTCGCCGAGCCGGGCAACTCCTTCTTCTTCGCCGAGAACACCATCTGCGGCTTCGTCTGGGCCGGTGACCACGGCTTCAAGGTCACCAATAACAGCTATTACACGGACCCGTGGCAGTTCAACTGCCCGGACAACATCGACCAGGCCGCCATCATCGAGGGCGTCAAGCGCGCCCAGGAGTACGCCGAGGGCAAGGGCTCCCTCCAGATCGCCGCCGCGGGCAACGAGAACTACGATCTCGCCCACAAGACGACCGACTCCGCGAGCCCGAACGACTCGACACCGGTCACCCGCACCATCACCAACGCGTGCCTCGACATCCCGACCGAGCTGCCGGGCGTGGTCACGGTCGCGGCCAACGGCACGGGCGTCACCAAGGCCTCGTTCTCCAACTACGGCCAGAGCGTCATCGACGTCGCGGCGCCGGGCAGCAACGTGTACTCCACCGTCCCCGGCGGCGGCTACGGCAGCAAGAGCGGCACCTCGATGGCCACCCCGCACGTCGTCGGCGTGGCAGCACTCATCGCCAGCGCCAACCCGGGCATCACCCCGGCGCAGATCCGCGCCAAGCTGGCCGCCCAGGCCAACGACATCGCCTGCCCCTCGGACGGCCGCTGCACGGGCACGACGGCCAACAACTCGTTCTTCGGCGAGGGACAGGTCGACGCCCTCAAGGCCGTCGGGACCACCCCGCCGCCCGGCAAGTACTTCGAGAACCTCGCGGACTTCTCCATCAACGACAACGCGACCGTGGAGAGCCCGATCGCCGTCACCGGCGTGACCGGCAACGCCCCAGCCACCCTCAAGGTGGGTGTGGACATCAAGCACACCTACATCGGTGACCTGAAGGTCGACCTGGTGGCGCCGGACGGCAGCGTCTACACGCTGCACAACCACGCCGGCGGCAGCGCCGACAACATCGCCCAGACCTACACGGTGAACGCCTCCTCGGAGGTCGCGAACGGCACCTGGAAGCTGCGCGTCAACGACAACGCCGCCTCCGACACAGGCAAGATCGACGCCTGGAACCTGACCTTCTAGCGCAGGGCCCGGCAACGCCCGCGTACAGCACGCACTGCGCCGGCGACAGCTCCGCGGACAAGGCGGGCTGCGGTCTTTCGGCCATGGCTGCGAACTGCTGGGCGGCACAGGGCACATGGGCCTCGGCGGCGGTGTACGCCGCGGTCGGGGCCTGTGGGGCTCGGAACGTCATCGCTGCCCGTCAGCCCGCGTACCGGTACTCGTTGAGGATGCCCCCGAGAATGCGGGTGCGCAGGAGCCTGCGGCCTTCGAGGTCGTGGACGGGGGCGGTCTGCTGATCCGCGTCGGGCGGTAGCTGTTGGCGGGCTCGGTGGGGCTGCTGTCCGTTGTAGTGCTGCTGGTAGGCGTTCAGGATTTATCGGGCGTGGGCCTCGCCCGTGATCAGAATGTGGTCGAGTGCCTCGCGCCGGATATGCCGATCACCCGTTCGCAGCGCGCGTTCATTCGAGGCGCCGGGGCGCTCAAGACCACGTCCAGGTCCTCGGACTCGAAAACGGCGTCGAAGGCTGGGCCGTACTTGCCGTCGCGGTCGCGCAGCAGGAACCTCAGCGACTCCATGCGCGTGCCCAGATCGGCGGCCAAGTTGCGCGCCTGCTGGGTGGCCCAGTCCCGCGTGGGATGGGCGGTGACACCGGTGAGTTGCAGGCGCGGCGTGCCGTGTTCGAGAAACGCCAGGGCATACAACCTGTGGCCCAGCGCGGTGTCCACGTGCAAGAAGTCGACCGCGACGATGTCCTCGGCCTGGGCTGCCAGGAATTGCCGCCAGGTCGGGCCGGAGCGGCGCGGGGCCGGGTCGATCCCCGTCGCGTGCAGGATCTCCCACACGGTGGACGCGGCGATCGGATGTCCGAGCCGTGCCAGCTCGCCCTGGATCCCCCTGTGTCCCCAACGCGGGTTCTCCCGCGCCAGCCGCAGTACGAGCTTCCTGAGCACGGCCGCAGTCCGCGGGCGACCGGTGCGGCCGGGACGTGCGGAGTAGTCCCACTTCGCGGCGATCAGTCGGCAGTGCCAGGCGGGGGTCACCGGGAAAACTCCGCACCAGCGGTGACGGGGTATCAGCGCGGACAGCGCCGCCAGCCAGAACCGGTCCGCCGGCTCGTAGCGGACCGCGCCCTTGAGTTGCCGGCGCAGGACCGCGCAAAGGAATCGCCTGCTGTCATCTGACCTCGCTGGGAAACAGGCGAAAGGACTGGGGGGACGCGTGGAGGGGCCCTGGCGCCATGGCACCAGGGCCCCGAAGGACGGAAAACACCACCTGCCGGCCCCAGTACTGCGCCGGCCTACTGTGTCCGCACCCGACCTGTCATCAGTCGGGGGTGCGGGGATCGCTGATGCGTGACCGGAGACCACCTCACTATCGATGTCCTGCGGTACCCGGGCCCACTACTTCGCCCGGGCGATCCTGATGGCGCTCAACCCCTCCGTTCCCTCTGGATCAATCACTTGCTCGTTCGGTACTGCGCACTACGGTGATACGTACTGCTGGTGGCCTTCACCGCACCACCGTCCGGCAGCCAGCCCCGTCGCCCGTACTGCAACTGCCCTGGCTTAGAACCCCACTGCCGAACCCCTTGGTACGCGCGCCCGCAGCCCGACGCCTTCACCAAGAGAACTTCATGCCACTGCACTGCTGGTACTGCCGTACAGCTGTGTTGCGGGTACTGCTGGTGGCCTTCACCGCACCACCGTCCGGCAGCCAGCCCCGTCGCCCGTACTGCAACCGCTCTGGCTTAGAACCCCACTGCCGAACCTCTCGGCACGCGCGCCCGCAGCCGACGCCTTCACCGAGAAACCACTTGTGTACTGCGCTGCTGGTACTGCAACCGCATCTGGTACTGCTGTCCTGCGTGATGCGGTACTTCGGGTACTGCGTGTCAGACCTGCACCTGCCGTACTGCGTTACTACGGTCCTGCGCGGCGGCCCCTCCCGGGGCGGCCCGGCCCGGCAATCAACCCTGCGACCCACCAGCACTGCACTGGCCGCCGGATTCCATCACCGTGCCACAAACTCCGCGCGGCAGTTCGTGTCTGCCGCGCCCTGCTTCCTTCTTGACTACGACCAGAACACTACCCACACCCGGAAGCGAATGTCTACTTCACACGCGATAGGTTTTCGCGGCAAGGCCCGATAGGCATTCTGTCGCCCACTCAGCGACACCCCCGGGCGCGACACGGCACGGAAAGGGCAGGAGAACCGCATGAGACACGACCCCTCACCGCCCATCCCGCACACGGACATCTGCGACGTGTTCGCCCGGCGGCTCACCGACGGGTGCCGTCTGGCCGTCGTCCGGGACTCCTCCGCTGTTCACGCCCGCGACCCGGCACGTGACGGCCTGCGCCTGATCGCCACCTGCTCACCCGAACACCTCACCACCCTGCAGGATGAGTACCACCAACGGCCCTTCATCCCCGAGGAGCTGTGGGCCGGAAAGATCCTGCGCGCCCTGGCGCAGCAGCCCGACGGGATCACTGGCGAAGCCCTGTCCGCGGCGACCGGGCTGGACGATCTGCAGATCCAACGCGCCGGGGCATGGCAGCAGCACCACGCCCGGCGCATGCAGCGCTCCGAGCACCCCCCACGATCCTCCGAGGGGTGACGGTTCTCGATTGCCGGCTGGGGGTTGTAGCAGGTGGGTATGGGGGCCGCCCTTCGAAGCCTTGGCAGGCAGGGGCCGCGGCTCGCCCCGCGGCCATCTCGCGGGCCTGGGGTCCGAGTAGGAACGGCCAAGGAAACCGGTGTTGCTGTCAGAAGTTTTGACAGGTCGTGATCGGGGACGAGTGACGCGGACGTGGTACGAGGAGAAGGCGGGGCGCGCTGGGCGCCGGCGGGGCTTCCTGATCGTCCTGGACGAGACGCGTGAACTCACCGAGGACGAGGTCAACGACCTGCTCGGCGACGACGGCCGCCGGCCGGCCGGGCCGAGGAGGATGACTACGAGTGGGTGCGCTGATCAGCGCACCGTCAGGGCCCCGCGCGTGCGCGTCGCCGGTGCAGACGATGGCGTTCTCGTCGGGGACCGGGGTCTCAAAGCGGGTCGAAGAAGTAGTCCAGGGCTCCGGGGATGGCGGTGAGTGCGTTGGCGCGCTGCCGCGGGGTCGGGCTTGTGGGCGGGGCCCTGTGGTTCCCGTCGGCGCCCGTGACGCCGAGCCCGGTAGCGCGCTGGTCGCGCTACCGGGCTCTTGTGCGCTGGCCGACCGGGTGTCGGGTCAGATCTCGATGTCGACCACGATTTTGGCGTGTGCCGAGCCGTCCTCGACGGCGGCGTGGGCCTGGGCGACCGTGTCCAGGGTGTAGCGGCGGGGGTCCAGCAGCGGCTTGAGCAGGCCCGCGTCGGCCATGGCGGCGGCTTGGCGCAGGATCTCGCCGTGGTGCTCGCGGCCGCGGCCGGTGAGCATGGGCAGCAAGGTGAACACCCCTGAGTAGGTCGCGCCGCGGAAGGAGAGCGGAGCCAGGCTGTGGCTTCCCCACCCGAGGGCGCTCAGGACGTGGCCGGTGTAGGTGCGCACGGCGGCGAAGGAGTCGTCCAGGACGGCGCCGCCGACGGTGTCGAAGACGATGTCGAAGCCCTCGCCACCGGTGTGTGCGGTGACATACTCCTGCACCTCGGTCGTGGCGTAGTCGATCGCGGTGGCTCCGAACTGCCGCACGAGCGCGGCGTCGGTCGCGGAGGCGGTGGCGAAGACCTCGGCGCCGCGGGCGCGGGCGATCTGCACCGCGACGTGACCGATGCCGCCGGCGCCGCCGTGCACCAGGACCTTGTGGCCGGTGCCGACCTGGGCCCGGTCCACCAGCCCCTCCCAGGCCGTGACGACGGCCAAGGGCAGGACCGCGGCCTCCCGCAGGGTCAAGGTGGCGGGCTTGTGAGCGAGCAGCCGGACGTCGGCGGCAACGTACTGAGCCAACGATCCTTGGAGGTCACCGACGCCGCCGCTCAGGCCGTAGACCTCGTCGCCGGGAGAGAACCCGGTCGCGCCGGGGCCGACCTCTTCGACGGTGCCGGCCAGGTCCAGGCCCAGCACCGCGGGCAGCACCGTACGGGCGTGCGAGGCCAGGCCGGCGCGGATCTTGGTGTCCAGGGGGTTCACGCCGCTGGCAGCGATCTTGACCAGGACCTGGCCCGGGCCGGGTACGGGTTTGGTGATGTCGGTGAGGTGCAACGAGGTGGCGAACTCGGTCAGTACGGCTGCGCGCATGGTCCTGGTCCTTCGGTAGGTCACGGTGGAGGCCACCGTTATGAGGAGCGGTTGGGCTGGGGGCGGGTCGTTGGATCGGGCAGGGCCAGGTCGAGGACCGCGGCCGCGAACGCGGCCGGGCTCTCCTGGGGCAGGTTGTGCCCGGCATGCGGCACCCGGCGGTGCGTGCGCGGGCCGGTGAAGTGCCCCGCCGATGCGGAGCCGTCGGTGGCGGGGAAGTTACCGTCCGCCTCCCCGTCCAGCGTGATCGTCGGCACGGTGATGGCAGGCTGGCGGGCGAGTTGCCGCTCAAGCTCCTCGTAGGACGGGTCGCCCGGCGCCAGGCCGAGCCGGTGCCGGTAGGAGTGGATGACCACGTCCACATAGTCCTTGTTGAAGAAGGCCTGGGCGGTGCGGTCCAGGAGCGTGTCGGCGAAGTCCCAGTCGGGTGAGTTGCGCCGCCAGATCACCTCGGCGATGTCGCGCCGGTTGGCGCTCAGCCCGCGCATGCCGCGTTCGGTGGCGAAGTAGTGGAAGTACCAGAACCCGGCTTCCAGGGCCGGTCGCAGGGGCCGGCCCGCGGCGCTGATGTCTTGGATGAGGTAGCTGTTGACTGACACCAGCCCGGCGCACCGCTGAGGCCACAGGGCCGCGACGACGTTGGCGGCCCGCGCGCCCCAGTCGTAGCCGGCCAGCACCGCGCGCGGCAGGCCCAAAGCGTCCAGGAGTGCGATGACGTCGGCGCCCAGCGCCGCCTGCTGCCCCGACCGCGCGGTGGCAGGGTCCGCGAAGCGGGTGGAGCCGTGGCCGCGCAGGTAGGGGACGATGACCCGCAGGCCGGCTGCGGCCAGTTCCGGGGCGACGTCGACGTAGCTGTGGACGTCGTAGGGGAATCCGTGCAGCAGCAGGACGGCGGGGCCCCGGGCAGGGCCGGCCTCGTAGTAGGCGACGTCCAGGACACCGGCCCGCACCGTGCGCGAGGTGCCGAGCCCGGCAGGTCCTGCGGAGGTCGCCGCTGCGGGGGTCACGGTTGCAGCAGCCACTGGGCCTCGGCGCTTGCGCGCGAGGGGCGCCAGTCGATGACCGTGTGCGTGGCCACCTTGTTCCTGCCGAACGGGTCCCGGGCCAGGATGCGGCCCAGCTCCTCTCGGTCATTGGCCCTGGCCAAGATCAGGCCGCCCGTCCTGGGGTCCTGGCGGCCGGAGGCGATGAAGTGCCCGGCTGCGAAGTTCTCCTCCAGCCAGGTGTTGTGGGCCTCCAGGTGGCGGTCGATCTCGTCGAGCGGAGCGGTGTAGTTCAAGATCACGATGAACATGGTGTGCACGGCCAATCATCAGAACGGAGCGGTACGGGCCATGGGGTCAGGCGGGCTGGACCCGGGCCCAGAAGTCGTTGAACTCGACGCTGTCGAAGAACGCGACGGCGCTGACGATCCGGTGTTCGCGCATGGTCAGGAACCAGGCGTAGGTGTTGTCGTAGCGGGAGCCGTCACGCACGGTGGCGCTCGCGTCGAACAGGGCGACCACGGTGTCCCCATCGGCGTACAGCGCCCGTACGGATGGCACCAGCGGGCTGCTCAACCGCGCATTGAACGGGGTGATGACCGTGTCGATGAACGCCGCACGGGTGGGGTAGGTGGCGGAGGCGACGCTGTTGCCGACGATGGTCCAGTTCGCGTCCTCGGCCAGGAGGTCGAACACCCCTCCCGTGCCGGCGGCCCAGGCATCGAACGCCTCCGCGACCAGGTGCTTGTTGGATTCCTCGGACATGGGATCTCTCGTTTCGTCGGTGAGGTGTTCGGCGGCTGCGCCGTCCCTGACCATGCTCGTCGCAGCTCCCGGGCGGTACATGAGTCATCCGACCCGGCTTTCTGCACCGAAACGCCGATGATCGCCCGCGGGTGCCGGTCCGATGCCGCCCATGGCGAGCGCACCGCCCGCGGCGCGGCGGACTGGCCTGCGGCGGCGATGACGTGGAGTGACCGCGGGGCCGCACAAAGAGCCCGCTGCAGTCAGGTCGGATGACTGGTGCGGTGTGCGGGCCTGCGGGATGAGGATTCAGTTGTTCCCGCCGCTCGGCGGGGCAGCCCCATCGCATCCTTAGGAGCACCTCATGCCGTTCGTCAACGTCAAGCTCGTCGACGGAGTGTTCACCACGCAGGAGAAGCACGACATGGCCGCCGCCCTGACCGAGGTCATGGTCAAGTTCGAGGGATCCGAGGCCTTCCGCGAGATCGTGTGGGTCCTCATCGAGGAACTCCACACCGACGGCTGGCACATCGGCGGCAAGCCCTTCGCCGGTCCCGCCACCCTCCTGGACACCCTCGGCCGCTCCGCAGCCACCTACCAGACCATCGACGGCCACCCCGTCACCCGCCCCGACCTCGCCAAGGCCGCCCCCTACACCGGCAAGTAGCACCACCCGGCACCACCTGAAGGGGAATGGCCATGCCGCTCACACAGATCTCACCGGTCATCCTGACCCTTCGCGACGCGGCCACGGCTTCCGCCGCAGGTGTCGACAAGGCCACTGAGCTCGGGGTTCCGTGCACCTTCACGGTCCTGGACGGCGGCGGCAACACCGTCTTGGTGACCCGGATGGACGGTGCGGCGCTCGCGTCCATCGACACCTCCGGGGCCAAGGCCCGCACCGCGGTGTACTTCGGCGCCGCGACTGCGGACCTGGCCCCGGCGGTGCAGTCCGGCGCCCCGCTGTCGTCGATCCAGACCGCCACCGCGCTCCCGCTGGCCTTCGTCGCCGGCGGCGTCCCGATCATCGACGCCGCCGGGGTCGTCGTCGGGGCGTTCGGCGCAGGTGGCGGATCACCCGCCCAGGACCACGAGGTCGCCGCGTTCGCGGTCCAAGCCCTGCGCCGCCCCTGACCCGGCAGCTATCTCCGCAGCGCCGCCCCGACACATCCCATCCCTCCGAAAGGGAAGCAGCGCCATGCCCTACATCACGGTTGCCAAGGAAAACACCACCGACGTCGACCTGTACTACGAGGACCACGGCCAGGGCTCGCCCGTTGTGCTGATCCACGGCTACCCGCTGGACGGCAAGTCCTGGGAGCTGCAGATCCCAGCGCTCCTCGCGGCCGGGCACCGCGTCATCACCTACGACCGCCGCGGCTTCGGTCAGTCCAGCCAGCCCACCACCGGCTACGACTTCGACACCTTCGCCGCCGACCTCGATGTGCTGCTCGACGTGCTGCGCCTCAAGGACGTCGCCCTGGTCGGCTTCTCCATGGGCACCGGCGAGATCGGCCGCTACATCGGCACCTACGGCACCGCCAACCTGCGCAAGGTCGCGTTCCTCGCACCCATCGAACCGTTCCTGCTGCAGACCCCCGACAACCCCACCGGCCTGCCCGCCGACGTGTTCGACGGCATCATCGCCACCGCGCAGAAGGACCGGTACGCCTGGTTCACCAACTTCTTCAACGACTTCTACAACCTCGACGTGAACCTGGGCACCCGCATCAGCGAAGAGGCGGTACGCAGCAGCTGGAACACCGCCACGACCATGTCGCCGTTCGCGTCCTCGGCCGTGGTGCCCAGCTGGCACACCGACATGCGCGCCGACATCGCCAAGATCGACGTGCCGGCACTCATCCTGCAGGGAACCGCCGACCGGATCCTGCCGATCGACGCCACCGGGCGGGTGTTCACCCAGGCCGTGCCGACCGCGCAGTACGTCGAGATCGACGACGCCCCCCACGGGCTGCTGTGGACCCACGCGGAGCAGGTCAACACCGCACTGGTGGACTTCCTCGCCGCCTGACTCCGCGTGGACGGGCAGGTGACGGCCGCTGCCGCCACCTGCCCGTCCACGGCCCGCCCGCCTCCTGTCCCCAACTGGGCAGCCACGTCGAGGGCCGCAAAGGGACAGGCGCACAACACCCGATGAAGCCCCTGGCTGAGGAGAAGAAATCAACCATGCGCGCCAGTCCCCTCGTTCCCATGCTCAACGTCTGGCAATGGCAGGCCGACGCCGCCTGCCAGGGCATGGCATCGGCCGTGTTCTTCTCACCCCCCGGCGAACACGGCCACCGCCGACACAGGCGCGAACAACGCGCCATCGCCGTTTGCCAGGACTGCCCGGTCCTTAACAGGTGCGCCGCGTTCGCCCTGAACACCCGCCAGCTATCCGGGATATGGGGCGGCCTGACCGAACGCCGGCGCAGGATCCCGCAGCCCGCGTCGAGGGCCGCGTGAGCACAGCCGATCCGCTTCCTGCAGGGAACTGCCCTCGTCAACCCGCCCCGGGGCTTTGGATCACCGGGCAGCGCACCTCGAACAGCGTGACCTTGCGCGTGGGCGGTGAGATCGATCTGGATACCGCACCGGTCCTGGAAGCCGAGATCTACGCCTGGCTGCGCTGCCCAACGGTAGCCGTCACCGTGGACCTCAGCTCCGTGACCTTCATCGACTGCTCCGGACTCAACTCATTGCTGCGCTCCCACGCACGCGCGGCACGCGAGCACACCACCGTCCGCATCGGACCCGTGAGCGCCACAGTGGACCGCTTCCTCACCCTGGTATGCGCCACGCACCCACTGCCCGACGACCTGTTCCAGAACCACGGGCAGCCCGTACCAGCCACGGCCCCTGCGCTTCTGGTCCTCAGCACCACCTGAGCTGACCTCCCTTTGACCCGCTGGACCCCACCACCTTCCGAGGAGATCCGCCATGTCCGTCCGCCGTCCCCGCCTGCACACCCTGCTCGTCACCGCCGCCGTCACGGCTGCGGCCAGCCTGTCCCTCACCCCGCTGGCCTCCGCCCAGACCACCCCCGCAGCTTCGAGCACCGCCGCCAAGCCCACGGTGGTGCTGGTGCACGGCGCGTTCGCCGACTCCTCGAGCTGGAACGGCGTGGTCAAGCGTTTGCAGCACGACGGCTACCCAGTCATCGCCCCGGCCAACCCGCTGCGCGGCCTGGCCCAGGACTCCACCTACATCGCCAGCGTCCTGGCCAGCGTCAAGGGCCCGGTCGTCCTGGTCGGCCACTCCTACGGCGGCGCCGTCATCTCCCAGGCCGCCGCGAACGACCCCCAGGTCAAGGCCCTGGTCTACATCGCCGCACTCGTCCCCGACACCGGCGAGAACCTCGGCGCGCTGGCCAACAAATTCCCCGGGACCAACGCACTGAACCCTTCCCTGCGCCCCATTCCCTTCAGCAACGCCGACGGCACCGGCGGCTCGGACCTGTACGTCGACCCCACCTTGTTCCGCTCCGTGTTCGCGGCCGACCTGCCCGCTTCCCAGACTGTTGTGATGGCCGCCGAACAGCGCCCCATCGCCGCCGCCGCATTCGCCGCCTCTCCCACGGCCGCCGCCTGGCACACCATCCCGTCCTGGGCCCTGGTCGCCAAGCAGGACCAGGCACTGGGCGCACCGGTGGAGCGTTTCGAGGCCCAGCGCGCCCATTCACACACCATCGAGATCAGCAGTTCCCACGTCGCCATGATCTCCCACCCCGGCACTGTCACCCACCTCATCGAGGACGCCGCCACCACCACCGCCACCCGCTAGCCCACGGCCTGAAACGCCCCCCGGCGGGAACGGGCGGCCGTCCCCAGGACGGCCGCCCCACGCCGTGGCCGCATTGCAGCATCAGCTGCGACACCGCGAGCCGAGACAGACTGCGGACCGCCGCCTATAAGACCCTCGGCGAGCTCGTTGATCAGTACGAGGCGGTACGGCGTCCAATAGAATCGGGACAGCAAGGGATGCGTCGAACAGAGAAGATGATCATGAATAGGTCCCGCCGACCCGCGTCTCCGCGGACCCGGCCAGGTCCGCTGCTCGCGTTCGGCGCGTTCGGCCAGCCCGCTGCGCACTCGGCCCGCCGAGGGATCCCGGTACCGCATTGCCGCATTCCCTGAGGTGACAGCACCCGCATTCGGAAAGAGGCACCTTCGCATGAGCGCAGAGCATCCGGGAACCGGGGATCGCAGCGCCGCGCCCAGTCTGACCGGCCGGTCCAGCGCATTGGACCTCATCAAAGCGGTGATCGACGACACCGCCCGGCTGGGCGGCTCGTTGACGCTGTTCGGTGACCCCGGTGTGGGAAAGTCCGCTCTGCTCGATGCTGCCGCCGATCTCGCCCAGGCCGGCGGCATGAGGACGTTGCGGGCCGCCGGCGCCCAGTTTGAGGCCAATATCGCGTTCGCCGGCCTCAACCAGCTCCTCGTGCCGCTTTTCCCCCTGTTCTCCGACCTCGACCCGGACCACGACAGCGCCCTCCGCGTGGCTCTGGGCTTCGGCGAAGGCGCGACGCCCTCGCGCATCCTCATCTCGACCGCGGCCCTGTCCGTCCTGCTGCTCGCCGCACGCGAACAACCGCTGGTCGCCATCATCGACGACGCCCAGTGGCTCGATGACGCCAGCGCCGACGTCCTTTCCTTCGTCGCGCGGCGGGTCGCCGGAACCCCTGTGCGCATGCTTTCGGCAGTCCGCACCACCGGGCAGCCCGTGCACACGCGCGGGGACGTCAACAGCCTCACCATCCATCCTCTGGACGACGCGCAGTCCGAAGCCCTGCTGTTCGCCCGCCACCCGGACCTGGCCGAGCACATGCGCCGGCGCATCGTCTCCGAAGCCCAGGGCAACCCGCTCGCCCTCGTCGAGCTCCCAACAACGCTGACGCCGGACCGGTACCCCACGGCGGACACCCTTCCCACCGTGCTGCCACTCACCGAGCGACTCACCCGCATCTTCACTGCCCGAATCGCCGCACTGACGCCGCAGACCCGGGACCTGCTCCTGCTGCTCGCCCTGGACGGCTCGGGCCAGGTCCTGTCCGACGAGCGCGTAGTGGGACCCGATGCCGCCACCCAGCTCGACCTCGCCGAACGTGAGCGCGTCATCACCGTCGACAACCGCCACTCGGTTGTCTTCCGTCACCCGCTGGTGCGCTCCGCTGTCGTCGAACTGGCCCGACCGGAGCAACGACGCCAAGCCCACCGGGCCCTTGCCAACTGCCGGCACTCCGATCCGGGGCACCGCGCCTGGCACCTCGCCGAAGCGTCCTTCGGCCCCGACGAGGAGGTGGCCACTCTCCTGCAGCACGAGTCGATCCAGGCCCTTAAACGCGGCGACCCCTCTGCGGCCGTGGCGGCGATGACCCGGTCGGCCGATCTGAGCCCGGATCCCGAGCACCGATCCCAGCGCCTGTCCGGCGCCGCCTACTTCGCCGCCGAGGTGATGGGAGACCTGCAATCGGTCTCGCAACTGCTCAGCGACGCCCGGCAGCTGGACGCAGGGGTCAGCTCGCTGGCGACCGCGTCAGCCGCGGCCTCCCTCATGCTGTACTCCGACGCGGACGTCATCTCCGCCTTCCGGGTCCTGACCACCGCCCTGCAAGCCCCTGGCCTGGAGCCGACCGCGGAGGAGATCAACGCCGCGATCTGGGTCCTGTCGGTGATCGCCTCCCTCAACGGCCGCAAGGAGATGTGGGACCCCTACCTCGAGCTGGTGGAGAAGTACCGCGGCAAACTGCCGGAAGGCGTGCTCATCCGCTCCGAGGTCGTATCCAATCCCGCCCTGGTCTCCCCCCAGGCGCTGCACACCTTGGACCAGGAGATCGCAGCCCTGACCACCGAGCTCGACCCCGGGCAGATCATCCGCGTGGGGTATGTGACCAATGACGTCGACCGCCTTGCCGACCTGCGCGAACCACTGCTGCGCGTGTGGCAGGACGCCGCCCGTACCGGAGCCGTCGCCGCCGTCACCAACGCGCTCATGCTGCTGTGCGCGGAAAGCTACCTCGCCGGACGGTGGGATGACACCCAACGCTTCGCCGAGGAGGGACTGGAGCGCGCCGAATCCTACGGGTACGTCAACTTCGTCTGGTTCCTGCACTACAGCAAAGCACTGGCCGCAGCCGCCCTCGGACAACAGGAAGAAGCCGAAGAGCCCCTGGAGGAAATGCTCGACTGGTCGATCCCACGCCAAGCCTTCATCGTGCCGCAGCACGTCTACCGCGTCCGAACCCTCGCAGCGATCGGACGCGGCGACTACGAGACCGCGTACACCGAGGCAACCAAGATCAGCCCCCACGGACTGGAACCCGGAACCGCCCGGCAACTACAACTCTTCGTCGCCTACGACCTCGTCGAAGCCGCTGTACGCACCGGCCGCTCGGGCCGGGCGCGGGGATTCGTCGAGTCGATGCTGCGCATGGGCATCACGAAGATCTCCTCCCGCTGGGCCATGCTCGTAGCGGCGGCGCAAGCGCTGGTGTCCGAAGGAGAGGCGGCAAGCGCCCACTTCGAGCGCGCCCTCGCAGCGGCGCCCGAGAACCTGTGGCCCTTCGAACGCGGACGCGTGCTCCTGGCCTACGGCGAGCACCTACGCAGAGAGCGAGCGACCGTCGAGTCACGCGTACAGATCAACGCAGCGCTGACGATCTTCGATCGGCTGCGGGCCGCACCGTGGGCCACACGTGCCAGGAACGAACTCGGGGCGACCGGCGTGTCCCGCAGGCAGGCCGACACGACCGACATACTGCTCACTCCGCAGGAGTTGCAGATCGCCACACTCGCGGCCTCGGGGCTGACCAACAAAGCGATCGGCGAACGGCTGCACCTCTCCGCCCGCACGGTCAGCGGACACCTCTACAACGTCTTTCCGAAACTCGGCGTCACCGCCCGCGCCGGCTTGCGCGACGCACTCACCACCCTTGCAGCGCAGGAGCACCCGTTGCCAGGTGCCATGGTGCGCCAGGATCCCGACGGCCGATAGGCCGTTGAGGCGCTGCCTCGCCCAGGACGCCGAGGGCCGGGCCCGCGACGCCCGCACAGCAGCCGAGGCACTGGCCGCCGAATGCGGTGATTCCCGGCCAGCGCCCCGCGCCGTGTGAGGCATAACCAAAACGGGGTTCGTTCGCCCGATCGAGTACGCCCCGCACACCCGTACCGCGATGTCCTTTTCTCAGAAACGTTCCTTTCCCGGAGCAAGCTGCGGACCGGTGTGACCTTGCAGACGCCGGTACCGGGCGAGGCAGTGTCCAGGCGGGCAGACGCGTCTGCCTACCCGGTGACCTGCGGTTGACGGCGCATCCGTGTGCGGGTGCGGGCGGGGATGCGGAGCACCTTCTGCAGGGAGGTGCCGTGCTCGGCCCTGGCGGAGTTTGTCGCGGTCGAGCCAGTGGACGTGGTTGATCTCGCCCCAGGTCTTGGCGTCGCGGGTGAAGCCGCCGTTCGTGACGACGAACGCGATCTCGGCGCCGTGCACGGGGCCGGCGGTGCCCTTGACCTCGTACATGGTGCGCGAGACGACCCGGCCAGCGAGGGCAGGGAGAGAGTTGGGTAGTGGCCCGCCGGCTCATTTTGAGAGCCGCTGATGGTGAATGTGCCAGCTCGCAAGGCTCCTCCCCGTGATCTCAAGACTGTCACTCGAACGATCGGGGCCCGCGGCCTCACGGCCAGCCAACTGTTGCGATAACGGCGGCAGCGACCTCGGAAATGGGGAGTGTGGTGGCATCGACGGTGAAGTCATCGACTCCTGCCCCGTCGAGGATCCCGGCCAGTTCACTGGATCTCTTCAGGTGCCAATGCAGCGCTTCAGGCTCGTTCTCGTGGCGGCGGGAGAGACGCTGGTGGACCACCGGCAGTTCGACCTGGAGCCGACACACCGAAAGACCGATACCGACCGCGTCGCCGCACTGCTTCCGGTCGTCCAAGTCCTCGACCACACCGGCCAGGACCATCCGGACCGCACCAGCGGCGAGGTAGTTGCTGGCGATACTGTGCAGGTTCTGCAGCATCATGCCGAAGTTGAAGCGGTCTCCCGGTGCCGCCGGCCAAGACCGCCTCAGCCAGTCGAGGTCGATAACGGCATTCGGCACCCCGGACTCGGTGAGAAGACCGCCCACTGCCTCCGCCACCGACGTCTTGCCGACGCCGACGGTGCCGTTGATCAGGAGGGCACGGGGTTGCAGAGGACTGTCGGCATACATGCCCCGAACCCTACGGCCTGGCGTGACTGGCGAGCGGTGCAGGTCAAGGGCTTGTCGTTTGGCGCCTATTTTCACAGCTGCCGTGCGTATCGCCCGCCTCAGGATCCGAGCAGGTGGTGAGCTCGGGCACTGCAGCCGAGGCCACGGGGGGGGAGAGCTGCCATCCGGCAACCTGGCGGTTGTGCTGCTGGGCGGGCTGCGTAGGGTTCCTCGATGTCTTCCACCACGTCTTCCACGACCTATCTTGCGCAAGGGCCACGGGTAGCTATCCGCCACGTCTGTCGCCAGACTACGAGGAGCTCGAAGCGCTGGGCCGCGAGAGCTCTGAAATGCTGCGGCGCTGGCTGTCGGCTCGAGACTCGTCCTTCGAAGCGTTCGAGACTTACCTCGGTCGGTTCGAGCAATCCGCTCACGAAGGCTTCGTATTTGCTTGCAAGGCACTGGCGCGATCGTTGGCGGTGTCAACATCAACAGCATCGTCCGGGGCACGATCCAGACGGGACTCTGGGGTATACCGCCTACGCATCCACGACCGGCCACGGTTATATGACCGAAGGGCTCGGACTCGTCATGCAGTTCGCCTTCGGCACATTGGAGTTGCATCGGCTCGAAGCGAACATCCAACCTGAGAACACGCCGTCGTTGAACCTGGTCAAGCGCCTTCGCTTCGTGCGGGAGGGTTACTCGGCCGACTTTCAATTCATCAACGGGGCGTGGAGAGACCATGAACGTTGGGCCATCACAGCGGAGATGGCCTGATCGGAGCAGGGCTTCGAAGGAGGAGATTCGACGTGCCTTGCCGGCGTTGTGGTGGGCTCACGTCGCTGGTCGAGCTGACGGCTCATGACGGCGGTGAAAGGATCGATGCGGTTCCGCAGATCAGGGGCCCCTCCATGGCGGTGGTGAGGACCAACGCCGGGTTGATCAGTCCCGTTGCGCCTCGTGGGAGACCGGCTGTCCGCGTCGGCGGGAACTTCGGCGGGTGATTCGCCTGGTCATGAGCGTGATCGCGGCCCAGGTGATCAGTGATTCCGATTCTCTGAACTAGGCCTGGCTGCTTGCCGCTCAGGGAGTGCCCGTCGACGTGTCGATGGATGCTGCGAAGGCCGCGAGGGTAGTGAAGTCGTCGTTCCGCAGACCGATCCGCGGATTGACGTGATGGAGCAAGGAGGGTGCGCGGTGGTTGGCAGCCACGTGTGCATGATCCGCGTCGCCCTGTTCGTCGTCCACCCAAGCGAACGGTCGGCCGTTGGCGTACCCCACCAACGGCTCGGACTTCCAATGAACCCCATCAGGGCGCTCGTTGAGCAGAGCGTTACCGAAGTCGACGAACGGCAGTTCAGGCAGACCGAGCACAGGTCCGATCCACCTGTTCGCGTCACTCATCCAGGTTGTGGCCCAGCAGATCTCGTAGCCGAGAGCCAGCAGCGCACGCCCGTGATCGGGGTTGAGCCATACACGCAGTGGCCTCCTGTGGGTCCGCAGTCTCCCGGGCTCCCCAGCTGCCCCGCTCTCCTGTGGGACGCGGAGGGTGGTGTAGCCCTCGGGGCGCTTCTCAGGCTTTGCCGCATACGGATTCAGGGGTCCGTCGACATCGAGGAACAGCAGCGGCCGACCCATGGCACCCCCCGAATCTTCGCTCCCGATCTACTCAGTCGCCGAAGCATATCCGTCTTCATGTATCGCTGGCGCGTCCGGCGATCTGGGTGAAGCCGGGCATCCCGAGATCGACCGCTGTGGCCGTGCGGGCTGTGGCGGCGTCCATCTGGGCGAGCTTCTCCTCGGCTCCAGCGAGGCTGGTTTCGAGGCCTTCGACTTCGCCGAGCCAGTCTTCCTGCTTGGCTTCGGCGATGCCTCCATGAGGTTGTCGCGGATCTCGACCAGCCGGGGCCGCTCGACGGGGTCAGGTCGGAGCATGGCGCATCGCAAACAGGCGTGCTCATGAATGCAAGGCGTGGAGAAGGCCCGGCCGCAGGTGCCGATGGAGAGCTTGCGCTTCTCGTTGTAGAGCAACGGCAGATACCTGGCGAACAGCTCCTCGCGCGCCCGGTCGTCACCGGCCTGCGCCGCGACAACCAGCCCCGCGTGGTCCGCATCCGTGAGTTTCATTGCCACTCCCTCTGGGGAGCGATCCGCTCCGTACGGCGCCACACCTTGGCGTCGGCAAAGGTATCCTCTGCGCCAAAGGCAGGTAAACGGGAGGGCCGCTGGAGCATCGGTTCTCTCGATGCTCCGGCCAGCCAAGGCGCCAACGCTGTCACCGTGGATGAGACGCTGTTCAATCGCCGCTGACTCCGGACTGGCGCGGCAGATGTCTTCATTGCCCCGCTTGGGTAGGCAGGCGACTGCGGCGAGGGCCTGAGGCGTGCGCGGCTTCAGACGCCCTGGGTGCGTCCGTCCGTTCCGTGCCCTGGGCCGTCCAGGTCCACAACGGCGGCAGATTCTCCTGCAATGGCACGATGCCCACCGACCGCGGCGCCGACGTGAAAGGCATCGGCCCGCCGGGCTGAGCCGGCGGGCCGATGCCCGATCATGTGTCGTTCCCGGTGGTGGGGCCGGTCGGTCCTCGCCGGTGAGCCGCCGGATCTGGTTCTTCTTGGTGGTCAGGGTGCTGCCGGTGTCGCACGTCCACTGGTGGACGCCTGCGCCGCGTGCGGTGGAGATTTTGCTGACGTCGACGCACTTGCCGCTGTTTCCGGCGACCAGTTGGAAGTCGTGGCTGTTGCCCGGTGCGGTCACCGCGCGGACGCACTCGGCTCGGCCCAGTCCGCCGTCAAGTAACGAGGATCCCGGCCAGCCGATGAAGCACACGACACAGTTGCCGGAGCGAAGATCATCGTGGCTGACGGCGCCCCTCTCGGAGCCATCAAGGGAAACCGTGTCACCTTCGGCGCAGTCGCCTTCACCGCCGGCCACGCCGCAGGCGGCCGTACGGTGCTGACAGCCACCACCACCTCTTGCCCGGCCCAAGCCCCGCCCGGCCCGTCCCCGGCCGCGGTCGGCAAACCCACCTCCGCCCCGTCGGCTCCCGCCGCCAAGGCCGGTGACGACATGGCCAGGAACGGCAGCGGCGGCTCAACGACCGTGTGGACGGCCGCGGGCCTGGCCGCTGCCCTCGCCGTCGCGGCGACGGTGTTCACCGCCACCCGCAGCCGTACGCGTCCCCGTCGCACGGCGCGCCACGGCCGCTGACAGTTGCGCACCGAACGGCCGCAGCACCGCCCTGACAGGGACTGTCCTCAACATTGCGTATGCCCCGGTGTGGCCTGGATGGCGTGAGACGTGGCCTCTGCCGGGAAGGATCACTCACGGGGATCAAGGACGAGCTCCCCGCTACAGCTCGAACATCGTACGAACGGGGCGGAGTGCCTCCGCGTCCGCGACACGCATATCGTGCTTCAGCAACTACGAGCTATGCGTGACCCTTCCGGGCGTTGCGGCCCCCCGTTTCGGAGTCACCGGTGTCGCCGCCCGCCCCGGTCGCGGAGATGCCGGCATCGGATCGGCAACCTTTTCGCCGCCGGCGGCCACTGAGAGGTACATCGTCGACTCGATCAACCGAACGGATGGGCATGAGAACAACGAACCACCGCGCTCCGAAGCCGCGGCGCGGGCGCGGGCCGGCCATCAGCATTGCGTCGGCGCTGATAGCCGTCGGGGTTCTGGCCTGTCTGGCCATCGCGCTTCTCCCTGGGAGCAGGGCCGATGCCGGGCGTCGCGCCGGCGCCTCCGTTGCAGCTGCCCCAGCGAGCGTCCCGTCCGGTTCCGGGTCTTCGGCCGCGGCGGCCGGCGCCACGACCGCATCGGCGCGGCCGCCGGTCACAAGCTCGCCGCCGTCAGCCGGCGGTACCCGGACACCCGCGGCCTCCAGTACCGCGCGAGCGACATCCTTGGCGGGACGGATCAAGCCCGCGGTCAGCTACAAGGGAGTCGCGACCTCCTATGCCGCAGGTGACGGCAATGGTGCCTGCCTGTACGGCCCGTCCAGTGATCTCATGATCGCGGCGATGAACCACACCGACTACGAGTCGGCCAAGGCGTGCGGGGCGTACGTGCTGGTCCACGCCGCCAACGGGGCCTCCATCACGGTGCGTATCGTCAACGAGTGCCCCCTGCCCTGCGCGCCCGGGCAGCTCGACCTCAGCCAGCAGGCCTTCGTCAAACTCGCCAATCCCTCGCTCGGCCGGATCCCGATCACCTGGACGCTGCTGAGCCCCACCGCGCCCAAAACGATCTCCATCCGGTACAAGACCGGGTCCAGCCGCTGGTGGTGCGGCGTCCAGGTGATCGGCCACCGGAACCCGTTGGCGGTGCTTGAGCTCCGCACCGCCAACGGCTGGCGGCGGCTGCCCCGCGCCGACTTCAACTACTTCCTCTCCACCGACGGTGGCGGATGCGGCGGGGCGATCAGGGTCACCGACATCTACGGAGAGCGACTGACCGTTGACGGGATCGCCTTGAAACCGGACGTCGCGCAAGCGACCCGCGTTCAATTCGCCCGGCATTGACCGTATGTCAACCCACCGTCGGGCTGCGGTGACGGGCACTGTTACGCTCCAGGCGGTTGTTAACGCGCACATCGCAGGGAGAGGGCGAACGAGGGAGATGCTCCTCGATGACGCGTCCGCGGAGTTCCACGACTTCTTCGAACGCCACCACGCCGAACTGGCCCGTCTCGCCCACCTCCTGACCGGCCAGACAGACGCCGCCGACGACCTCGCCGCGGATGCCCTGGTCGCCCTGTGGCAAAACTGGGACCGGTTCCGTACGGCACGCCACCCGCTCGCCTACGCTCGCGGCGTGGTGGCCAACCTGGCGCGGGAACGGATCCGAAGTGCAATCCGCGAGCGACGCCGGATCGTGCTGTTCTGGTCCCGCACTCCCGAAGGGGTGGAGCCGCAGGACGTGGCGGCCGTGCTGGACGTCCGTGCGGCACTCGACCGACTGCCGTTCCGCAAGCGAGCGTGCGTGGTGCTGCGCCACGCCTTCGACCTGTCGGAGAAGGACACCGCGATGGCGCTGGGCATATCGATCGGCACGGTGAAAAGCCAGACCTCGAAGGGGATGGCCGAACTGGAACGGATCCTTGGCGCACGAGCGGCCGGGGAACTGGCGGCGGGAAGGAGGGCTCGGTGAACGACGAGATCAGCCGACGGCTGCGCGAGGCCGCCGAGGCCCACCAGCCCGACCGCGCGAGGATGCTGGCGCGCACGGAGCGCGGCGCGGCCGGCGCCACCATCCGGCACCGCTCGCCGTCGATCACGTGGTCATGGCCCAAGGCGGCACTCGCCGGCCTCGCTACCGTCGGCATCCTGGCGTCGGGTGGTTTCGCCGTCGCCGGCATCGTCGGAAAAGCGTCGCCGGCGCAGACCGCCACCGCTCCCGCCGTCCCGACCTCGGCCGGCACTTCCCGTCCGGCGCCGTCGACCCACACCACCACCGGTCCGAGCCCGACCACCACCCCCGGCAGCTCGCGCCCCACTCCGTCGACCGGCAACCGGATCCAGAACGGCCCGCTGTGGTCGAAGGGCTCGGTGGACCCGCACAGCACCGTGTACTGGACCCAGAGCAACCTCGCTCTCAAGACCACCCGGCCGCTCACCTCGCTCACGGTGGAACTGCGCATCGCGCAGACCGGCGGCGTGCGGAACACCGGCAATTGGCGCACGCTGCCGAGCGACGACTTCACCGTCACCGTCCGGGAAGCCGGCGGTGCGCTGGTCTACCGCTGGGTTCTCAAGCCCGGCCGCACCGTGCCGGCCGGGCAGCACGAGTTCGCCGCCCAGTACAACCACACCACCGGCGTGCGCAGCGCCACGGACGACAGCTACCGCGTCGATGGGCGGACCGCGGGCGGCTCCGCCGCGGTCTGGGGAGGATTCGCCCCGGCACATTAGGGTTCGGGGCCGGGGCCCCGCCGCTGCCCCAGCCCCAGCCCCGAATTCCGTGTCAGTTCTGCGCGCTCCACCGCTGGTTCGCTCCGCCGGAGGAATTCCACAGCGGGATCTTGGTTCCGTTGGCGGCACCTGCACCACTGGCGTCAAGGCACAGTCCCGACTGCACCCCTGTGATCGTGCCATCGGAGTTGATGTTCAACTGTTGGCTCGCCTGTCCGTTGCAGTCCCGGATCACCACCGCGGTGCCGTTACCGGTTCCCTGGCCCGAGGCGTACCGTCACCCGCACCACGTTCGTGAACGGGTCGGTGTTCTCGTCCCACGCCTTCTCCAGGAGCCAGGCACGTGTTGCCGTAGACCATGAGCTGCTTGCCCACGGTGTAGGCCGTGCGCTTGATCTTCACTCCGGCCTGGCGCCGTACCGGCTGGGCAGCCTGCCCCCAGTCCGACGCGCCGTCGAACTGCGGGTACGGATCCCAGACCGTGTACACACCAGCAGCCGCGGAGGCGTCGTCCGAGCCTACTGAGGACGACCCTCCGCAGGCGGCGGCCGTGAACATGACCAATCCGATACCCAGCGACGCGACGGCGATCCGCCACCGTATGGATGTCTTCCTGGCGTCTGTCCTTGTCGCCCCAGGGCTTCTCCCTTCGAAGAGGCACCGGGCACGGTCGTGGCCAGGGCTCCGCCGAAGCCGGAGTGAATCACGCGCAGGCGCCGGCCCCAGCCTGCCTTCAGGAGGTCTTGCCGGTCACGGTGGATCCCGACTTCGTCACGTAGTACGTCACCTTGGCGCCGCTCCAGAAGTGGAAGGTGACCGTCACGCGCGCATCGGCCTTCACCGCGTCGAGGAAGGCAGGAGTGAGACGGATGACCTGCTTCGCGTAGTCGGGCACGAAAGCGGCGTTGAACTGCTGGTACGGGGTCCAGTCGGTCGGGCCGGCGCTTCTGCCGTCGGTGTACGTGGCGCTCATCGTCGCCAGCACGTCCCCGCGGAACTGGGTGGGGATCCGGAACGCATCGGCCGCTCCGGTCGTGGCCGACTGCACCGGGGTGCCGTAGGTGATCACCTGGATCCGCCAGGGCACGCCTTGGGAGAACTCGGCCTGGAGCGTCGCATTGACCCCATCGGCGCGCTGGCCGACCAGCCGGGTGAGTGTGGCCGCCTTCAGGGTGAGCCGGCTACCGGAGAGGGTGTAATCCTTACCGTTGACCAGCTTGGTGGTGCCCTGCTTGAGAGCCCTGAAGGTGGTGCCGTTCAGGTCCAGGGTGAGCGTTTGGGCCTTGACCGGACCGGACTTCGGCACAAAGACGTTGTCCGAAGCTGCCGTTGCCGAGCGCGTCGCCCAACTCGATTGGATCTGACGGAACAGCCCGGCGTCCTTCCACTGGAGACGGCTGCGGTCGAAGAGCGACCCGTTGTCCCACAGGACGGTGGTGACCTTGCTGGTGCGGGACGCGTGGCCGAGCGCCTCGAAGTACTTCAGCATCTCGCCGCGTTCCACACCGCCGGGGCCGTGGTCGTCGCCGAGCAGACCGTACTCGCCGAGGATGACGGGGATGCCTTGGGCGACGAAGGTGTTATGCATCCGCTGGAACGCCTTGTCCAGGTCGCCTTGAGCCATGGCATCGAAGCGGGTGGAGCCTGCGAGGTTCACACTGAACGGCCAGTAGCCGTAATAGTGCACGGTGGCGATCAGTCTCGCGTCGTGCAGAGACTTGATCTCGGTGGCCAGGTTGTTCATCAGCGCCTGGTCGGGCGTGCAGCCTTCGGTGGGCAGCATGAGCAGACGGTTCTTGTTGTTCCCACCCGATGCGCGCACGATCTGGTCGAAGGAGGTGTTCAACTCGTTGAGCAGACCAGCCTTCCGGGTGGCGTCGGCGTTGTCGAATTGGGGCTCGTTGATGCTCTCGAAGACGAGCTTCGCGGGCTCGTTCTTGAAGGCGGTGGAGATCTGGGTCCAGGTGGAGTTGAAGCGGGACAACACCTTGTCGTGATCGGTGGACATGGCCTTCGTCCATTGCCATGAGTCATGATGGACGTCGAGGACCACATAGAGGCCGTCGTCGATCGACCAGTCGATCACCTCCTTGACCCTGCTGATGTACTCCGGGTCGATGGTGTAGTTCGGTGCCGCTCCCTGGTGGTCGCTCCACGTCACGGGGACGCGAATGCTGTTGAAGCCCTGGGCGCGGACCTTGTCCACCAGGGACTTTGAGGTTCGGGGCTGGCCCCACGCCGTCTCATTGGGGACGGCGTCGAGACTGTTGCCCAGGTTCCAGCCCGGCTGCATCGCGGCTACGGCCGCCATCGCGTTGGCGGGAACCGGCGCTGCCGCCGCGGACGCCTTGGGCGTGGCGTCGTCTCCGAACGTTCCGAAGACCGTGCCGTACGTGAGCGCGCTCGCGACGACCGCCGCCAGCGGCACCCCCACGGTCAGCCGCAGTCTGCGGCGGCGGTGCTGTGGGGCCTGCTTGTTCTTCATTGCTCATCCGTTCTGGAAGATCGGGCGGTGTCTCCCTGTGAAGTTGCCGCCGACCAACTGGAGGTTGCTGTGTTTCACCGTCCAGTTCTCCGTTTCGCTAAAACGTTTCGGGCGCGGAAAGGGCTGGTTGCCCGGCGGAGCCGGGCAACCAGGGCGAGGGGCCGTTCGGTCAGGATGTCGTGC
The DNA here is from genome assembly GCF_010548325.1 of Streptomyces sp. SID13666. Taxonomy (NCBI): domain Bacteria; kingdom Bacillati; phylum Actinomycetota; class Actinomycetes; order Kitasatosporales; family Streptomycetaceae; genus Streptomyces; species Streptomyces sp. SID13666. The sequence continues at coordinate 952,288 of NZ_JAAGLX010000001.1, read as the reverse complement.
CGGTGACCGAACCCCCGGACTTGGTCACGTGGTACGTGACGGTGGCGCCGCTGTAGTAGTGGAAGGTCAGCTTCACTGGTGCGTTGTCGTGCTGCGCGGCCAGGAAGGCGGGGGTGAGGATGGTGGTGCCGCCCGGATAGTCGGGCGAGAACGCCTGGTTGAACTCCTGGTACGGGTTCCGGGAGATCGGGCCGGCGTTGCTGCCGTCGGCGTACGTGGCTTCCATACCCGCCAGCGCGTCACCGCGGTACTGCGTGGGAATGGTGAAAACGTCAGCCGTACCAGTGGAGTTGGAGAGCACCGGAGCGTCGTTGGTGACGATGTCGATGCTCCAGGGCAGACCGCGGGAGAACCGCGCCTGGAGCGTCGAGTTGACCCCGTAGGCCCGGTTGCCGGTCAGCCGGGTCAGTGCCGTGGTCGTGAGGGTGAGGCGGCTGCCGGAGACCGTGTAGTCACGTCCCGCCAGGAGCTGGGTGCTGCCTTGCCACAGGCCCCGGAAGGCGGTGCCGGGACGGCTCGCTCGGCTTCCCGCGATGCACTGCAATGAGCCACCGCGGCCGGAAGCTGCGTGTTTGATTCCTCGCAAGTCCTTGGGGACTCCGCGGCAGAGTCCTCCACGGGCGTGACCTGTCTCACCCGTTGCCGGCTGAACCTTCGTCAGTTTCCTGTTCAGCGGCGTCGCGCCGGGTTATCTCGGTGAGCCTGGCAGGATCCGTCAACAGACTGTCATTGCGGCCGTCCCCGCGGCGGATACAGGCTGTGACCGTGCTGATGCGACGTGTTGTGGTGGTTGTCTATTCCGGGGTCCAAACGCTGGACATCGCCGGTCCGATCGAGGTGTTCGACACCCTCAACCGGCTGTTGGCCGAGCCGGGGACGGGCTACCGGATCGAGTGCGTCTCCGCCCACGCTCCTATGGTGTGCACCTCCTCGGGAATGGTGATCCAGGCCGAGCCACTGGACGCTGGCGAAGGCCCGATCGACACCCTTCTGGTCCCCGGTGGCTCGGGGTTGAAGGAGGCGTTGGCGGACCGGGCGCTGATCTCGTGGATCGGGCAGGCCGCCGCCCGGTCCCGGCGGGTCGCGTCGGTGTGCGGTGGAGCGTTCCTACTGGCCGAGGCGGGGCTGTTGGACGGGCGGCGCGCCACCACCCACTGGGCGTACTGCGAGGAGATGGCCCGTCGATATCCGCAGGTCACGGTGGATCCGGGACCGATATTCGTCTGGGACGGCCGGTACGTGACCTCCGCCGGGGTGTCCACCGGTATCGACATGGCCCTGGCACTGGTGGAGGCCGATCACGGGGCGGTGATCGCACTGGAGATAGCCCGGTACCTGGTCCTGTTCTTCAAACGGCACGGCGGGCAGCCGCAGTTCAGCGCGATTCTGGACGCTCAGCTGGCCGACCGGGCGCCGGTGCGGGCCGCGCAGGAGTGGGTTCTGTCCGGCCTCGAACGTCGGCTGCCGGTCTCCGAGCTCGCGCAGCGGGCCAACATGAGTCCCCGGAACTTCGCCCGCGTCTTCCTGCGTGAGGTGGGCACGACGCCTGGCCAGTACGTGACGCGAATGCGTATCGCGCGTGCCCGCGAACTGCTCGAGACCACCGATCTGCCGGTCGGCCACGTCGCCCGCCGCTGCGGCTTCCCGAACGCCGAGACCTTCTGCCGCTCGTTCGGCCGTGCGGTGGGGCCCACCCCGGGCGAGTACCGACAGCGATTCCAGGCCATTTCGCCGTCAGGTCTCATGGTCGAGCCGGACCGGGCCGAGAGGAGCGCGGTATGACAGCCCGAGTGCGCCTCGTCGACTACCTTGCCGCGGAGTTGGGCCGGATGGGTGTCACGTACATGTTCGGCGTAGGTGGTGCGAACATCGAGGACCTGTACGAGGCCGTCCATGGCGCGACGGAATCCGTCCGCGGCATCGTGGCGAAGCACGAGTTCTCCGCTGCCACCATGGCCGACGGGTACGCCCGTGCCACGACGCGTCTGGGCGTCGTCGCGGCCACCTCGGGCGGCGGTGCGATGAACCTGGTGCCCGGGCTGGCGGAGGCGTACGCCTCTCGGGTTCCGGTGCTGGCGTTGGTGGGGGAACCGCCGACCGTTCTCGCCGGTCGGGGAGCGTTCCAGGACTCCAGCGGTCAGGCGGGCTCCCTCGATGCGCTCGAGCTGTTCGGGTCCGTCACTCGCTTCTGCGCCCGGGTCGTCGAACCGGACTCCATCATCTCGTTGTTGGCGCGGGCGGTCGCGGCGGCGCGGACGGATCCCAAGGGGCCGGCGGTGTTGCTTCTGCCCAAGGACGTGCAGCAGGCGTTTGTCACGGTTCCCGGGCCGCGCGTGGCGGCGCACACCCCGCCGGCGGCGCTGCCGGAGGCCGCGGCCCTGGACCGTGCGGCGGCCGTGCTGCGGGGCGCGGACCGCGTGTTGCTGATCGCGGGTGAAGGGGTGGCCGCGGCCGGCGCGCGGGCCGAGCTTTGCGAGGTGGCGAGGCGGCTCGGCGCCTGGGTAGCGGTCACCCCGGACGCCAAGGACGTGTACGACAACCACGATCCCCGGTTCGTCGGAGTGGCCGGGGTGATGGGACATCCGAACGTCGAGGACTGTCTGCGGCGGGCCGAGGCGTGTGTCCTGGTGGGTACCCGGCTGCCGGCAATGGCACGTGGCGGATTGGACCGGGCACTGGCAGACACCCCACTGATCTGCGTCGACCCAGAATCGCCGTTCGTGCCGGGCATCGCGCTGCACGGCAGTGTGCGCGACACACTGCGCGCACTGACCCGGCGGCTGGAACCGGCTGCGCGCGCCTGCCCCGCGCACATGGGCCCCACCCGGCTGCCGCTGCCGCCGCCACTGCCGCCGGCCAACAGTGGCAGCACGTCCCACGCCGATGCGTTCGCCGCAATCGCTGCGGCGTTGCCGCAGGACGCGCATGTCTTCGTGGATGCCGGCAACACGGGAGCCGGCGCGATCCACCTTCTGCCCGCCCCACGGCATGGCCGCTTCGTGGTCGCGGTCGGCATGGGCGGTATGGGCTACACCTTCGGCGCCGGCATCGGCGCCGCGCTGGCCACCGGGCGGCGCACCTACGTGCTCGCCGGGGACGGGGCGTTCTTCATGCATGGGATGGAAGTGCACACCGCGGTGGAATACGCCGTGCCCGTCACCTTCGTGATCCTCAACAACAACGCGCACGGAATGTGCGTCACGCGCGAGCACCTGTTCCAAGGCGGCGCCCGCGAGGACAACGTGTTCCTCTCGTCCGACATCGCCGCCGGCGTCGGCGCGATGTTCCCGACTCTCGACGTGACCCGGGCCCGCAACGCGGCGCAGCTGCGCCAGGAGCTGCTGCGGAGCAACACCGGCGACGGTCCGGCATTCGTCGCCGTCGATGTCGACCGCCGCGAAATCCCACCGTTCCTTCCCTTCCTGACCGCCCCTGGTGGCAAGCCGAACGACACTGAGGAGACTGCAGATGAACGCGGACCGGTCCATGTTGGCTGATGTCCCCGGACTGATACGGGTGGAGAACACCAGTACCGAGCAGATGGCCGCCCGATGCCTGGAGATGACCCCTGCGGTCCACCAACACCAACAGGTCTACGGGCAGTACTGCACCATCCAGGCTTACGCCGACTGCCCGCCGGAGCAGACCTACGAGTACCTGAGCCAGGGACACCACCTGGAGGAGTGGACCTTCAGCCTGCGCGGCTTCGCGCCGACCGAGACCCCGGGGCTGTGGGCCGGCTGGGACCTGCTGGCGCAGGACACCCGAATCTACTGCACGGTGGTGGCCAACCCCGAGGCCATGACCGTCGACTACCACTGTGCCTGGGACCAGGGCGACAAGCTCTGGATGATCTACCTGATGCGTGTCCTGCCCGCACAGTTGGTGCTCGACAAGCCGGGTTCGGTGATCACCTGGACCAACTGCCGGCACCCGTCCTACGACGACAACCCGCGCCCCGACCTCGCGCCCAGCGCGGACCGGCCATGGGTGGGCGACTACTGGGACCTGTTCTACGCCGGCCACACCGTGGAGATGGCGAACCTCACAGCGATCCTGGAGCACCGGCACCGAGGCGGCCTGCGGGTCAGCGTGGCGCCGGGCAGGACGGTGACCCGGTGACGACGGTGAGCCTCATCGACGTCGCCGGCTACCTGCCCGGTGAGCCGGTTCCCGCCGAGTTCTACACCGGCTACCAGGGCGCGCAGGACACCCTCCGCGACAACCCGATGTTCCGGATCCCGCCAATGCGCCACCACGTGGCCGCCGACGAGACCAACGTCGACATGGTCGAGCGTGCGGTACTTCCGCTGATCGAGCGGCACGGCCGGGACGAGATCCGGTCCGTGGACGTCCTCCTGGTGCACAGTCAACTGCCGGACATGCCGTTCGTGGGGGCCGGCACGGAGGTGGCACGCAGGTTGGGTCTGCATCCCGAGTGGCTGATCGACGTGGCCAACGCCGGCTGCGCGTCCTTCGTCTTCATGCTCGGACTGGCCCGGCAGATCCTCGCCACCACGGATGCCAGGTCCGCTCTGGTCTGCAACGCGCAGAGCGCTGCCGGCCGGCTCTTCACCCGGTCCGAGGTGCGCGGGCTCGCCCAGGCAGCGGTCCCCGGCGACGGGTGCGGCGTGGGATATCTGACAACATCACACGCTGCCCCGCTACTCGGCGTGGAAACCCTGCACGTCGGCGAGTACGCGGGAGACATGACAATGGTGCGGGACGACGGCCGCAGGTACTGGGAACCCGGGCCGTCGGCGTTGCGGATCGGGTTCACCGAGGCCGGCCTCTCGCAGGTGCTGGCCCGCGGCAACCGGCTCGTTCCACAGGTCGTCACCACCCTGTGCGGACGGCTCGGGAAAGCCACGACCGAGATCGACGTGCTGGTGACTAATCAACCCAACCGGACCTTTCTGCGGAACTGGCGGGACGCGCTGGAACTGGCCCCCGACCGGCACCCGGACACCTTCGACCGATGCGGCAACCTGTTCGGAGCCGCCATCCCGGTCACCCTGGACCACGCCATCCGCTCCGGGCACGTCAAGGACGGCAGTCTCGTGGTGCTGGGCGGGTTCGCCCACGCCGGGGACTTCGCCGGAGCCGCTGCGGTCCGGTGGCACGGGCAGGGGTAGCTGATGGTTCCACCCCGGCCCGCGGTCGGCCACGGCCGGTGTCGGAGCCCTGACGGCTGCCGGCTGGCTCGCAGCTGCTGAGAGCCATCGCCCAGCCAGCCGGGACGGACCGGTTTCCAGCCACTGCGACGGACGCACTTCCGAGACTCATCGGTGTGTCCGCATTCCGCCCTGTCGGCCCCCGAACACGGGCAGGTAGCGTCCCGGACTCCCACGCGGAGAGTCACCGTCGCTCACTTCACCGACCACCGGAAGAGGAAAGAGCCCAAGTGCCCACCACTTCACGCGATCACGCTGGTCGTCCTCGGCGCCTGTTCGCCGTGCTCACCGCCGGAGCTCTCGCCGCCGCCGCGCTGTGCGCGCCCGCACCCGCCGCGGCCGACGGCCCATCGGAACGTCCGGCCGCCATCGTCGCCATGGGCGACAGCCTGACCGCCGGTGAGGGAGGCGGCGCCTACGAGCCGGGCCTGCCGCCGTTCGGCAGTTACTGCCATCGGTCACCCAACGCCCAGGTGCCGCAGGCCAGGCCGGCGGGACTGGGCGTCGCCGTGAACCTGGCCTGCTCCGGCGCCACCTCGGATGACGTCCGTATCGGCGGCACCGGCCGCTACGGCGAACCACCGCAGGCAGAACAGCTCAGGACCGCGGCTCGCACCTACGACATACGCACCATCGTGCTGAACGTCGGTGCCAACGACATCCCCGCAGCCGGATTGACGATCACCTGTGCCAGCGCCTACCTCGTACCGGGGCCGCCGTGCTCCCGCGCGTGGAACACCCTGCTTCCCGAGCGGCTGTCGGCCATGGAACCGCGGATCGAGAAGGACCTGCGCGACATCCGCACCGTGATGCGGCAAACGGGATACGACGACGAAGCCTACGACCTCGTCCTGCAGTCCTACCCTTCGCCCTCCAGCGGGCTCTCCCGCTACTCCAGCGCACAGCGCGGCCTGCAGGGCTGCCCGTTCCAGGACGCTGACTTCGCCTGGGTGCACGACGTGGCGTTCCCGCTGCTCTCGCAGTACCTGGAAAGGGCGGCGGCCAACGTGAGCGGCGTACGGTTCCTGGGACTGTCGGCGGCCTTGCAAGGCGGTCAGGTCTGCTCACCCGGCATCACCCACGGCGGTGAGCTCTCGTGGGGCCTGTTCCTGGACGTGTCCGCCCTCAGCCACGGCATCGGCCCCGATCTGGTCTCGCAGTCCCTGCACCCCAACGCCGGCGGCTACCGGCAACTCGCCCGGTGTCTGCAGGCATTCGAGCAGTCGCCGGTACGCAGCGCGGAGTGCGAGCGCGGCACGGACGGACAACCGCGTCTCACGGCAACGCGGCGAGCCACCGGTCGATCGCCACTGAGCCGGAACCGCTGATGGAACCGTTTGATCGGGCCGGGTGGGATCCGCAGGTGTCCGCCCGGCCGCATCAACGCAGCTTCCACGTTCCGCTGAGAGCCCTCCGGCGTGCTGGCCCCGCATAGCTCACGACGGCGCGGGCAGCAGAACTACCACCTAACCGCTTGATCCCGGCGGTAACTTCAGAGGATCCGCACCCGACCGCCAGGTGCGCCTGAGCCGCGCGCAGGGTCAAGGGCAGGGGCACGATGACAGCGTTGGCGCCGTGCCGAGCGAGTATACGGAGCCGCCTCATGGCTCTGCCGGCCACCTTCCGCTCGTCCACCGCCGCCGACCGGCCTGTCGTGGTGGCGGGATGCGCCGGTCGGGGCGTTCCATGGTCAGGCCATCGTGAACGTCGCGTGCAGGCGGCGCGTGTGGTCGAGGGGACGGACCGGGCCGGTCAGCGTGAGAGGGACGCTCAGTCGGGTGTCGGTGCTGGATGCGGCGATATGCAGTACCAGCGCGCCGGGTTCGACCAGGCGATGGCCCGCGGAGGTACCCCGCGAGCTGGTACAGCGCGCCGGAATCCAGGCGGTGCGGGTGGAAGGTGGCTTTGCAGTCGATCAGGTGCCCGCGACCGATGAAGTCCGCGTTCGTGCGGGCGCCAGTGCCGCAGGGGGCTGGCGCCGCCGGGGGTGGCGCCGCCGGGGGGTGGTTCGGTGGGGGGTGGTTCGGTGGGGGGTGGTTCGGTGGGGGGTGGTTCGGTGGGGGGTGGTTCGGTGGGTGTGATGTCAGGGTGAGGTCGTGAGCAATTGTCAATAGTTGTGGATCACTCGACTCCGGACGTCCCAAGGTCTGGGTGATCGGGCTGGCTCGGGGCTGGCCAACCGGGCTCAGCGCCTACCTCTGAAACTCCTCGCCGCCCGGCATGACGTTCCGTCGGTGGCCTGGAAAATCGGTTCCGGGCAGGTGTCTCCGTCACTACAGTGCGGTCGTGGAGATCACCTACCAACGCTTCACGTCGACCGACGCAGAGGAACTGGTCGACTTCCTCTCGGGCGACACGTGGCCGTTCCACGGCTCGGACGTTGTTGACCAGGCCGAAGCCCGGCAGTGGATTGGAGAGGGCCGCTATGACGGCCAGGACAACCGGGCGTTCTGGATCACGGTTGCCGGTGAGCGAACGGGCGTTGTCCGGCTGATGGACCTGTGTGACGACACGCCGCTGTTCGATCTGCGGATCCGTTCCGAGCTCCGAGGGCGGGGCCTCGGAGGACAGGCCCTGACCTGGCTCACCAGGTACGTGTTCACCGAGTTCGCCCAGGTCCAGCGGATCGAGGGCACCACTCGTCAGGACAACGTAGCGATGCGCCGTGCTTTTCAAAGGTGTGGTTACGCGAAGGAAGCGCACTATCGCGACGCGTGGCCGGCAGCCGACGGCACGGTTCGTGACGCCGTTGGGTATGCGATTCTGCGACGTGACTGGCTCTCCGGCAACACAACGGTTCCTGATTGGCACGACGAGCGCATCTTTGGATCAGGTGGCGTTTGATCAGGCTGCCGCGGTCTCTTCGCGCTCGACCAGGACACCGTTCTCGAACCTGACGCCGGAGCGGACCAGGGCAATCAGATGGGCTCCGGTGATCGCGCGCCAGCGGTCCTGGGCGGACTCGACCAGCTTGAACAACATCGCGAGCGCCGCGGCCGGGCTGCCGGCCTCGCGGGTGACCTCCGTCCGCAGTTTGACCGTGGAGAAGGTGGACTCGATGGGGTTCGTGGCCCGAAGGTGGACCCAATGCTCGGCCGGGACGTCGTAGAACGCCAGCAGTTCGTCCCCGTCGTCGACCATTTTCACGACGGCTTTGGGCCACTTGGCGCCGTAAGTGCGCGCGAACGCCTCGATGGCCTTCGGCGTGCGCGCGGTCCTCGGCGTTGTAGATCTCCCGCATCGCCTTCGTCGCGCCCGGCTGCGCAAACTTCGGCAGGCAATTTGTGATGTTCCGGGCCTTGTGGACCCAGCAGCGCTGGTGTCGGGCAGCGGGAAAGACCTCAGCCAGCGCCTTCCACGGGCAGCTCCTTGGTGCCGTCCAGCCGCACCCCGAGCAGCACCAGGACACAGCTGTCGGTCTGCCCGAGTTGAATCCTCGGGTGCACCCCATCGGCGCACACCTAGACGAAGTCCCGGTCGGACAGGTCCCGCTCCTGGAAAGCCGCGTGGTCGTCGCTCCACTGCTTCGCCAGCCGGTTCACCGTCGCCGGCGACAGGCCGGCCGCGGAGCCGAGGAACTGCTCCAGCGCGGGTACGAAGTCCCCCGAGGACAGTCCGTGCAAATACAGCAGCGGCAGTACCTCGGAGACCTTCGGGGACTTGCGGCACCACGGGGCCAGGATCTTCGAGGAGAACCGTTTGCGCTCGCTGGTGGCCTCGTCCACTCGACGGTCGTTCACCCGGGGTGCGGTGACCTCGACGGGACCTGCCGGGGTGGTCACGGTGCAAAGCCGGTGTGGCCGTTGCGGAGTCGTGTCGTTCCGTCTTCGTTGATGAGGATCTGCGAAAACGGCTCTGACCGGAGTTCCGTGAACGATCTTGAGCTTGGTGTCATGCCAGGGTGATGCTGAGCGCCGGGAATCGGCGCGGCTCAGTGTGGACGGGAAGACGGGTGGAGGGGTGGCGGCAGCAGAGATTCGAGGTGCCGCGAAGGGGCCAGCCCGGTTGGGCTGGGAGTTGCTGCCCCTGGAAGGCGTCGGGCCGCTGTGTTTCGGCATGCGGATCGCTGAGGTCTCCGCGGTGCTGCCGGGCATGATCGAGATGCGTCGGTTCCAGGCTGACCCCTCGTTCCGGGAGACCCTCGGCGTGGAGTTCGGCACGGGGCGCGCGGAGCCTGCTGTGTACGCCTACTTCGTCGAGGACCGGTTGTTCTGCGTCGCGGTCGATGCGGCTTACGGACCCCAGGTGACGCTCTGGGGAAGGGAGTTGACGGCCTGCGTCCCAGCCGATCTGGAACGGTTCCTCTTGCACGCTCACGGGTGTGAGGTGCTCGATGTGTCCTACGGTCCACGGGGGAATCCTGGAGTGAACGGGCTCGGTCTGGTTATGCGGGTGCAGGAGGTCGCGAGCGGCGTGGTGAGCCGGCCGGTGATGGTGGGTCGGGCCTGGGCCGACCGGTGTACCGACGACTGGGAAGGCGCGATCCCGGAGTGTGAATGGGTGGGCCGCCTGTGGCCCCTTGCAGGCGAAACGGGATCCTGGCCTCCGCCCGGCCACAAGACGCACTGGGGCGGCTGGCAACCTCCTTTCTAGCCCTGTCACTTCCTGCGGCGAGCCTCCGTCGCATGCGGCGTTCCCTGGAGTCCGGCCTGCGAATTCACGGAACTCCGGCCAGAGCCGCGAAAACGTCCAGGTTCGCTCTCGATTCCCCACTTGATTGCGCGTGCATCGAAGGCCGGAGTCGCCCGTCCCCGTAGGGTCCGGCGGCACGTCGCCCCCGGTGAGGCGGTCCCGCTCCACCCGGAGGCGGTCGCGTTCGCTGGCCACTACGACTTCGACATCGACGTCAGGAGATCCCCGAGGAGCGGCTGGCGCGCGTCTACTCCTACGACGCGCTCGGCTCCCTCGTAACCATCCCACTCGCCCAGGCGTCCGTCGGCACCCACAGGCACGACGCCGGGCGTACCGACCCCACCAGCGTCCTCGCAGCAGTGCGCAGCTTGTCACCCGAGCGGTGGGAGGCGAGGACGACGTCCGCAATGGCCATGCGGCGGCGACTGTGAAAATCGCTGTCCGATCACCGGAGGACGGTGATAGACATCCGGCGTGGAAAAGAATCTTGAGTTCCCTGACCTGCTGCGACTGATCGATGAACGGTCGACCGCCTTCCGCGCCGTGGTCGCCGCCGCGCCCAGTCTCGACGCACAGGTGCCGACCTGCCCCGGGTGGACGCTGTTCGATCTGGTCAAGCACCTGGGTGGGGGAGACCGTTTCTGGGCCGCCATCGTCGGCGCGGGGCCTGCCGACGCTCCCCCGGCCGAGGCCGCCGCTGCGCGCGCCGCTCTGGAAGTGCCGCGGGAGCGTGAGGCACTGCTGGCCTGGCTGGCCGCGTCGACGCAGGTTCTGCTGAACGCCCTGCGCGAGGCAGGACCGGACGCCGGCTGCTGGGCGTGGTGGAGTGCCCTGCAGACGCCGCGGACCTCTGGCGGAGTCGCCCGGCACCGGGTCCAGGAGACCACGGTGCACACGTACGACGCCCAGCTCACCGGGGGCGCCCCGCAGCCGCTGCCGCTCGAGGTGGCACTCGACGGTGTGGAGGAGTTCCTGTTCACCGTCTGCGCAGCGCAGAGTGCCTGGCCGCACAAGCCCACGGCCTTCGACTTCCACGCCGCCGAGGGCCGCTCCTGGCGCCTCACGGTCGACGGCGACGGCGCACGCACCACCCGCATCCCCGTGCCCACTGCCGCGACCGGCGAGGACTCGGACGCAGCCGGCGCCTCCATCCATGGCACGGCCAGTGAGTTGGTCCTCTACTTGTACGACCGTATCCAGGCCGACTCCTTGCAGGTTGACGGAGACGCGGGGCTGCTCGACCTGCTCCGCGCCTGGGAGCCGGAGGAGTAGGACGTAGCGGGGGCGGTTGGCCGCGCCTCGAGCCGGTAGGACACGACTCTTCGCCAGGTTCGTCAGTCGCGGCACCGGGCTCAAACCCGAGAGGCGGCCTCGGGGCGTCACCAAGCCGACCGTCCACCTGGTCAGAGCTCGAACTCACGACCGCCGCACGATCAGAGACGAGTACATCGACAGCCGGGCAAACCGCCGACCGGCTCGCTCTCCGTATCCAGCGAGCCGGCGGTTCTGCGTCGGGACCGCCCCGCAGCCCGCCGCCGTGCTTGACCGCTGGTCTGACCAGGCGTCGATGGACGGAATCAGGAGCCGGGTCCAGTCCTAGAGTTACGGCCAGACCCGTCCAGGAGCAGACGATGGCACCGAAGAGGGTCGAGCCGTCAACCGGCGCGGCGTCCCAGGTGGAGGCGGACGCGTTGTGAACCCTCGACCGTGACGATGAGCCCCGGGTTGGTAGTGGCATGAGCAGCCTGGGCGCCTGCGGGTTCGCGGTCGCCGCGGCGGCTTCGACCGCAAACCTCGAAGCGGTCGTATTCATCGCATCGAGTGGTAGCCAGGAAGTTGCAGCGCTCGGGCGAGGTCACCAGCTGTTGAATGCGTCAACGGGGCCCCGGAGGCTCCAAGTTGTCCCGCCTCGTCTCCTGAATGCTTTAGTCCGCTCGCCCGTTGATCCAGATAGTGACGTTCCCCAGCCCGTGTCCAGATCGGCTGGCCTGACCATGGTGCGAAAGAGGTCCCGAGCGGGCCGGCTGACTGGTCCAAAGGATGGTCCCCCGTGGCACGCGTACTCACGCTCGATGACCTGAGTTCCCCCGCCGTCCGCGACAGTTTCCCCATCCCCGCCGTACGCGGGCTCGCCGTGCCGAGGGCGAGCCGGGAAGTCCCTGAGATCGTCTGCCCGTTCCCGGAAGTCGGGATCCACCCCGAGGCGGAGCGGCTCAAGAGCGACAATTTCGGGTGGATCGTGGAGACCGGGATGGCACCTCCCTACCCGGCCGTGAGCGAGGAGGAGGTTCTGGGGCGGCTGCAGCGGCAGTGCATGCCGGACCTCCACGCCCGCATGTGGTGCGACGCCCCGAAGTACGACTACCTGGCGCTCGCCGACAAGCTCCTGACGTTCTTCTGGATCCTCGACGACTTCATGGACGAACCTCGGGGCGATGAACACCGTGCGCAGCAGATCGAGTATGTCGAGGCGTTCAGGCCGATCCTGTGGGCAGGGGTCCCCGGCCCCTGCCGGGAACCGTGGGGTGCGCGCACCCTCAAAACATTTGCCGAGCTGTGGGCCCAGGTGCGGGCCATCTCCCCGCTCGATCAGCTGAAGCGCCATGCGAGCGTCATCGACGCATGGCTGAACGTCTCGCTCGATGAGAGCGGAGCGGTGCGCCATCAGCGCCGGATCCCCACCACGGCGCACATCCTGGGCAAGTTCATCCAGGTCCATGGGATGGACATGTTCATCCCATGGAACGAGATCGCGTTGGACGCGTTCCTGCCCGAGGAGATCTACGGGCACCCGTCCGTGGCGGACACCCATGTGCGCTTCATGAACGCCGTCTGCTGGTACAACGACATCTTCGGCTTCAACCGCGACATGGCATCAGGTGAGGTGTACAACCTGATCGCGGCCATGATGGCTCACGAAGGCAAGAGCTCCGTCGAAGCCGTCACCTTCCTTGTGGACCGTATCAACGCCGACATGACGGCGCTCGACTACATGGCGCAGTCCGCGGGCAAGGACGGCATCGCGGACGACCGGTTGGAAAGGTACACGGCCGGCATCAAGAAGGTCGTGCGGGCCATGCTCGAATGGCACGTGACGTCAGGAAAATACGACTGGCACGAAGTCTTCACCTCCGACGCACCCGCGGCGACCGACCAGCCCCATCCAGGGCCGGCCCTCGTTCCGGCCGGCCCCACCGGCCTGGGCACCTCCGCCTCCCGCCTGACAGCCCACCTCGCTGCCCAGTAACGCCCGCCCGCTCGGGTGACGACCCGCGACCTCTCGCCGTCTGCGACGTTGTACGGGGCGTGATGAACAAGATCCTTACGAGCCTCGCCCTGAGCGGTATCGCCGTACTCGCCGCCGCTTCCGCCGCGGGGGCCCAGCAACCAGCCGCGCTCCAGGACCCCGTCCCCTTCTCCTGCGAGGGCCGGGCCGACGGCAACTACCCCCACCCCAGCAACCCGACCAAATTCATGGCGTGCGTGGCTCAGGAGTACGCCTACGAACAGAACTGCTTCCCGACCCAGCAGGGCGAGACGACGTACTACGTCGCTTCCGCGGACGCATGCCTGACCGCGGCCGAAGCTCGGGAGCAGTCCCTGCCCATCCCGTTCTGAAGATGCTGCCTCCCGGACAGCGAGGAAACCCTCGGTTGCCCGCAGGTATGGGACCTGCGGGACATACGGGGGTGCCCAGAATCGAGGAGTGGGTGGCCGTGAAATCCTGATCATGGGACGCTGGATCGCTGTCCGTAGCAGAGCGAACACGCCTGGAGGAACGCCCATGGCCGAGATTCCGAACGAGTCCCCGAGCGGCGAGCAAGCCACCGACACCGGCCCGGCGCCCCGAACCTGCTGGTGCAGGACATCACGCCGGAGCAGAGAGGAACGCTCGCCCTGACGTACTCAGAGGACGGTGTGCCCACCCTGACCCTCAGTGGCGGAACGGCGATCCCCTCGGGAATCAAGGTCGTGGACGAGACGGGCACAGCAGTGGCGGTATACGCCGTCAGCGCCGTCGCCAGCGAAATGCCCACTACACAGACGGCTCCGCGGACCCGCAGCATCCTGATCTACGCCGACGTAGACCCCACCTTGGAACTACTGCAATCCGATGGCTCATCCCTGCCATCCTCCATGGAGATGGCCTACCTTCCCGGGTCGGGGATCCGGCCCACAAGCCTTGGCACCAAATAGACAGACACCCGGCCACGCCCGGTATGGGCCATCGGCGCCCGTACCGGGGCGGGGTGCATGTCCGGCCTCACCAGCGTCGCGGCACCCTGGCCCCGAGCAAGGGGGCAGAGCTTAGACGAGATAGAGGGCTCATCTCCCGAGGGTTGGCCGGCAGCCCAACACGACCCGACCGGCTGCGTTTACACGCCCCGAATGTTCGCACCTTGACCTCGACCAGCCCGACGTCCGTCAGCACGGTCTTCGCCCGGGACGTGGAGGGCAGCGTCGGGCCGCAGATCGTGCGCAAGCGTCAGCGTCGGCTGACGGGCGTGGACGAGATGTGCTGTCGCTGTCCGCGAAGGGCCTGACCCACGGGGAGAGGCAGGTCTTCGCCGACTCGCACGAGACCTACGGGTACCGGCGCGTCCATGCCGTACTCCAGCGCATGAATGTGCAGGCCGGCCCGGAGCTGGTCCGTGCGCTGATGCGCGAGCTCGACCTGGTCCCGTGCCAGCCGCGGTCCTGGCGGGTGACCACGATCGCCGACGGGGCGGCGGCGGCGGAGATCCCGGTCCGAGCGTGGGCGGTACCAACAGAGCTGCCGAAGCCGGCAGCGATCTGGGCCAGGGTGTCGTTTGCGCAGGTACACCAGGGCGACGAGCGCGCGTTGGTGCGGTGGAGCTTGCAGCGACGGTCACCCTCTCGGGTGACGATGGCATGGTGACCCACTCGACCAGCGCGTGAGGCAGAGCGAGTGCGGCAGGATGGGGAACCAACGAGGCACCTGCGCTGATGAGTTGAGACTTCGAACACATCCCTTCACGGAGCCCTCCGCTCCCCGCCACGGTGACGCGTCGGAGCCGTGCCGACCGACGGGGCTCTGACGACGGCGATACCCCGGTCTCGTATCCCGGTCATCCGGCTCGTCGAGGAGTCATGTGAGACGTATGTAGTTCATGGTTCAACCGCCTTCCTCCGGAAGTCGCCATGGACGTTCTAGTACTCGTCGGACGCATCCTCTTCGCCGACATGTTCCGCTGCGCACCCCCCCTGTCCGCGTCGCGCTGCGCAGTTACTGTCGGCACCGACGACGCGTCTGCGCGACGGAGGCGATGGGGTCGGTGGGAGGTGCGGTCAGCGCCGTGCGCATGGCGTCCTGCGCACGGGCCGCTTGCGCAACGCGCAGTGGCTGCGCATTGCGCAGCGCGGAGCAAATCGGGCGGTGCGTAGGACGGTTGCGTAGAGGCCCGTTGCGCAGTGCGGATCCTAACGGAGTCCAAGCCGTAGCTCACATGCGCAACCTGGCCCTCGCGGCCTGATCAGAACCACCGAGACGACGCCCGGGACTGCCCACACACAGCGCCATCCGGTGCGTCGACCGCTATTCAACCAGTCGGTTGACAGCGTCCAGGCTCGGCCGTAGGCTTATTCAACCACTTGGTTGAGGATGTGAGGTGCGAGATGGCCAACGACCGGCTGTCCCGGGTGTTCTCGGCTCTGGCCGACCCGACCCGGCGCGACATCGTGGCCAGGCTGGCCGCCGGGGATGCCACGGTCAACGAACTGGCCGCGCCGTACGACGTGACCGTGCAAGCCGTGTCCAAGCACATCAAGGTCCTGGAAGACGCCGGTCTGGTCAGTCGCAGCAGGGACGCTCAGCGGCGGCCCTGCCGCCTTGAGGGAGAAGTCCTCGACCTGATGACGAAATGGATCGAGCGATACCGGCGCGAGGCGGAGGACCGCTTCCGTCAGCTCGATGCCGTCCTCGAGCAGATGGAGGAACAGCCGGTGACGGGCACCACGACGAAGGCGGCGGCATCATGAGCACCACACAGGCGAACCGCCGGCACGAGACGCAGATCGTGGCCGATCCGGCTCTGCCCACCATCCTCATCATCCGGGAGTTCGACGCTTCGCCGGAGCGCGTGTTCCGGGCGTACACCGATCCTGATCTGGTCGTCCAGTGGCTCGGCCCGCGTCGGCTCACCATGCGGATCGACGAGTACGACACGCGCAGCGGTGGAGCGTACCGCTATGTGCATCGCGAGAACGACGGGACCGAGTACGGCTTCCGCGGCGTGTTCCACGAGGTACGCCTCAACGAGCGCATCGTGCAGACCTTCGCCTTCGACGGCTTCCCGGACGGCGTCAGCCTGGAGACAACCGTCTTCGAGGACCTCTGCGGTCGCACCAAGGTCACCACCAAATCGCTCATGGACTCCATCGAGGCTCGTGACTCGATGATCAAGAGCGGCATGCAACGCGGCGTCAGAGAAGGCCACGAGCGGCTTGACGAGCTGCTCAGCGTCCGCCAGGACGGCAACACTGACCGACGTACCGAAGCGGAAAGGCTTGAGATCATGACAAGGGCAGCCGATGAACATCGCACCGTCGCAGGGACATTCACTGACCGCGTGCGCGGAGTACGCCCCGGGGCATGGGACAACCCGGCGCCGTGCGAGGGGTGGGTCGCCCGGGATGTGGTGCGTCACCTTGTCGAGTGGTTCCCGGACTTCCTGAAGGCCGGCGCCGGAGTCGAACTGCCGAAAGGGCCGTCGGTGGACGACGACCCGGTGGCGGCCTGGACAGTACACAGCGACGGGGTGCAGTCCCTCCTCGACGATCCGGCCACGGCGCAGAGGACGCTGTCGAACCCCCACATCGGAGAGGTCCCGCTGGACCAGGCGGTCGACCGGTTCTACACCGCCGACGTCTTCATGCACACCTGGGACCTGGCGCGGGCCACCGGCCAGGAGGAACACCTCGACCCCGACAGGTGCGCCCAGATGCTCGACGGGATGCTGCCGCTCGACAACGTGCTCCGCGAGAGCGGGCAGTACGGACCACGTGTCGAGGTACCCGAAGGCGCCGACGTACAGACTCGCTTGCTCGCCTTCATCGGCCGTAGGCCCTGAGCGGGTCTCGTGCTGCCCAAGAGGCAGGTGGAACGGCGTAACTCGTTGACGATGCGGCCTGGGCGCAATAATGGACCACGAGCGAGGATCAGTCCTGCCATGCCGAAGCCCACATCCAGTGGGCGTTCATCACGCTCCTGTCCCGTCTTCTGGCAGGGCCATACCGGCAGCCCCAGCAGTCGTCAGCGTCCCTGGCCGCGCGAAGATCGGGGCTCTCCCGCTGCCGTTCGACGTTCCGTCCATCGACGCCGAACGGAACGGCAAACAGGTTCCCCTCCTCGCCTCATGGGCTTCCAATGCTCCTGAGGGCCTGCCCGCCGGAGCGAGGCCAGTCCCGGACATCTATAGCGCGCCCCCGCCGTCTCGGCGACCGGAGCTGAGGCTGGGGCGGCAGCGGTTGTCGACGACGTGTGCGACGAGCTTGGGGACGGCGTCGCGCCTTCGTTCCAAGGAGACGGCAGCGGCGGGTGAGCGGCCACGCCGCTGCCTAGCGGAGCGCTCAGTTGTAGTGATGCTCAGGCGGCGGCGTGGTCGTGCACGTCAGCGGCCCGTCCGCCGGGACGATCCGCTCCACCGAGCCGGGGTTCATATGGACCGAGGCCAGCTGCGCGGCGTTGAGGTAGCCGATGAACAGTTGCTTCCCGGCCGGCATCGCGGCGGGGGTGAAGGTGAATGTCACCTTGCCGTCGCGGTCCTTCTCGCCCTTCATCACGTTCGCGACCCCGGGCCCGGACCCGCTGGGACTGAGCTGTCCGTCGTCGTGCGGGCCTTTGCAGAACACACCCTCCTTGATCAGGACCGGGAACCCGGCCCTGCGCAGCGCCCTCTCCAGACCCGCGTGGTCGCTGAAGTACGCGGCCTTGTCCCAGGTGGCGACGACGGTGCCGTCCTTTTTGGTGTCGATGGTGTACGCGGCCGTCTGGATGTGCACCGACCCCGCGCCGGTGCTGTCGCCGGCCGACGGTGGAGCCGTTGAAGGGTTGCTCAGTGCAGGCACCGCGATCGCGAGGGTTGCGGCGGCCGCGATCCCGGCCGTGCCGAGCAGGCGACGCCGCTTGCGACGGGCGCGGCCGGCAGCTTCGATCCGCTCCACCGGCGTGGACATGGTGATGTCGTCGAGGCAATCCCTCAGTGCGTTGAGCACCTCGTGCTCGCTCATGGTCGAACCTCCTGATCATTGGCGGTGCCGTCATCGACGGTGACGAGTTGGCCGCGCAACGCCGATACGGCCCGCGACAAATGGGCGGTAACGGTGCCCTCCGCGATCCCCAGCACCTTGGCCGTGGCCCTAGTGTCCAGATCGAGGAAGACCCGTAGCGCGATCACTTCCCGCTGCCGCTGTGGCAGTTGACGCAGCGCCGTGAGCAGACCGGGGTCCAGGCCGGGTTCGGCTTCCCGCGGATCGGGCACATCGGGCACGCCGTCCTGCAGCCCGACCTCCTTACGTTTGCGCCTCCACCACGACACCCCGGTGTTCAGCGCCGTGCGCACGATCCATGCGCGCGGCGCCGGGTGTCGGCTGACCTTCGGCCAGGACACCCACGCCCGGGTGAACGCCTCGGCGACCAGATCCTCAGCCAGCTGCCGATCGCCCACACTCGCCAGGACCGCCCGCAGGCAGACGTCCTGGCTGGCTTCGTAGAACTCCTGGAACTCCAACTGCTTCACACCCCCTATACGCCGCAGCGCCCCCACACACTTACCTCCCCGCCCGGTGAGCGACGGCCTGGGGGCCGTACGGACCCGCCAGGCGTCGGTCCCGCCGGCGCACCGCCGGCGCGCGGGACCGCCCGGGCGGGACGGACTTCGCGCTAGGGGTCTCCTCATTGGCGAAGACGGCGTCGTCCCGTGAGCCGCTCCATGCCTGCTGGTTCGTGGCGTCCGCGGGGCCGGCCCGGGGCCCCGGGCCGCCGCCCGCACCGTCTCGGTGTGTGGGCGAGGTCCCCGGTCTCCGGCCCGGTTCAGCCGCGCACGGGTATGACCACCGGGGTGGCCGGGAGCAGCCGGTAGGCGCCGTTCTCGCGTCGCACGTGTCCGGCGGTGGGTGGCGCGAAGTGGCTGCCGAGCAGAAGCGTTGGCGTATCGGCGAGGGAGTCGAGCATGGTGTTGCGGGTTCTGGCGGCGAGTTCGGGGGCGATGTCCACGCAGCTGCCAAGCGTCGGATGCGTCATCTGGATTGGGTGGTGGATGCTGTCGCCGGTGACGAGCGCGCTCTCGCCATGGCTGCTCAGCTCGACCGCTACCTGTCCCGGTGTGTGGCCGGGGGTGGGCAGCAGGCGGATGCCCGGGGCGATGTCCGTGCCGCCGTCAGGGACGTCGATGAGGTCGAACAGGCCGGCGTCCCGGACGGGGTGGACCGAGTCGTGGAACATCTGGCGGCGCGCCTGGTCCATCTCGACACCGGCCCAGTAGTCCCATTCGGTGCGTGTGGTGAGGTAGCGCGCGTTCGGGAAGGTGGGGACCCAGTCGTTGCCCTCGGCGCGGGTGTTCCACCCGACGTGGTCGGCGTGGAGGTGGGTCAGGACGACGAGGTCCACGCTCTGCGGTGCGAAGCCCGCCGCCTGGAGCTGCGATGCGTAGTCGGTGTCCAGGTCGTGCCAGGCGGGGTTGGCGCGCTGCTTTCCGTTTCCGATACCGGTGTCGATGAGTATCCGCATGCCGTCGGTCTCGACAGCGAAGCTGTGGCTCGCCAGGCGCAGGACGCCCTTATCGTCGGCGAAGTCGGGGCGTAGCCAGGGTGTTTTGGTCACGAGGTCGGCGGTCGCGTCGGGCAGTAGCCACGGGCCGGTCTGCGGGGGCAGGGCCACTTCGTCGATGCGCCGGACGGTGTGGTCGGCCACCGTCCAGGACAGTTCCTGGGGAGGGGTGGTCGTGCTGGTGTGTGAAGGCGTGGGCATGGGTCGGTTTCCTTACCTGTTGTGGGTCGTCCGGGCGCGGGGAGTGTGGGTTGTGGTGCCTGCGGCGATGGATGCGGTGTTCATCGCCTCGGGGCCGTAGTGGGTGAGGTGGGGTGGGGTCCGGTGGGGTCCGCGCAGGGGTACGGACAGCGTCGCTACCGCGATGGCGGCCAGTGCCGCCACGCAGCCGGCGTATGCCAGAGCTGCGGTGCGCAGTCCGAAGCCTGTGGTGAGGGCGCCGGCTCCGATGGCGGGCAGGCTCATCGCCAGGTAGCTCAGTACGTAGTAGGAGGCGAGGGTGCCGCCCTTGTCCCCTGCCGGAACGGAGCCGACGACGGTACGCAGCGCACCCTGGGAGACGGCTCCGAAGCCGAACCCTGCCAGCGCGGCTCCGGTGAAGAGCAGGACCAGGCTGCCGAGGAAGAGGGCGGCCAGCGACAGAGCGGCCGCCGGTAGCACCGCGCAGCTTCCCAGGAGGGCGGAGATGTCGGCACGCATCTTGCGGGTGCAGTACACCGTCAGGGCGGCGACGGCGGTCAGGGTGAAGAAGACCATGCCGCCTGCGGATTGGGGGCCTTGTGGGGAGATGAGCCGGGTGAAGGCCGGGCCCAGGGACGAGTAGAAGCCTCCGAGCGCCCAGATCGCGACGACGCCGGCGCCGTGGAGCAGGAGCGCGTGGGCGGCTGCGGGCGGCAGCGCCAGGTGAGGCCGCATCGAGCGCAGTCCGCCGGGACGGGGACGGGCGGTCTCGGACGTCCATGCCAGGGCGGCGGCCTGCGCGGCGAACAGTGCGGCCAGGACCACGTACAGCGTGATCGTCGGCGCGGGAGCGAAGCGCACCAGGACCGTGGCCCCCAGGACGCCGGCCGCCATGCCCGTCACCGGAGCGATGCTGTTGGCCAGGGCGGAACGGCCGGGCCGGGTGGGGCTTTCCAGGTCCAGGAGAGCGGCGCCGGCAGCACTGGTGGCCGCGCCGGTGGCCAGGCCCTGCACCACCCGGGCGCCGATCAGCGTGCTCAGGCCGCCGGCCGTCGCGAACAGGGCCATGGAGGCGACTTGGACCGCGAGTGCGCCCATCAGGACGGGGCGCCGCCCCAGGTGATCGGAGAGGGTGCCGGTCGTCAGCAGTGCGATCAGCAGGGCCAGGGCGTAGGCGCTGAACACCACGGTGATGTCGAGGGCGGACAGCTGCCACTTTGCCTGGTAGCGGGAGTACACCGGGGTCGGTGCGCTGGATGCGGCGAGCAGCGCGATCAGGATCGAGGCGTGCAGCACGAACGGCAGACGCCCTGAGATGGAGGTGCGGGCAGAGGCAGGGCCCGCGGAGACGCTCGGCATGAGGGCCCTTCCCGCACTAAAAGCAATCGGTTGGCTTTAAGCCACCGTAGGCCCTGGCGCCACCTAAAGCAAATGCTTCGCTTTTAGGCAATCGGTTGCCCTGAGCCCGTCCCCCGCCCCTGGCCCCACGCCCCGCACGGATCCGGCAGGACGCCAGGACCTGCGAACTCGCTCCATGGGAGGCGACTTGAGGGAAGCGGCTCAAGGCGAGGCCACCCGAGGGGACGCGGCTCGAGGGGAGCCCCAGACGGCCGGGTCCGTCGGCCGGGACGGCTAGAAGCAACGGATTCGCATTAAGGTGGATGGTATGAGCCCCCAGCCCATGACCCGCCCCGGCGGGCGCAGCGCCCGCGTACAGCAGTCCGTCCACACCGCGGTGCGTGACCTCGTCAGCGAGGTGGGCCGCGAAGGGCTGACCGTCCCGCTGGTGGCCACCCGGGCCGGCGTGACGCCCTCCACGATCTACCGCCGCTGGGGCGACCTGCAAGAACTCCTGTCCGACGTCGCTGTCGAACGGCTGCGCCCGGAAACCGACCCCGCCGACCTGGGCAGCCTTCGCGCCGACCTCGACGCCTGGGCCGAGCAGTTCCTCGACGAAATGGCATCTCCCCCCGGACGCGCCTACATCCGGGACGCCCTGCTCGGCGACCCCGACGGCAGCAACGCCGGCCGCTGCTCGGCCTACGCCGCCCAGCAGATCGACACCGTCCTCAACCGCGCGGCACTGCGCGGGGAACGGGCACCCGATACCGAACTGGTCATCGACCGCATCGTGGCACCGATCATGTACCGCATCCTCTTCCGCCCCGACAACCTCACCACCCACTACGCGCGCGAGCTCGTCACCAACGCCCTCCGACAACCCTGACAAACAGCCCCCGTGCACACCAGCCACAACGACGACCGTCGCCGTCGCTGCGGAGCACCGAGAGGGCTATGGACGGGAGTTGCACAAGCGCTGGAACCGACGGCTGAAGCTTCGGATGCGTGCGCAGTCGGGGCCCTGGGCACATTCGTCGTTGACGGCGCCGGACAAAGTGCCGCATCGTCGGGACATAGGATCCGAAGGCACGCAGCGGAGCCAAACAGAGGCTTGGGCAGAGCTCCTGGAGGCGTACCGTCCGCAGTCTGTCGAAGGTGACCAGTCCTCGCGCCGTCGCTGTGGCTGTTGCTCCAGGCGGCCAGGCATGAGCCGTTGCTGAGCACGAGGGAAAGCTGGCCGCGCTGCCCGGAGTCGGTATCCGTGGGTCTCGATGCAGCAACTCAGCGTTTCGGCATCAGACAGCTGGGAGGAGTGGGGCCATGAACCGCTCCCCGCGATGTTCGCCCGTCCCGATACCCATTTGGTAAGAGCTCGTAACAAGATAGTGTCGAGGTGTCCTGGTCGGGTGTGACAGGAGAGCTGATGCAGCCGCTCGCGACCCCTTCCGTATCGAGTTCACCGGGCAGGGCCCCACCGGGCGTCCTGCCCGGTACCGATTCCACCGCATGAACCAGGCATCATGATCCGGGCTCCCCCGTGCTTGGCGCACTGCGGAGAGCCCGGAAGGCTCGACCCTGTCAGGCGATGCGGAGGCAGATCATGGAAGCAGACACGGACGCGGGTTCGCTGGACTGGGCGAGGGCCTGGATGTGCGTCACATTCACCCGGGGCCTGGCCGCCGAGGAAGTACTCGCCCGGTACGGGGCCGATCCGTCCCGGGCACGTCTCCTTGACGCGGACGAGGCATCGGAGCTGGTCTCGGGCGACCTCGCCGGCGGAGCGGTTTCGCTGTTGCGGTCGGGCCGGATCGGCGCCTGGGCTTTCTGCGTCGAGGAGGACGGCGTCCTCGGTTCCTGGGCCGAGCCCCTCGCGGAGCTGTCCCGGGGCACCGAGACGTACAGCGTGCTGACCACCGAGGGGCTCGACGTTTTCCAGTACTGGCGCGACGGCGAGTGCGTCGAGAACTTCGAACCGGGCATGGAGCACACTCGGCCCGAACGGCCCGGATCCTGGTGGAGCCGGGTCGAAGCGGCGCTCGCCGCGCACGAGGGCGAAGACGCCGGGATGGTGCCAGTGGTGGCCCTCCTACTCGACCACCTCGGTATTACCCTGGACGACGCAGCCCTCACCGGGTCCTGGCCCAGCCTGACACTCGCCGAGAACGACGCACCAGCGGCACCGCTGGGCGATACCTACGCGGGCGAGGGGCCGGTTCCGCCCGGGACTGTCCTGGATTTCGGCCCTTCAAGAGGTCTGTCCTGAATGACAGGATCGCCTTTCGCAGCCCTGGGCCACGACCAGCGCCTGGCCAACGTGACGGGTGGCGACCGGAGAACGACAGCGGCACGATGACCGATCTGAGGGCAAGGCCAACGCCCAACGCGGATCAGCCCGGAGAGCTTGTGACGCGATCGTGATCTGGCCTTCTTGAGTCGCCTCCAGCAGATAATGCTGCAGGACAACGTGAGGAAGGCGTCGTGGAGCTCGACTCGCCGTTCCCAGCGCAGGGCCAGGCGTTTGAACTGGTTGAGCAGTGCGAAGGTCTGCTCGACGACGTAGCGGAGCTTGCCCAGGCCCTTGATATTCGGGGACCCCTTGCGGGAGATGACCGGCAGGATTCGTCGGTGTCGCAATGCACGCCGCACGGCTCGCGAGTCGTACGCCTTGTCTCCGAGAACGGATTCGGGGCGCCGTCGTGGTCGGCCCGGCCGCCCGGCCACCGGCGGGGTGCCGTCGACCAGGCGGAGGGTCTGCGTGATGTCGTTGACGTTGGCCGCAGTCGTGATGACGTGTAGCGGGGTGCCCTTGCCGTCGCAGATCAGATGGTGCTTGCTGCCCGTCTTGCGCCGGTCGACCGGAGACGGACCGGTCGCGGCACCCCCCTTCTTCGCGCGCACGTGAGAGCCGTCCACACACGCCCGGGACCAGTCCAGCTCACCGGCCGCGTTCAGCTCGGCAAGCAGGAGGCGATGCAACTGGTCGAAAACACCGGCCTGCTGCCAGCGGTCCAGGCGCCGCCAACAGGTCTGCCCGGAGCCGAACCCCAGTTCTAGAGGCAGGAGTTGCCAGGCGATGTCCTGGTGCAGGACATTCAGGATGCCCTGCAGGCACAGCCGGTCCGGCACCGGGTTCGGCCCTGGTGCTCGATCAGGCCAGGGCGGCAGCAGCGGTTCGATCCACCCCCACAAGTCGTCGTCCACGATCCACGGTCGAGTCGTCACACAACGCGAACGGTCGCATCATCACATCGGTCACGCCACAGCAGGGCACCTCAACAAGATCCTGTTACGAGCTCCAAGGGGCCGTCCGGTCGGTGGAAAACCTGTCGCTTTGGAGACGGTTCATCCCGCCGAGGCTGCCGCGTTCGCAGCCCAATTAGTGCTCGCCCAGTGGTCAGCGCACGGAAGGAGCCGCACCTTTGGTCGGTTGAAGTCGAAGCGACGTTGCGTGGTGCCGGCTGGTATCCGGGGCGAAGCATCGACACAACCGCGTGGCGAGAGCGCCTGGAAGCGGACGGCTTTCCTATTCATTCAGCCGCCGAGGAGTTCCTGCGAGAGTTCGGCGGACTGACAGTAGGCACTGGTGGCGCCGGGATCACCAGCTCGCGTGCAGCGTTCGAACTCAACCCGCTGATTGCCCGGGCGAAAGCGACCGCTTCGGCGAATGGGGCGAAGAGATCGGACGTCACCTCTCTCCGCTGGGGGGCTCGACCACGACCGCTTCCTCCTCGGTTTGGATGAGCACGGCGAGCTGTATCTCGTCGTCAACTGGCTGCCCGGTTCGGCCGTATGCCCGAGGCAATGGAAAATCTCTTCCTCGGAGTGATGGCAGTCCGCATGCCCGACTCAGCCCAGCCCTAAGCAGCCGCACCCATGTGCGTACCTTGTGCCAAGGCGAAGCCGGAGCCACCGAAGAACTGCGTCGTCGTGTCGCGCTCGGCGCGCGCAGCGCGACTGTCCTCTACGCTCTGCCCACCATGCGTCGTACCGCGATCGCGAGAACCGGCCACCCTCGCGGCGTTCCTCCGCACACGCGTCCACCGGCCCGAATCACTGATCCGACTCGAGGGATACCAAGCCCTGCACCGCTGGCGCGCCCACCGCCACATCCACGGGCTCTACGCCGTCCCCTACGGCACCGAGAAGTCGGCGTCACGAAGGCCTGCCGCGGGGGCGACCCGGACTGGAACTCCCGCTCCGCACCACGCGGAGATGATCCGACGACGGGCAAACACGTCGGGCCGTTCGGTGCACGCGGATGCACCACCGCCAGCACTCGCTCAGCCGTAGCGGAGACCGGACGGCCCCGGGACACACCCCCGAGGGCCCGCCCCCGCTCTCACCCCACCACCAGACAACACACCGCCCGCCCCCCGGGACGGGCGGGCAACGGGCGGGAACCGCCTGAACGTCGTTCACCCTCTACATGAGCGTCAGGAGTCGGGCCGCAGGCGGGGGAAGCACTGTGCACAAGACCGATGCCGTTCGCCGCCCGGGCCAGGCCACCGGTGGCCTGTGGGCGTCGGCCGTGGCGAATCTCCTGCTGGGCGTCGTCGCGATCGTCCCGGGCTGGTTCCTCTGGTGGTGGGCGACCCACCCGACCACGAACTGCGACGCATCGGGATGCGACCAAAAAACCTCCGCTCACGCAGCCGAAGCATTGCTGGGAGCGGCAGGCAGCGGAGCCCTGCTGCTCGCACTGGCATTCGTGGTGGATGTCCTCATGCCACGCCAGGAGGCATGGCGGATCCAGCCCTGGCTCGCCATGACCATGCTCATCCCCGTCCCCTTCGCTCTAACCTGGCCGCGGGCTGGATCTAGAGACCCACCGCGCGCCCACCGCCGGGCCCGGTAGCAGCCGCCCAGACGCACCAGTTGCCCACGCAACACCCCGGCCGCCTCTCGCACCCGCGCCGGCCCTTCGGCGCCCGCACCGCCCGCACCGCCCGGGCCGGCGGAACCGAAGTCCGTGGCCCAGGAGTTCTCCACGGCGCCGGCAGAAGTACCGACGAGCGGCAGCGGCCGGACGGCGGCAGGCCGGAAGGGGACGCGGCCGGAGCGCAGCAGCCGGCACGGCGGCCGAGGTGCACGGGCCGAGGTGCAGCTGGCCGGCGGCCGCCCGCGGCGTGCTACAGCCGGGCACAGACGCAAAACGGCGCCGGACAGCCGAGACGGTGGGGCCGTGGGGGCGGCGGAAGCCGAGCTGCGACCGGTGACGGGCGCGGCTGCACCACGAGCACCGACACCCTCACCGTGACCAGGCTCGGAACCGACGCGGCGGGCCATATCGACGCCCTCGCCGCCACCTTCGACCAGCACGGCGAAGGCCGCCCCCACCTTCCATGGCACGATCCACCACTACGCCTGACCGGCGCGGCCCGATACACAGCGGGGCCGGCCGGACGGTCGTGCGGCAGACCCCGCTTCCGCGTCACCCGGGCGCCGACCTGACGCAGGATGAAACATCCGCCGTCGGCTGGGACGTCATAAGAGCAACGGGGTGCCGCACCCCGAGCCTGGGGGGTTACGACGTGGCTGTCGGCATACAAGTCCGAACTCTGCTCATCGGCGCGGTATCCGCGCTCGTCATCGGCGGGGGGCTACCCGCGACCGCCGCAGCGGCCCCCGCCGCCGCGCCGCGCTGGAGCGCGGCCGAACTGCCGGACGGCGACACCGTCCTGAGCGGTTCGATCCGACCTGACGCACACACCACGTGGACGGCCGGCTTCCGGCTCGGCGACGAGGACGGCAGCGGCTCGTTCCACCCCGTCGTCTACACGCACGACGACCGCACCGACGGGCCCTGGACCGCCATGCCAACCGCGCCCGGAGCGCTCGGCCGTGTCAACGCCCTGGCGGCGACCTCGGCCCGCGACGGGTGGCTGGTCGGCGACACCGACCGCGAGGGCGATCCCGTCATGACACAGCACTGGAACGGGCACACCTGGCGCGTCGAACCGGCGCCCGTGCCCCAGGACACGATCAGCGGCGGCCTGCTGGGCGTCGACGCCCTCACGCCGGACAACGTGTGGGCGGCGGGCTGGGCCCAGGTCCTCGACGAACGGATCCCCGACCCGGACGGCGGCCCGACCCAGATCATCGACCATTCCGAGGGCCTCGTCGAACACTGGGACGGACACGCCTGGCACCGCGTGCCCCTGCCCAAGCAGTACGCGAACTGGGGGCTCAACGCGATCGCGGCATCCGGCCCGAACGACGTCTGGGCCGTCGGCAGCGGCTACGGCGACGACGACCGGCCCGTCGTCCTGCACTACGACGGGCGTTCCTGGACAGCACTGCCGACTCCGCCCTACGGCGGCCTGTACGGCGAGTTCAACGACGTCATCGCCAAGGGCCCGCACGATGTGTGGGCGGTGGGCCGCACCCTCCTGGACGAGGACGACCGCGGCCACGCGCTGATCATGCACTGGAACGGCCGGACCTGGACACTCCTGGACCGGCCCGCCGACGCCGGCCCGCTGACGGGCGCGGCCGCCACACGCGACGGCATCGTCGCTGTCGGCATGACCCACGACCGCGAGAACGGCTACGCACTGCGGGTCGCCGGCACCCGTGTGGCGTCGCTGGGGTTCCCCGCCGGGACGGACGGGACGGCGTACTCGCCCTGGAAAATCTCCGCCGCCGGACGGGAAGTGACCGTCAGCGGCTCCCTGACCTCGCCCAAGGAACAGTTCCCCCGCCCATTGCTGCTCAGCACCCACCTCTGACACACCCACCCCTGACCCGGCCGCCGTACCCCTGACAGTCCTGACAACCCCCGCCGGGGGCAGGAGCGCGGGTACGGGCGACGCGACGGGCGGCGGTCAGCAGGCTAGGGTCGGGCGCGGGCGCCCGGCCCTACCGTCGATGCCGGTCGACGAGGAGCACCGCGCCCTCGCGGAAACGTCCACCCAACAGCCGCAGCCCGCACGAAAACCTCGTCACTCACGCCCGTAGGTACGCCCATCGCCGGAAACCCAAGGACCCGTACGGCATGCACCGGCCACCAGGCAGCGAGCAGTTCCAGCACACGGGGCGTTACCGGCCAGGCCGGCGGCCCTCCAGGAGTGGTAGCCGTCGCGACTCCGCTGGCCGTACGGCGGCGCAGTAGCACTGCATGGCCTGCAACTGGTCCAGCCACGGGCCGCTGGGGGCAGGCAGCGCAGCCCGGCCGGGAAGGGGAGCAGGAAGCCGGGAGCACCGTCCGCAGCCTTACACCAGCTGCTTTATCTCGCCCCGCACCCGGTAGAAACCGCCGGATGAGGTGTGCAGCGCGTCCACCACATAGCGGGCGCCGATCTGCCGCATTGAGCGCGGGAACTGAACGTGCCACGTCGGCTCAAAGCCGTCCGAGACGACGTGGACCCGCAGCCGCCCGCCGACCTGCACGCACTCCACGACGATCCCGGTCCCCGGCGCGGGCACCGCGCTCACCGTCGCCACGGTCGCCGCCGGGGTGTAGGTCGGCAGCGCGGCTGCTTCCTTGACATCCCTGGCCACCGGCACCGTGCCGGTCTGCGCCGCCGCGATCGCCGCCGCGCTCGCGTCGATGCAGGCCAGCGAGCCGTCCGTCGTCACGATGTACAGCTTCTCGTCCCGGTACTGCATCGAGAGCGCCGAGCCCCCGCCCGTGCCCAACTTCCACAGCCGGGTGCCGTCCGCGTCGAAACAGTAGACCGAGGAGGCGGAATCGCCCGCGAAGACGTACTGCCCGCCCTGGGACGTGGCGCAGGAGTACACCGCGGTGTCACAGGCGTACGTCGCCTCGATCCGGCCCGTCCCCTTCGACAGTCGCTCCACCACACGCCGCCCCGTGCCCGCGTACACAGCGGTGTCCTCCTGCCACCCGAACAGCACGTTCCCCGTGGTCCGGGTGTGCCACAACTCCCCGCTGCCGTCGGCCGCGTAGGCCGTCACCCCCTGGTTGTGCCCGTGGAAGACCGCACGGTCGTCCGCCCGCACCATCCACGCACTCGAACCCGCCGACTGGCGTGACCACTGGAACTCGTCCTCGTGGTCGATGACGGTCAGACCGCCGTTACGGTCGGCGACGTTCAGCACGCCCTCGTGGATGTCCAGCCAGAAGATGTCCACGTCGTCGGCGATCTCATAGGCGGCGAAGGGCACCTTCGACGACAGGTCGTACACCTTGCCGTCGTCACACCCCGCATAGATCCAGAAGTCGTCCGCCACCAGGCACTTGACCCCGTCCGGCAACGAGAACCGGGCCAGCACCTCGCCGTCGTGGCCCAAGGTGTAGACATCGCCGCGCTGGTTCCCCACCCAGCAGCGGTCCTCGTCGATATGGATCCCGAAGGCCGAAGCGCCCGTACGGAACCGCCACAGCACCGGCGCCGTCGCCCGCGCCGTGGAGGGCGCCGAGGTCACCTGGCGTCGCGTCACCGCACGCGCGGCGCGCTGCCCCGCCACCGCCGGCGCGTATCCCTTCCGGACCTTCTCGCCTATCTTCTTCGCCGCCGCGGCCTTCGCCTTCTCCGCCGTGGGGAACGTCGAGACCTGGTGCTGTCCGCCCGCGCCGATCCGCCCGTATCGCACGGAAACCGTTGTGCCGTCCACGGTCACCTCGTAGAACTTGTGCGCCCCGCCGTCGTCCTGCGACAGCTCCAAATACGTCGTCACTTCCGCATGCGCAGCCGCCATGGCACACCCCTCCCCACGGACCGGCCAGTGCGGCCGATCTTCAATGATCTCAACGTAGCCGCCACCACTGACAAGCGGTCACACAAAGTGGTTACCACAGGCCAGGCTCAGCAGTGCGGCGTCGTTGCCCACGACGTCGCCGCCGACCGACGCCGATGACCTCGACGATCTGACCCGCTCACCACCGGTGGCTGCCGAGCTGCGCGTCAGCTCTTGGTCGTGAACCTGTGGATGGCGATAGGCGCCATGAGCAGCGTGAGCCCGGCGCTCCAGGCGAGCGTGACCACCAGGCCGTGGGCGATCGGGCCGCCGATCATCAGGCCGCGGGCCGCGTCGGCCAGGCCCGACATCGGGTTGTACGCGGTGAAGGTGCGCAGCCATCCGGGCATCGACCGGGTCGGGGCGAAGATGGAGGAGCCGAACTGCAGCGGCATCATGACCAGGAACCCCATGGCTTGCACGGACTGGGCGTTCTTCAGGGTGACGCCCAGCACCAGGAAGATCCACATCATGGCCGAGCCGAACAGGACGGCCAGCCCGACGGCGGCGAACAGGCCGGCCCAGTTGGTGAACTCGAAGCCGACCAGGGCGGCGACGATCATCAGGATGGTGGTGGCGACCAGCATCCGCAGGAGTTCCACCGAAATCTTGGCGATCAGGACGGAGGAGCGCCCGATGGGCATCGTCCGGAAGCGGTCCATGATGCCGTTGTGAAAGTCCTCGTTGAAGCCGGTGCCCACGCCCTGGGCGATGGTCATGCTCATCATGGCAAGCATGCCGGGGATCACATACTGCACGTACTGGTGGTGGCCGCCGCCGAGGGACTGGCCGATGGCGCCGCCGAAGACGTACACGAAGAGCAGGGTGAAGACGACGGGCATCAGGACGGCGTCGAACATCGACTCCGGGTCCTTCTTGATCCACAGCAGGTTGCGCCGGACCAGGGCGCCGGTGTGCCGGAGGCCGGCGCGCAGTCCGATGCGGTCGTCGGCCTCGCCCTGCTGGACGGCGGGATGGTCTCGGGTGGGGATGGCGGTGCTCATGCGGCGACCTCCTGGTGAGCGGGGGCGGCGTCCTGGGAGATGCCGGTCCGGTGGCCGGTGATGGACAGGAACACCTCGTCCAGGGTGGGTAGTTCGGTGGTGATGTCGGCGAGGGCGACGCCGCGGGCGGCCAGGGTGCCGACGAGCGCGGTGAGCTGCTCGTCGCTCTGCACGGGAACGACGACGGTCCCGGTCTCGGGGTCGAGGGCGGTCGCGGCGAGCCCGGTCAGGCCGGCGGCGTCGAGCTCGGTGGCCAGCGAGCTCAAGTGCAGCGGGTCGGCCGGGCGGATGCGCAGGGTGCGGCGGCCGACCTTGGCCTTGAGCTCGGAGACACCGCCGCGGGCGATGATCTTTCCACGGTCGATCACGGCGAGTTCGGAGGCCAGCTGCTCGGCCTCCACCATGTACTGGGTGGTGAGCAGAACGGTGACGCCTTCGCCGACCATGCGCCGCACCTCGGCCCACACCTCGTTGCGGGTGCGCGGGTCGAGACCGGTGGTCGGCTCGTCCAGGTAGAGGACGGCGGGTCGGCCGATCAGGGAGGCGGCGAGGTCGAGGCGGCGGCGCATGCCGCCGGAGTAGGTGCCGGCGGTGCGCTGGGCGGCCTCGGTGAGGGAGAAGCGCTCCAAGAGCTCGGAGGCGCGGCGCCGGGCATCGGGCCGGGACAGGTCGAGCAGCCGGCCGATCATGTAGAGGTTCTCGATGCCCGAGAGCTTCTCGTCGACCGAGGCGTACTGGCCGGTGAGCCCGATCGTGCGGCGTAGCTGCCGGGGTTGGCGCAGCACGTCGTAGCCGGCCACGTAGGCGGTGCCGGCGTCCGGCCGGACGAGCGTGGACAGAACGCGGACCAGGGTGGTCTTGCCGGCCCCGTTGGGGCCGAGCACGCCGAGGACGGCGCCGGGGCGAACGTCGAGGTCCACACCGTCTAGGGCTGTGGTCGGGCCGTAGTGCTTGATCAGTCCCCGTACCTTGACGGCGAGGGCGCCGCTGGCGGGAGCTCGGGACGTGGGCATGGCGTGTCAGTTCCTTCCAGGAGGGGGTCGGGACCGGAGGCGAGAGGCGAGCATCCGGTTGCGTACATCGCGTACATCCAACCCATGCGTACAACGTACGCAGAGCGTACGATGAAAGCAAATGGTGAACTGGGAGAAAGCCGGACGACCGGCACGAGCGGCACGCGCTGCGCTGTCCTACGACGCGATCGCCACTGCGGGCATCGAGGTTGCCGACGGCCAGGGGTTCGACGCGGTGACCATGCGCAAGGTCGCCGACCATCTCGGCGCCGGCGCCATGTCGCTCTATCGCTACGTCGACAGCCGCGACGATCTGCTGGACCTGATGGCCGACCGCGTCAGCGCCGAAGCCATCGCTCCTCCGCGCACCGGTGACTGGCGCGCCGATCTGACGCGTGCGGCGCACATCCTCCGCGACGTCACGCTGCGCCATCCCTGGCTGACCCGCCACGCCATCACCGCGGGCGGCTTCGGGCCCAACACCGTCACCATGACGGAGTCCACCCTGACCCTGCTGGACGGCTACGGTCTCGACATCGACGAGATGCTCGACGTCTGGAGGACCCTCGTGGCCTTCGTCCAGGGGTACGCCTCGGCGGAGGCCCAACGTCTGGAGGCGCACCGGCGCCGTGCCGAGCAGCCCGCAGCGGACGGGGACGAGACCGGACCTTCCTACCTCGACACCGTCGCCGCCTCCGGCCGGTACCCACTGGCCTCCCGGGCGCTGCTGGGTCCGAAACGCCCCGTCGACCCCCAGCAGACCTTTGACCGACGCCTGGGCTACCTTCTCGACGGTCTCGCCCACACCTTCTTCGCGGGCCCTCGCTAGGACCGCCACCGGCCGGCGACCGACCGGCCGGCACGTGCGCGCTTGCCCTCAGGCGCGGCCTGCCGCTCGGACGGCGCGCTCGGTGCGCACCATCAGTTCGTCGCGGCGCAGGACGCTGTGCAGGCCGGTGGCGTCGAGGAGTTGGTCGAGCGCCGTCAGGTCGTCGTCCGCTGGTGCTTCGGCGACGCTGCCGCGCAGGCGGCGCAGGTGAAGCGCAATGCAAGCGTCGGCAGATGACACGGATCGGCCGATGCAGGAGCTTGATGGGCAACCCGGCGCGGCCTGTGGTCCATGAGCGGCGAGCGGCGCCGTCGGTATCCTGACCGGCGCCGTGCCCACCTGGGCCGCCTGGGACCTGATCACCTCCGGGACACGGCGCTGCAGCGGCAATGCTGCGCGCCTTCCCCCTGGCTGTACCTACAAGGACCTGGAAGCCTCCAACGTCGGTGGCATGTTCGTCCCTCGTCGCCGGATTCCTTTACCCCCTCCTCGTCCTCCTGATCTACGTCCTCGTCCCCGCAGCCCGCAGCATCCGCCTGCGCCGCCGGCTCATCGCCGCACCCCTGCCCGCAGCGCAGCCGGCATTGATCGCCGTCGCCGCCTTCGCCGTCGCCATCGCAGGATGAGCGGCACACACGCAAGCCCGGCGCTGCGGCACTCCCCCGTTGACGGGATCCACCCAACTGGCCGCCGCGCCCGCCCCGGGAACGAGATGAGGTGCTGGGCCCCGGGGCGCGGGTGACCAGAGGCCCGGCCCTGAGGCCAGTCCATTTCGGTCGCGGGATTCCGGATCGGCCAAGGGCAGGGCCCAGTGCAACAGAACGGGTCGGTCACGACGTTCTTCGGTGGAGCCGTCACGAAGTGCGGCCGGGGAGGGGAACAGTGATGAGACCCATGGAGGGCTCCTTTGAGGAGTACGTGCAGGCACGTGGTCCGGCCCTGCTCCGGCTTGCCTTTCTGCTGTGCTCGGATCGGCATCTGGCCGAGGACCTCACGCAGGACGTACTGATTCGGGTGTACCGGCAGTGGCGGCGCATCAGCGGCCTCGGTCATCCCGACGCCTACGTCAAACGGATGCTGGTCAACGAACATCTGAGCTGGCGCCGGCGCAGATCCAACGGTGAACTGCCTACCGCCGAAATGTCGTCCCCTGCGGAGCGGGGGGATGCCGCAGACACGGTGGTGCGGCGCCACGCCGCCGTGCACCTGCTAGCCGGACTACCGAAGCGGCAGCGCGCGGTTCTGGTGCTGCGCTTCTACGAGGACCTGACCGACCAGCAGATCGCCGAGGTGCTGCGCTGCTCCCCCGCGACGGTGCGCAGCCAAGCCTCCCGCGCTTTGGCGACGCTGCGCACCTCCCGCGGGCTCACCAGACAGGACGTATGAGAGTGAGGGACGAGAGCATGAACGACGAGCAACTGGGCGCCTTGGTGAGTGGGTCGCTTCGAGCACAGGCGGCAGACGCCCCCGGCGGGGCGCACTTGCTGCAGGCCGTGACCACGGGCGTACGGCGCAAGGCAGTGACCCGCCGGCGGTGGGTCGTCTCCTCAAGCGCGGCGATCGCGCTGGCAGCGGTGTCGCTGGGGCTCGGGCTGTGGTCCTCGGCCCGGCCGGGGGACGGCACCCAGCAGGCCGCCGCGCCCAGCCTGCGGCCCTCCTCCTTCCACCATTTGCAACTGGAGGTCCCGGCGAGCTGGGCGTTGAATCCGGAACCGTGCAGTCCGCACGGCCGGGACCGGGTCATCGACCATCCGGACCTGCTGCAGGTCCCCTGTCTGACGCCGCTCACCGAGGCAACGAGACTGGGACAACAGGTTCTGTTCAGCACAGGCAGAACGTTCTCCACAACCTATCTCGGCCCCGCGGCCACCACCCGCCCCATCACCATCGGCGGAGTGAGCGGAACGCTGTCCTCGAGCACCAACGAACAAACCGGCATGACCGAATTCGCGCTGGCGCTCCCGTCCCTGGACGTGAGCGTGCTGATCGACGTACGGTCCCCCGCCCTGGCTGAAACAATCCTCCACTCCGCCCGCGTCACAGGCCAGTGAACTGACCCCCGCTTCCCTCCGGAACCACAACCACCACCGCACGCGCACCGGACCGGCTCGTGGATACCAGCCGATCCGGTACGCGTGCTCGGCGGACAGCATGTGCGTCAAGCCCAGGGCCGGGTCGACCCTGCCGCTGCCCAGGACGGTGACCGGCTCGAGACGGTGCGGTCGAGAGTGCCACGCCGCGCAGCTACGCGAGGCTGCTGCAGCCGTTCCGGAGTCGGCCCTGTCGGTGCTCAGTGGTAGGACAGCCTGATGACCCATAGCTTCGACAGCGCTGAAACCTTCTTCCAGGATGGCTGTCAGCTCCTACGCAATGACGCCGAGAGCAGAGGAAGAGCCGAACGGTACTTCGAGGCGGCCGCGCACGCCGATCCAGAAATCGCATGGCGGGTCGCCAGTGAGTGGGCAGCCGTCGCCGACGGGCGCGCGGCTCCCTGGCTGAGACGGGCGATCACCTCGCTACCGACCCGCGCCGGCATCACTGTCGCGCCAGGGACACTGTCCATCGTCACCGAGCACGGCTTCGCCGTGCACCAGATCTGGCGGATCACGGTCGCGGCCGACGACCGCATCCGCGCCGTCGCCGCACTGGAGTCCGCCCGACCCCGCCTGATGCGTACCACTGACAGCGGTCAGGAACTGACTGCCACAGCATTCGAAGCGGCGCTGGCCCACGTGCACTTCTACAGCCCCAACAACGTCACGGTCCACGACAAGCGCACCGGCGACCCCGTCATCCAGCTGAACTGCAAGGACGCCATCCTGCCGCTCATGGCCCGCACGGTGATCTGCATCATCACCGACGAGCTGGCCCGCGCGGGAGTCACGGCCTCGCTGTCCACACCAACCGAACCGGCATAGACGAGACACCTCCAACAGGCACTCAACTTGCGTCCTTTCTCTGAACTTGGGGGTCGGTTCGTCCCAAAGCCTCTGATCTGCCGCTCTCTGAAACCAAATCGGTGATGCCAGAGGAATCACAACGAAATGTTCAGGAGCGAGAGCCCCTCCGCCTGCCGCCTCAGTACTGTGACTTCGCATGACCGACGCCGAGATCGAGATCACCGCCGACCTGGTCCGCGACCTGCTGCAGGAGCAACATCCAGACCTTGCAGGGCTGGCCGTCCG
The DNA here is from genome assembly GCF_010548325.1 of Streptomyces sp. SID13666. Taxonomy (NCBI): domain Bacteria; kingdom Bacillati; phylum Actinomycetota; class Actinomycetes; order Kitasatosporales; family Streptomycetaceae; genus Streptomyces; species Streptomyces sp. SID13666. The sequence goes on along the minus strand of NZ_JAAGLX010000001.1, from coordinate 916,443 downwards.
CGAGGTGGCGGGCGGCTGGGGCAACCAAATGTGGCGCCTCGGAAACGAGTTGGCCGTGCGCATGCAGCGCATGGACCCCACCCCGGAGCTCCAGCTCAAGGAGCGACGGTGGCTCCCCGTGCTGGCCCCGCGCCTGCCGCTCCCGGTGCCGATCCCGGTGCGGTTCGGCGAACCGTCCGAGCGCTTCCCCAAGCACTGGACGGTGATGACGTGGGTACCCGGCGAGCCGCTGGACCACGGCTCGATCAGCCGCGGCGATCACGCGGCCGACACGCTGGCGGGTTTCCTCCGGGCGCTCCATGTGGAGGCGCCCGCCGAGGCGCCGATCGCTACGGACCGCAGTGCCCATCCCAGGAACTGTACGGAGGGCTTCGAGAACTTCTTCCAGGCCGTTGCCCCCGACGACATCACTGCCGACGTCCGGGCAGTCTGGGAAGACGCCGTTGCCGCCGACGCGTGGGAGGGCCCGCCGGTGTGGGTGCACGGCGACCTGCATCCCGCGAACGTCGTCGTCTCGGACGGAACACTCTCGGGCATCGTCGATTTCGGTGACATGTTCGCCGGGGATCCGGCGTGGGACCTCGCCGCCGCATGGGTGCTGCTGCCCGCGGGCACGGCCTCACGGTTCTTCGACATGTACGCGCATGCAGACGAGGCGGCGATCCGGCGCGCCCGCGGGCTGGCCGCTTTGAAGAGCCTCTTCCTGATGGTCATGGGGCAGAACGGAGATCGGGGCATTCCCGGTGGCAAGCCGAATTGGGGACCTGCAGGCCGGGCGGCACTTGATCGCGTTCTGGAGGGTGTTTGATGTGCGCTTCTTTGAACTTGTTCTCGATCTTGACTACCTGCAGCAACGCTGGGACGAGGGCGAACACAACGCCAAGATCCTCCACCAGGAACTCGTCGGCAAGGGCTACCTGAGGCACTACCAGCGCGTGAAGATGGCTCTCGCACCCCTCAGGCGTGGCCTACCCCTGGACGCGCCCGCGAACGACCGCCGTCCCCACGCGAAGCCGCACGCTGGATCATCACCGCCCCCGACCGGCACGGCCCGCAGACCGCCGAGCGTCTGCGCCGGCCGCTCGAACACTGCCCGGAGCTCAAGCGCACCCACGACCTGGTCCGCGAGTTCGCCGCCATGCTCGACACCCACGATGCCACCCTCACGAGCCGGGGCGATCCCCGCAGTCGGCTTCTTGTCCGTCGCCGACGCAGCCTCGATCGTCAGTCGAGGCCTTCGATGATGCGGAAGTCGCGCTCGACGCCGTCAGCAAGTACGGTCAGCGCCTCCTGGTAGGCCGCACTCGCGCGTGCGGCGACCGCCTGTTCGAAGCTGTCGAACTCGATCAGGATGGTGCGCTCGGTGATTCCGGCGTCGTGTGCGACGACCCGGCTGCCGCGGGAGAGCAGCCGCCCGCCCGCGGCCCTGACGGCCGGACCGGCCAACTTGTCGTAGGCAGCAAGCCTCTCAGGGTCTGCGATGGTGCGGTAGACGCTGACCCAGTAGCCCTTGGCCACGGTACCTCCTGTGTTCGGAATTGATGACCGGAAGCATGCTCAGATCCATGGCCGGGGCGCTGTGGGTCAGCGAGCCGACGGAGACGGCGTCGAAGTCGGACGGCTTCGATCCTCAGCTTCCGGTTCGACGAGACCGGCCCAGGCTGGGAGCACCGACTGGGGCTGTGATCGGATTGGTCTCGGGTGAGCGTCGGCGGGCGAGGGCGAGGCTGGCCATCGTCGTGATCGCCATCGCGGCGACGCCGACCAGCGCCGCGGTCGTGTAGGCGTCGTCGTTCGGGAAGAGGCGGCCCGTGGCGGTGCCGGCGGCCAGGACCAGACCGCCGATGGCGCTGCCCAGGGAGTACCCGACGCTGCGGACGACGTAGTTGAAGCTCATGGCGCTCGACGTCTCGCTCGTGGGGGTGACGGCCAGGATGACGCCGGGCATGGCGGCCGAGAAGCTGCCGACGCCGAAGCCCAGCACGCCCATGGCCGCGAGCAGTTCGGCCAGGTTGGACCGGACGGTGGCGAACAGGACGAACCCGCCGCCGACGATGGCGGCGCTGCCGGCCAGGAGCAGGGGGCCGTCGATCCGTTCGCGGACCCGCGGCGTGAGCTTGCCGGCGACGAACCCCAGCACGGAGAACGGGATGAGGACCAGCCCCGCCACGAAGGTGGTCAGTCCGAAGCCGTAGCCGGCGCTGTGCGGCGTCTGCGCGTAGCGGGTGATGAGCGTGAGCAGGAGGTACATGCCGCTCCCGCCGACGAACATGACGATGTTCGCCCCGGCGACCGCCGGGTGCCGTACCGCCCGGACGTCGACCAGGGGCGTCTTGGTTCGCAGTTCGGAAACGGTCCAGACGCAGAGCAGGAGTACGGCGGCGACGGCAAGGGTCACCGCCACGGCGAGGTGTCGGCTCCACAGGCTCCTCTCGCCGGCCAGGAACAGGACGAGGAGCAGTCCACCCGCCAGGACGAGCGCACCGGCCACGTTCACGTGAGCGGAGCGGCCTTCGGGAGCTGCGGGCATGGAGCGCCACGCGGTCACGAAGGCGATGGCGGTGACGAGCAGGCCGAGGCCGTAGGCGGCCCGCAGTCCGCCGAACTCGGCGAGCAGCGCGGCCAGCGGGTAGCCGACGCCGGCTCCGATGATGGAGACCACTGAGATCAGGGCGATCGTGGCCGCGCTGCGTTCCTCGGGAAGATGGTCGCGGGCCACGCCCATCATCAGCGCCGTGAGACCGAGTCCGACGCCTTGGGCCGCTCTGCCCACGAGCAGCCAGGCGAACGGCAGCGGCAGCACGGTGAGCGCGCTGCCGACGACGACGATCGCCAGCGTGGCGAGAATCGTGGCCCGCCGGTGCGGACCGGCGCCGAGCCGGCCGAGGACGGGTGTGGCGACGGCGCCGCTGAGCAGGGCGATGGTCAGCGTCCACTGCGCGCTGTCGAGGGAGACGTGGAACGTGGTCGCCACGCTGGTGATGAGCGGCGTCCCGAGGCTGGCGACCGCCGCCACGACCAGGGCGATGAACACCAGGGCGGGGACCAGCAGACGTGCCTCGGAACGTATCAGGGCAGTGCTCATGGGCTGGTCATGAGCCTGAGCCTCGGTCACCGGTCCGACTCCTCTCGGGCGTAGCTTTCGAGCTCGGCCAGATGCAGCAGCGCCGGAAGGGCTGCTGCCAAGGCCTCGACCTCGTCACCGGTGAGTTCGTCGACCAACCGCGCGTACGCGTCGACGCCCGCCTGGCGTCGCGTCCGGACGTACGACGCGCCGGCCTCGGTCAGGCACACCAGCGTGACCCGCTTGTCGGACGGATCGCCCTTCCGCTCGACCAGCCCGGATTCCTCCATCACCCGGACCAGGACGGTCATCGCGGGCTGGGTGACGCCCTCGGCCACCGCCAGATCGGTGATCCGTCGCGGGCCGGTCTTGTCCAGGGTGGCCAAGGTGGCGGCGGACGTCAGGCTCATGTCGCGGGGAAGGCGTCTCACTGCCCTGGTGGCCAGACCGTAGAGGGCTGACCCGATGGCATCGGAAGCGCCGTGCGCGGCGTCTCGGTGACTCATGCCTGAAGCATAGCAGATTTATATGAATCCTTTATACATATCCCGATCGGGTTTCGGCGATACTCGACTCACAACGCGTTCGCGTCAAGGGTGACTCTGATGTCTGCCACGGCTGGCGTGCTCCCCTCGGTGTGGTTGGCGACGGCGCAAAGACGATCTTCGCTACGAAAATCTTGCCAGTGCCAGATACGGGTGTACGCCGACAGTTCAGGCCAGCAACGCCGCCGTGAACCTTTCCCGCTGGGCCGCGAGCCAGGTCTGGAGGCGGTCCCAGCGTTCCCAACCGCCGTGCTCGGCCAGTGCGTGAAGGTAGACGGGGTCACCGTCAGAGACGCGGCCGGCGACGAAGGCCCGGGCCACCTCGGTCGCCTCTTCGATCACTCCGGGCAGCTCGGCTCGGTCGTGGGGAGACATTCCGTAGCCGTCAGCCAGCAGCCGCAGCCGCGCTGGTGCATCCAGGCCGTCGGGATAGTTGAGGGCAGCGGAGGTGGGATCCAGCGTCGGGACCCAGTAGCGCGCGGTCATCGCAACGTCCCAGACAGGCCGGCCCGGAGCGGCCAAGTCGAAATCGATCAGTGCGACGGCTCTGCCGTCGCGGAAGACGACGTTCTCCGGGCATACGTCGTTGTGGCACAGCATGGTGCCGCCCAGCCGGTCGGCCAGGTCCCGAGCCCAGTCGGCCGTGGCGTCCAACGGCACCAGCGCGCTCGCCTCGTGCAGGCGTCGGAGCAGACCACCAACCGATCTCAGGGCGGTTGCCGTCATGACCCATCGCGGAAACGGCGGCAAGGCAACGTCGCCGGGGACGAAGGTCAGCTCCTCACGGCCCTCGGGGATGAGGCTGATCGGCATCGGACCACCGTCGAACCCGCGTTCCCTCAACGCAATGAGGTAGGCGTGAATGGCCTGCGCATTCCGTGGCGCGGGCCGTTCAACCAGCGCACCCCGGCGGAAAACCGCGCCCGCGTTCGCCATGCCACCGATCAGCGCTTCGCTGTCCGCCACTCCCCCACCCCATTCCCAACGGCGACCTCGCTGTCCCAGGCGGTCGCTCCTCGAAGCAACACCACGAGGACAGACGAGTCACAGGGACACCTTGGGCACCCACTCGGGCGGCGGTTACCGTCTGCACCGCAGCCGGCGTGCGGTGCCGGGCACCGCGCGGTCCAGGCAGCCGAGCGCTCCGGCGACCCGTCATCGTGCCCTGCGCCGCGCGGCAACTGGCCGACGCGACGTGGGCGTCGGTTCAGCTGGTGGCGCGGGTGCGCCGGTGAGACCCGGTCAGCGGCGGCCGGCGGCCAGCACGACGAGGAACTGACCGCCGCCCGCCTCGATGTCGGCGGTCACCGGCAGCCCCGGCACCAGTCGGGAAAACCGGTCCACCAGCCAATCCGCCGCCTCCTGGGCGTCCCGCTTGGTCGGACAACGACCTACCATCTCGCGGCCGCCCTTGCGCTCCAGCCTCCCGGCAACGGTGATCAGCGGCGCGGGCTCGACCACATACAGGCGCTCCGGCCAGGCGATGACCACCTTGACCGCGCCCTTGCGGCTGTTGCACCCGCGGTGCGCGAGCCGCTCGGCGACCTTGGCCTTCCGGTCGGCAGTCCGGCTGTCGACACTCGGCCCCCGCGGGTCGTTCACCGACTCGTCGGGATCGACCGGTTCGTCACATACCCAGCAGCGCCAGCCATCGCGCTCAGCCACATCATCAAGAAGACTCACCCCAGCAAACTAGCCTGCCCAGCCCCCACCCCACACACCAGGGCGCGCCAGCGCGCTTCAGCACTCTCTCGACCGTCTCCATCCTCACCGTTGACGGCGTCTCGTGTTGAGACGCCGTCCCCCCACACATTTCTGATCTCAGCAGCGGCTGTCGAGTGTCGGCGCCGGTGCTGGTGCCGACGTCAGTGGCTGCGGCGCCTGCCGCGCGTGGCCACCAGCAGGCCGCCGCCCACTGCCGCGACCGCTCCTGCTGCGAGGAGCGCGGGTCCGGGGTCGGCCGCTCCGGTGTCCGCGAGCTGGTCGCCGGGCGGGGTGGCAGGCGTGGTGCCGCCGGGGGCCGGGTTGGGGGCCGAGGTGGTCGGCTTGGCGGTCGGCTGCGCGGCCTTGTCGGAGACGTGGACCACCAGCGCCGTGCTGTTGTCGTTGATGTCCTGCTCCGACGGCGCACGGTCGGAGGTGACGCGTGCCTCCCGGCGTTGTTCCTTGCCGAGTGCCGCGGGGAAGACAGTGAAGCGGAAGGTGAAGGTGATCGATCCGCCAGGCGGTACCGATGTCTTGGGGGTACACATCAGGCCGTGGCCCTCGGTGGCGGTGCCGCAGCTCTTGTCCTGTTTCCCGTCGAGCTCCATCTGTGCCGGGTAGTCGGACGGGCCGCTGGTGATGATGTACGGGACGCCGGCCTCCGCGCCGTGGTTGGTGACGACCAGCTTGGTGGTCACCGGTGTGCTGCCGGGCTGCACCGGGGCGGTGGGCCCGGTCCACTTGACGCTCCAGTCGGCGCCCGGCTTGACCAGCACCACCTGCCGGGCGGTGTTGTCCTCCGGATGGCTGTCGACCGCGTCGCCGATGTCGGCCGACGCGGTGATCGTCAGCTCGGTGCCGACCGGCACATCGTCCGCCACCTGGATGGTCGCTCCCGGCGCACCGGGAGTGCAGGCGATCTCTCGCTGGTTCGCCGACGTCGCCTTGCAGTTCCGGTCCGCGTTGGGGACGAGAGTCATGCCTTTCGGCAGGTGCACCAAGGTGCGGTATGTGTCCAACGTGCCTGACTTCAGGTGGCCGAAAACGCCCAGATCGAACTGCCGGCCGGGCGCAACCTGCGGGTTGTAGAACTGCAGACTGACCGTGGCGTCCACCGGGTCGGCAGCCGCCCGCGCCTCGACCGCCGGACCGGCCGCCAGCAACAGCACTGCCAGCCCGCACCCGGCCAGAAATGCTTGTGTACGCCGTCCCATCGGAACTCCCTTGCCCGTTGACCACAGGGCCCACGCGGCCGTGTGTTCACTGCAAGACACCCCATGGCCAAGGAAAGTTGTACGCGACACCTCCTTCCCGTGCCCACCGGGGCCCCACCGTGCAATGGCGCGGAGGCAGCTGCCGATGTGACGTCTTTCGTGGCCGCAGCACAGTAGAGCGTGAGCCATCTGGTCATCAGCAGCAGTCACTCGCACGATGCCCAGAAGGCGCGATGGGAAGGGAATTCTGGCGGACGATCCAGATGGGTGATACAAGCCGACCACCGGGCGCCACAGTTGAGGCTGCGCGCGTTCCCCGATCGGGAGCCGGAAGTCGAGGCATAGCGCACGCCAGGAACAGATGATCTCCGCCAGCACAGCCTCCGTGAAGCACCGTCCAGGGGAGATGGCGAAAGGCCGTGGGTTCACGTTCCCCGAAGGGGGATCGAAGTCGAACTGCATTGATCGGAATGGCTTCCCTCTGTAAGGATGTCGTCCATGACGAACCGACGAAAGGCCGATGGCGCGTAGACCGCCAGGCCAGGTGCGCGCCAAGCTGTCGCGCAGGCTCCGCCCGGAGCATGGCAGGAAGACCGTTTCTGGGGTCTCGGCACGCACACAGAGCGAGATTGCCACGTTCGAGGATTCACACCTGTGGCCGGGGGCCATCGCCGATGCGGTGACGCGATGGATCGGCACCGTTCACGGGCCGGCCCGTGGGCTGACAGATCCTCAGCTCCGTGGCTGCGGAGTTGAGGCGTGCTGCCCCTCTGACCCTCATCCACGGGAGTTGCTGGAGCAGGCGCTGTGCGGACTTCCGCCAGGATCGTCGCGGGAGCTCCGGCGACGCGTGCATCCGCTTGACGAGTTCTACCGTTCCCGCACGATCGTGGACTCCTATGGCGATCCGTCTCAGCCATGGTGGATGCGGAGATGCTGAACCTCGTACAGGGGGATGCCACGTAAGCGCCCCTCCGCCGTCCGGCCGGAGTCCGGATCATGCCAGCGGTGCGGCACCAGGCAGGAGTACTGCGAACGGTATGACGCAGCGCTGTGCGTGGTGTGCGACCGGTGGTGTGAAGGCGTCTGCGATGATCCTCATTGCACGTATTGCCGACGACGGCCCGAACGACCAAGCCTTGCCATGGAACACGTCCCTGCAGAGGCCGTCTTGCGTCGGGCGGCCCGGCTGGCCGCCCGACGATCACTCTGGTCCCGGCCGAGCGGGCCGTGAGGAGGCGGTCGGTCTCCTGGTCCGCAAGGCTCCAGGACAACCTTCTGCCGCAGTGATCAGCGCGTCGGGCCGTTGAAGGTCCCGCCCCGGTCCCTCACGTGAACTGGGCCACCGTGACGAGGGAGTAGCCGCGGGCGCTCAGAGCGGAGAGGACCGTGGGCAGTGCGTCCGCGTCCAGGGTGCTGCCGTCGTCCGGGTTGGAGCCCACGTGCATGAGCACGATCTCGCCGGGCCGCAGGTTGGCCAGCACCCTGTTCACGACGGTGGACACGCTCTGGCCGCCGGAGGTGCCCTTCCAACCGAGCGTGTCGACGGTCCAGTTGATCGATGCGTAACCGAGGGCGTTGACGATGGAGAGGGTCCGCGCGTCGCTGGCGCCGAAGGGGAAGCGGAACATCGGCCGCGGATCGTAGGAGGCGCCGGCTTGGACGGCGACCTGGTTGCGCAGGATCTGATCGCGTACGGCGGCGTCGCTGAGGGTCGTCAGGTCGGGGTGGGAGAAGGAGTGGTTGCCGGTCGGGTAGCGCAGCCGGAGCAGCCGGGTGTCCTGGGGGAAGGCGTTGGTCCACGTCCCGGTCAGGAAGAACGTTGCCGGCGCGCAGGCGTTCTGCAGGGCGTTGAGGATCTTGGGCAGGCCGGCGCCGTTGGCCCCGGCGTCGAAGGTCAGTGCAACCACCTTGGCTCCGGTCGGCAGCACGGTCATGTGCCGTCCCGCGAGCGACGCGGCAAACGGGCGGCCGCCGCGCTCGCGGACGAGGGCGGAGGCGGTGGACAGGCCGATGTCGCAGGCGTTGCCGAAAGCGAACGTCACGTTCGCCACGCCGCTGGTGTTGCTGTTGCGCAGGTACCAGTTGGCGCCGCGCATCACGCCTGGGGTGAACGTGCCGTTGCCGTCCCAGTCACCGGCCACGGGGCGGTCGCCCGCGCTGCCGTAGGTGAGGGTGGTGTTCGCTATACCGCTGGTGTTGCTGTTCCTCAGGTACCAGGTGTCGCCCCGCACCACACCCGGAGTGAACGTGCCGTTGCCGTCCCAGTCACCGGCCACCGGGCGGTCGTCCGCACTGCCGTAGGTGAGCGCGATGTCGGCCACACCGCTGGTGTTGCTGTTCCTCAGGTACCAGGTGTCGCCCCGCACCACGCCCGGAGTGAAGGAGCCGTTGCCGTCCCAATCACCGACGATCGGTATGTCCCCGCGACTGCCATAGGTGAGCGTGATGTCGGCTATGCCGCTGGTGTTGCTGTTGCGCAAGTACCAGGTGTTGCCGGCCACCACGCCCGGTGTCAGAGTGCCGTTGCCGTCCCAGTCACCTGACATCGGCAGGTCCCCGGAAGTGCCGTAGCTGAACGTCGTGGTGGCGGGGTCGCTGCTCAGCGAATCACGCACATACCAGGTGTTGCCCCGCACGATCAGTGGACGGGTCGCGGTCGTAGCAACTGCCGCCTGCGCACTCACCTTCAGTCTGCCGGTCGTCCCCCGCGACGCCGCGCCGGGGTCCATGCCGACCGCTGTGGGTACTGCGAACACCGCTGCCAGCGCAAGAGCTATGACACCCGTGCCAGTCCGCATCCCAATCACCTCTCGGGGAAGCGCCCGGCCGCCCGGAGCCGGGCGCCCAGGCGCTGCTCTCTCGGATCCGACGGGCGCGGCACGTCCGGACCGTAGGAGCGTGGCTTGTCATCCGTACGGGCGGCCGACCGCCGCCTCGGGTTTCGCTCGAACGCCGACCGTGCTCGGGAACAATCACCGGTACTGACTCCGGAATAGCTAGTGCGGCGCTACTGCAGGCGCACTGGACCCAGAAAGATCAAAATTCGCCTACCTTCCCGCCCCTTCCCCGGCGACGCGGTGGTGTCGCCTGGGCCCGGCCGTCGTCCGGGGCGCCGCACCCTGGTCCTCAGCCGGGACGCCCGCTACCGCCGCCCGTCACCTGATTAATGTAGTACCCAAGCTGTCGGGTGGGGGGATTCCCATCACGCCATTACCGAGCAAAAGGCGTCACCACCACCGCCACCGCCACCGAACCGCTTTCGCGTATCAAATGTCAGTTCTCATTCATAGGATCACGGAGCATGTCCGCCGACCGTGCATAGAGCAGCCAGGTCAACGCAATCCGTGACGGCCGCACCGGCGGACAGGGTGGGGGGTGCCCGGTGCGGTGCACACGCCACCGTTCGTCACGGTCGCCGAAGGGGCCTACTCACGCGCACCGCACCGCACGTGCGTCCGTCGCACCGCCCACGCAGGGCCGTCTCAGGCAGTGCTGCCGGCCCAGCTCACCGGGTCCAGGCCCCGTCGTCAACGACCGACTACGCCACCCGCCCGGAACACGCCCCACGCCCCCAGGCCGTCACCGGCTTCTGCGAAGGCGACACCCTCGCCGACGCCATCCTCCTCGACCTCCTCCCACCCGGCGGCGCCACCGACGACACCGCCCTCCTGATCATCCGACTCTGATCACCACACCACCGACCAGGGCCAAGACGACCGAGGTCGAGACCGTCGAACCGGCCGAACCACAGCAGCCGGGGGAAAGTGCCGGCCCCAAACCGAAGACCGTCACCTGAACTGGAAAAAACGACCACGAGCTGCTGCGGGAAGCCGGATACGAACACACCGAACAGCGCAACGACCCGGCAAAGGCCTGTTGATCAACCGTGGAGCCGAGCAGCGGATGCGTCTGCTTGCCGCGTGGGGTCAAGGCGTGCAGCTCACCAACCCCTCCCCGGACGGCCTCACCGAACCCGCAGGAGCAACCAGCGCCCGGCACGCGGGCGTCCAGCTCCAGACGCCTGTTCATGTCCAACTCGAACCGGCCGTAGGTATTCACGTACATCCAGAACAGCCATCGCCGCCGCGCGCACGGCCGGCGGCCTGGGTGGTGACGGTGGGCTGTCGGCCGTCGACGTCGTAGCCGAAGACGTACGTCTTACCGTCCGGGTCAGTGCGGTTGGCCCAGATGCCCAGCACCTGTGTGGCGCCGCGTCGCTTCAGTACCTCTGCCTTCGGGTGCCGGATTTTCGGAGACACGAATCAGCCGGATCGCGCGGGGCGGCCTTGGGGCGGTGAACCGTCGTATGATCGAGAGGGGTTTCGGCAGAACGGAGACCTTGTGGACGGGCCCGGTTCCGATGCGGTGTTCGCAGGCTCGATTCCCGAGTTCTACGACGACCACCTCGTGCCGCTGATCTTTGAGCCTTACGCCGAGGACCTCGCCCGCCGCGTGGCGGATCTTGTTCCGGCCCAGGTTCTGGAGATCGCTGCCGGCACGGGCGTCGTCACGCGCGCGGCGGCACGAGCGCTGCCCGGCTCTGTGGAATTGGTGGCAACCGATCTGAACCAGGCGATGCTCGATCATGCCGAGGCCGTCGGCGCCATGCGACCGGTGCGGTGGCAGCAGGCCGACGCCATGCGGTTGCCCTTCGCGGCCGCGAGCTTCGATGTGGTCTTCTGCCAGTTCGGCGTGATGTTCTTCCCGGACAAGAGCCGCGCATTCGCCGAGGCGCGACGCGTGTTGCGTCCCGGCGGAACCCTATTGTTCAACGTGTGGGATCGCATCGAGGAGAACGAGTTCGCGGACATCGTCACCAACACACTCGCCGGCGTGTATCCGGACTGCCCTCCGCGCTTCCTGGCACGCACACCACACGGACACTCCGATCTGAACGCCATCTCCGCCGACCTGGCACGTGCGGGCTTCACCGCCGCACCGCGCCACGAGACGATCACCGCGCGCAGCCGCGCGGCGTCGGCGCAGGTGCCGGCAACCGCGTACTGCCAGGGGACACCGTTGCGTGCCGAGATCGAGGAGCGCACCGGCGCAGACCTTGCCGAGGCAACTGCGGCGTGCGCCGCGGCGATCGCGAAACGATGCGGCCCGGGCCCGGTCGACGGCAAAATCCAGGCGCACGTCGTCACCATCGGGAACGTGTGACGGTCCTGACCGCTGATCACCGCGTGCGCGAAACGATGGGGTGTATTCCGACCCGGCGTATTCCTTGGGCCAGGTGATCAGCCCGGCGCGGGAACGTCCCAGCGCGTGGTCGTCCGGTGCTGCCCCGGGGCCTCTTGCAGCAGCCCGGGCTGCAACCCATCGGTTCAACGCATGCTCTCCGCGGTATCGCGTAGCTGCTCAATCTGGTCCAATGTCAGGCGGCGGACGTCCCACATGAGGCCAGTCACATCGGCAGCGACCTCGGACGGGGGCGCGGTCCTGTCTGGCGGGTCCACGCCGGTCAGTGCGGCTAGATCGTCCGCGCGGATGCCGAGCACGGTGGCGTAGTCCGCCAGGAGATCGGGTGTCAGTTCCATTAGGCCGTGGCCGACCTGCCCGTACGTTGCCGCAGACCAGTACCGGCCGGTCAGGTGCAGGAATGTCTGTGCCCCCGCCAGCCACCCCAGGTTCCGGTTTGCGAGCAAGCGCATGAGCAAGGCGCCAGGACCCGGCGGGTACTGCAGATGCGCGCGCGGTTCCGGGACCGGCTGGGTACGGTGCTCCTGTGGCAGCCGCTGCGCGAGCCGACGCAAATGGTCTCGTCCATCCCTCGGCGACCGGGCTGCGTGCCGGGCCAGGCGCGCCACCTCCATTCCGGCCCGAGGGTCCAGGGGCGTCATCTCCAACGGCAAAGCCACCGCGGCAAAGACACATAGGTCCTCGGCCGCCAACTGGAAGACAGGGGACAGCCGTCGCAGCAACGGCAGGCCAGGTGCCGCACCCTCCAACACCGCCCGTAGCTCAGCCTCAGGGACGGCGGACAAGCGGGACAGGTCAGCAACGGGCAGCCCACGGTTCTCCGCCAACCGACTCAACAGCACATCGAATCCTGGGAATCCCGTCACCTGGGTCAGCATAGGTCTCCCGTACGGCGGACCTATCTGATCGGCAGGAGGCGCAGGTGTCCTCGCAGCACAACCCCAGCGACAGGCAGCACGTTGCACAACTCGGCGTGCGGCAGTCCGAGCCGGCGTGGTGACGTAGGGGAACCTACCGTCGAAAGCGATTCGCACCATTCAACCGGACGACGTCAGCCTCGGCTCGGGAAGCGGCGCGCGTCAACACCTTCTCCCAGGCGGCTAGAAGAGGCGGGCGCACAGGCGTTGTGCGAGGTTCTCGAGAATCTCACAGAGCCTGGCTTTGTCCACGGGATCGGGCTCTGGCTCACTTCGTGTGGCCGCGTCCACAGGGTGACTGTTGATCTTCGCCAAATGGTGCCTTTCAGTGGTCGCAGGTGGTCAGTGCGCGCATGGCTGCCTGGCCGCGTATGAAGCCGGCTCCCTTCATCGGGCTCCTTGGAATCGATCATCTAGGCTGGCGTGGTGACTGATGAGCAGGAGCGGGTGCAGCCGTCGGGAGTGTGGGCCACGGCGGTGGGGGTGGCCAGGGTCCGGGCGCTGGAGACCGAGCGGGAGAACGCTCTGTTCCGCGACCCACTGGCACAGGCCTTCGCCAGCGCCGGCGCCTTGTGGCCCTCCTCGCCGCCGCTGTCCGATGACGAGGCCGCGCGACGCCGCCGACTGGCCGTGTCGTTCTCCATCGTCATCAGGACGAAGTTCCTCGACGACCTGTTGCAGCAAGCCTCCGCGTCCGGCGTCCGGCAGGTCGTGCTGCTCGGCGCCGGCATGGACAGCCGAGCCTTCCGGATGGACTGGCCCGAGGGCACCCGGCTGTTCGAGGTCGACACCGCCGCACCACTGGACTTCAAGGCCTCGGTGCTGCGCCAGGAGCGGGCCGTCGCACGCTGCGAACGGATCACCGTCGCGGTGGATCTACGTGAGGACTGGCCAGGCGCGCTGGCCGCCGCAGGGCACGAACCGGCCGTGCCGACCGCGTGGATCGCCGAAGGGCTGCTGATCTATCTGCCCGAGGATGCCGTGGAGCTACTGCTGGCCCGGATCAGCACGCAGTCGGCGGCCGGCAGTCGGATGGGGCTGACCTTGGGCTCGCGCGGCGTGATCGAGCGCTTCGGCGCGGACGCCGCGCCGGGATCGGCGGCGTCCATGTGGGTCTCGGAGATGCCCGACGACCCGGTGGGCTGGCTGGCCGCGCACGGCTGGGAGGCCGACAGCCACACCCTGCGCGAGCGCGCTGCCGCCTACGGCCGCCCGATCAGTACCCCGCCGCAGCGCGAGGAGCGGCCCGGCGGACTGATCTCAGCGGTCCGCCGGTAGAGCGCCTCCCGGTTCCCTGGATGAATCGATTCCAAGGGGGGCCTGACGAGTGGGGTCCCGGCCAGGAACCAGCGACATCACGCTGGCGTGCGTTGCCGGGCACCGCGCGGCCGGGGCGCGGCGCCCGTGAAAGAGCCGGTAGCGCCTCCGCGGTTGCCATGCCAACGGCTGGTTCAGAAACCCACCGCACTCGAGCAGCGAAGAGGGACGGCCTTCACCAACGGCAGCTGCCAACTCCCCCTGCCGGGGCCCTCCCGGGGACTTCCCGACGCCCAGGAAGGGCGGCCCGTCGAGGAGTCCAGCCGAGGCTTGTTCATCGTCGCCGCCTCCTCCCGTGCCTGGGGGCACCGGCCGGTGTAGCGCGAGTCGCTCCACGGCACCGCGGTGTGGGCTCGTATCGAAGAGGCCTCACAGGTGCCTACGGAGCCAGTGCTGGGCTGGTCGTCTGGCCGTCTGGGGTCTGCCGGCACTTCCTTGAACCGACGGGAGGGCGGCACGGTACGCTGCGCTGTGTGACGAGCGCCGGTACAGGTAGGGCCCGAGCGAACCGGCGGTGGGGAGACCTGTGCGGCTTCTTCGGGGTTTTCTTCGTGCTGTGGGGGCTGTCCTGGGTCCATGCCAATGTGATCAACGGCAAGTTGGCGAATCACTGCGACGACCTTCACGCGGCCAGTTTCCCCTTCGAGAACTCATGCACGCGTGAGGACGGCACCGTGGAGGGCGCGAACAGCGTGATCTTCGAAGGGATCTTCTTCGTGTCGCTGGCTGCCGCAGTGGTTTCCGTGGGGGCTGTGGTCATGGCCGAGACCGGCCGGCGGAAGTAGTTCATCGCCGCACGGCGTAGCACGGCGTACGACTGGTGTTCCGCGAGAAACCGTGGCATGCCCCCGGCACCCGCCGGGTGGGGCATCCGGGCGCGGACTTGGGCCGGTTGTGGGTGCCGGAGCGGGCGACATCAGCGAAGAACGACGACAGCCGTGATCCCATGCTTCCACCGGCCCAACCTGTCCAGCTCGAGGAGGACCAGCACATCTTTGGCGGCGAATTCACGCCCCGGCTCGGTGAACGGACAGGTCGCGACGAACACCGGGACGTCCGCGCCGTGCTCCTGAGGGGCGGTGCCGTTGAACGTCTGGATGTGCTGCGCATACCGGCGTCGCGGCAACCCCTTCACACCTCATCGCGGCCGAGTTCAGGAGCCTTCGATCGGCCCGGCCCGATCCCATCCTGGCGCCCGCACGTCGATCGTGAGTCGTCCCGACCCGGCCTCCTCACCGCAGGTCCGGCACGTCGACGTGAGATCGAGGTCGTGCTCGGCGTCGTGCTCGGAGCCGGGGCCGCTGCGATGCCGGAAGGCGACCGGTGGTGTGTCCACCGCCCAGCGATCGCCCCAGGCCAACAGCGCGTGCATCACCGGTGCGAGATCGCGGCCGGCTTCCGTGAGGTGGTATTCGAAGCGCAAGGGGCGCTCGCTGTAGGCGCGGCGCTCGACCACGCCCGCCTCTGCCAGTGCGCGCAGTCTGGCGGCGAGGCGGTCGCGGGGGGCGCCGGTGTTGCGGACGATCTGGTCGAAGCGCCGGTTGCCGTAGAAGATCTCGCGGATCGCCAGGAGGGCCCAGCGTTCGCCGACGAGTTGTAGCGCGGCGGCCGCGGAGCACGGCCGGCCGGGCACCTCGGGGTGCGGAACCGAACTCTCGCCCTGCTTTGTGTCGGCGGTCATGTCCCCATCCTCTCCTGCGTCCGTTGCGTTTTCAAACCTACACGGCTAGCCTCCGATCCATGATAGTTGGACTTTCAAACCCACTAAGGGCGTCCCGAGCCGTGTTCGCGACGGTCGCGGCCGCGGTCTTCATGTCGAACCTCGACCTCTTCATTGTCAACGTGGCCCTCCCGGCGATCGGCCGCTCGTTCGACGGCAACGGCCTCGGCTCCCTCTCCTGGGTCCTCAACGGCTACGCGATCGTCTTCGCGGCGCTCCTCGTGGTCGCCGGCCGCGTCGCCGACCGCTCCGGCCACAAGCCGGTCTTCCTGACCGGCTTGGCGGTGTTCACCCTCGCCTCGGTCGGCTGCGCACTCGCTCCCAACGTCGGGACGCTGGTCGCGACACGGCTCGTGCAGGCCGCCGGCGCTGCGCTGCTGATGCCGACGTCACTCGCGCTGCTGCTCGACACGACGGCGCCCGAGAAGCGCGCCGGGGCGGTGCGGGCCTGGGCGTCGATCGGCGGGATCGCCGCCGGACTCGGACCGGTGGCCGGCGGGCTGCTGGTCGAGGCCGGCTGGCGCTGGGTGTTCATCGTCAACGTGCCAGTGGGGATCGCGGCGTTCGCGCTCGGCGTCAAGGTGCTGCCGTCGCCCGCACGCGCCGGGGCGAAGAAGAGTCCGCTGCCGGACCTGTTCGGCGCCGCCCTTCTCACAGGATCGATCGCAACGCTCGCGCTCGGCCTGGTCAAGGCGCCCGACTGGGGTTGGACGAGCGCCGGCACCCTCGGCAGCCTGGCTGCCGCGGTACTGCTCGGCGTTTGCTTCGTCCTGCGCTCGGCCCGCCATCCCGTGCCGATCGTCGAGCTGCCGCTGCTCCGGGTTCCGGCGTTCGCATCCGCCGCGGCCGCCCTGACACTGTTCAGCGTCGCGTTCGCCGGAATGCTGCTCGGCGCGGTGCTGTGGTGCCAGGGTGTGTGGGGCTACTCGGCTCTGGCAACCGGCTTCGCCATCGCTCCGGGTCCCTTGCTGGTCCCACCGGTCGCGTTGCGGATCGGGCCCGCCGTCGCCAGATTCGGTGCGGGCCGCATCGCGCTGGCGGGAAGTGTCCTGTTCGCGGCCGGCATCCTGTGGTGGGCCGCGACGCTCGACACCGGCTCGGCCTACGCGGCCTCGCTCCTGCCCGGCATGATGCTGACCGGCCTCGGCGTCGGCATGACCATCCCGGTCCTGACCGGAGCGTCGGCGGCCGCCCTGCCGCCGGCCCGCTTCGCCACCGGCTCGGCCATCACCTCGATGGGCCGCCAGATCGGCGCGGTCCTCGGCGTCGCGATCCTGATCGGCATTCTCGGCACCCCGGCCCCCGGACACGCTGTCGCCGCGTTCCAGCACGGCTGGTACGCGATCGCCGCGGCGTCCCTGCTCGCCGCGTGCGCGACGCTCCCGCTCGTCCGCAAGCCGCGACCGGCCGCCGCCCAGGCGGCCGATGTCGCAGAGGCCGCGAAAGCCACGAAGGCCGGCGCCGCCTGAGGAGCAAGTCCCGTCCGTCGATGGACGGACGGGACTCGCACTCGCCCGAAGGCCGCCAATGGGGTCCCGAAAGGGGCCGCCGCTGGTAGGCGGTGTGGCGGCAGGGGCGTAGCAGGTGGAGTCGCGCGAGGTGGCCCGGCTCCGCCCGGATCGCCCCGGTTGGCTCCCGACCCTGCTCGACTTGGTCCATGGCGTGGAAAACCGATCCGTTATGGCGGCCGGATGTCCAGGTGGCGTTCAACCGAACTGGGCAGGACGGACGCGCTGGCGCGGTTGTGCAGAACCGGACGACAGAGCTTTACGCGGCCGGGCCCGGGCCATCAGATCTGGGTCGGTGCGCTTCCGCTGGGTGGGGCAGCGACATGGGTGGCCCGGGCCCGCCGCAGCGCTCCCCTCAGCCTGACCAGCGCGGCGGCGGTTCCAGCGCCAACGGGAACGACCGGCCAGTACGCGATGCCGTTCCCGAAGGCCGCGCACACGATGAGCACGAAGATCGCCACCACTCCGACGAGGAACCCGGACCCGCAGGGCCCCAGCCGCTGCTGCCGCTCCAACCGCACCCGGCCGCCGAGGCCGGCCAGGTACGCGGCCGCGGCCGTGGAGAGGGCGATCAGATACCCCATGATCAACGGATACAGCACGACCAGCGCGATGTCCCATCCCCCTGGATGCCAGCCGGGCCACACGTCACATCCGTCGATCTCCACGACCCGCCCGTGCCACAGGCCCGCCTCGACCCGCTGTCCCTTGTGGAGGTCGTTCACGGAATCGTCCGGGACGCCGTCCACCGCCTTCGTTTCGTCACCGACCCGCAGCTCGATCGTGTATTTGGTGGTGAAGGTCCAGTCGCGACTGCCGCCGTCCTGCCCTCCGCCGTTTCTCCCCCTCGTCGTATGGGACGTCAACTTCGTGATGGTGGCCTCGGCCGTGTGCAGCGTTCCGTTCGACCGTGCGTGCGCGACGCCCGTCTCCTCGTAGGTGCGCATGGCGAGCAGCAGGATCAGGGCAGCCATGACCAAACGGAACACCCAGCGCAGCACATGGCCTCGCACTGTCCTGGGCCGCCTCGTGCCCGGTCTCGTTTGCGACGTCGTGTCCCCGGTCTGCTCCTGCGTCATCGGCCCCCCTCGCCTTCCGGTCGGGGACGGACGAAAGCCGCCCCACCGGATCACACGCCGCACCGCCGGCCATGCTTGCGGTCGACCACCCGGCCGTGACCGCGTCACGGATGGTGGATGTCCCCGCCCCGTCGACCCGGTGGGTGAGGGGTTCGGGGTCGACCGGTCTGCGTCGCACTGAGCGGAATCCCGCGACGGGAGCAGCCGGTACGCGCCGATCCGCGCCGAACCGAACCGCACGTCCGGGTCCCGGCGGTGACCAAGTCCCCTGTCCTCCGCGGCAGTTCCCCGGATCTCGCCAGACCCCGCGAATCGGCCTGGGTACCAACGAATGGAAAGCTTCGGAGTGACGAAACGCCGGGTGTGATCGTCAGGCGGGGCATCGTTGGTCCCACGGGCCTTACCGCGTGTTCAATGGACCTGGGCAGCGGCGGCGGCCATAAAGGCGTTGAGGGCATCCTGCAGCTCTTGTTCGCGTTCGGCGAGCTCGGTTCTCGTCGAGGCTCCACGTATCGGGCCCACTGCGTCGAATGCCGAAGTGGCCAGGGCGACGAGCGTGGCGTCTTCGGCGAGGAGTCGGACTCGGAATTGAGCGTTCTCTGTGGCAGCGCCCAGTCGGTCACACTCGGTGAAGGCATCTCGCGCTGCAGGGCTGTCGGAATCTGTCTGCCGATGAAACCAAAGGGCGACGGTCCCTTGCTTAAGTGCGGTCACAGTTCCCGCATAGGCGCTGTACGCCACCAGACGTTCCTGGCGCAGTTGCACGGAGCGGGCGAAATCCTCCGCGCGCGCAGTGGAACGGCGCTGGTAGTCAAAGGTGATGATTGACCCCAACAGCGTTCCAGCGACAGCGATCAAGCTGGCCAGCACAACCTCCATGTCCCCATCTCACCACGCGGCGCGCCCCCACACAGCCCCAGACCGGAACACCGCCCGCTCCGCAGAGAATTCGACGACTTGAGCACGGAATCATCAGCGTTTTCAGAGCCACGAAGGAGCAGGTTGGCGCAGTTGGGTTCTTGCCGATTCAGCCCGCTGCGTCTGGTGCTGTGCATCGCCAGGTTGGCTTCGTAGGTGATGGTTGACGCCACTTGTAGGCCAGTTCTGACTCCACCCAGTGCCTGGGAGGGAACCCACCTGCTCAGCTGCGACGTGACCTGTCCGCATGGAGGGCCCGGCGGAGCGCCTTCAACGGGTACGGCGTCTCCCTGTCTTCGTACTGGATCGCGCCGTAGAATTCCGTCATCACTGCGGCGACCGGTGCATGGCGGGAGAGGATCGCCCTGGCCTCTGGCGGTCCGTCCAGCGGGTCCTCGCCTTCCGCACATGCGCGGATGAGTGCCTCGCGTTCTTTGCGCTCGTATCCGTATAGAGCCGTGATCAGCCAGTTCACCAGCCAGCTGCGCGTGTAGCAGCGATCGTAGGTCCTGTGCCGTTCGAAGAAGCTGGTCTCGGACGGCGACAGATCGAATTGGGAGGATAGGGCGAGACCATAGTCGGCGAAGTAAAGGCGTCGGCCGTCGGTCAGGATGTTCTGGAAATGGGCGTCGAAGTGCAGGAGCCCGCGAGCGTTCATGAAGGACGTGCCGGCCTCCAGCTCGCCCTCCACCAGGGAGCAAGCCCGGTCGGCGGACTCTTCACCAGCCTGTACCTGCTCGGTGAGCCACTCGTGGAGCGTCTGAGGGATGTACTCCAGGAAGAGCACGAGGCTCGCAGAGGACTGTTGAAGAGCCTCGATACGACGGCGTACCTCGGGCCTGCCTCCCCAATAGGCCACCGCCCGCTCCACGTCCGCGAGTTCTTCGGGAAGCGCGGCCGTGTCCGGCAGCATGCGCCAGTGGTACATCATCGGGAACCCTTGGCACTGCCCTCCGAGTACCCAGTTCGTTGTCGTGGTGTGAACGGCGAGCTCCCGCCACGCGCCGAAACCAGGCCCACCGACGCCGTACTGGCAGTAGGTGGGAAGCCCGAACAGGTTGGCCGTGGATCGTACATGCTCCGGCAGCCGCTCCATATCTGTGAGCGGCACCCGCTTCACGAAGACCGGCTTCCCG
Source organism: Streptomyces sp. SID13666 (assembly GCF_010548325.1). Classification (NCBI taxonomy): domain Bacteria; kingdom Bacillati; phylum Actinomycetota; class Actinomycetes; order Kitasatosporales; family Streptomycetaceae; genus Streptomyces; species Streptomyces sp. SID13666. Next base: position 896,116 of record NZ_JAAGLX010000001.1, on the reverse strand, counting down.
TCAACCTCAAGCAGCGCAGACTTCCCGCCGGTGCCGGAGCCGAGCGGCACGGCGGCGTCCACGAGCTCGCCCAGTCGGCGATCACTTCGCAGGGCGAGTGAGGTAGAGACTGCGCTGTAGGCGGCCAAGCGCGCGTCATCTGACATATCGGGATGCTCGACCGCTACCTGCATCGGAATGCCGACCTCGTTTCCACCATGCACGCGAGTGCCCACCAGCTGCTGCCTCTGCACTGTAGATGGAGATCGATGAAGCGATCAGCGGAGTCGACGGACTGGGCAGGTTGCAGGGCAGCCCCACCAACTCCCCAAGGATGCGGAGGTCAGGTCCAACTGAAGCGATGCGACGCGCCGGGCCCCGCAGGACGGCGCCGTCTCGTCATCCCGCGGCGACCGCGGCGCGGCCTGCTTTTCGGCGCAGGCGCGGGTGGCGGCCAGACGGTAGGATTCGGTGCCGGTTTCGATGATGTTGCCGCCGAACGTCAACCGGCCCACGATGACCGCGCAGAGCCTTGGATGGATCCGTAAGGGGTTCCAACCTCCAAAGGATTCATTGGAGCCGATCGCCAGAGAATTCCTTTCCTCACGCTCCGTCAAAATCTGGAAGAGCAGCTCCGCCCGGCGACGATCCTTCCAAGAACGCTTCTTGCCCGCACGAAGCGAAGATCTTGTGCACGGCCTTCCCACTGAACGACAGCCTCAGCGAGAACAGGAACACCTTGGTGGACACCCCATCCAGGTGGATCCACACATCCCCGAAGTCGACCTCCGCCTCGTCACCGGGGCGGTGGGTATGCGGCACGAACGCCTGCGGCGGCTCCCGGCCCTCCTCCACGCGGATCTCCGGACGCCGCACGGCGATGTAGGCGCGGACCATCGAATACGGCACGCCCCGGGCGTCATGCTCGTCGATCAGCTGGTCGAAGACCCGCTTGACGGTATGCCGCTGCTTGCGCGGCGCGTCCAGGTCCTCCCGCAGGATCTGGTCGATCGCGCCGGACACACCGACTCCAGCGCCATCGGCACCGTCCTGCGGCCCACCGTGTACGTGGCGGACAAAGCTCTACTGGACAGCCCTTCGTCCCGAGCGTCATGGCGTTCCGCCGCGTGCAACTCAACCTTCGAAAGGGGCACTTGTGCCACGCAGCGCTAGCCGATGCGCCCCGGCTACTCCCGCACAAGCCCCCAGATGGAGTCAGAACTCACCGACATCAACTTTCCACCGACACCGCTGGAGTCAAACCCCACCCACCACTGGCCTCAAAACTGACCTCCAAAGCCACCAGGTGGAGGAAGGCCCGAATACTGGATGTACTCGGGCTTCCGGCAACGCGGCGAGGTGCGGTGCCAGGCGTAGCGGGTCAGGCAAGATCCGAGAGAGACGGCCGGCCGCGACGGCGCTTCCGCTTCGCCCGCAGTCCGTCCAGCAGCTTCCGCGCTGCCGTGTCGCCTCCGTCGGCGGCCTGTTGGGCGAGGCGGTCCGCCTCCTCGTGGTTGCCGGCTTCCTCGCGCATCCTGACGAGCCGGCCCAGCGCGTACGGATCGCCCTCGGCGGCCGCCTCCTCGAACAGTTCCTCGGCCCCGTCACCGCCACACCCAACGGAGGCCCCCTCGCGCATGTCCGCGAGCTCGACCAGGGCTTGGCTGCTGCCGGCCTCTGCCGCCTGTCGCGCAGCCCGTTCGGCGCCGTCGCGGGCCCCGGTCTCCTCGCGCAGGAGGGCGATCTCCTGCAGTGCCCTCGTCCGGACGCTCTCAACCCGGGCCGCGCGCAGAAAGAGCTCCTCGGCCCGGTCCCGGTCCCCCGCCTTCTTCCGCTTCTCGGCCAGTTGGAACAGCGAGTAGGTCATGCCCGCGTCGGCCGCCCGCTGCGCGTAATGCTCGGCGCCATCGTGATCGCCCAGGTCCTCGCGTAGCAAAGCCATCCCGTCCAGGGCCGCGACGCTGCCCGCGTCGGCCGCTTCGCGGAAGAGGTTCTCGGCTGCGACGACGTCGCCGGCTGCTTTGCGCACTGCCGCGAGCCGCCGCAGCGCGTCGGTGTCACCGGCGTCCGCGGCCTGCCGCACGAGCCGTTCCGCTTCGGCCCTGTCCCCCGCCTTCTCCCGCAGTGCGATGAGCGAGTAGAGGGAATAGGTGCAACCGGCGTCGGCCGCCTCACGGAACAGGGCCTCGGCCGTCGTGAGATCGCCGGCGAACTCGCGGTCCATGGCCAGCCGCCGCAACACGCCCGGCTGGTCGCTGTCGGCGGCCAGCCGGGCGAGGACCAGTGCCTCCGCGAGGTCTCCGGCCCGCTCCCGGCTGACGGCGAGCTTTTCGAGGGCGTAGTCGTGACCCGCAGCGGCGGCCTGACGCAGCAGGTCCTCGCACCCGGCGGGGCCTCCCCTTTCCGCGCGCAGCATCGCGAGTTCGTACAGGACGAAGCCGCGGTTCGCATCGATGCCCTGCCGTGCGAAGCGTTCGGCCTCCTCGCATCGCCCGGCCCGTTCGCGTTCCCGGGCCAGCCACAGAAGGCCGTCGCGGCCACCCGCCTCCGCAGCCCGCAGGTACAGAGTTTCGGCTGCCGCCCGGTCCCCCGACTGCTCGAACTGCTCGGCCAGACGGCTCAGGGATTCCGTGCTGCCCGCTTCGACGGCCCTGGCCAGCAGCCGGCGGGCCCAGAGCGCACGGTCGCGGTGGCCGGCGGCCCGGGCCAGGAGGCGCAGTTCGTCGGGGTCGCCGAGGTGCTCGTGCGCGGCCGCCCAGAACGACGTCGGGGGGCACAGCCGTCGGCGCTCGCCGGCTCCATGCTGCTCGAGATAATCCGCCAGTCGACAGGCCGGTGCCGGCGGACCGTTCACCGCCGGTGAACCGCCAGGTCCGCCAGGTCCGTCCGGGCCCTCGCGGACCGTACGGGGGCGGGCCCGGCGCAGGGGGGGCGAGGTTGCCGTGGACGGGCTCGCCCGTATCGGCGAGGGCTTGTTCGAACCAGTGCTCTTCGAGGGCGTCCCGCTCGTCGTCGGTGAGGTAGTCCTCGGCCGCCTCGGCGAGGAACGCCAAGGGAACGTGCAGGCCGACGCCCAGGCGCCGCGCGTCCATGGCCGCTTGCAGCAGTGCGCGCGCCGGAGGCGAGGCGCTGCGATAGCGGCGCAGCAGCTCGGGCGCACCCGCCAGGAACTGGGCCAGCCGCCCGTCGCCCGCGTGTTGCAGGGCATGGGCGAGTTGTTCGTCGCCGGCGGCGGCCAGGGCCTCGGCAGCCTTGATCGACTTCCGGTCGAAGGCATCGGGCAGGACGATCTGCCGATCGGCGAGCAGCTGTCGCGCCTGCGGGTGCGGGTCCGGCCCGACGCTTCCGGGAAGGGCGCAATAGGCCCGGGAGTACGAGGACCACAAGGTGCCCAGGACCAGGACGGGGGTGTGAGCCGGGTCGGTGAGCAGCAGGTGGAGGGCGGCGGCGAGCCGTTCGCCCGTTCCGCTGCCGGCTCCGAGGTAGTGCTGGGCCTCGTTCAGCCACACCACCGTGTGCGGCACAACACGTTCCATCTGTGCCAGTGCCGCCTCAGGATGCGACGGGTAGCGGGGGTCCCACACCAACCAGCCCTGTTCCGCGAGGGGTTGTACAGCTTCCCAGCACGCGCGGGTCTTGCCCGTCGACGAGGAACCGACCAGCACGGCCATCCGGCTGCTGCCGGCTGCCGCGGCGGCGACAAGATCGGCCAGCTCCGCGTCGTGCGGCCGGCGTACGTAGCCGGGCAGCCGGGGTTCCGTCCGCGGCCGGCGGTCGGTCCGGCGTGGCGAGTGGTGGTCACCCGCGTGTCGTGGGGCGTCCACGGCAGGGTGGACACCGAGGTCGTGCGGACGGCACTGCGCGATGGGCCGTCCGACGACGCCGACCACCGGACGTTCGTCGGCGCGGGCGGCCTCGCGTTCGTCGGCATGGTCAGGCTGGTGACCGGCGCGCACCGGCCCTGGGCCGGCCGCCGGGAGCCCGGCCGCCGAGCGTCCAGCCGCCGGGAGCCCGGCCGCCTGCGTCACGCTCGCGGATGGCACCCCCGCCGCACGCGTGGCGAGGGCATGCAGCTCCATGAGGGGGCGGGGCTGGAGCCCGAGGGTCCGCGCCACCACGTACACGGTCTCCGCCGAGGGTGGGGGTGCCGAGCGGCTGAAGGCCGCGCTGACGGTGGTCCGCCCCAAACCCGCAAGCCCGGCGAGCGCCGACTTCGCGAGGCGTTTGGCGATCCGCGCTGCCTCCAGGCGCGCGCGCAACTCGGTCAGCGCGGCGGCCGGTTCCCGGAATTCTTCCGCGCTCACGCCCCCCGACCCGCCCTCGCCATGCCGACTGTTCATCGCTGTTCATCTTCGTCCGGCCGCACACCGCTGAACACGACTTTGCCCATATTGGGCTGCACCGCCAAGTCGGCGGGCGACTTCCACCACCACGCCGAAGGGGACCGCAACCGTGTCCGATCACAGCGCCCTGCTCCTCCTCACATGCGCCCTGACCATCCTGGTCGCCGCACTGACCGGGGCGGCAGCCGGTTACCTGGCCCGCCGGGACCACGCGACCTACCCCGCGGCCCTCACCCGCGGAGCCGCGGCCTTCGGCGCGACCCTCCTCCTGACCGCGACCGTCGCCTCGGCCCTGACACACCGGTGAACCGGTACCCCGCACGACGCCCGCCCCCCGTAGCGCCGGCGGGAGACCGTCGGGCCGGACTGCGGCGGCTACGGCCCGCGCAGCCGCGGCTGGGGAGGGCGTCAGGCTCCGGTCTGATCCAGGCGAGGTTCACGCCCAGCCGGACGTTGTCCCCGTCGTCGGCCCGGGGGTCCGATGGATCGGCCGGCGCCGCAGTCCCAGATCCGTTCGACCGGCCCGACGTGGTGGGTGTGGGGCGGCGCCGGACCCGCACCCGTTGTGGCTCCCCGTCAGCATCGTCGAGAACATCCGCGGACCATGCGCCTTCACCGGCGGCACACCAAACACGCGACCCCGCTCAAGGAAGTCCCGGGGAGGCTCCCCGCGGGCCGGACCATGACCTTCCTGACGTTCGTACTCCCGGAGCGCAACCACCTCCCGATGGACGCCGAGATCAGCCGTGGCGGCCGGGCCGTGTGCTCCAAGGCGTTCGAATCGAGTCCTGTCGAGCACTCAGAGCCGTCCCGTAACTGATGGCTACGGGTGAAGCGGCTGAGCGCCCCTCGAGTTGGCGGGTCGTGCACTCAGTCCCTTCACGTGGCGACGTTGCACTCCTCGTAGGGCTCGCTCACCGCACTGTGCGGGAGGGCTCGTCGTGGTGGTCCTTCGGTACTCAGTTGTCACTCGCCGCCTCCCCCACCCGGGGGAGGCAGATACGTCCGGCGGCGGACGTGGCCGGGCCGGTAAGGCCGGAGGCTGGGATTCCTGCTGATGGAAGGGGAGTTCGGGTGGAACGCTGGGATCGGGTCGGGCGGAACGCGGCGTATGGGGCGGCTCTGGCGCTGTCGCCGTACTTGCTGATCAAAGTCTCGTGGGTGGTCGGCTCCCTAGTGGGGGTGCTGCCGATCGGCAATGGCTTCAGTTTGGCGGAGTGGGTGGTGCTCAACATCGTCACGGTCGGTATGGCGGCGATCGGGATCGCTCTGGCCCTCGCGCTGGTGCGGCCATGGGGGATGCGGATACCGGGGGTGCTCGTCGCGTTCTGTTCCTGGGTGGGGTCGGGATTCCTCGTCTCGGTGCTGCCTTTCGTTCTCTTCAATGCCTTCCTGAGTGTGGGCGGTGACTCGCAGGGTGGCGGTGACGACCCGGCCATGCCGGTCTGGGAGGGCCTACTCGTCCAGTTCAGCTTCGTGGGAATGGGGCTGGGACTGGCTGTCGCCGTCCCGGCGTATCTGCGGCGCCGCTGGCCGGATGCGTTCGCCGGGCGCGTCGGTGACGGTCCGCGTACGCCGCCGCCGTGGGCGGCTGTCGTCGGCGCTGCGGTCGGCCTGGTCTGGCTCTACTGGGCCGCCGGAGGCACCCTGGGAATCACCCACCCGGCCGAGCGGAACACCGACGGCTACGTCTTGGCCGCTGCATGGGGATTCTGGGCCCTGGCCGGATCCGCTGCCGTCTGGACGGTCGCCCGGGCGCGTCCTGCCGGGTTGCCGCGCTGGATCCCGCTGGTGTTCGGGTGGGTCGGATCGGGCTCACTGTTCGCATGGAGCGCCTGGAAGGTACCCCTCATGCTGTACGTAGCGGTGGCCGATCCTGCCGATATCATGCCGCCGGAGAACCCCACCGTCGCGATGGTGCTGAATCTCTGCGCTGTGGTGGCAGGCGCGGGGATGATGCGGACACTCGTCCGCGCGCGTATCCGCGCCCCCGAGTCCCATGCCCTGCCCGAGGTTGTCATTGGGCTCGAGGGCTGAGTGCCTCAGAGGGGCGACCGGCCGCCTCCTGAAGCGCCCGGTCGAGGGTGGGATGATCTTGCTGTGATTGGTGTGATCACGGTATCGGAGCCGTCTTGGACTGCGCCGTTCGGCGGGTTGAGCCCGCGCCTGTTCGGCAGACTGGTGACCGCGCCGCGGCGGAAGGGTGCTGATGCGGTCCGCAAGGGCCGGCCGTGGAGTCTTCCCCTGGAGGACCGGGCACTGCTGGTTACGGCCTACTGGCGCACGAACCTGACGATACGCCAGCTCGCCCAGCTGTTCGGGGTGTCCAAATCGGCAGCGGACCGCACTATTGACCATCTCGGGCCGATACTCGCGCTCCGGCCCGCAAGCGGTTCGCAAGGGCCACTGTGCTCATCGTGGACGGCACCCTGGTCCCCATCGCGTGACCACACCATCGCAGCATGCGTACCCCGTTCCGGAACAAGGATCAACCGCTCCCCGCCAGCCGGACACAGTCCAAGGAAGTGAGTTGAAGAACACCTGCTCAAGCCTCGATGACCAGGTGGACCTTGGAAGGCTCCACCAGGGGACACACCTCACGACGGTGAGCCTGCCCAAACCGCACAAACCTCACAGGTCGGTACGCTGGTGAGCAGAATTTCTGACCGGTCACGAACGTAGCGATGAGTTTGCTTGGCCCGCGGGGTCTCACCACTGTTATCGCCCCCACCACAGGAGGAACCCATGGCGCAGCTCTTGAGAGTCCAGAACTTCGGCGTCTCGAGTGACGGGATCGGTGCCGGTGAGGACCAGACCCTCGAGAGGCCGTTCGGTCATGTCGATCCCGGGAGGCTGTTCGCATGGGCCGGTGCCACGGCGAGCTGGCCCATGCGCACCGACCCCGGGGGGAGCCGGGGCCTGGACGACTACTTCACGCGGGACTTCCCCCGCAACATCGGCGCCGAGATCATGGGCCGCAACAAGTTCGGGCCCCAGCGCGGGCCCTGGCAGGACCATGAGTGGCAGGGCTGGTGGGGTGACGAGCCGCCGTTCCACACCCCGGTATTCGTTCTGACCCACCACACGCGTCCTTCGCTCACCCTGTCCGACACCACGTTCCACTTCGTCGACGGCGACCCTGCCACGGTCCTCGAACAGGCCCGTGAGGCGGCGCAGGGCAAGGACGTCCGACTCGGCGGCGGGGCCACCACCATCCGGCAGTTCCTCGACGCCGACCTCGTCGACACCCTGCACGTGGCGGTCTCACCGGTGAAGCTCGGGTCCGGAGTACGACTCTGGGACTCCCCCGATGAACTGCTCGACCGGTTCCACCTGGAGGTCGTTCCCAGCCCGAGCGGGGTGACGCACCACCTGTTCTGGCGCAAGTGACCGGTCCACCACGACACCCCCTCACAGCTGTGAAAAGGTCCCAGCACGCAGTCGCCAGGGCGGGGTGTGCGGGGTCCTAGGAGAACCTGTCCCGGTCGAAAGGAGCATCCCGCAGGCAGCTCCACAGGTGCCGCGGCGGCAGGGGCGGGGGACAGTGGTCTCTAGTCGGAGGGATTCGGGTGCCGCTCGCGGGCCGCGGTGGCGCTGACCTCGCTCAGGGCTGCTGCCACCAGGTCCCGGGCCCACTCCAGGCGAATGAGCAGATCTTCGGACGACGAACCGACGGGCGACCGGTCGGTTCGTCGTCCGGAGGTGGTGCCAGGGTCCCGGCGGGTCAAAGCGTCGAGGGGCGACCGATGAGTTTTGGCCGGACGGGGAGTCGGTACTTCCAGAAGGGCACCCGACCGCTCGGAGGAACCATGTCCACCAGCAACAACGCCTTGCCCCCCGTCGTCGACGCCTCCGCTTGGGAGAAGGAGCTGGCCGCTCTGCGCGTGCGGGAGAAGGCCGCCACCCGCGAGCTCGACGCCATCGCGGCCCAACGCCGCCGGCTGCCGATGGTGGAGATGCCCAACTACGTGCTGGAGGGGGAGGAGGGCCCCGTCCGGCTCGCCGAGATCTTCGGCGATCACCCGCAGCTGATCATCTACAGCCACATGTGGCATGAGGGCGCTGAGTGGCAGTGCGGGGGCTGCACCGGCTTCACCTCCCAGTTCACCCGGCTCGCGGGCGTCGAGAAGTTCGACGCCCGGTTCGTGATCGTCACCCAGGGTCCGATCGACGAGGCGCTCGCCTACCGGCGCAAGGTGGGTAACACCATGACGTGGTACTCAACGGCGAACAGCACGTTCGGCAGCGATATCGGTGCCCCGCCCAACGGCGGGTTCGCGGTCAACGTGTTCCTGCGCGACGGTGACACGGTCTACCGCACCTGGCACACCGACGGCCGCGGCACCGAGCAGCTGAGCTACCTGTTCGCCCTCGTCGACCTTCTGCCCTACGGCCGCCAGGAGGAGTGGCAGGACTCCCCCGAAGGTTGGCCCCAGTCACCGACCTACAGCCGCTGGGCAACACCGCAAGAGATCGCGGCGGCGTACGGCGGCGACCGCTGAGGCGCCGGGAGTTCAGGACGACGAGGGAGCGCGCGTCATCTTCCGTCGCCCGCCACCGCCATCACCAGTGCTGTCTGCCCTTGATGAGCCGTACCACGGCGACTGTCACGGGGACTGGGAGCGTAAGCATCGCACTCCGGTCACAGTCCCGAGATTCCGGTCCGCCGCGCATGCAGTTCGGAGCGGACGAGTTCGAGGAGGCGGCCCGTCCAGTTGCGGCCCTGGCCGGCGTTGTCGCCCCAGAATGCCGAGTCCGCGTCGTCGTAGATCACGGTTGTGTCGTCCGTTGCCAGGAGGATCTCGGCAAGGTCGGGATGCTGGTCGTACTTGGCGCGCAGCAGGCTGGTCATGACGGCGGTCCGTGCTTGCTCCCAACCCTCTCGGCGCGGTGCCGCGGTCGCGACCTTGCGAGCTGTGGAGAAGGTGTCCGCCGTCACGATCATGGCTCGGGCTTCGGGTTGGGCGACTGACAGAGCCCAATAGGCATGGGCGACGGAGGGGTAACTGATCTCCCCTACGACGATCGAGGCAGGGTAGTCGTTGCAAAGGGCCTGCCTCCCCGGGTCGGCCACCGGTGTCCCATCCGGCCGAAAAGGGGAGCGAGTTCGGCCAAGGAGCCACTGTGGCCGTGGTGCCATTCCCGCGTGGTCGCAAGCTGATGCAGCAGGGACGATCACCGAGACGAGGACGACATGGCCTATGCGGAGATCGACACGGCCGGTCTGCCACCGGAGCACAGGTTCGAATGGTGGCGTGAGGTCGTGGGACAGGGCGTGGCGCCGACGCGGATCAGCAGCGACTGCGGTCCGGACTTCGCCGGTCACGCCGGATTCCTGACGCTCGGCGCTGCCCAAGTGACCACGATGACGTTCTCCCCGCTGAAGTCGCAACGGCCCGCGCAACTCGTCCGGCGCTCCGACCCGCAGACTCTCGAACTCACGCTGATCCTGGAGGGCGCGATGCGCGTCACCCAGGATCGTGGCGAAACGCACCTGTCTGCGGGTGACTTCGCAATGTGGACCTCGTCCCGCCCCTACAGCGGTCATGCCATGGGGAGCCCCGAGGGCGGCGTGTCTCGCGCTCTGATCCTGCACCTGCCCCAAGCACTCGTCCCCCTCCCGCACAGAAGGGTCGGAGAGCTGTTCGCCCGCAGGATGCCCGCAGCGTCAGGGATGGGCCGGGTTCTCGCCCAGTACCTGCAATCCGTCGTCCAGGAGGCATCCGCCCTGGACGAGTCGAGCAGCAAACGGCTCGGTGCGGTAGGCATCGACCTGGCGACGGGCTTTCTGGCCGAGCGGATCGGCGCACAGGAGCGGCTCCCCGTGGAGACGCGGCACCAGCTCCTGCTCTCCGCCATCGACACCTTCATCGACGACAACCTCGCCGACCCACACCTCAGCCTGGGCGCCGTGGCCGCGCGGCACAACATCTCCGTGCGGCTCCTGCACCACCTCTTCCGCAGTCGGCCGGAGTCGGTGTCCGCAAGTATTCGGCGGCGACGGCTCGAACGGTGCCACGCCGACCTTGTCGCACCCGCCCTCCGCTTCCTGCCCGTGCGCGCCGTCGCGGCGAGATGGGGCTTGGTCGACGCGGCGGCGTTCAGCCGCGCATTCCGTACGGCGTACGGCCTGACACCCGGAGAACATCGCAATACCACGCTGCGCGCCAACGCCGCGCGCCGCGCGGATCGCCAGGATCCGGCCGTTGGCAGCGGTGGAAGCTGACCCGGAGCCGCCGTCGAGTCGGACCCGTGCCGGCCATCGGCGTCCGGAGTCCGGCCTGCGCAGACGGTCAACGCTTCCTGCGCAGCAGGCCAATGACGGCCGCGGCACGCCGGGAAACACTGGAGCGAAGCGAAACGCCTGACAGCGCCCCTCAACATTCTCCGTCCGGGGCAGGCCAACCGCCCCGGCACCGAACGCGGCCGGGGCCACGACGAAAGCACAGGTGAGCATGAAGGCATGGCGTAGAACTCTCATGTCCGTCGCTACCGCGTCGCTGGCACTCGGTTCCCTCGTCGGGACAGCGAGCGCCACTACACCGGCGAATCCCGTCAGCAAGAGCCCTGTCAGCACCGTGGCATCCGCGCCGACATCCGCGCCGCCGAACACTTCCGCGCCCCGTCCCGGGAGCCGCATCACGTACAACCCGAAGGCGAAGCCGGGCTCCTGGGCCAACCCGATCATCGCGAAGGAGCGAAGCGGCCTCGCCTCCGGCTGCGGCGACGCGGGCCTGTACTGGTGCAAGGCATGGACGGCGGGTCCGGGCTGGTTCAAACTCGGCACGGCACTGGGCTCCGACCACCACGAGTGGGCCTTCACCCAGGGAATCTCCCAGCACTACTACGAGGTCTACATGGACCGCACTTGGGATGGCGGCACCCATTGGGACGGTCGGCTGAGCGTCGTCACCAATGAGCTCAGATGGTCCGACGCGATCTTCGACGGTCCGCCCTTCAAGACGCGAGCCTGCCTGTGGGACATGACCGACGTGATCCTCTACTGCAGTCCTTCCTGGCACTGACCCAGCCCTCGTGTGCCGGTTCCACAGACTGTTCGTCCGCAAGGGACGAAATCGATGGGCGGCCCGCAGCCCAGAGCTGTTCACGGGGTCGCCCGCCGCACTGGTGCCCCAGGTCGTCGCGTAGTGGCTACTCGTCCGGGCCGACGCTCCAGGCCCAGTCGTGGATCAGGCCGAGCGCCCTTTCGGCGTCGAACAGGGCGGGAGGCGCGTATGCGTCCCGGTCCTGGTTCAGGATTGCGTGCGTGAATTCGTGGGTCGGGGCAAGGATCCGTACGCACTCCTCCATTGGCCGCGCAAGGTCGGGGACGCCGCTGCGCGCGGCGTCGCGCAGTGCGTCCAGGCCCGTTCGCAGCTTCGCCAGTCGCTCGGTGAGGGCGGCGTCGTCCACCTCGTCGCTGGGGTCCTCGGGCCAGCGGGTCGACCGGTACAGCGCCCGGACCACGGCGATATCGGCCGGGGCGAGGCTCTGCCGTAGCGCGCGCGAACCCTGTGGGAGCACGGCCAGCGCGACGGCCTCGGCCATCGGCCGTGGATGCTGGGCCAGGGCGCGGCCGGCCAGTGCCCGATGTACTGGGCGAGCGTGGGGTTCCCCACGGCGTCGTCGTCGATGCTGGTGAAGTCCCGGTTGATCGTAATCCACCGGTCCTCGTCGCCCTCCCCCAGCAACTCGACGGGGTGGTAGACATGTTCAGCGAGAAACTTCCACACTGCCTGGGTGATGGGGATGTCGTCCTAACACAACCTCCCGGGGAGGAAGAGCCGACGCGGCTCAGCACTTCGCCAGAACATCCCGATCGTGAGCACGAGCTTGCAACGGAAACACACAAGATCCGCCGAATCAGACATGGATGGCCCCCAAGGTGTCGCGTCACCGGCCCCTGACCGGCCCGCCGCATTCAAGCAGCGCCAGAGCCACCCCGGCCACCGGTTACTGACCCGGGAATGCCTTGTCTTTGTGCAAGTCGGGTGCTGGCTGCGGCTCCTGGTGGTCGGTGACGCGGTCGCCGTATTAGCCGTCGAGGGTGTTGATGGCTTCTTTGCCAACGGCTCGCAGCACCGATCGCCCGGACACCACCACGATCACGGCCTGTCGGGCTGCCTGCCGGGCCACCACCGTCCGCTCACGGAGGCAGCAATGGCCGCAGCATCCTTGTCACCGGCGCGAAGGGCCCTACGCGCCCTGGTGCTTCCCGGCGTTGTCTGCTGCCTGCTGGGACTGTCCGGATGCGGTAGCAGCAGCGACGGCGGTAAGCCGTCCCCGGCCCCGGCAACCTCCCGGCCCGCCACCCACACCACCACGGCGCAACCGCAGGCCGCGGTCTTCGATCCGCCCCGGACCTTCGAGGAGGTCACGCGCAACTCCCTCAGTGAGCGGGGCATCGGGAACATCATGCTGGCCGGCCCCTACGCGTACTCCCTCGCACCGGACGCCCTGGACGCGGTCAGGATCAATGACGGGGCGGACGCCGGCCACATCCGGCCGAAGGACGAGCAGCCCCAAACCCGACAGGGAACCGGGCGAGCCACCGGAGCCCCCTCCCTGATCCGTATCGGGTCGGCCACCGCCGCTGTCGGCGCCTTCATCACCCTGCCACCCGTCACCGGAACCCAGACGAGCACGCTGGCCGTCGAGGTACTGGCCCTGGACGCGTCGACCGCCCGCACCACCTGGTCGGCCACCTGGCCACTGGCCGACACCGACCTGCCCGACGGATTCCGCAGCTCGGGTGCCGGCGCGCCCACCGCGGAAGTAGCCGGAGCTGACACCGGCACCGTGGTGGTCGTCGTGCGGGCGGGAGGTGTCCCGATCACCTACGGAATCGGGATCAGCGAACGCACGGTCCGCTGGAAGCAGAAGAACTTCGCCGCCGTGCACGTCGAGGACCAAACCGCCGTCGGGTTCGCTTCCGCGAGCGGAACCTGGGTGGGCGCGACAGACCTGGGCGTCAGTGCCCGTGACAGCTCCACCGGTACCCAGCGCTGGTCCTGGGACGGCTTCGGCGGCGGGGAAGAGGCGCAGATGTCCGCCTTCGGGCCCGGCCGGATGCTGGTCGCGCGGGCCAACGACCATGACGAGCGGGAACCCGAATTCCTCCTGACCCTCGCCGGCGGCAAGCGCGCCGCCCTTCCCGGCTCCGACGCCTACTTCACCAGTGCCGGCTCCTGCGTCTACGACCAGCGGTCGGTCACCGTATGCACCGCGTCCAATACCGAAGGCGGCTGGATCGCCGGGTACGACACCGCCACCACCCGCCAACTGTGGAAGATCCCCCGCACCGGGGCCTCCGGCACCCGCGTGCTCCACGACGCCACCGGCGCCTGGCACGGCACCGTCTACGGCACTACTGCCCCGGACACCGATGTGGCCCTCGAGGCCCGCACCGGACAGGACCGCACCCCCGCACCCGGTGCCGCCCCCCGGCTCGTCAACCAGTACGGCGGCGCCGCCGGAGGCGGCGACCACGTCACCCTGCTCCGCGCCACCAGCTGACCGGCACCCGGCCGGACCACCGGATGCGCCTCCAGGCCGGCTGCTGCCGGAGCGCGGACTCGTGGTCGTCGCGCACATCCACTCCGTGGCCGGGGTGCGCGAGGTCGTGTCCGCGGGCATCGACGTCGTTGCGCATGTGCCCGTGGACGGCGAACTGGACAGAGCCCTGGCCGAGCGGATCGCCGAGGCCGGAATCGCGGTCGTCCCGACGCTGGCCACCATCGAGAACGTCCTGGGCGAACCGGGTGGCGCCGCTGTCGTCGGAGACCCGCGACTCGCCGAGGCACTTGGGGACGCACAGGCGCGGCGGCTGACCTCTGGCGCATCGAGCTCGCGTGGGCAGGGAATGCCGCCCTACTCCCGTGCTGAGGAGAATGTCCGCCGCCTGGTCGACGCGGGCGTCACGATCCTGGCCGGCACCGACGCCCCGAACCCGGGAACCGTGTTCGGGGCAAGTCTGCACCGGGAGCTGGAACTGCTCGGCCGCTGCGGCATGACGCCCGCTCAGGCGCTGAACGCCGCGACCGCCGCTCCGGCACGAGTGTTCAACCTTGCCGACCGCGGGCACGCCGCACCCGGTCAGCGCGCGGACCTGATGCTCGTATCCGGCGACCCGTTGACCGACATCACCGCGACCCGAGCCATCGAACGGATTTGGCGGGCAGGCGTCCTCTGTGACCGACGTGCGTTCGTCGCCAACGCGGCCGAGACGGCAGAACTTGACGCCTTCGACGCCCGGGTTGCCAAGGTCGTGGCGGCCGTCCGAGAACGCCGGTACGGCCGATGACGATCTGGTGGTCAGCGCGGGTGGCAGTGGCTTGGCGGCCCGCGGCCGACGCCGCGCATACGTTGCAGGCCGTCCCAACTCTCGCATCGGCCGGTCTCCTGACCGTCTCCGCACCGGTGTGCGGGGGTCGCTGACCCCGGGCACTCGCCCTTGACGTACGAAGGCTCCCGGCCGGTGTGATCCACCGGCCGGGAGCCTTCGTCGTTACGTCGCTTGGTGTCAGGCGCAGTTGGACGGAGCGGGACGGCCCGCGAAGCGGTCCGCGATCCAGGCCAGGTACTCCGGCTCCGCGACGTTGGGGATCGTCTGGTGCGTCGCCCCCTGGTACTTCGTGTACTCGACCGGCTTGTCGAAGCTGCAGGCCCGCTTCACGTACTCGTCGGTCGAGTTCGGGTTGATGACGGTGTCCGCCGTCCCCTGCATCACCAGGATCGGTGCCACCGAGGCGACCAGGCCCGCGGTGTTCTCGCTGAAGCGCTGGTGCCAGACCTCCGGCACCACCGTCAGCGGCTGGAACAGGGTGTCGAGCTGGCCGACGTTGCCGACGTTGTTCTGGATCACGTCCGCGAAGTGCTCGATGCACGCCACAGCGTCACCGCCCAGCGCTTGCAGACCGGCCGGCTTCAGCACGTCCGTGGCCTTCAGCTCGGGGTAGGCCGCCAGGAAGCCCCGGTAGACGTTGGTGCGCAGCGCCGCGTTGTGGGAGGCGGAGGTGGCGTCGGTCGGGCCGGGGAGCACCAGGCCGCGGAAGTCAGGTCCCAGGTTGGCCGCGGGTGCCAGGGCCGCGATGCCGACCATCTGGGTCTCGGGGGTGTACGCGCGGTAGTTCTGGGCGATGAACGCCGCCGCGCCGCCGCCCTGCGACCAGCCCAGGACGGCCGCCTTGCGGTTCGCGTGGGTGGCGGTGATCTGGCGGGCCGCCCGGACGGAGTCCAGGACGTTGTTCGTCTCGGTGACGGCGACGGTGTACTGGTGCACGCCGGGGGTACCCAGGCCCTGGTAGTCGGTGCCGACCACGACGTCACCGGAGCGCAGGAACTGCGTCAGGGCCGGCACGCCGACGTCGATGCCCCAGGGGCTGTCGTAGGTGTAGTAGCCCACCAGGTCGGTGGCCGGGTTCGGCACCGCGGAGGGCGCGCACTGCCGCGGTCCGCCCACGGTCCCGTGGGCCCAGGCCACGACGTTACGGCCGGCGCGCGACGCGGGGGCATCGGGCCAGGCCACGATGCCCGAGACGGCCACGGGCTTACCGGTCTGGAGAGTCGAGCGGTACAGGATCCGGCAGGCGCTCGCACCCTTGGGGGCATCGACGCGGCGGGCCCAGATCAGGTCGCCGTGGTTGCCCTTGGGCAGCGGCGACGGCGGGTCGTAGAACTTCTCGCCCTCCGGGCCGATCGGTACGCCCGGGGCACACAGGCCCTTCGCTGCCTTGCCGCCATCCGGGTTCGTGCTCGCGGTGGTGGCGGTGGCAACGGTGCCACAGCCCAGCGCGATCACCGCGGCCACACCGGCCGCAGTGATCGCCGATAGCCGTTGTCTCATGCTCAAGTCCCTTCACTCGATGCCGGACGAGAGACTAGAGAGAAGAAAGCATAATGTCACCAACTGTTACTATTAATACCTTTTGTGTCGCATTGACCCTGACCATCGACCCGGCACCCAGCCACACCTTCGGACGTGCTCCCTCACACCCAGCACCAACGCGGCGGCGCGCCCACCTGGGCACCTGGCTCAGCGCCGGGCACGGCCACGGCCGGGAAACAGTGCGGCGACAGTCGCTGCCACCACCACCCCGAACAACAACCCGCCCCAGGACAGTGCCCCGACAGGCCGGTGCGCGACCAACCCATACGCCAGCATGCCCAGAGCACCGCCCACGAGGAAGAACCCACCACTACGCATCGCAACCCGCCACCGCGGGTGAACCATCCCTGACGTCACGACACACATCATCCACCCCGGCAGCGCGCCATCTCCGACCGCAGGGCCGGCCACCCTCGGCGCCCGGGAACCTGGCATGATCATGCCCCGACGTGCACGTCGGTTCAGGGTCGGGGAAGGACCGGTATGCGCGTGGCTCTTTGGGTTCTGCTCGGCGTGGTGACGCTCCTGGAATGCGGCTGCGGCATCGCCGCTCTCACCACCGGCCGTATATGGGTCCCCTGGGCGCGGCACCGGGTCCTGCGGCCGAAACCCTGGGGATGGGCACAGCTCCTCGGAGCCGCCATGCTGAGCATCTACCCCCTGCACTTCGGCCTGGGGGTGAACATCCCGGTGATGGCTGTTCTGGCCTTCTCGCTGATCCTCATGGTCGCCTCCACCGTGCTGAACCACTTCGCCCTCAAAGCTCCCCGCACTCCACCGCCTCCCGCCTGAGCCAAACGGCCCATCGACCGGGAGAACAGCGGCTTGGCACCACGTTCCGCGGCCGAGCATCACCGCAGACAAGCCGGCAGCAACTCCCACTCATCCGATCGTGCCGCTGGTGGTGTCCGCCGAGCGCTCGGCGGACACCGCCAGCGGCACGGCGGTCAGGACTGCAGGAAGGCCAGCAGGTCGGCGTTGATGGTCTCGGCCTGGGTGGTGGGCATTCCGTGGGGGAATCCGGGGTACGTCTTCAGGGTGCCGTTCTGCACGAGCTTCGCGGACAGTGGCCCGGAGTCGGCGTAAGGGACGATCTGGTCGTCATCGCCGTGCATCACGAGGACCGGAACCGTGATCTTCTTCAGGTCCTCGGTGAAGTCGGTCTGGGAGAAGGCGACGATGCCGTCGTAATGTGCCTTCGCGCCACCCATCATTCCCTGGCGCCACCAATTCGCGATGATCGCCTCCGAGGGCTCCGCACCGGGCCGGTTGAAGCCGTAGAAGGGCCCCGACGGCAGCGCCCGGTAGAACTCCGAACGGTTGGCGGCCAGCTGAGCCTGCAGGTCGTCGAAGACGCTCTTGGGCAGTCCGCCGGGATTGGCGTCGGTCCGCACCATCAGCGGGGGCACCGCGCTGATCAGCACCGCCTTGGCGACCCGGCTCTCGCCGTGCCGGGCGATGTAGTGCGCGACCTCACCCCCGCCGGTGGAGTGCCCGACATGCACGGCGTCATGCAGATCGAGGTGCGCGGTCACGGCGGCGAGGTCGTCGGCGTAGTGGTCCATGTCGTGGCCGTCACCGCTCTGGGTGGAGCGTCCGTGCCCACGGCGGTCATGGGCGATGACCCGATAGCCTCGCCCCAGGAAGAACAGCATCTGAGCGTCCCAGTCGTCCGCTGACAACGGCCAACCGTGACTGAAGACGATGGGCTGCCCGGTACCCCAGTCCTTGAAGAAGATCTCGATGCCGTCAGGTGTCGTGACCGTGCCCATGCTTCGCCTCCGCGGATTCCACGATGTGGTGAGGTGCCGGAACATCATCTGACTGTGGTGCCATATCGATCCTGGGCCATGGGTCCGGATCCCGCGAACGCTGCTCGTCCCATAGTGGTCACGGGGATGACCAGATCCTCCCCGTGCAAGCGGGGAGCAGGGGCTGCGGTGAGCTTGTGCTCGACGGCGTCCCACAGGGCTACCCGGCTTCCCTGCCGCACGGTCCAGCCTGGCCCGGCTTCGCTGAGTACCAGATCAGGCCCACCCCACCAGCAGGGCCTCGCCGACGACGAGGTGCTCCTGTGCGTCGCGGGCCTGCGGGAAGCTCTGTGGCCTGAGCTGCAGGCCGGCACCTGCGAGCGCTGCGAGCACCCGCGCCGCGAGTTCCGTGCGCTCGATCTCCGGGATGGTGCTGAGGTTGAAGAACACGTAGGTCCGTGTGTCGTCGTCCGGGGAGACCACGACCGGTCCCTTCGGACCATCGCAGGGGATCCCCGCGCCGGTGATCGCCCGGATCGTCCGGCTGAGGACCTCCGCCGCGCTCTTCACGTCGACTGCGCGTGCCGCGGTGTGGATCGCGACGCAGAGTTCGGTGGCGGCCGGTATCGCCGCGCTGACCGGGACGGTGAACGGCCCCGTCGTGACGGTGTCGGTTGCTGCTTCGTACCGAAAGCTCCAGAGGTCGCGGGCCACGTCACGCGGCGCGCCGAACTTGCGGGCTGCGGCCTGTGCTTTGCCGCCCTTACGGTGTGCCCAGTCCTCGAAGTGGGTCAGCCCGTCACGGACGTGCCTGACGTCGGGCAGGGCGGCCTCATAACGCTGTTGGGCCTGTTCAAGGGCATCGACGACATCCGGACTCATTCCGAGATCCTTCAGGGCGATCTGTTCGAGCTCCGCCACCCCGAGCAACTGGCGCAGCGCGACGATCAGCGTGCGTGCGTCGATCTGGCGAGAGCTGAACCAGCCGGTCGGCTGGTCATCGCTGTGCATGCGCTGGACAGTCAGGACGACGGTGGCCTTCAGCCAGCCCGCCTCCGACGCCACGATCGCGTACGGGTTGTCTGCTGGAGACCAGTCGTCCGGAAGGCTGTCGCTCATGGCAACAGTCTGAGCCCCCTCAACCATCGGCCGCTGCGCTGATTCAACTGGAGCGTCGCTGATCAGGGACCAGCGGGTGTACGCGTCCTGACGCACGGCGCGTCGTGGTGCGTCGCTGACAACCACACACCCTTCAGCCCGCCGGCGGCCTCCCCACCGAGACCGCCGCCAACAACCCCTCCTCGGTGAACCGCACAGCCACGGTCATTCCGTCCTGCCCCTCCGCATGCAAGGACCCGTCCGCCACGGCCTCACGGACCGTGAAACCGTGCCGTGCGAGATACCCGGTCACAGTCTGCCGCGGGTCATACGGAAACTGCCGAACGGCCACATCGAACATCCCGGTCACCACCCGCCGGTCGAACCCGGCCTCGGGCACAGCCGCGTCGTCCACGACCACGAACGCCCGCGCGCCGTTGTCCAACGGGCAACTCGCGAATCCGCGCGTGCGCAACGCACCGAGGGCGACTGTCGCCAGCCGCTCCGCCGCGGCCAACGGGTCCGCAAACGCGGCCAGCTCGAGCCGCGGTTCGACGAACTCGTAGATGCCATTGCGCTCCCCGAAATCCCGCAACCACACAGCCAGGCCCAGCCGTGACACCCCCGGCGGATGCGTGCGCTCGTTGCCCCACGCCCACAGCCAACTGCCGTCATGTCCCAACGAGCCCAGCGGCGACTGGTGCACGGTCACTTCGCCGATCCGCAGCATGCTCGTGTCGTAGCTCAGCGACCATGCCCCGCCGGGGGGCTGATACCGCGTATAGGTCGCCTGCTGCTCAAGCGCCGCAGCGGCGTAGTACGCGCCCGCGTCCTCAAACGCGCGACTGAACACATCGTCCGGCTTCAGCGGCATCGGCATCAAACGCACCCACTCTCAAATCCACGACATCGCGTCTCAACCTACCCACCGATCGCGCCCGCGGTCGGGCCCATCAACCCAGCACCGGCCCCTCACCGACCCTGCGGCGGGCCCGAACCCCCGGTACCCGCCAGGCGGGCCGCACCTGGGGCAGTTCACGTGGTTCAGCCCACCGGCCAGAGCGGCAGATCCGCGTGCCGGACTCGGACCCCACCCTTCGTGACGGGGCGAAGGCGGCAGGTGCCATGCAGGACCCCACTGAATCCATGTGCTCGACAGCGCCAGTGGTCCAGTTCACCCCCTCGTCCCAGGAGAAACCCACCCGGTCCCGCGATGCCTTCCCGGGCTTGTCCACGCCGCCGTCATAAACGCTCAAGCCCAACCGCTTCCCCACCCGGTCCGGACCTCCGGCACTCACCTTGGTGATAACCGCCGTCAGGCTCGCGCTGCCGGGCGCGGTCACCAGGCAGTCGACCGCGCCTTCCGCGGTGTAGGTGATGTCCCGCTGCGCCGAGTAGTGGGAGATCTTCACCGTGCCGCGCGCATCGGTCGGCAGTCCGCCGGGCACACCGGGGATCGGTCTGCTGAAAGGGACGGCGTACGAGTTGAACGTCAGTGGGCGAAGGTCTCGAACCACATGATCGTGAAATGGATCAGCAGCGGCAGCGCGATCCGCACAGCGTCCCGGTCCTGCGATGCCCCGCCCTCGCGGTTGAGGCCGGTGACGACGGCGATGCCGTGCGAACCGTACGGGATCTCCGTATCCCGCCATCCGCTCGCCAACGCCCAGGCAACCTCATCAGAACTCAGGTGAACTCACGGGGCGTCAGCCACTCGTCGCCGTGCTGAACGTTGCCTGCACCGGTACTGGTTTGACGAGCGCCAGATAGACCGGGCAGCGCTCCTGCCAGATCTCGAAGAGCCCCTGCAACCTGTCCGCAGGCTCGGGTGAGACAACATGGATCTCGATCGTGACGTCGCCCAGATCCGGGAGGGCACCCGCCATCCCCAGCAGTCCTCGCGCATCCACGCTACAACGGGCAACGGCGCTCACCTCGTCGAGCTGAAGACCGAGCTCGGGCGCGAGCGTGTCGTGTACGAAGACCACGGCGCACCCTGCGAGCGCGCCAAGAAGGTAGGCGGTGGGACTGGGTGAGAGGTTTCTTCCGCCGACCGCGGGTGGCAGATCGGCGTCCCAGTTGAAGGGCCCCGCTGAGAGGCGTGCATGCCCGTTGGCCAGCGACGCCGTCACAGCCGGAGTTGACTGCGCCGCGCTCGGCTCTGCCCGAAAGCGCTCCTTGCTGGCTTCGATCACCTGCATTGACATGATCCACCTTCCCTCTGGCCCGTAGCTGGCAGCTTTCTGCTTCGCACGGTAGAAGCTGGGCCGTTCAGTGGGCATCCGAGCTGGCACGCACCGTCGTCCGTGCCCGCACCGGCGGGGGGCCGGTATGCACGTAGGACAGCTCCCGCGAATGCCCCGCCCGTGCTGCAGCGTTCACGCCAGGCCGCGGCGAACCAGATCCGCGACGGCAGCCGTCCGCCCCGCCCTGCCGCTGACGCCGAGTTTGAGATAGGCGTTGGACAGGTGCCGTTCGACGGTACGGACGCTCAGCGCCAGGGACCCGGCGATCCCGGAGTTGTCCAGCCCTGCCGCTGCCAGCCGGAGGACCTCGAACTCGCGCTCGGTCAGATTGGGCAGCGGAGCCGGAGACACCGTGGCCGGCACAGCCTCTCGATCGGGCTCGGCGAAGGCGGCTACCTCCTGTAAGAAGACGTGCCAGGCCGGCTCGTCAGCCAGCAGAATATGATTGCGGCTCTCCAGCGGTACCAACCTTGCGCCAGGAATCGACGACGCGATGATCCGGGCCTCGTCGAAGCCGGCCATCGCGTCGTCGCGCGAATGAAGAACCAGCGTGGGTGCAGCGACCGCGGGAAGCAGATCGTTGACGTCGACCTTCTGACGCTCCGCGCACAGTGCGGCCGCGTTCTCCGTCGAGGTGGACATCCGCTGCAGCGCGTCGACCCAGCGCATCTGCTCCTCGGACGCCCCGGGGATCAACATGTTGGTGAACACCCGGCGGAACAGGGAATCCGGCCTGGCCCAGCCCACTCGGATCATGCTCACGAGCGTCTCGAGAAGCTCCACGTCCTCCGGTGTCCGCGCGGCGGACGCCCACGTTCCGGACAGGATCAGCCGGGTCACCCGATCGGGACGCCCGGCGGTGTACGTGATCGCGACGGGGCCACCCTGCGACATCCCGACCAGGGCGAAGCGGTCGAGGCCGGCCGCCTCGACCACGGCCTCCAGGTCGGCGACGCGGGCCTCGAGCGAATAGTCCTCGATCTCCCAGTCGGACAGACCGTAACCGCGTTCGTCGAACCGGATGACGGTGAAGAGCGCGCCGAGGTCCTTGAGGAAGTGGCGCCAGACGGGGCTCTGCCAGTCGAACTGTAAGTGGCTCAGCCAGCACGCGTCGATGACCAGCGGCGGGCCCTGTCCGTGAGTCGCATAGGCGAGCCGGACCCCGTCCGGCGCGCGACAGAACCGGATCTCCTGCCCGCCTCCGCCGCCGGGAGGCGCCCCCAGATTGCCCGCTTGGCGTGGCATGGGCGAATCGTACCCCGACCCCGTGCCGCTCCGAACAGGTTGTCGACCGCCTCGCCGCTACGCCGGCGCACAAGGCCGAGCGGCCCGCCGGGCAGGCCGGCGGGCCGTCAGAAAAGGCCGAGGTCAGCGCCCTGCGGTCCTACTCCTGGGTCCATTTCTGGCTCTTGGAGCCGTTGCAGTCCCACACGACGATCTGTGTCCGGTTCCCGCCCTTGCCGCGGGTGTCGAGGCACTTGCCCTTCACCTGATTGGCCACGATCACAGCGCGAGGTTCGTTGGGCGAGACGATGACCTGCCACCGCTCGGAGCCGATGGAGTCGGGGTAGCAGAAATACTGCTGGATCGTCGTCCCGTTCACCACCTCGTCATCGTTGCCGGCATACAGATCCAGACATAGATTGCTGTTGAGGTTGCGCAGCGAGTACCAGCCCGGCGCCGAAGTCACCTGTTCCATGAGCCAGTTCTGGTTGGGATCGTGTGAGTCGCAGCCCCACTGGTACACCGAACCGGGCTCCTTCGACTGCCTCGCGTCCAGGCAGTTGTCAGTGACCTTGTTCTTGAGCGCGAACGCCGCCCCGATACTGCTCGGCCCAGGGGTCCTGGCGTCGCTCTTGACCGCACCGGCCGCCTGGGCGGCTCCCCCCGGAGCCATTCCGGCCGCGGTTGCGATCAGGCCGGCCAGAACAAGACCGGCCGCTCTCTGCTTTCGCATGTCCCCTCCTGTGTCCTGCGTACAGCCCTCACTGGGAGCTGCGATGCGTCTCACGGTAGGGACCGGGCCGTTCGCAGGGATCCGCGCGGGCACCCAGCCTGGCCACTGCCGGCGGCGGCCAGGTGTCGGGATACACGCAGTAGGCGCAGTAGCTGCCGTCGGCACCACGGAGTTCCGGCTCCCCGCCGCGGCGAACGAGCACGTAGCGGCGGAGCTGTCCGCCCCCACAAGTCATCAGGCGCAAGATCAACAGATACGCCGCGGACCCGGCCGACCCACCATCCAACTGCCAGGCCAACACGCCGATCTCATTCGGACGCGATCAGTTGGACGCGTTGGCGGCGCAGTGCGATCTCGACGGCGGGATTCGCGGGAATCGGCGGTCCCGTGAAGGACGCTGTGATGTCACACTTGAACGGAGCGCCCGCCACGGTCACCCAATAGATGACGTGGTAGGCGCTGTCCCAGTGGATGCGCACCAGCTCGGATCCGGTGCCGAATTCGGCGTCCAAATCGCGACGGGACACCGTGGGCGCGGCGGGCGTGATCCTCACGGCGAACAGCCCGTCGTACCAGTCGCCCGCCGTGACGCGCGACGTGCCCGCCGGTGCGGGCTCCAGCGCGGGCTCTCCGATCGTCTCGACCAGCTCGCCATGGAGCCCGATCGCGGTCAGCACCGTCGCGCTGTCCACGGCCGCCACCATGCACAGTCCCTGCGCCCAGGCGCGCAGTGTCTGGCAGTCGACCGCCACCAGGTCCTCCCCCTCATCCGGCTCCGCCGCAGTGCCCACAGCGGTGCCGGCCACGGACTCTTCCGCCGGTTCCATCGCCACGATGAGCTGGGCCCCGGCAGCGACATACACGCGGTAGGTGACGCCCGCGCCGACATGCCAGAAGGCGACCGGAAGGTGGAACGACCGCTCCTGCACAGTGATCCACCAACCGGAGCGGCCCCTTGTCGCCACGCGTACCGGCCCCTCAAGGCATTCCACGACGCCGGAGCGCACGGCCCTGAGCAGGTTCCGTGCGGCGACGACGCCCAGCGCGAGACCGGCGGCGATGATCAGCACGATGAGGATCCACTGAATCGCCCGCAGCGGACGCGACGCGGCGAAATAGACGATGGCCACGAACGTCGCGACGAGCCCGACGCTGAGCATCAGGTTCAGGACGATCCCGCGGCGCATCCGGCGGCCCTGTCCGCTGCCGAGTCGGCCGGCACGGTTCGCCTCGATGTCCTGCGGGCCGTTCTTGAACGCCCGCAGCAGCTCCAGCCGGTGCCGCTCCCAGTCGGTCATCGGCGCGTCAGGACCATCTGTTGAGCTCGTCCACCTTGCGGGCGAAGTCCCGCAGGGTCATGACGTCGGGAAATTGGGTGTAGTACTTCCATTCGAACCTCTCGTGACGTATGTCGACCGCATCCATCCGGCCCTCCCGGGAGGTGTCGCACAGCGTCTCCAGCACCGCGAGGTCGAAGGGCTCCTTGCCGCGATCACACGCGTCGGATCGTGCCTTGGCCAAGCGCTTGTTGTGTGCCCATCGCGACTTGGCGCCAGTCCGCGCCAAGTATTCCATCGTCTCTCGTTCGGAGAGTGTCCCTGGGACGGCGGGCCGATCGCGTTCGAGGGGAGAAATCCAGTCGTGGATGGTGTCCAGCAGCTCCAGAACGGGTTCGCTGGTCGCCCGCTCGAAAGCCGCCTCCACCGCGCGCGTGGCCGGGCCGCCGCCGATCCATGTGAGCACCTGACGGTAGGCCACACTTTCGCCGTTCCAGAAGGCGTTGGTCAGCTGCGGATCCGGTGACCAGTCGACATCGGTGGCCAGGAAGTCGTACAGATGCCTGATGGAGTCGTCGCCGTCCAGTGGGCTCCACGCCCGGAGGTAGGGATCCAGATCGATTCCGGCTGCCGCAATGCTGCACAGAACAGTGCCGACGGGCTGAGGGGCCGGGTACTGCTCGAGGGTCGTCTCCCACCACGCGTGGAGGAAGTCATCGATCGCCCGGGCTTCCTCGGCAGGCCAGTGGTGCCAGTCGGCCAGCGCGAGCTTGCCGAGGACGATCTCGGGGTCGGGGAAATCCGCGGCGCCGGCAACCACGCACTCCAGCATCCGGGGCAGCAGATAGCGCAGGTCTCCGGCCCCGCCCCAGGTGGTGATGGCCTTGGCTGCGTAGCCGGCCAGGTCGGCCGCCGCGATGGCGGAGACGGGTTCTTTCAGCAGGGAACAGCCCAGGTCCGCGTCGGAACAGTGCGGGCAGACCTCGATCCGCTCCGGGCGCGCCACCTGACCGAAGACCTCGTACAGCCGTCGCTGGGCGGCGTCCGTCATGGTCATCCCCCACTCCGGGCCGCGGGACAGATCGAGCTCAGGACTTCAGTGAAACGTATGTGCGGCACGGGCCGCAGGCTTCTTTCCCGACATGACGCGAACAACCCGCCCCGGGACCTGCCCGTCACACGGGTAACAGGCCGCAAACCCACCGGCAGGCACGCACCTTCTGACCGCGGACCTGACCGCAAGCGCTCAGCTTCTGCCCGTGATCTTCCGCGCGCGGCGTGGCCCCAGCCGCCCGCCACCGCTTGATCCCCAGCGCGGCTCACCCCGAAGACGTCACGGTCATCCGGGCCTCCAGCTCGGCTCGGCGAACCACGCAATGCTGCACCACTCCCCCTGGATCGGGTCCGTAGCGGCTGCGACCTGGCCCCAAGGGTGGCCGGTCACCGAAGTTCGACAAGGCCGACCACAGAGAACGTCACGCGGTCGATTGCGGCATCAACTGTCGCGCGGGCAGGGCTCCGTCCGGGCGCTCCGCAGGGCCGACGCTTTGGCTGGAGCCAAAGCGACACCCGCTCCACCCACCGGCCGCCCCAAGCTGCTCCTGAGGGCAACACAGCGATACACAAGAGGAGTTCCATCACATGCGTATACGTTCGCTTCTCGGTGCGGCCGCCACGGCGGTCCTGCTGATCACAGGCCTCACCACCACGGCCGTCGCCCAGGTCCCGGAGACCTCCGGCAGCGGTCGGACCATGGTCATGCCCGCAGCCCCTCTCGACGCGGGCCCGCGGGCCGTGGCGGCAGCCTCGCCGTCGGTGTCGCCGTACGCTCCGTCCCAGCACTATCCGGCAGGCACCACCGGCGTCCCGTGCTCGAGCGGAAACTTCTGCACCGCGGTGTGGGACTACTCGACAGGAAGCTGGGAGGTGTTCCGTTTCGACCCGTGCGCCACCTACTCGGTGTCGAGCTGGGACGGCAACGGGTCCTACTGGAACCAGCAGACCGGTAGCCGTGCCACCGCAACGTTCTACGGCCAGAGCGGCAACCTGCTGGCGAGCGCTCCCATCAGCGCCACTCCCGCCGGCTACGACTGGTCTCCGGTCTATTCGATCCGCAACTGCTACTGATCCGCCTTGGTGACCGCTGGGGGCGGCCACCAAGGACAGGTACGTGGCCGCCCCGGTCCTGGTCCGGGCCATGACGGTCCAGGTGGGCGGTCAACTCCTCACGGACCGCAGTCGGCTTTCAGGTGCCGTACTTCAGTAGGGTCGGGGACTGGCGCGGTGGCTGACGCTCCGCTTCCAGTCCCCGCCAGTGGTCAGGGCAGCAGGTCGCCGACGGCGGCGATCCCTTCCGTGATGGCCCGCTCGTTGACGTTGCCGAAACCCAGGACGAGTCGGGGTGGCGAAGTCGTCGGTGAGGCATGGTGGGCGCTCATGCCGTACAGGCCCACCCGGCGGGTCCGGGCCGCGGCGATGAGGATCTCCTCATCGCCGCCGGTACCGAGGTGGAGGACGGCGTGGAAGCCGGCTGCGAGTCCGGTCAGTTGTGCGCCGGGCGCGTGCTCGGCGAGCGCGGTCACCAGCGCCGCACGGCGGGCCGCGTACGTGCCCCGCATGCGGCGCAGGTGCCGGTCGTAGCGCCCGGACTCCACGAGTCGGGCCAGGGCGAATTGGTCCAGGGCGGGGGAACCCCGGTCGGCGAGCTGCTTGTTCGCCGCGATGCCTGCGGTCAGCGCGGGCGGGCACAGCACCCAGCCGATGCGCATGGCGGGCGCGAGGGACTTGCTGACGGTGCCGATGGAGATGACCCGGTCCGCGGCCAGGCCCTGGAGCGCGCCCACCGGCTCGCGGTCGTAGCGGAATTCGGCGTCGTAGTCGTCCTCGATGACGAAGGCGTTGTGCCGTTCGGCCCAGTCGATCAGGGCCAGGCGCCGCTCGGCGGCCATGACGACGCCGGTCGGCCACTGGTGAGCGGGTGTGACCAGTACCGCGCGGGCGCCGGTCGCTTCGAGCGCCCGGACATCGATGCCGTACTCGTCGACGGGTACGGGCACGGAGGTCAGGCCCGCGTGCGACGCGGCGGCGGAGGTCAGCGCGGGCGAGCCCGGGTCCTCGTAGGCCAGGGTGTGCAGGCCGGTGGCGGCCAGGGTGCGCAGGGCGAGGGCGAACCCCTGGGCGTAGCCGGAGCAGATCACCATGTGCTCAGGTTCCGCAGCCGCGGCACGGACCCGACGCAGATATCCGGCCAGCACCTCGCGCGGCTGTGAGGGGCCGCGCGGGTCACCGTAGTCCAGGGCGTCGGTGGGCATCGCACGGCCCGCCTCGCGCACCGCCGACAGCCAGTCCCTCAGGGGGAAGGACGACAGGTCCGGAACGCCGGAGCGGAAGTCGGCGAGCAACCGGGGTGCAGCGGGCTGCGGTGGCCTGGGGACGGGCGTTGGGCAGGCGCCGGCCGCGACGGTGGTGGCCGCTCCGACGCGGGTCACGAGGTAGCCCTCGGCCTGGAGCTGGGCATAGCAGTCCTGGACCAGGCCGCGGGACAGGCTCAACCGGGCAGAGAGCTCCCGGGAGGACGGCAGGCGCTCACCGACGCTCAGGCGCCCGGTGCGAATGGCGTCCCTGATCTGACGCTTCAGTTGGGAGCGCAGGCCCTCAGCGCTTTCCCGGTCGACGATGAGCAACAGTTCCGGCGACAAACCGGACCACTCCAGCGGCATGGAAATGGAGCTTACCGGCGATCCGGTGGGATCCTAGCGTTGACGGCATGACCACCACCACACCCGTACGGACCCCCGCCGCCCGGCCACCGCTGGTGACCCGGCCGCTGCTGCTGCGCTTCGTGACCATGATCGGTGCGTCGGCGAGCTTCTTCCTGCTGCTGTCCGTCGTCCCGCTCTACGCCCAGGCGTCCGGCGGCGACGCGGGCCTCGCTACCGGGGCGCTGATGCTGGCCACCGTCTGCGGTGAACTGGCCACTCCGCGTCTCGTCGCGCGGTTCGGCTACCGGGTGGCATTGATGCTGGGGCTGGTGCTGCTGGGCGCGCCTGCGCTGGTATTGACCGCCTCCGACAGCTTCGGCTGGATCGTGGCGGTCTGCTTCGTGCGCGGGCTGGGCTTCGCGCTGACGGTGGTCGCAGGTGGCGCGCTGACCGCGGCCCTGATCCCGGCCGAGCGCCGCGGCGAAGGGCTGGCGCTGGCCGGGATCGTGTCGGGGGTGCCATCACTGGTGGCCCTGCCGCTGGGCGTCTGGCTGGCCGACAGCGTCGGTTTCACCCCGGTCTGCGTGGCCGGCGGACTGGTGGCGCTCGCCTCCGCCGTGGTGGTGCCGGGGCTGCCAGGACGACAGCTCTCTGCCGACCATGCGGTCGGAGTGGTCGCGGGCCTGCGCACAGGCGCCCTGGCACGGCCCGCCGTCGTGTTCGCGACGACCGCGCTGGGGGCCGGCATCATCGTCACCTTCCTGCCGCTGGCCGTACCGACGTCGATGTCCGGACTGGTCACCGCGGTGCTGTTCATCCAGCCGGCCGCAGCCACGGTGGCGCGGTGGTTCGCCGGACGGATCGGGGACCGTCACGGGGCCGCCGGGCTGGTCCTGCCAGGCCTGCTCCTCTCGGCGGTCGGACTGCTCGTCACCGCGCTGACCGGCAGCGCGGTGGCGGTACTGGCCGGAGTGACGCTGTTCGGTATCGGGTTCGGCATCGCGCAGAACGCCACGCTCACGTTGATGTACGCACGGGTGCCCGAGTCCGGCTACGCCACCGTGAGCGCGCTGTGGAACTTCGCCTACGACGCCGGGATGGGAGTCGGCGCCGTCGGCTACGGCGCGATCGCCGCACACACCGGGTACCCGGCGGCGTTCGCCCTGATCGCCGCGGTGATGCTGCTCGCTTTGTGGCCCGCGTGCCAGGACCGTCGATGAGCCTGGGCGATCACTGACACGGCGATGCCAGCGGGCCCTGGGCGAGGCGGACGGCACCGCGTCCGACGGCGGCCCAGGATCCGGTTGCGTCAGGCCGGGCTCGGCCGGACTTAGTGAGTTGTCCAAGCCTGGTTGGTGAAGCCGTTGCAGGCCCACAGCTGCACCCTGGCCCCGTTCGCCGGGATCTGCGTGGCGTCCCCGTCCAGACACTGACCACCGTTGACGTTGGTCAGCGTGGAGCCGTGCCAGGCCCAGATCTGGTTGGTGAAGCCGTTGCAGGCCCAGAGTTGCACCCTGGCCCCGTTGGCCGGGATCTGGGTGACGTCCCCGTCCAGACACTGGTTACGGTCGGCGTTCTGGATGGTGTAGAAGCCGGCCGGCCGCCCGACAGCGGGCGTCCAGAGCCAGGTCTGATTGCTCCGGCCGTTACAGGCCCACAGTTGCACCCTGGCCCCGTTGGCCGGGATCTGGGTGGCGTCCCCGTCCAGGCACTGGCCGCCCTTGTTGTTGGTCATGGTCAGCCGGAAGACCAGGTGAGGCTGCACCGCGTCGGCAACGCCGCTCCGCGCCGTCGGGATCTGCGCCACCGACGTCACATCGACGACACGCGGTCCGGCCGAGGCGGTGTCGGTGCGGGCGGACGCGGCACCGGACGTCACCAGTCCGGTGGCGGCCGTGGCTGCCAGCACCGCGAACAGGAATCGCTTACGCATGTCATTTCCCCCGTCCCCGGGCGAGCCCGGGACCACGTTCCGCCACCGTGTGCCGCGGAACACCAGCAGCCAGGCCGCCTCCCGTTCCCCGGGTGGTGCCGGACCGCAGGTAACAGCGTCAAACGCCAGGGGCGGTCTGTCGACGTCTGTTCCACTCAGCGGACCCGGGTGCACAATGCCTGACCCCAAACCCGTCGAAATCGCGGAAGCTACCTCCCAGGCCTCCTCCTCCGCGCCTCGATGACCATGGAGCGTCGGCGTTCACTGAGCCGCCTCACCGCTCGGGGCGGCGTTCAGGAGTTTTGCGGTCAGGGTGCGGATCTGGGTGTGCTCGGTGGCCGTCAATGACGCGGTCAGTGCCGCGAGTTGGTGGTCCATCTCGGCGGTGCACTGGTCGGTGAGTTGCCGGCCGGGCGCGGTGCGGCTGACCAGGACGGCGCGGCCGTCGTCGGGCGAGGGCAGGCGCTGGACCAGACCGCGTTTCTCGGCGCGGGTGACCAGGCCGGTCATGGAGGTCTTGTCCAGGCCCAGGGTGGCGGGCGAGTTCGAGCATGCCGGATCGGCGGTCGCGCAGGATGCCGAGGAGGCGGACCTGAATGAGGGAGAGGTCGTGATCGGACGCGATGCGCGTGAGGGCACCCTGCACCAGGAACGACAGCTGGACCAGAGCGTCCACGGTGTCCTGCGGCCTGCCGGACCACTGGTCGTCCGCCGGGTCCGGGGTGTGGCTGGGCCACTGGCCTGGATCCAGATCGGCTCCATGGCCGGAGCGGACATCACCCTGCCCTCCCACCTGCTGCGCGCGGCGAACCTGCAGATCATGGGGAGCGGCAAGGGCTCGCTCACCAGGCCGGGAATCCTCGCCGAACTGCCCTCCCTCGCCGCCGAGATCGCCTCCGGCACCTTCGCCGTCAACCCCCTCGCCCTCCCCCTCGCCCAGGTCGAGCAGGCGTGGAGCATCCCCACCACCCTCGGCCAACGCATCGTGCTCGCCCCCGCCAACTGACCATCCCCTCCTGCGGTAGGTAGGCAGTCCCTGCGGCCCGCTGTACGGGGGCAGCAGGCGACATCACTCCCCCGGTGATGACCCTCGGATTCGCCGTTCCGGACGGCGGACTCCTCGTGCCGTCAGTGGCTGCTCGTCACGGCGACCCCGCGGCCACCAGCGTCGCGGTGATGGGTTCGAGCTCGGCGACCAGCTCGGCGGGAGACAGGGCGTCGTACGGCGGGGCGGCGAGCTCGTCGGTCAGGGCTTCGACGCGTTGCTGGGCCTCGCGGCCGGCCTCGGTGAACCGGCCGTCGGTGTCGACGAGCCCGCGCTCGCGCAAGCCGTCCATGACCGCGGCCAGCCGCTCCTTCGGCAGGTGGTGGATGCGCCCGAACGACTCCGGCGGGTGGATGCCCTGCGCCAGCGCGGACAGCACGTGGGCCTCGGTGCCGCCGATGCGGGCGCCGACGAGAGCGGCGATGTGCCCGTCACCGCGGTGCTCGCGCAGCATCGTTGCGGAATGCCACAGCCGGGCGACCGCGTCGCTCGGCACCGCGAGGGTACGCATCCCGGCGTACATCACCCGGCCTTCTGTGGGCGCGTTCGTCGCGGCTTTGGTGGTCAGGTCGGCGGCGCGCGCCAGGCCCGGGGAGTCGGACAGCTCGTCGCCGAGGATCCGCCGTAGGGAGGCCGCGCTGCCCCGCTCCCGCGCGGCGACGGACGCCTCGGGCGGGATCGTCTCCCACGCGCTGGGGATGTGCCGCGCGGCCTCCCCGTCGGCGAAGCTGTAGAAGGCCGCGTGCACGACCTGCGCCGGCACCCGCCCCAGCGGCGCGGCGCGGCTGGCGAAGTAGCCGTCCCAGTAGGTGCGGTGACCGAGTGCGGCCAACTCCTCGTTGCACTCGTCGGCGAGGAAGGTGACCAGGCAGATCGGCTCCAGGAGCTCGAACATGCGGCGGGCGGTATGAGTCATGGCCAACATCATGCCCGCGGTCACCCCCGTGGAGCACAGTACGGACCGCGGGATCAGCTCCTGGGTGCGGCACTGACATGATGCTCGGACCACGCAAGGCTTGACCACTCCAGGCGGCCACCCGACGCTCTACGGCAGCGGCGCTCCGCGGGCGGTGAGCCACAGGTCGTACCATTCCTCGGGGCTGAGCTGCGGCTCCCCCGTTGCGGCGTCGCGGCAGGCCCGGATGCGTTCGGGACGGACGGTGCCGACGACCGGTACCACGCCGGCGGGGTGTCGTTGCAGCCACCACAGCAGGATCGTCTCGGCACTCGTGTCCTTCTCCTTCGCCAACGCCTCGACGAGCCGCGCGGTCGCCTGCTCGTCCGGGGTCTCCTGACGACCGCTGTAGCGCCCTTGGGCGAGGGACCCCCAAGCCTGGACCTGCACTCCGTTGGCGCGGCAGTACTCGAGCGTTCCCAGCGGGAACCCGACAGCGGCTGCCTGCGGTGTGTTCACCACGACGCCCGCTTCGACCCAGCCCCGCTGCTGCAGACTCATCTCCAACTGGTTGGCGACCAGCGGCAGCTCCAGCGACCCCTGCAGATGCGCGATCTGCGCGGCGCTCATGTTCGAGGCGCCGAAACGCCGCACAAGGCCCTGCCGATGCAGTGAGGTCAGTGCCTCGGCGACATCATCGGGGTCCGCCAGCGGGTCCGGCCTGTGCAGCAGCAGGACATCGAGAACGTCGGTGCGCAGCCGGGCAAGACTCGCTTCCACGCGCTCCACGATGGTGGTGCCGCGCAGGTCGTAGATCCCCGGGCGGTCCCCGTCCTGGAGGCGGATACCGCACTTGGTCTGCACGACGATGCGTTTGCGCAGCTCCGGGTCGCGGCCGAGGATCTCGCCGAACACCGCTTCGGCCTTGCCGCTCCGGTAGATGTCCGCGTGGTCGAACGTGTTGATGCCACTGTCCAGGGCCGCTTCCACGGCGGCTTCCGCGACCGCGATGTCCTGCGCGGTGTAGGGCTCGTCGCCCCAGCTGCCGCCCAGCCCCATGCACCCATAGATGAGCCGACCGGTATCCGTCTGTTCCGCCATCTTCGTCACAGCGCCACCCTACGACCGGACCATCGTGAGGCCGCGGCGGTCGCTGTCCAGGGTCGTCAAGCGCAACGTCCTGCCTGCCGAGGTCGGCAGTCGGGCGCCACGAAGGCACGGGCGCTGCGCCATCCGGTCGGTTCGGACAGAAACTTCGGAAGTGTCACCGGCCGAATGCCGATCGTCTCCCTACCGTGAGAACCCCAGGAGGGTTCCCCACAGCAGGAGTGTGAGATGCGTAGGCGCCGGACCTTGCGCGCGCGGTGGCCGGCCGCCATCGCCGCCCTTCCGCTACTCGCCTCCGCTCTCGCGGGGTGCGGAAGCAGCAGCAGCGGCGGTCCGGTGACGATGAACTGGTACAACTTCCCCGACGATTCCGGCGCGTTGCAACAGGCGGCCGAGCGGTGCAGCCAGGCCTCGAAGGGTCAGTACCAGATCCGGTACAACAAACTGCCGCGGACGGCGGACGGGCAGCGGCAGCAGTTGGTGCGGCGATTGGCCGCCCACGACGCCGGGGTCGACATCATGGGCCTCGACGTCACCTGGCCCGCGGAGTTCGCCGAGGCGGGCTGGGTCCGGGAGTGGACGGGAGCGTTGAAGGCACGGGCGACCGCGGACACCCTGAAGGCCGCGGTGCAGACCGCGACCTGGAAGGACCGGCTGTACGCCGTCCCCTACAACTCCAACACCCAGCTCCTGTGGTACCGCGACGACCTGGTGCCGGTGCCTCCGAAGAGCTGGGCCGAGATGCTCGCCCAGGCCGACGCTCTGGCGAAGGCGGGCAAGCCGCACTACGTCGAGATCCAAGGTGCCCAGTACGAGGGACTGACGGTCTGGTTCAACACCCTGGTCACCAGCGCGGGCGGGTCGATCCTCACCCCGGACGCCCAGGCGCCCTCGCTCGGCCCGCCGGCCGTCGTCGCCGCCGGAATCATGCGCGCCACCGCCCGCTCCGCCGCCGCGGACCCGTCACTGTCCAACCAGATGGAGGACGAGAACCGGCTCGCCATGGAGTCCGGAACGGCCGCCTTCGAACTCAACTACCCCTTCGTCTACCCGTCGATGAAGGCCAACCAGCCGAAGCTCTTCCAACACTTCAGGTGGGCCCCCTACCCCGGCGTGACCGCCGGCCGGCCGGCCACCGTGACCATCGGCGGCATCGACCTCGCCGTCGGCGCCTACAGCAAGCACCCCGATCTCGCGTTCCAGGCCACGCTGTGCCTGCGCAACCGCGACAACCAGCTCACCAACGCCCTCAAGGGCGGCCTGCCGCCCTCGCTGCGCAGTCTCTACCAGGCGGCCGAACTGACGAAGAGCTATCCCTTCGCCGCCGACGTGCTGAACGCGCTGGACACGGCGAGCGTGCGACCGCGGACCCCCGCCTACCAGAACGTGTCGATCGCCCTCGCGCACACCCTCTCGCCACCGGCCGGGATCCAGCCCGAGAGCACCGTCTCCGACCTCCGGGGCCAGATCGAGGACGCCCTCGGTTCCAAGGGGTTGATTCCGTGAGCACATCCACGAAGGCCGCCGCCGGGCACGGCCGCGCCGAACTGTCCGAGGGCGCCCGCCAGGAGCGCCGGCTCGGCCTGCTGCTCTGCGCGCCGGCGGTGACCGTGATGGTCGCCGTCACCGCCTACCCGATCGCCTACGCGGTCTACCTCTCGCTCCAGCGCTACGACCTGCGGTTCCCCGCGCAGGCCAAGTGGGTCGGGTTCGGCAACTACGGAGCTGTGCTGTCCTCGCCGTTCTGGTGGCAGGCCCTGTGGGTGACCGCCCTCATCACGGTGGTGTCGGTGGCGATCGAGCTGGTCCTCGGCATGGCGCTGGCGCTGGTGATGCACCGGGCCGTCTTCGGCCGGGGCACCGTCCGTACCGCCGTCCTGATCCCGTACGGCATCGTCACCGTCGTCGCCGCGTACTCGTGGCAGTACGCGTGGACCCCCGGGACCGGCTACCTCGCGGCGCTGCTGCCCGCGGGCAGCGCGCCGCTGACCGACCAGTGGCAGGCCATCGGACTGATCATCCTGGCCGAGGTGTGGAAGACCACGCCGTTCATGGCGCTGCTGCTGCTCGCCGGCCTGGCGCTCGTCCCGGGTGAGACGGTCAGGGCCGCGATGGTCGACGGTGCCACCTTCTGGCAACGGCTGCGGCTGGTGATCCTGCCGCTGATGAAGCCGGCCATCCTGGTCGCCCTGCTGTTCCGCACCCTGGACGCGTTCCGGATCTTCGACAACATCTACGTCCTGACGGGCGGCTCGAACGACACCGGATCGGTCTCGATCCTCGGCTACGACAACCTGTTCACCGCCCTCAACCTCGGCATCGGGTCGGCGATCTCGGTGCTGATCTTCCTGTGCGTGGCGGTGCTCGCCTTCATCTTCATCAAGATCTTCGGCGCCGCGGCGCCGGGCGGCGAACCGGAGCGGCGATGATGTCCCACCGCGGGAAGACCCTGACCAGCTGGAGCGTCGTCAACCTCATCGTGGTGCTGTATGCGCTGTTCCCGGTCTGGTGGATCGTGGCGCTCTCGTTCAAGGACCCGAGCACCCTCAGCGACAGCAACTTCATCCCGCGCAAATGGACCTGGGCGAACTACCGTGGCATCTTCCAGACGTCGGAGTTCACCCGGGCGCTGATCAACTCGATCGGCATCGCCCTGATCGCCACCACGATCGCGGTCGTCCTCGGCACGATGGCCGCCTACGCGGTCGCCCGGCTCCGATTCCCCGGCAAACGGCTGCTGATCGGGATGTCGCTGCTGATCGCGATGTTCCCACCGATCTCGCTGGTCTCGCCGCTGTTCAACATCGAGCGGGTGCTCGGGATCTTCGACACCTGGCCGGGACTGATCATCCCCTACATGACCTTCTCCCTGCCGCTGGCGATCTACACGCTGTCCGCGTTCTTCCGGGAGATCCCCTGGGACCTGGAGAAGGCCGCCAAGATGGACGGCGCCACCCCGGCCCAGGCGTTCCGCCTGGTGATCGCACCGCTCGCCGCGCCCGGCGTGTTCACCACCGCGATCCTGGTCTTCATCTTCTGCTGGAACGACTTCCTGTTCGCGATCTCGCTGACCTCCACCACCGCCGCCCGCACCGTCCCGGCGGCGATCGCCTTCTTCACCGGTAGTTCGCAGTTCCAGCAGCCCGCCGGGTCCATCGCCGCGGCGGCCGTGGTGATCACCGTACCCATCGTGATCTTCGTGTTGCTGTTCCAACGCCGCATCGTCGCCGGCCTCACCGCCGGCGCAGTCAAGGGATAACCGGCCCACCCGGGCGGGACCAGGAAGGCAGACCGTGGCCGAGATCGTCCTCGACGGCATCACCAAGCGCTACCCCGACGGCGCCCTTGCCGTGAACGACTTCAACCTCACCATCGCCGAAGGGGAGTTCGTCATCCTGGTCGGCCCCTCCGGCTGCGGCAAGTCCACCACCCTCAACATGATCGCGGGCCTGGAGGACATCACCGAGGGCACCCTGCGGATCGACGGGCAGGTCGTCAACGACCGCGCCCCCAAGGACCGCGACATCGCCATGGTGTTCCAGAGCTACGCCCTCTACCCGCACATGAACGTCCGCGAGAACATGGGCTTCGCGCTCAGACTCGCCAAGACCGACAAGGCCGTCGTCAACGCCAAGGTGGAGGAGGCCGCCCGTATCCTCGACCTCACCCAGCATCTGGACCGCAAACCCGCCAACCTCTCCGGCGGCCAGCGCCAGCGGGTCGCGATGGGCCGCGCCATCGTCCGCGACCCCAAGGCCTTCCTGATGGACGAGCCGCTCTCCAACCTCGACGCCAAGCTCCGGGTCCAGATGCGCACGCAGATCGCCGCCCTGCAGCGCCGCCTCGGCACCACCACCGTCTACGTCACCCACGACCAGGTCGAGGCCATGACCCTGGGCGACCGTGTCGTGGTGATGCGCGGCGGCCTCGTCCAGCAGGTCGGCACGCCGCAGCACCTCTACGACGCACCGGTCAACCTCTTCGTCGCCGGCTTCATCGGCTCCCCCGGCATGAATTTCCTCGGTGCCACCCTGGGGAACGGTGTCCTGCGGACCTCGCTCGGTGACCTCCCGCTCGAGGACCGGGCGCGGCGCGTGCTGGAACAGGGGAACGTCTCCCGGGACCTCATCGTCGGCATCCGCCCCGAGGACTTCGAGGACGCCGCCCTGACCGAGCAGCGGGGGGCCGGGCTGGTGTGTACCGCCACCGTCGAGGTGCGTGAGTCGGTCGGCTCCGACGTCTACGTCCACTTCACCGAGGAGGGCGGGCCCGCCGGCTCCGCCGAACTCGCCGAGCTCGCCGCGGACTCCGGCCGCGCGGACACCGGCATGCAGGGACACCAGATCGTCGCCCGCCTCAGCCCCGCCACCCGCGCTGCCGAGGGCGAGCCCTTGGAGCTGTGGATCAACACCCCTCGGATCCACGTGTTCGACCCCGCCACCGGGACCAACCTGACCCACCCCGAACGAGCGGAGGCCTGACCGGCGGCGGCGAGGCATCGGCGTGCGGCACTGGAGTTCCTGGGTGGGCCCCCGGTCCCGAGCCCGCGCCAAGCCATGGCTGAGCGAACACCATGAACACAAAGATCACCCGAACTTCCACCCGGACTCCTACGCCTCACGGGTCAATGCACGGCCGGGCGGACGCCACTGGCCGGCCATGACCGCCGCCCAGGAGAAGCGCTGGAGCCGCATCGACGGCGTCGGCATTGCTCCCTGAGGTCTCCGAGGCCGGAGCCATGAGCAGCGTCTACCAGGCCCGTTGGATCACCTGCACATCCGAGGCAGCACCTGTGCGCGGCTACTACTTCCCTGGAAACGAAGCGCATCCACCATGGAGCGCCCCCGTTCATGTGAGGATCGATCACGAGTCATTCCACCAGCCGACGTACCGTCGGGGAACGCAGGGAGAGCTTCGTGAAGATGGGCATGGTAGCCAGCCACTATCCGCATCCTTCGCACCGCGAAGAGTTCGTCTTACGCGTCCAGCGAGTCGCCGAGGAATTTGGGCGGACACCGGGATGCCTCTCAGCTGACTGCTGGGTGTCCGCCGACGGCGAGGCGGTGGTGTCGATTGTGCAATGGGAGTCCGAGGAGGCATTCGCTACATCGTTCGCAGCGGTCAAAGCGGCAGGGCTGGACATCGCCTACGACGAGCGCGAATCGCGCCCGCGCGAGATCGTCCGACTCATGGCGCCGTAACCCCGGTCCCCTGGGTCGCTGTTCCAGAAGAGCAGTCGGGGCGGCTCGGAGTGGCCGGCTACCGGTCAGCGGTGAGCCTCCGAAGCGTTTGGACGACACCGGGGACCTCCTGTTCGGGAGCCCCCGCGGGGGTGCATCCGCGAGCCGCGCGGCGGGTTCATACCGAGACTGGCCGGGCAGGCGAAATGACACGTTCCGGATACTGCGGATGGGAGTGGCGAGGCGGATGCACAGGGGATCGCGCCCACAGTGGGAAAGGCAGTACCCCGCGCGCCGCAGCTTCCTCGGATACCCGAACTGCCTCAGCCGGCCATGCCATCGGCCACCAGCCCCATCGGCGGGCGCCTTTGATGCTCCCCGTACCATGACTGGTCGTTCACTCGCCGCTGGGCCATCCTGTGGCGCCTTCCCACAGTCCAAGGCGCACAAGGCGGCGCTGACGGTATCGCTCGTACAGTCCGGTCAGAGGTACCGCTCGCGCTGCTCGCTCTCGTTGGCCTGGCCGGACTCCGTGTCTGGGGACGAGAACACCGAGGCAGTTCTCGCGGTGGGGTACACCACGAACAGATGTGCTTTCCCATCCATCCCAACGCGACCTTCGCCCTGTATACCGCCGGGACTGGTGGAGACCCCGAGCAGCGACATGGAGATTCAGCTCAACCTGCTGACTGCCTCCCTGCACCGCGCCTTCACCGTCACCGCCAACCTGGATGAGATTGCGGACCTCGTGGTCCGTGGGCTGTTGCCGGACACCGCCGCCTACGCCGACGACGTGACCCTGCTCCTGGTCAGCTTCCCCGCCGCCCCTTGGGCAACGTCGCACGGGAACTGGCTTGCGAGCGCCTCTCGGCTCCCACCGCACGAGACGCGGGAAACGGACGTGGACAGGATCACCGAACCGCCAACGACAGGAGCCCAAAAGGCCGGCGTGCCGGTGTCCCCGTCCAGTGCGGCGGCGTAGGCAGCCTCGATATCGGTCCCACCCCGCCACCAGTTGTTGGTGTCGAGAAGGTCGGGCGGCCGGTCCAGCGCGACGTAGGTGATGGCGACCGCGGCGCACACCGGGTGTCGGCCGGATTTCGGTGCACCGCATGCTCGCTCTGGCCGAACCCCTGCGTCATTCGCCCCACCCATGTGCACAATCTGAACGTGGCCAATCAGGGGACACCTCCCGAGGTAGGCGTCTCGGCCCGTGAGGCCGAGGTCCTTGCCGCGCTCGGCGAACATCTGACCAACGCCGAGATCGCGGCTCGGCTGTTCATCTCCGTCCGTACCGTCGAGAGTCATGTCTCCTCGTTGCTGCGCAAGTTTCAGGTGGACGATCGCCGCGCCCTGGCCGCCGTATCCGCGAACCAGCACTCCGGAACGGCGGGCACGCGCACCGCAGTCGCCGCACTGCCGTCACCGTTGACATCGTTCGTGGGACGGGTGGCCGAGCGTGCGGCGCTCTCCCGA
Source organism: Streptomyces sp. SID13666 (assembly GCF_010548325.1). Classification (NCBI taxonomy): domain Bacteria; kingdom Bacillati; phylum Actinomycetota; class Actinomycetes; order Kitasatosporales; family Streptomycetaceae; genus Streptomyces; species Streptomyces sp. SID13666. The sequence goes on along the minus strand of NZ_JAAGLX010000001.1, from coordinate 856,241 downwards.
GCGCTGTACGAGCATCGACTGGTCACAGCGGTCGGGCCGGGCGGGGTCGGCAAGACCCGCCTGGCCCTGAGCGTCGCTGCTGACGCGAACGACCGCTTCGCCGACGGCGTGTGGTACGTCAACCTGGTTCCGACGGTTGACCCCTTGATGATCGCGTCGGCGATTGCGGACGCGCTCGGCCTCGGGGAGAGTCAGGGCCTCTCGGCGACGGACCACGTCGTCGGCTGGATGGCCGGCCGGGAAACGCTGCTCGTGCTGGACAACTGCGAGCACCTGCTGGAGGGTGTGGCGGTTCTGCTGGAGCGGCTGCTCGCCGCCGGCCCCCGGATGACGGTGCTCGCCACCAGCCGCGCCAGGTTGCTGGTGCCCTTCGAACGGGTCTTTCCGGTGCCCGGGCTGTCCATCGAGGCCGCCGACGGCGGCCCGGGTGACGCGGTCGAGCTGTTTCTCGGGCGGGCTGCGGCCGGCGGGAGCCTGCCGGTGTCCGTCGACAAGAAGCGCATCGCCGCTGTGTGTCGGAGCCTCGACGGCATGGCGCTGGCGATCGAACTGGCCGCTGCCCGGTACGCCTCGCTCGGGCTCGACGGGCTCGAAACCGGGCTGGCCGACCGGCTGCGGCTGCTGACCGGCGGACCACGGATCGATGACCGGCACCGTTCGTTGCGCTTGACGCTCGACTGGAGTTACGTGCTGCTGGCCGACCCCGATCAGGCGGTGTTGCGCCGGATCTCGGTATTCACCGGCCCGTTCACCGCCGGCGCCGCGGCAACGGTACTGGCCGGTTGGCCGCCGGTGTCGGCCGGCGCCATGGCAACCGTCCTGGCCGGGCTCGCGGACCAGAGCTTGCTGATCGCCATCGCCGAGCCCGGTGGGACGCGCTACCGCGCCTTGGAAACGATCCGTCAGTACGGTGCGGAGCGGCTCGACGAGGCAGGCGAGTCGGTCGAGGCGCTCTCACGCCACCTCCAGTGGTGTCTGGACGAAAGCACGGAGCTCCAGGTCACCTCCCACGAGCCCGTCACCTCCTGGCGCGTTGCCTACGATCTGGTCGCCGACGAACTGCGGAGTGCCCTGGCCTGGGCAGCAGGCAATACCGAATACCACCCCGACGCATACCGGTTGGCCATCGGATTGGCCGAACTGAGCTTCATCCGGGGTCTGCCCGGTGAGTCGCAGCGGCGCTACCAGCAGGCGGCCGAACTTGCCGCGGACGACCTGGCCACCGCCGATGCCTTGCGCGGCGCCGCGGGTGCCGCCGAGTCACGACATGCCGGCAACGAGGCACTGCGGTTGCGCAGGGCCGCGGCCGACGCGGCCCTGCGCGCCGGCGACCGGGCCGGCGCAGCCGGTGACCTCGCCCGGAACGCCGAGCTGATCAACCGCGTCCCCGGGCTCATGGCAACCGGGCCCGCGGTCGGGGAGGTGGAAGCGCTGATCGCCGAGGGGTGGTCGCTGGCCGGCGACGACCTGGCCGCGCAGGTCCGGCTGCTCACCGCTGAGGCATGTAACAGCTCACCGGCCGATCCGGTCACCGCCGAGCTGATCGAGCGCGCGCTCACACTGGCCCGCCGCGTCGACGACCCGCTGATCCAGAGCGCCGTGTTCGACTAGCTCACGACCGTGCGGCTGGTTCGCGGCGACGTCGGTGGCGCGGCGGCCGGCGCGTTGCACCGCACCGAACTGCTGGCCCCGATGCCCGTGACGGCCGCATCTGCGTTGGAGCTCTTCGACGCGCTCGGCATGGCCTGCAACTGCGCCGTCGCTGCCGGTGACCTACGAGCCGCAAGAGCCCATGCCGAGCGCCTGCGGGATCTGCCGTTCTACCGCGAGGAGGGACACCTGGCGACACGGCGGCTGATCGTCGTCACAGCACTCGCGGGCGACTGGGACGAGACGGTCACACTGGCGCAGCGATTCCGCGAGGGATGGGAGCGAGCCGGTCGGCCTCGTGCCGGCAACCTCAGCGGTCCCGCGTACGCGGCGGCGACGGTCCACGGGCTGCGTGGGAACGACGACGCCCGGGCTGAGTGGCTGGACATCGTGAACACCCTCAGGACGCCCGGCTCGACGGCGGAACTTCATCGCTGCGGAGAAGTCTTCGACGCCTTGGTCCTGCTGCACCGCGGCCTCCCCCAGCAGGCGGTGCAGGTGTTGGACACGCCCCCGGAGGACTTGAACCATTGGGCCGACAGCGTGTGGCGCACCTGGTACGCCGCCCTGTGGGCCGAGTCCGCCGTCATGTCCGGGAACGAGGACGCCGCAGCCCGCATCCAGCGCGCACGCCCGGCCACAGCCGGCAACGCGATCGCGGCCGCCATCGTCGACCGTGCGGCGGCCGTGAACGGGCGCGACGGCGGCCGCGACGCATTGGCCATCTCGGCCACAGCCCTTGCCGATGCCGGGTGCCGCTACCAGTGGGCCCGCACGCTCGTTCTCCTCGGCGGAGAGCAGCAGGCACAGGGCGAGGCCGTGCTGGCAACGATGGGCGCGACGGCGACGGCCCGGCCTCCAACCGGTCCGGCTTCCGGGGCCGGCCCACGGGATGCGGGGAAGACCGTCGACAGGCCGTCATAGGTTCGTCCGTCCCGGTGCCGGGGCACAGCGCTCGGCGGTTCCGGTTGTTGTGATCATTCGCGTCTCCGCTCTTCGGCGCAGGTCCCCGATCCACCTGTGTGCGGGAGCGTGCGTCCCCACGTACGAGGCGGGCGTCCGTGGCCACCACGGAATCCTCGGTCCGTGGCGGCCACGGATGTCGGGTGACCGGATCCGACTCAGGGTGGATCCGGCGAGACGATGACGAAAACGGGGGCCCATCGGTGAGGCAGTCGAACGATTTCCTGGACAGACCGGCTCCATCGCCGCCGGAGGACGGCGGGCGGGGCGTGCTGCAGGGCGCCTTCGGGCTGTTGGAGGCGGTGGACCGGGCCGGGGAGGCGCGGCTGACCCAGTTGGCAGCGCAGAGCGGCCTGCCCAAGTCGACCACGTACCGGCTTCTGGAGCAGTTGATCGAACTGGGCGCCGTCCAGCGCTGCGGCTCGGGGTACCGCATGGGTCCGCGGATGTTCCGGTTGGGGCAGGAATGGCAGCCGCATCCCGGACTGCGGGCCGCGGCGAGGGAGCCGGTCCGCCGCCTGGCGGCAGTCACCAGCACGACAGTGGGGATCAGCGTGCTGTGGGAAGGACAGACCCTCGTCATGCACTGGGCCTCCGGCGGGGACAATGCCCTGGCTCCGCCCCGAAGGGGTACGCCCCTGCCGTGGTTCACCGCGGCGGGAAAGGTCCTTGTGTCCGGAGCACACCCCGCCCTCCCGCTCGACCCGCTCCCTGCGGCCTGGCGCCGGGAGGCGGCGGAGATCCGGGACCACGGTGTCGCGTTCGACCGGGAGGAGGTGACCGCGGGGGTGTGCTGTGTGGCCGTGCCTCTGCACAGCGCGGGCGGTGTCCCGGTGGCCTCCTTGTGCGTCCTGACCGATCCCGCACAGAACCTGGAACACCTTGCCGACGCCGTCCGCCTGACCGGCAGGGCGATCAGCGCCGGTCTGCGCGGCCGGTGAGAACCGACAGCGCAGCGACCCTCGGCGGTCCTGAGCCCGAACGACCTCGACTATGAGCTCGCAGGCGTGAGGTCCTAACATTGGCCCATGTCCAATATGCCGTCACGGGTTGAACTGTGCCCGCTCACCCTCTCCGACGAGGATGAGTTCTGCTCGCTCGTGCGGGCCAGCACCGACCTCCATTCGCCGTGGATGCAACTGCCCGCGACCGCAGAGGAGTTCCAGGGCTGGATGCACCGTTTCAGCGACGGCACAAACCTGGGCTTGGTGATCCGCGTTCAGGAGACCGGTGCAGCTGCCGGCATGGTCAACATCAACTCGATCATCCGGGGCCGCTACCAGGGCGCGTCCCTCGGCTATGCGGCTTTCGCCCCGTCTGCGGGACGGGGTTACATGACCGAAGGGCTCACCCTGGCCCTGCAGCACGCCTTCAACGACCTGCGGCTCCACCGGCTGGAGGCGAGCATCCAGCCGGCGAACAAGGCGTCTTTGTCCTTGGTCCAGCGCCTGGGCTTTCGTTACGAAGGTCTGTCGCCCGCCTATCTCTACATCGACGGAGCCTGGCGCGACCACGAACGCTGGTCCGTCACCGCACCATCTCCCTGGACGCCCGATCCTTCCCTTCCCGAGGTCTAGGCATTCCTTCCGTGGTCACAGCCCTCAGCCCGGGCTGAGCGCACCCAGGTCCTGTGGTCCTCCGTCAGTGTGGCCCGAGATGTGAAACGGCCTTGGTGACGGTGTCACCGCGTCGAACGCGCCGGGCGTACGCAGGACGACCAGCACGTTCGCATCCGCCGCGCGGAGGTGAGCGATCTGGTGCGCGATCGTCCGGCCCACGGCCGGCGTGGGCCGGGTCCAGTCGCCCCCGGCGGCCACCAGGGCGTCGAGCTGGTCCCCTTCGGCAGTCAGGTCCGACAGCACGAGGTCGTAGTCCACGTCGGAGACATCGATGTTGTAGTTCAGCATTCGCGGCTCCCCCTTCATCATGGCGTCGGTTCAGGGAAGTTGATCGTATTGCGTCGGAGAAGGCGACGGCTTCGCCCCTACGTCGGGCCACGGTGCGGTGGTCGTCACGGGGACGGGCTTTGGGGTTCAGGGCCGGACTGTTCGCCCGCCGGGAGGAACCAACCGTTCCGGCAATCGGAGCACATGCCCGATCCTTGCGGTGCCCCTGACCTCGACCATCGGGCCCGACGAAGTGCGGCGTGCGGCGGCGGTGACGGTGGAGGGACGGCCCAGCGCATCGCCCATGTCGACGGTGATCCCGGTGGTGCCCTGACGGCCGAGCAGGTGGGCGGCCAGGCAGGCGGAGCTGTTCACGTTGACGATGTCCTCCGGTACGCCGATCGATGGGGCGAACATGCGGGCCGCGACCCGCCCCGAGGGCGATATCGGGGCGTGGACGAACGCGCCCAGCAGGCCCAGGCGATCACAAGCGGCGGCGAGCCGGTCGAGGTCCGGGCTCAGGACGGCGAGAGCGGAGCGGGTGGGAAGAGGCAGGAGGAGCCGCGGACGTCCCAGCGTGGCGATGCACGCTCCGGAGGCGACCGCCGTGCGGAGTCCCAGAGCGGGCAGGAGCAGCGCGAGTTCACCTGATGTGGGCTCACGCAGGCCGACCGGCCCCGCCTCGAAGGCGGCCTCGACAGATGACGCCCCGCACACTGCGCGACCCTCGACGACGCGCCGGCCACGCGCAGGGCTGCCTGGTACTCCCTGCCCCCCGCGCGCTGAGCGAGGAAGGCCAAGGCGGCCACGGTGCCGTGACCGCACGCGGGCAACTCCCCCTCAGCGGTGAAGAAACGCACGGTGACCACGGGCCGGTCGTCCCCGCTCCCGGCCGCCCGTTCGCCGTCCTGCGAGAGGAAAGCCGCGTGGGAGGTGCCGGCCAGGGCGGGTACCGCGCGGCGCTCGTCATCGGTCAACAGGTGGCCGGACGGAGATGATGATGCCTCGTCCACAACCGCGGTCGGGCTTCCGCCACCGCCCTCGCGCAGGCACGCGTGCACGGTCATGGCCGGCAGACCCGTGCGGGCCGCCGGTGGACGGGAAGGGCTGCTCATCGGGTGCGGGGGACGACGTCGGCGAAGCGTGGCGCGCCGGGTTCGTGCGGCAGGCGCGCCGCCCGCGCGGCGAAGCTGATGGCGTGGTACCAGCCGCACAGCAGGAGCAGGTCCATCAACTGGAGGTCGTCGAAGGCCGATGCGAGCCGAGCCCACAACGCGTCGTCGATGTCGGAGCGCTCGTGCAGGCTGTCGACGGCGAGGATGAGCAGCCGTTCCCGCTCGGACGCCCAGCACGCGTCGGTGGCTCCGCCGTGGACGAGGGACGCCGTCTGCTCACGGGTGAGGCCGACCCGGTCGGCGTACGTCATCACGTGCACGCCCCACTCGTACTCGCAGCCGCACCGCGCGCACGTCCGGTCGATGACGATCTCCCGCTCCCGCAAGCTCAACGTCAGCTGCCTGCTCAGCTCGTAGCGGCCCCATCCATGCATGGCGCCGGTCATCGGCGGATTCCTGGCGAACATCCGGAACAGCCCGATCGGCGGAGCACCCGCAGGCATCATGCGCCCGAGTTGTGCGCCGACCTCATCGGTGTACGGCGGCTCCAGCGGCTCGATCCGTGCCATCGGTCCTCCCGTTGTGCTGATCCGGATGCAGAAGCAGGGGTGGACGATGCTAGTGTTTCGAATAACGAAACACAAGGAGCTTCATGCCGACACCCCGCCCGGGCGGACCGGTCCGCGGTTCGTCGACCGGCCGGCCGATCATGGCCGCGATGGACCTGTTCGGGCGCCGCTGGGCGCTGCGCATCCTCTGGGAACTGCGCGCGGGCCCGATCGGCGCCCGCGCCCTGCTCGCGCAGTGCGAAGGCCTGTCCTCCAGCGTCCTGTACCAGCGACTGCGCGAGCTCACGTCCAGCGGGATCATCACCCCCTCGGCCGACGGCTACGAACTCACCCCCACCGGAGCAGACCTCGGCCGCGCCCTCGCCCCGCTCGACCAGTGGGCGAACACCTGGGCGCAGAAGCAGAAACAGAAACACGACCAGGACCAGAACCAGGACCAGGACCAGGACCAGGATGAGCGGGTCGACCACACGGGCCGGCCGCCGGAGAGAGACTGAGAGCCCGCCCACCCCGAAGGCATGGCCAAGGCAAAGCCTTTCGCGAGCTGTTGATCCCCGCGTCGCGAACCCGACACTGTGTTCCTTGCGCACCCACATCGGGGCGTGCGACGGAGGGGGCTGCAGGGACATGAACAGACCGATACCAGGCACCGTGGAAGTCGCGGTGCGCCACATCCTCAGTGACCGGACGACCGGCTTTCTCACCCGGACCCGCAGGATCACCTGGCAGGACAGCCTGAACCGGGTGCGCCGGCCGGCGTCGGGCAAGCAGAGCGTCGAGCTGACCTGCCCCGTGTGCGACGCCTCCCTGCTGGCCGAGGTCCGCACGGAGGCCCGTACCCGCCGAACCAGCGCTGTCCTGCTGGTCCTGGCCGCCCTGAGCGTCATCGTCTTCTTCGCGGCGTTCGGTTACGCCATCCACGAGGGCGGCCGCACCCTGCCCGAGGGCCAGTCGCTCCCGGTCCTGTTCCCCGTCAGCGTCGCCTCGATCTTCGTCACGTTCGTCGCCGCTCCCGTGCTCTTCGTCCAGGGCCGCCGCTACAACGGTGTCACCATGCTGGACGCCCCCAAACCCCGACGGCTCCACGGAATCATGCCGGTACGCGGCTGAGGGCTGAGTACAGGGGACCCCGACGAGGGCGCCCGGCGAGCACCGGGCGCCCCCACTCACGCCGCTTCGCGCGTCAACGTCGGGCACCTCCCGCGGAATCGTGATGGATCAGGACCCGATACGGGCCCTGGACCCGGGCTGTTGCGGAGGCGAAGCCCAACCAGGTGTGCCGGTTGCCCGCCCAACACCAGCCGACCTTGGGGGCGTTACGGCGCTCGCGGCCGTCCCGCCCGGTGCCGTTGCTGATCCAGACAGCCGGGGTACGGGCGTCCAGGGCGCCGTTGGATTTACGCAGCCGCGAGCCGATGGTCATGAAGCAGTGATTGCGCTCCAGGACGGCGGGCTGCTGCATCACCCAGTGGATGCCCTCAGTGAGCACCAGCGGGGTGCGGGCCTGTTCGGTGAGGGCGGGCAGCGCCTCGTTCGGGCTCCAGTTGACCATCCGGTCACCGCGGTCGAGGCCCGTGAGGAGGTAGAGGGGAGCGTCGGGCACTGCGACCGTCTCCAGCGGGGTGAAGAAGTCGACGTCGGGCATGTCGGTGACGACGAAACCCGGCTTGCCGTCGCGGCCGAGCAGCGGCGCCAGGGCGGAGGCAGGGGCTTGGTGCGGATGAACCGCGAGTAGGGCGCCATCGCCGGACGCAGCACCCTCGGCGGCTTCGGCTGCCCCCGCTGCCTCCGCGAACATACGAAGCTCGGCGGCGGGCAGCCCAGCGATCTCATGCACCCCCAGCTCGATCAGACGCTCGGCCTGCACGCTCAAGGGCGGCAGTACCGGGAGAACGGTGGAGGTGACGGGGATGGTTTCGGGCACGATGCTCCCAGGGATAGCGACGTGGACGAGCCCAGGGTGAACGAGGCGGCCCGCCGGAACATTCCCCACCCCTGCCGGCCGATCGGGACGGTCAGGCACCGCGGCTCTCGATGCCTGACCGGGGCGCTACTTCAACGTCCACACCTGATTGGCCTGGGTGCCGCTGCCGTTGCAGTCCCAGATCTGCAGCAACGCGCCGTTGGCTGAACCACCGGCGTCCAGACACTTGCCGGATTGCGGGTTCGTGATCGTGCCGTTGCCGTTGGTCTGCCACTTCTGGGCGCCGGTGCCGTTGCACGACCAGAGTTGGACGCGGGCGCCGTTCGCCGTGGAACCTCCGGATACGTCGAGGCACTTGCCCGACTGCGGGTTGGTGAGGGCGCCGTTGGCCGGTGTCCACTTCTGGTTCCAGCCCGTGCCGCAGTCCCACAACTGGACGGCGGTGCCGTCAGTGGCACTCCAGTCCTTCAGGTCCAGGCAGCGGCCGCTGCCCTGTCCCACGATCGTGCCCGGTGTACCGCCGCCACCGCCTCCACCACCGCCACCCGAGCCGTTGGAGGTGTAGGAGAAGGAGTTGACGGCCAGTCCGGGGCCGCCGACCCACGGCTCGAAGCCGAACTGCACACTGGTCATGTACCACGCAGGCGACATGTAGCCGCGAGCGATCGAGTCAGTGGTGAAGTCCTTGATGCTCACCGAGATTGCGTTGGTGGGCTGCTGACGGACGTAGGACACGACGTTCCAGCCGATGCTGCCGTTGTCACCGAACCGGCCTTTCCACACGTCCCAGTTGGCGCCTTCCAACCAGACGGTCCCCACCTTGGAGCCGGCCGGCGACGGAGGACCGGAGTGGTTGGCCCAGATCATGATTTCAGCGCCGTTGTTCTGGCCCGCCGGATTGGGATTGGTGTCGAACCACAGGTCGTAGGCGGCGTCCCACTGCCCGTCGGCGGTGGAGAAGTCGACGCTGGACTGCGGGTTGGCGAACGACGACACCTGCAGCGGCAGGCCGTTGCCCGAGGAGCAATTGCCGTAGTGACAGCCGGCGTAGATCGATGGATAGGCCGCCGGCGCGCCGCTGGTGCCCACGTTGTGCCACCCCGTGGTGACCTTGAAACCGTCGTCCGAAACGTCGATGCACTGCGGGATGGAGTCACCCCACTCGTTGTTCTGGACGATGTACTTGCCGCCCGAAACCGCCATGCTGCCGGTCTTGTCGCAGATGGTGGTGTTGGCGGACGCGGACGGCGCGAAGGTCAGCGACAGTGCGCACATCAGCAGGGCGGCCAGGAGGCTCGCCACCGCCCCGGCCGCTTGGCGTGGCCCCGCGAATGATCTGGACACGGAATTCCTTTCTGTCACCGGGTACGGTCTGCTGCCGCACCCGGACGGTGGGCGGTCCGCACACCAGTTGCGGGAGCGCTCCCACACTTGCGGATGGCGCTCCCCTCACGAGGAACGGCTGAGGGGTACGACGCGCCGCCACTCGACGCGACGGCCGAGAACAGCAACCGGAATGCTCGGCACTCGGAATTGTTCAGTCCGCCAAGTGCCGCAACACATGAAGCCAGTGTTCTTTCAGGGGTGTCAAGACGCCCTACTGAGTTCACTTCTCGAAGGCGGAAAGCAAGGGCTTTCCTCCCGAGAGCCCTCGATCACATTCGGCCAACGACGTCACACGTTGAGCGGCACGCGCATCTGCTCCGCTCTCGGATTGGTGAGGGCAGGTCAGGGCGCAGTAGCGCACCCACATGTAGGCGGCGCTGACCGCGAGGGTGGTCGCGGTGGCCGGGGCGCTGTAGCGGGTGAACGTCCAGAACCTGATGGCCGGGCTCCGACAAGCAGGCCGTCACCCGCGCATCCTGACGTACATGGAGCGTTGGTCACGATTCAACCGAAACCCGCCAGAGCCGGACGGCCGTTCATATGATGTGCCTTCTCTGGCGGCTTCTGGTGGGGGTACCGATGCGCAACGCCGATCCAAACAGCGACACCAACAGCCACGGCGACATGAAGGATGGCGGTATCAAGAGCCGACGGCGCAGGGGAGCTGTCGGACGGGCGCTGGTTGCCGTGGTGGTGGCGGGGATCGCCGTGGCCTGCGGTCCGGTCCCCAACGACGCACCCGCCACTGCCCCGTCCTCGGCCACTGCTTCGGCGGTCCCGACAACCGCCTCCCCGTCGCCGACACCGTCTCTCTCGACCACCGCCGCGCCATCCCCTTCGCTCACCCCCGTCGTGAGCACCAGCCAGAAGACGCCGACCACCGCCCCGACGACCCGGCACACGGTCAAGGCCACACCGAGGCCCACAACCAAGGCCCCGCAGACAACAGAGCCCGCGCCCGCCGAGTGCGAGATCGTTTCCAACGCGGGGAATTGCTACAACGCGGGCCAGTTCTGCCGCAACGCCGACATCGGCAGCTCCACGCATGCGGGGAACGGGCGCATGATCCACTGCCGCCAGGACGGCAGCCGGGGGCGCTGGGGTTACTAGCACGTCGCCAGTGCCGCCCGGGGTGTAGGCGCGATCAGCGGCCCCGAGCAGGGCCAGGACCCCGGGCAGGCGCACCGAGCGCTCTGACCTGCGGTGACAGTGAGGACGCCAGCACAGCCGCTGCCGAGCTGAGGCACGGCGCCACCCAGTGGATTCGGCCGACTGTGAACTGTGCCGTGACCGACACACGTGGTTGCCGGTTGAGTGGGCATGAAGAAACGAATGATGCTTGCGGTTGCTTCCCTTGCCACGGGAGTGGTGGCTGCCCTGATCACCCCCAGTGCACATGCCGGTGTTGCCGATGGCACCCTGAACAACTTGCATCCGTTGACGGGCGTCGATCTGCTGAACGCATCGGTCAACAGCGAACCTCACAGCGTGGAGAACCACAACGCCAACACCCGGGCCGAGGGTCACCAGAACAGCCGCGAAGGGTAGCGGCGCTGACACCAGGAGCCACCCGACCACGAGGTGAGCGCGCACGGCTCGTTCACTCTCCGCAGACTCAAGTTCTCGCTGGTCAGCCGGCTCGATTGCGGACCCCGTCCGACAGTTGAGCCGGTGGAGCGATCGCATTCCAGAGGGGCGTGTTCCAGGGTGATGTCCGGAGATGCTGCTGCTGTTCAGGCTTCGGGGATGTTCCGGCCGAAGGTCTCCAGGGTGATGTCCTTGGGTTCGGGTCCGCCGCGTACGCCGGTGTCGAGCGCGTCGAGGGTCGCAAGCTCGTCGGGTGCGTTCGGCGGTCAGTGGCTGCGGGTGCGTTCGGCCTTGTACCGCTGGTCGGTGATGTGCTCCAGCCAGGTGGTCCCGGGGCCGTCGGCGTCGGGCGCGGTGCCGTCGCGGATGCCGATCAGCGCGGTCGGCTGCGCCTTGACGAACGCCACGGGGTGCTCCTCGCTCTCAGACGGAGGGCACGTGTGACTGCGGCAGGCTCAGCGCTCCATCATGCGCATCTGGGCCGCGTTGTGGGTGTCGCCGGCCGCTGGGGGCAGGCTGGTCAGCCTGGCGAGCTGCTCCTCGGTCAGCCGGACTGCGTCGGCTGCGGCGTTCTCCTCCAGCCGGGCCACGCGCCGGGTTCCGGGGATGGGGGCGATGTTCTCGCCCTGGGCCAGCAGCCAGGCCAGGGCGACCTGGGCAGGGGTTGCCCCTGTCTGGGCGGCGACGGCGGCGACCTCGTCGGCCAGGCGCAGGTTGTGCTGGAAGTTCTCGCCGCTGAACCGCGGGTTGTCGGCGCGGAAGTCGGTGGGATCGAACTGCTCGGTGGAGCGGATCGTGCCGGTCAGGAACCCGCGTCCCAGGGGCGAGAACGGGACGAAGCCGATGCCCAGTTCGCGCAGCACCGGCAGCACCCGGGCCTCGGGATCACGGGTGAACAGCGAGTACTCGGATTGGACCGCGGTCACCGGATGCACCGCATGCGCGCGGCGGATGGTGTCGGGCCCGGCCTCGGACAGGCCGATGTGCCCGATCTTGCCCTCCGCGACCAGCTCGGCCAGCGCGCCGACGGTCTCCTCGATCGACGTGCCGGGGTCCACCCGGTGTTGGTAGTACAGGTCGATGTGGTCGGTGCCCAGGCGCTTGAGCGAGCCCTCCACCGCGGTGCGAATGCTGTCCGGGCCGCTGTCCGCGCCCTGCCGACCGGTGTAAGAGATCAGTCCGAATTTCGTGGCCAGCACCACCTGGTCCCGGCGCCCCTTGAGAGCGCGGCCGACCAGTTCCTCGTTGGTGTAGGGACCGTACACCTCGGCAGTGTCGATGAAGGTGACACCCAGCTCCAGGGCACGGTGGATGGTACGGATCGACTGCTCATCGTCGGTTCCGGCACCGGTGTAACCGTGGGACATCCCCATCGCACCGAGTCCGATCCGGGCGACGTCCAGGTCTCCGAGGCTGACGTGCTGCATCGTTGCTCTCCTGTTCAGGTGGCGGGCTGCTGTAGTGCGGATGGTCATTCCCCGACAGGGAAGTCGGTGGCAGCAGCAAGGTCGCGTCCACGGCCTGGCCGCCGACGATCTGCTTCTGCACCGCCAGGCCCTGCGCCATCCGGGTGACGGGAGTGGTGGTGGACCGGCCTTCCAGTGGATACGTGGCCGGGCAATAGCCGCTCGTGGGTGGCGGCGGCCTGGTCGTTGGATCCGGGGGCGGTCACGGGCGGATCGCCACCTTGAGGCTGGTGCGATCGTTCATCGCCTGGTAGCCCTCGGCGATGTCTTCCAGGGGCAGGGTGCGGTCGAAGACGCGTCCGGGGTGGATCGAGCCGTCCAGGATGTGCGGCATCAGTTCGTCGATGGAGGCGCGGGCGGGGGCGACGCCGAAGGCGACGCCTCGCTCCACCCCGCCGACCTGGATGCGGCCCTGGCGGCGGGACTGCACACCCCGGTACCAGGGCCCCGCGGTGCCCTTGACCGAGCGCACATACAGGTGATCGCCCGCGCGGACCACCCACATCGTCACCGGTGCCCGCAGCGAGCCGTCCGCCCGCCGCGACGACAGGTCCAGTTCCTCGGCCGCACCGGCCCTCTTCAGGTCAGAACCGTCCCAGTCCGCCATGCTCGCTCCTCTCGGGTCCGTCAGCGAGACCGTGCCCAGAGGGGCGGCCCCGGTTCACCGTCACCTGAGCGCGGCTGGTCCGCCAGCCGTGCGCGATGCGCTGCCGGGAGCCGGCCGCCGTGTGGCGACGGTCATCGCTGCGCACCTTCGAGCCTGCCCCAGCGCCGCCCTGCCAGGCTGACCGGGATCTGCCAGGGAACGGCGAGCGGGGGCATGACAGGGCCCCCCTGGACCCGCGTGTCGCGGTGGCGGCCGAGGGAAAATGGGGCCATGGCACCCGAGCAGCACAGCAGCGGCGAGGAACTGGGGCGCTTCCTGCGCGCCCGCCGCACCCAGACCAGCCCCCAGTCCGCCGGCCTGACCCCCGGACCCGGCGTACGCCGCACCCCCGGGCTGCGACGCGAGGAACTGGCCACGCTCGCCGGAGTCAGCATCGACTACTACACCCGCCTGGAACGCGGCAAGGAAACCCGCCCCAGCCCCGCCGTCGTCGACGCCCTCGCCCGCGCACTCCAACTCGACGACGCCGAACACCAGCACCTACGCGACCTGGCCGTGCGCGCCGCACGCTACGGCGGACAGCCCGCCGCCGCACCCAGCCGCACCGTGCGCCCCCACCTGAGACTGCTGCTCGAAGCCGTCCGCCCGAATCCCGCCTACGTCGTCAGCCGCAGCATGGACCTCCTCGCCCACAACCCCGGCGGCCTTGCCCTGTACGCCGGGATGGAGGACTGGCCCGCCACCCAGCGCAACCTCGCCCGCTACCTGTTCCTGCACCCCGCCGCCCACCAGGTCTTCCCCAACTGGGACAACCAGATCCGCGGCTGCGTCGCCCGCCTACGCGCCCTCGCCGGCACCGACCCCGATGCCCCCGACCTCACCCACCTCGTCGGCGAACTACTCCTCAAGAGCCCCGACTTCGCCGGACTATGGGAACGCTACGAGGTCACCGGCCGCAAGAACACCACCAAGACGTTCCGACACCCCACCGTAGGCACCCTCACCCTCGCCTTCCAGGGCATGGCCCTCGAAGGCACCCCCGGCCACCGCCTCGGCGTTTACACCGCCGAACCCGGCACCCCCGACCACGACGCCGTCCTCCTGCTCGACATGACCGCCCCACAAGGCGCCGCCCAGCACCAAGCCCACACAGGAGACCAAACCAGCTGAGCATGTCGCCCGCAGACAACTCGGGGCGCGCGTGCGGGGCGCCGTTCCTCCTCGCGCATCACAAAGGTCGGTGACCGTGGGTGCCCGCCTGGCGACCAGGGGTACGGGCCCGATAGCGCGACGACGGACGTGTTGAGGCGTAGAGTGAATCGTGGAGGCGTGGGAACGGCGATCCAGGTGATGCCGCAGTCACACCTCGTTGTCTGTCGTGCCCGCCAGGCCGGGCCACGTCCAGAAATCCTCACTCCGGAGATTTCACGGACCCTGCGACTACGGCGCACCCGGCCAAGCGAACGCGAAGCTCCGTCGGAAGCGTGGGGCCAGCGGGCCGCTGTCATCTGCGGCCACCAGCTGCGGAGTCGGCCGGTTCCGCGAAGCGGTTGAGTCAGGTTCCTGAGGAATTCGGCGAGTCGGCGAATTGGTAGGCGAATCGAGGCGGCCCATGCACGCGGTGACGGTGATACCCGGAAAGAGCGGATCGGTGGAGCTGTCGGACATCGCGGAGCCGGGGGCCGAGCTGGGGTCGGTCGTGGTGGAGTCGCTCGCGGTCGGGGTGTGCGGCACGGACGCCGAGATCGCGCGGGGCGAGTACGGGTTCGCCCCGCCGGGCAAGGACCGGCTGATCCTGGGGCACGAGTCACTGGGCCGCGTGGCCCACGCCGCAGCGGGTGGCCCGACTGTGGGTGACCTCGTGGTGGGCATCGTGCGACGGCCGGATCCGCTGCCGTGCCCGAACTGCGCGGTCGGTGAGTGGGACATGTGCTCCAACGGCCTGTACACCGAGCATGGAATCAAGGAGCGTGACGGTTTCATGGCCGAACGCTGGCGCAGCGATCCCGACTACCTGGTCAAGGTGGACCCGGAGCTGGGCGTGCTGGGGGTTCTGCTGGAGCCGGCCTCGGTGGTGGCCAAAGCGTGGGAGCACATCTACGCCATCGGCCACCGGACGTTCTGGGACCCGCGCACCGTGCTGGTGGTGGGGGCCGGCCCGATCGGGCTGCTGGCTGCCCTGCTGGCTCGGCAGCGGGGGCTCGAGGTTCACGTGATGGACCGGGTCACGGGTGGCCCCAAACCCGTGCTCGTCGAGGCACTCGGGGCTCGCTATCACAACGGGGCGGTGGCGGACCTGGGGCTGAGCCCGGACATCGTCGTGGAGTGCACCGGGGTGCCCGCGCTGATCCGGCAGTCCGCCGAGGCGGTGGCGCCCGGCGGCATCGTGTGCCTGACCGGCGTCGGGTCGCTGACCGACCGCTCCGCCGGCGGCATCGAGAGCGGGCTCGCCACCACCGCCGTCCTGCGCAACCTCGCGCTCTTCGGCTCCGTCAACGCCAACCGCCGCCACTACTACCTGGCCGCCAGAGCACTCAGCCGGGCGGACCGGGGCTGGCTTGAGGGTCTGGTGACACGGCGCTTCGCTCCGCACGACATCGTCCGAGCACTGCAACGGGACCCGGACGACATCAAGGTGATCCTCGACTTCACCGCTTGACCATCGCTCTCCCCGTGAATCCACTCCCCCGAGAAATGTCCTTCCGCCGGACCATCGCGCAAAGGAATCGACATGACCGAGACAGGCTTCCCCCCGATCTCCGACTACGCGTTCCTCAGCGACTGCCACTCGGTGGCTCTGGTCGGCCGCGACGCGTCCGTGGAGTGGGCGTGCTTCCACCGCTTCGACCAGCGCTCGGTCTTCGCCCGGATCCTGGACCGCGAACGAGGCGGCTACTTTCGCATCGCCCCGGTCGCGGAGTACACCACCACCCGGCGCTACCTGCCGGACACCAACGTCCTGGAAACCCGCTTCGAGACCGCCACCGGCGCTGTGACGGTCACCGACTGTCTGCCGGTACGCGAGGACCTCACCCGCCCGGGCCGCGTCGAGCGCCGACCCCCGGACGGGCTGCTCCTGCGCACCGTGCGCGGCGAGACAGGCACCGTGGAACTGCTGCTGGAGTTCGCCCCCAGATTCGAGTACGGGCTCACCACTCCCTTCATCGAACTCCCGGGCGAGGACCTGGCCGTGGTCACCGGTGGCCCCGACTCCCTGCTCCTGCAGAGCGAACTGGGGGCGCTGTCCACCGACGGGACCGGCATGTGCACGTCCCGTGCGAACGTGGCCCAGGGGCAGGTGGCCTACGTCGCCCTCACCTACGCGGCGGCCGGGACGCTGACCGTCCGCAGGCTCTCCCCCACGGACCTGAGCGGCCGATTGGCGGAGACCGTCGCCTTCTGGACCAACTGGGCCGCCCGGTGCACCTACCAAGGCCCGCACCGCGACGCCGTGGTGCGCAGCGCCCTGGTCCTCAAGGGGCTCATCTACGACGAGACCGGTGCCCTCGCCGCGGCGCCCACCACCTCGCTGCCCGAGGAGATCGGCGGCGAGCGCAACTGGGACTACCGCTACACCTGGCTGCGTGACTCGGCAGCGATGCTCGCGGCTCTTGGCGCCATCGGTTACTTGGAAGAGGCCCAGCACTTCGCGGACTGGCTGCTGCGCACCACCGCCGGCCGGGCCGAGGACCTGCAGATCATGTACGGCATCGGCGGGGAGCGGCTGCTCCATGAGGTCGACCTCGACCATCTGAACGGCTACCGCGGGTCGCGCCCGGTACGGGTGGGGAACGGCGCCTGGGACCAGTTCCAGCTCGACACCTACGGCGAACTGCTGGCTGCGGCCTTCCTCGTCCTGAAGCTGCGCGGTGCTCACACGCTGACGCCGCGCAGTGCCGCCTTCCTGTGCGACGTGGTGGAACTGAACATCAAGCGTTGGCAGGAGGTCGACGACGGGATCTGGGAGATCCGCGGAGGACGGCGGCACTTCGTCTTCTCCAAGTTGATGGCCTGGCTCGCCGTGGACTGCGGTCTCCACATCCTGGACCTGAACCCTGCACTGACCCAGGACCCTGGGGTGCGCGAGCGCTGGGAGGACGCGCGCCAGGAGATGCGCACCGCCCTGGAGACCCGAGGGGTGGACCCGAAGACCGGTGCCTTCCTGCAGGCATTCGAACACGATGAGCTCGACGCCTCTGCCCTCCAGGTGGGCCTGCGGGGCTTCCTACCGCCCGACGACCCCCGGATCCTGGCGACGATCGACCGCATCGAAGCCGAACTGACGCGCAACGGCCACGTCTACCGCTACCTCGGCGAGGACGGCTTGGAGGGCGAGGAGGGCACCTTCGTCTTCTGCACACTGTGGATGGCCTCCGCCCTTGCCCGTGCCGGCCGCACCGACGCCGCCGAGACGTATCTGACCCGTGTCCTGGACTGCGCCAACGACCTGGGACTGCTGGCCGAGGAAATCGACCCCGGCACGGGAGAACAACTCGGCAACTTCCCCCAGGGCTTCAGCCATCTCGGCGTCATCGGAGCAGCGCTGAACCTGGCTTACGCCCAACCCGGCGCCGACGCCCCCTGGGTCGACCGGTGGAAAGACCTGCAGGAGTGATGACCCGCACTTCGTGTGGACTCGGGTCAGCGTGTCAGGTCGAAGATGGCCTTGCCTGCCAGCGAGACGCCGAGGAACAAGCAGATCGCGACAATGGCCGGGTCCTGGTGTGCTGCCAGCCAGGAGCGCAGGCCCGTCAGCGTTTGCTGGGCCCTCGTTGGTGTGAAGACCATCAGGAGTTCCAGCGTCAGAAGACTGGCGGTGGCGAGGACGCAGAAGGCCAGCAGGACGATGGAGGACGCGCCGTGAGCGAGGTCCGCCTCGACGACCGTGGAGGCCGCGGCGGCGACCATCCCCCAGGGCTGCAGCAGTACAGCGAGCCCGGCGGCCGACCACACGGACGTCTGGTGCGCTCGGGATGCCGGCGCGGCCTCGTCCGAGGCGGACCGAGCCGTCTCCTGGGAAGTGGCGGAGCGGCGGCTGCGGCGTCGGCGTTCGCCGTACAGGACCAGGGAGACGCCGATGGCCAGCTTGGCGGCCAGTGCGGCTGTGGAGGGCGGGCTCCTGGGCGCGGGCGGCTCCCCGCCGGTCAGGAGCAGCACCGCAGCGATCACGGCCACCAGGCACGCCAACCAGGCCAGGATGAACGCCAGCCCCTTCCAGACGCCGCC
Source organism: Streptomyces sp. SID13666 (assembly GCF_010548325.1). Lineage (NCBI taxonomy): Bacteria > Bacillati > Actinomycetota > Actinomycetes > Kitasatosporales > Streptomycetaceae > Streptomyces > Streptomyces sp. SID13666. The sequence continues at coordinate 837,862 of NZ_JAAGLX010000001.1, read as the reverse complement.
GGGTGAGGAGAGCACCAGCACGAAGGCCATGATCGGCAGGGGGTAGAGCGTGATGGCCAGACCGATCAGGATCAGGTCGAGCACCATCGGCACACCCTTCTCACTACCCTTGTGCCCATATTTACGCCTCGTCCGGCCGCGCACCACTCCTGCGGCGGTCCCGCCTGTCGCTCGACCGGCTGGGGGCCGAGAATGCAGATTGTGGCCAACCTCAGCGCAGTCCGCGGCAGTCTCCGGCCCGGCCCCACCTGGTCAGCAGGTGGGTTCGGACAGCGGGAACGGCGACGGAGCCTGGCACAGGCCCTGTGCGTCACGCTCGGGCTGGGAACGGGACTGTCCCTCCCCCACGTCCCGCTTCACCCGATGATCGGTGCCGATCGCACGGCAAATCTGCTGTTCACCCTGGGCTTCGGAGTCATCGGCCTGGTCAGCATCATCTTCTCGCTGCTGTTCCTGGTCGTTCAGTGGGCCGCGACGACCTTCACCCCGCGGCTGGGACTGTTCCGCGACGACCCACTCGTGTGGCGCACGTTCGCCTTCTCCCTCGGGGTCTTCGTCTTCTGCATCGCCGCAGCGCTGACCATCGTCAGCCGAACGGAAGTCTCCATGGCGGTCCCGGTGATCGCGATGATCCTGGCACTGGTCACGCTGGCATTCATGTACACGCTGCAGAGCCGTGCCTTCTCGTCGATCCAGCTCGGCCCCTGCCTGCATGCGATCAGCAGCCGGACACGACATGTCGTCGACACCGTCTACGACCGGCCTCTGGGTGACACGGACGCGGCCAGGTCCAGCCGGCCGGCCGAGGCCGACGGGGCTCCTGTCCCCTGGCCCGGCCATGGGGCAGTGCTGTGCGGGATCGACGTTCCCACGTTGGTGGAGGTGGCTCGCGCGCACGACTGTCTGATCGTGCTGTGCCAGGCTCCTGGGCAACTCCTGGTCAGGAATCGTCCCGTGGCGCGTGTCCACGCAGGCAATGCAGGCAACGCAGGCACGCTTCCATCCGATGTACTTCTGGCAGCCCTGGCACCAGGAGTGGAACGCACCTTCGACCAGGACCCCGAAATCGGCATTCGGCTGCTGGCGGACATCGCCCTACGTGGTCTGTCCCCGGCGATCAACGACCCGGCAACCGCCGTGCAGGCCTTGGACCACATCGAAGACCTCTTGCTTCTGCTGGCCGACCGGGAGCTCGACGTCGGCCACATCCGCGACGCCGAGGGTACGTTGCGGCTCATCGTGCCGGTCCCGGACTGGGACCGATACGTCCGCACCGCTCTCGACGACGTGATCAACAGTGCGCAGACCGTCCCCCTGGCCCTCCACCGGATCCGGCTGCTGCTGCAGCACGTCCTGGACGCCGGCCCCGAAACACGCCGCCCGCAGCTCCGGGAACGACTCACCCTGGTGGAGCAACTGCTGGCGCGCAGCTCCCCTGCCACTTCGGCACCGGCCCCGGCAGTCGACACCGACAAGAAGTGACGAATCTTGAGCATCAGCCTGTTCCTGGGCTCACTTGCCGGCTGCCTCCCCGGTGCGATTGCCGCTGCCAGGAGTCGACCGCGACCGGGGGGCGGCCAGGGCGACGAGGTGCCGCCAGTTCAGACGCGGGTTGGCCGTCGGCGCCCCGGGACGGCCCCTGGGCACCCGCACCCGCAGTACGCCCGCGTTGATGCTGCAGGTGACCGGGGTCGACAGGTTCAGGGCTTCGCCGTCGACCGCAACGGGAATGGTCTCCGCAGCCGCGTGGACCGTGACCTGGTGTGCCGTCAGTACGTGCAGCCCGGTTGCCTGGCCTCCGCGCACAGCCAGCTCCGCCGCTTGGACCGGCCCGTCCACCCGGATGCCGAGCACGCCCAGGGTGCCCCTGTCGAGCCGTGGTCTGCGGCCGGCGGTGAGCGGGTCGACTGCGGCGTACGGGTTGTTGCTCACGAGCAGCGCCTGCTGGGATTCCAGCCGGGTGCCGTCCACGTCGACGTCGAGCCGTTCGCCCTGATCGCCGAGCAGCAGATCGGGCAGGGCGTTCAGGGCGGTGCCGGCTTTGGCGGCGCGGTAATCCGGGCTCTGGACGATCTGCGCGTAGGCCCCGAACGAGACGGTGTTGACGAAGGTGCGGTCCGCCACGATGCCGAGGTCGACCCTCAGCTCCTCGCCGTCGGTGAGCGCGTCCAGACAGCGAGTGGGATCGCCACGGTCCAGACCCAGGTCCATGGCGAAGTGGTTGCGGGTCCCGGCGCTGATCACCAGGAAGGGGAGATCGTGTGCCGCCGCGACGGCCGCGACCAGGGCCTGGGTGCCGTCACCACCCGCAACGCCGAGCAGATCAGCCCCTTCGGCCACCGCCCGGCGCGCCAAGGCGGCCACGTCGGTGCTCACGGCGGTGTCCAGCAGGAGCACCCGCGCGCCCAACCGCTGAGCCTCCTCCACCAACCCGAAACGCCCCACCTTGCCGCCCCCGGACATCGGATTCATGATCAGCACCGGCCGCACCGGCGCCGGACGGGCGATCGCCGCCATGCCCCGCTCAGGCCGCGCCCGGCGCAGAGCCGCCCGCCCGCAGGTCAACGCGGCGCCACCGAGCAACAGCGACTCCAGCGCCACCACCCAGAGTCCCGTCCGGGCATAGAACACCAGCACCGCCGCCGGAGCCGCGACAGCGAGAAGTGCACCCGCCCAGCGCACCACCCCCCGATGCGCCAGCGCCCACCACACCCCCGCCGCCGCCACCACCAGGCCCGCCAACCCGATCACGAGGATCAGCGGACCGCCCTCCCCTGTGAACGCGAGCAGGATCGCCACCGCTGCCAGGGCACACAGGAGCGAAAGCCGAGCCAGCGGCCGGGCACCTGCCATCTCCATGAAGGTGCCCTTTCACCCGAACAGCCGAACTGCACTTCGCTGCCACTTCCCGCATCCGAACACAACGACAACCGCTCCGCATCCGGAGGCCCCGTCCCGGCGCCGACGACCGTTCGGCTTGGTACCCCGTCCCGGTCGGCTCCCCCAAGGGTGCCCGGAGGGGTCTGTCCGGGTCGCGGGCGTCGAACCGACGGATTCTACTGAACGTCGGCAGGTCGCGCGGGTCGCGATGCTGCCCCTCGGCCCGCCGACCCAGCCATGCGGTTCGAGTCACTGCTGAGACGTCGCACGCCACGGCACCGCCTTCCTTGAGGAGACGCCCACATGACGGAGCCTGCCGTCCCTTCCCGGAACGGTGCACCGTCCACGGCGTCCGCCGCGGATCGCGGCCGGGAGCGCGGCCCACTCACGCCCGAGGGCGTCCTGCAGTGGCTGCTGGAGGGGAACAGGCGCTGGGTCAGCGGGCAGCTCGCCCATCCGCGCGGGACCGTCGCGCGTCGTGAGGCCCTGGCGGCTGGGCAGGACCCCATGGCGACCGTCTTCTCGTGCATCGATTCGCGCGTGCCCCCGGAGATCGTCTTCGACTGCGGTATCGGAGATCTCTTCGTGGTGCGTACCGCGGCCCACACCAACGACGGCCTGGTGCAGGGGGCGGTGGAGTACGGAGTGGACGAGGCGTTGACGCCGCTGCTCGTCGTGATGGGACACCAACGCTGCGGCGCGGTCGGCTTCGCGGTGGAGACACTCAACGCCGGCCGGGAGGCACCCGCGCACCTCGAGGACGTCGTCGAGGCCCTGCGACCGGCCTACGACGCGGCCAAGCCTCTTCCGGGCGACCAAGTGGACAACACCGTCCGGGCGCAGATCCGCCTGACCGTGGAGCAGTTGCACCATGACTCGATGCTCGAACCCCTCGAAGCCCAGGGACGGGCCCGCGTCATCGGCGCCTACTATTCCCTGGATTCGGGAGCTGTGGAATTCCACCAAGGGTGAACCCTGGGTGGACTTCCACCAAGGGTGAGCCGTGCAGGGTGTGCATTGCCATGAACGACGTGGCTCAGTGGTCCGCACCCTTGGTCCGACGATGAGAGACCTGTTCCCGTGCCGTGCGCCAACGCGACCGTGTCTGCTCGACCAGGCTGTCCCACTGCTGGCGGACCTCATGGTCCGAGGGGCGATGGCCCTGACGGATCCGGCCGAGTTCGTCCCGCACCTCTCGTCCCAGGGCAGCCGATGCGACGAGGACGAGCATGGCTGCGAAGAGAGCCGAGATCATCGCGAAGACGGCACCGACCGCCCCGTAGCGTGAGGCGGAGGAGTTGAAGAGACGCGGCAGGTAGAGGGTTGCGCCCACCGAGTAGGCCGCGGTCAGCGCGGCTGCAGTGACACCGAAAGGGATCAGCTCGGGCCAGGGGATCCGCTTGGCCGACAGGATCCACCCGCTCCAGACCAGGAACACGCCGGTGACCGCTGCCTCACAGGCCGCGGTCACCAAACCCAGCTGGCCCCCGCCAAGAGCTGCGGCGAGCCATCCGGTGAGCACCGCGTAGACGCCAAGAGTGAGGATCCACCACAGGCCGTTTCGGGTGTTGCGCACGCTGAGCGGCTTGAGTTCCCATGTCTGTTCGAAGAGCCGCTGCGAGGCCCGCGCGAAGCTCAGCACCGAGATCGTCAGGAACACCACCCCGAAGACGCCCACACTTGCGGTTGTGCTCTCGGCAGGGGAAAGCAGGGAGTTGACTGCCTCGGCGCCCGCCCCGGAGAGGCTGTAGCGCTTGATGATCCGGTCCGCGGAGTCGTAGTGGACGACGTCGCTCAGGGCGGCGCTGCCGAGGATCGCGAGCGGAACCAGTGCGGTGAGAGCACTGGACGCCAGGGCCATCGAGCGGTCGAACCCGACGATCCTCTGGAATCGGTTGATGACTCGCAACGCGAAGACGGGACGCAGCCAGAATGTCAGCGTTCTGACCAGCCGTTCGCGATTGATCCTTGACGTCCTGCCCTCCGTGAAGATCGAAACCGGTACGGCGGCCGAGCCTAACGGACCGTCATGAGGTCGACGACGGGCGACACGGATGCTTCCCCGAGCTGTGCCTGTTCGGCTCGGCTCTTGTTCTCATCGCCTCAGGGCAGTCGGGTGCGGTGCAGGGTGACGAGCAGGCGCCACACCTGGTGGGTGATCTGGTCGGGAGTAGCTTCGATGAGCCCGTGCAGCCAGTCGGCGAGCACGCCGGCGAAGGTCGCGGCCACGGCCGAGGCGATCAGGTCGGGCTGTGGTGCTCCGGCCAGGGTGCGCTCGGTGTGGCTGCGGGCGCGCAGATCCTCGTGGAGTACGTGACCGAGGGGACCGCCGCCGCCGGGGCGCAGCAGGCTCCGGTAGAGGCCGGCGTGCGGGACGAGACCGGTGAAGAAGACGGCCAGCGCGGGTGGCGGGCTTGCGGGATCGGGGGCGCCGCGCCAGGCGTGGAGGGCGTCCACCGCGTCGCGGACCACGTCGGCGCAGGCGTCGACTGCCAGCGCCTCCAGGTCGCCGTAATGGAGGTAGAACGTGGCGCGGCCGACCCCGGCCCGGCGCACCAGCGCGGCGACGCTGACGTCCGCCAGCGGGCGCTGCGCGCACTCGTCGAGCAGGGCCTGGCGCAGCCTGGCCCGGGTACGCGCGGCCCGGGGGTCTGCCTGGGGAGCTGTCACCGGGCCGCCAGGACGGCGGCGAGGGCCAGCGCGCCGGGCAGCGCCTGGGCGATCAGGATGCGCCGGTTCGCGGTGATGCCGCCGTACACACCGGCGACCAGCACGCAGACCAGGAAGAAGACCTGAACCCTGAATCCGGTCGGGTCACCGGCGATCAGGCCCCAGATCAGCCCGGCTGCCAGAAACCCGTTGTAGAGGCCCTGATTCGCGGCCAGCGGCGCGGTGGCACGGGCCATGTCGGCATCGAAACCGGAGAGCTTGCGGCCCGGCCCCTTCTCCCACAGGAACATCTCCAGAACCAGGATGTACGCGTGCAAGGCGGCTACCAGGCCGACCAGGACATTCGCCGTCGTTTCCATCGTCATTCCCGTCTACTGCAAGCTTCATGGACATGTGTCCATGATACATGGACAGCCGTCCAGAACATCCGCTCGCTGTACCCGGGCCCAGAACGGCCTTCGAGCGCGGACCACTGAGACCGTGTCCCATGCGGTGAGGCGGCATCCGGCCACGGAACCTCCGCAAAAAAACCTGTTGGCGGACCACAGCGACCACTGCTACTTTTCCGGAGGCCGTGCGAGAGAACGAGGAGGTGGTACCCGTGAACGCAATATCGACATGGGTGCTCCCCTCCGGGGTCACGGTCGGGCGATAGGTCGTCCGGGAGCGCCGTTTTCTGAGCCCTCCCGAAAGGCACGACCATGCACTTCACTTCTGAACAGCGTCTCGACGACGGTGTCCTCGAGCGCGAATTCACTCTCGGCGAGATCCCCGGCATCCTCTGGACGCCCGCATCCACATCCGCACCGGCGCCGCTGATCCTGCTCGGCCACCCCACACTCGGACTGCGCAGGATGTACCCCCGACTGGTGGCGCGGGCCCAGCAGGCCGCGGCGGACGGCTTCGCCACGGCCACCATCGAGCTCCCCGGAAGCGGCGACCGGCCCCGTTGGCCCGCCGCCGAGCAGGCCCGCGCCGACCTGCGCCGGGCCATGGAGGCCGGCGAGTCGGTCAGCGACGAGATCATCGACGCCCTCGTCCTCCCGCTGGTCGACCAGGCGGTCCCGGAATGGCAGGCCGCCCTGGACGCCCTCCTGTCGCTGCCGGAGATCGGCGGCCCGGTCGGGTATTCGGGGGGAGTGATCTCCATCGGAGTCCGGCTGGCGGTGGTCGAGCCGCGCATCTCGGCCGCCGTTCTTTTCGCGGGGAGTTTCGTGCCTCGCGCCATTCTCGAGGAGGCCCGACAGGTCACCATTCCGCTGCACGTTCTGCTGCAGTGGGACGACGAAGGCAACGACCGGCAGACGGCCCTGGACCTGTTCGACGCCTTCGGCTCCAAGGAGAAGACGCTGCACGCCAATATGGGCGGGCACACCGGAGTCCCCCAGTTCGCGGGGGACGCCGCAGCCCAGTTCTTCACCCGTCACCTGCGCTAGCCACCGACCACCCCCTCCGTCAAGCCAGCAGCACACGTAGGGGGCGTCGGCCAGGATGCCGCTCATCGAGGACAGGCCCCGGCCCTCCCCGATGAGCGGTGGCCGGCAGATGCACAACCGCCCCGATCGCGGCGGTACCGGCCATCGGCGGTACCGGCCGGTCGGGGCGGCGCTCGGCACCCCGCGGGAATCGCCGCCGGTGGAGGCGCGGCTGACGGCGACGGTGTGATCGAATCTGAGGTATGACGCAGGACCTCCACCACCACGGTCTTGCCGCCGCCCCTGATCCGCTCGTCGGACACCCCGTCACCCGGCTCCGGGATGGCTCGCCGCATTCCACGCGGCTCCTCGGTCGCATCCCCCGTCGGCAGGCGCCGTCATGCGCTGGACCCGTGGTGACTCGGCGCGGCTGGCTCAGCGCAACAGCCGTGCGCTCTTTCGGCGGTGGCGGCGTCTGACCGTGGGGTCATCGGCCAGATCGGCGACGACAGCGGCGGCACGTTCGGCGTCGTGGCCGGCCAGTTCTCGGACCGCCGCCAGGCGCCAGGCGCTCTTGAGAGTTCTGTCGCAAGCGAGAAAAGCCAGCGTTTCCACGGCGCGTGATGGTTCGTGGCGTGCCAGGCCCAGGGCCGACCACAGGCGTGTCCTGCTGGGCAGGTCGATGTCCCTGGCCAGGCACGCGAGCAGGTCGGGGCCGCGTTCGTCGTCGACGATGGCGAGCATCATGGCCGAGCGCACCCGGACGCTGGGCGACGTGCTCGCGCTGTCGGCCAGACTGCCGAGCATGTCCGCACTCCGTTCGTGGCCGATCCCGGCCAGCACGGAGACCGCCAGGGCACGATCCGGCCCCAGGAGCTTTTTGTCGCAGGCGAGGTTGTGGAGCAACTCCACGCCTTGCTCGTCTCCGTGCTCGACCAGGAAGCCGGCGGCCTCCACTCGCGCGTCGTCACGGACCCGGGCGTCGGTGGCCAGGCGGTGCAGCAGGAGCAGACCGCGTCGGTCTCCGGCACCCGCCAGCCTGACCGCGGCCTGCACTCTCCAGGTGCCGGTGGCCAGGTAGGGAACCTCGGCCAGCTCGGCCAGGATGTCCGCCGCGTGCTCGGCACCGAGCCATGCAAGTGCCTCGGCGGCGATAACCCGGTGATTCCTCTGGGCCTTGGAGAGATAGGCCTCCGCCAAACCAGGGTCCGTTTCCGGGTGCATGCGGTCAGGATGCGCCCTGAGATCCGCACAGCGTCTGTCGTCGTCCGTAATGCGGGCGAGGAAGGTGAGTGACGTCATCGTGGCCCGGGTGACGGCCTTGGGCAGGCCTGTTCCCAGATGTTTCTGTTCGGCCAGGAAGCGGCAGCCGTCCAGGTTGCGCTTACCGGAGAGCCGCATCAGCTTCTGCTCCACCTGGGAGGTCAGGGCCGGGCCTCTCGCCTCGTCCAAGAGCCTGTCCAGCAGGAAGCCGGTGTACGACGCCTCTTGCTTGCGCGGAGGAGTCCAAAAGCGTTGCCCGTAGCCGAAGAAGGTGACGTCCGGCACCGGCTTCCAGGGCCAGTGCCGAGCCCACCGGTCGTCCAAGAGGCGGGCGGTCGTCACCGCACACGCCTCCGGCGTCCGGGTGGCGTGGCGGGCAGCGCAATATTCGAGGAAGGTCTGCTGGAGGAACTCGAGCTCTCCGGCGCGCTGGGTGAGCATGCCGCTGCGGAGCACCGTCTCCTTGCGCGTCATGCCTTCCGGCCATGGACCGGGCCAGGAGGACAGCAATTCGATCAGGGATGCGTCTGTGTCCTCTTCGTTCGTGTCCGCTTCGTTCGTGTCCTCTTCGTCCACGTCCTGATCGTCCTTGGGGGCCAGACGACGGGCCGCGATGTGTCCTGCGATGTCGAGGGCGAGTTTTCCAACGTCCGGGGAGCCGGAGGCGTCCTGCGCTCGTCGCTCCTGCTGCAGGACAAGAAGGCGTGCGTACTCGTCGTAGATCCGGCCCCGGGTGTCGGGCATGATGCGGTTGTGGGCGTAGAGCTGGCACAGCAGTCCGGCGATGAGCGGGGTACGGGCCAGCTCGGTCAACTGCTCCCTGGCGGAGAGTTCGGTGATGAAACGCTGTGCGAGCTCGGCGGGATCGGCAACTCGCTCGGGCAGGGCCGTGAACCAGCGGTGGGCCACCTGCGGCAGCTCCTCGCGGCGGAACGGCAGCAGGTCGTACCGCAAGGCCTAGGGGCCCGAGCCGCTCCAGTTCACCCGGTGGCAGCGGACGTGTGGCCACGATGAACCGGTAGACATCCGCGTCGGGCCCCTGGGCGTGAACGGCGAGGTGGCGCAGCAGCTTTTGGCGGGTTTCGGCACGGGGGATCTCGTCGAGGCCGTCGACCAGCACCAGCCAGGGAACACCGTCCTCGGGCGGCGAGGCGAAGAGTCCGGGAAGCTCCCGCCCGTACTCGCAGGACACCGCCCAGGTCAGGGCGTCCGGCAGACTGCCGCCGCGCAGGGCTTTCTCCCTGGTGATCAGCGCCTGTGCCGGGACGAGCACCGGCACAGATCCAGCAGGACCCTCCCCCCGCAGACAGCGTTCGACGCCCTCGGCAAGCCAGGTCCGCAGCAGGCTTGACTTGCCCGCGCCGGGTCCTGCCATGACGACACAGGTCCGTGCGCCGGCGAGGATCTCGTCCGCCGGCACGGCCGCAGCACTGGACACCAGTGGCGGGCGGTCAGCGTTGTTCCCGTCCGATTCCTCGTCCAGGCAGCGGATCTGCTGGCGCAGATACACCGCACTGAGGGCCGGTAAGCCGTCATCGATGACGCCGGCATAGGGCTGGGCGTCGAGGGTCGGCTCAACCGACCTGAGATACGCGTCCAGTTGCCCGCGACGCCGTTCCCCACTCTGCGGGTCCGGGCCCTCGACCTGCGCGTCCGTTCTCAGCCTGCCACCTGGGGCGTCTGCCTCCACGGCCGGCGAAGAACTCTGCGCTGTCTCGGCCTGCTTCCGTAGCTTCAACAGCGGCTCCACAGCGGTTCCGAGCGCTACCGCGAGCGCCGCCACAGTGTCCTCCGTGGGCACCTTCGGCCCGTTCAGCGCCTCGTAGACGGTGGTGCGCGACAACTCCGCTGCGCGCGGTAACCCGGTGCTCTTCGACAACGGAGGTCGCTTTGCCCGTCGCAAGTTCCGCAGCTGTTCCTTCAACTCGGCCAGGGCATCTGCCGGGCCTTCCTGCTCTCCCACGTCGCGGTCCCCCTCCAGGACGGCGTCGTCCCGTTGGTTCAGATGCGTTCATCTTGGTTCAGCCGAACATCGCCGTTCAGCGCTTCAGCCAATTTCCTTCCGTCACCCGCCATCTCGGAAGAGAAGAACCCATGGCCGCTTCGTCAACGCATCCCATGCTCCTGACCCTCGGTCCACTGATCGGCGGACTGACATAAGCATCGGTCGAGCACGTGTACGCAGATCACAGCCCCGGAAAACGGTTCGACGGTTTCGCGGAGTCCTGGCACAGTGGCGCACCATGACGGACGTCGAGCTCTTGACCGCCGCTGACATACCACTCATGCAGGGTCTGGCACAGCGCGTCACCGCCATCCGCCCGGACCTGATCAGTGCCGACGCTTCGTACGGGGAGCTGGCCTGGGTCTGGGGCAAGGGGTGCACCCACTACGGGGCGAACTGGCCGCGTCGGCTGTGGTTCTCCGGTACCGAACTGGTGGCGTGGGGCTGGGCCTTCCTTCCGCACCAGGTGAGGCGCACTGACGGGTCGGTCACGGATGTCACCGGCGCCATTCTGAGTTATCAGGTCCATCCTGACCACATCGAACTGGTCGACGAAGTGATCGAGTGGTACGACGGTGTGGCGGCCGGCCTCGAGCGCACGGTGTTGCCGACGGCCGCCGAGGAGTTCGCCCTGAAGCGATGGGCGGCGCACGGCTATGGGACCGACGTGGAGGCGCTCGGTGACACCGGCGACTGGACCCAGCTCAATGAGCGGGACCTCACCGATGTGGAGCGGCCGGTGCTGCCGGCCGGATTCCGGTTCCGCACCGCCGACGAGGCGGGAGCGGAGGCCGCGGTCCGGGCCCATGTGGACGCCTGGGCTCCCTCGGCGTACACGACCCGAAGTTACGAGGATGTCCGGCAGACGGCGGCCTATCGCGGTGACCTTCACGTTCTGGTGGAGGCGCCGGACGGAACCATGGTGTCTTCGACGATCATGTGGCTCGACACGGCGAACAAGACTGTCGAGTTCGAGCCGGTCGGAACACATCCGGACTACCGGCGGCTCGGGCTGGCAAGGGCGATGATGCTGCACGGGATGCATCTGGCGCGGGCGGCCGGGGCCACTCATGCGACGGTCGTCTGCCTGGGGGCGCCGGGACATCCCCGGGCGCGCGGGCTGTACTACGGCCTCGGGTTCCGGGAGCTCTCGCGGGACGCGCCGCTCATCAAGACCAAGACCAAGACCACGACCGCGGGCTGAGGACCGGCCGTTCGGGCAGTCGCGGGTCCAGCCGGCGCACTCGCCGTCTACGTGATCAGTGGAGATGCTGCTCCCAGTCCGCCGGGACCTTGTCCTGGGGGCCCGGAGTGGACTGCGAAGCCGGGTGCGCGGTGGGCGGGGCCAGCTCCGGCCCTTCGTAGTACTGATCGGTCTCGATGTTCCAGAACCAGTCCTCCCCCGGTTCGAAGCTGGTCAGCAGCGGGTGTCCGGCCTCGCGCGCGTGTTTCGTGCCGTGCTGCCCGGGCGAGGAGTCGCAGCATCCGATGTGCCCGCAGGCGGCGCAGCGCCGCAGGTGGAACCACCACCCGTCCACCGCCAAGCACTCCACGCACCCGGTTCCGCTGGGCGTTGCGGTCGGATCGAGGCCTGGGATCTGCTGGTCTGCCATGAGGGGTACCTCTCTCGTGAGGCGCCGTGCGGGGGTCAGGCGCCGGTGTCGATGCGTGCCAGGATGCCCTTCAGCAGACCCGTTGCCTGCCCGACCTCGATGAGGTAGCCGTCCGGGTCGCGCATGTAGCAGCGCAGCTCGGCGCGCCGGTCGATGGGCGGGGTGAGGAACTCGGCTCCCTTGGCGCGAGCCGCCGCGTAGAACCCGTGGATGTCCGCCACTCGTACGTTCAGGAAGCTGGAGACCGTATGGGGGTCCTGCGGTGTGCGCAGGATGACGTCGGGTTTGTCCTCGGTGGGTCCGCCGCCGGGGTTCATGATGATCCAGCTGTTGGCGACCTTGATGATGCAGGGGTTCTCATCCAGCACCACCCTTCCCCCCAGTACGCCGGCGTAGAACGCCCGCGAGCGAGGGACGTCGCCGACCGTGAGGAAGTGCGTGAGCAGCAGGCCCTCGGCCGGTGCGGGAAGGTCCTCGGCCGGTGCGCCTTCGGAGCTGAAATCGGACATGTGCCGAGCGTATGGCGCGGGCGGCCGCCCGGCATTCCCACCCGGCAGAACCGGTCAACCGTCGCGGCCCGCGGCCAGGCCCTTGCCGCCGCCATGCACTGGCCGGCGTTCCGCGACGGTGTCCCCCAGATGGCCGTTCCTTCACCTCGCGCGTGCCGCCCGTGGACCACGGTAAGCACACGGGTGGCTGCACGGCAGGCGGTATCTCGTGATCACTCTGCCGGCTCTACGGCACCGGCCAAGCGACGGCGGTCTCGACGGGCTGGTCGTAGTCGATGCCTTCGAGACCCCATCCGTACAGCTCGCGCAGTTGGCTCATGAACCAGTCGGCGCCGGCCGTTGAGCGGTGGATCCCGGCTTGCGGGTCGGCCCACAGTTCCCGGATACGGTCCTGCACCTGCGGATCGAGCTCCCAGCCGTCGAGGCGGATGCGGCCCTGGTCGTCCGCGGTCAGTGGGGTGGTGCCGGTGAGCTGGTCCCAGAGGTCTTCTGCCTGCTGGGCGGTGGTGCGGAAGCCGTCGCCGAGAACGGCGCGGAGGAAGGAGGTGTACAGGGCGATGGAGGGGATGGCGCTGGAGGCCTGGGTGACGGCGGCGCCCGCAACGACGGTGACCGCGCGTTGCGTGCCCGCAAGGACGGTGTCGTTCAGTTGCCCGGCGGTGCGCTCCAGGTGCTCCTTCGCGGCGCCGATGGTGCCCTGACGGTAGATCGGGGCGGTCAGTTCGGAGCCGATGTAGGTGAGCGCGGCAGTGGTGAAGCCGTCGGCGAGCAGGGAGCGGTCGGCGAGGGCTCCCACCCACAGCTGCCAGTCGGCCCCGCCCATGACCTGCTCGGTGGCCTGCTTCTCGTCGTCAGTGGCGGGCTCCAGGCGGATGCTGGTGACCTGGGGGGTGTGCTCGGAGAAGTCCAACGCGGGGGCCTGGTAGGGCTCTCCGAGCGGTTTGATGACCGAGTGGTGGACGGTGCCCGTGACCGGGTCGGTGCGGCGGGGCGCGGCGAGGCTGTAGATCAGGTAGTCGACCTTCCCGAACCGCTTCGCCACCAGGTCCAGTACCTGATCCTTGCCCTCCTGGGAGAAAGCGTCCGCGTTGACGAAGACGAAGTCGCGGCCCGCCTCGCCGGCGAGGCGGGCCGCGGCCGCGGTGCGGTACCAGCCCGCGGTGGCGGTACGCCGCTCCGTCTCGGCTCCTTCGTAGGCGACTCCAACGCCCCGGATGCCGTGCTGCCGCAGCCCGGTGAGCAAGGTGGCCAGACCGTAGCCCGCGCTGTGGCCCAGGAGCAGCACCACCGGGCTGCCGGTGTTGCCGCGCGCCGGGATCTGCTCCCACATTCGGGTGACCGTCTCGGCGGAGCCGGCCGGGTGGGAATTGACGATCAGAAAGCCGCGCTGCTTCAGGTCGATGTGCCGGAGGCTCAAGGGTGGGTATCCGTTCCGCTGGTCGGGTGAGCGATCATGGAAGTGGACGATCAGCTCAGCCAGGGCTGAGCTGATCTGATCTGATCTGGGCTGTCGATTCCAGAATTCCGCTCCAAATGTCCGTCTTCGGGCAGCGTAGCGGCGTCCTGCGTGGTGATTCCTGCGAGCGCGGTACGGAGAATCCGCTCGCGGGTTGTCGATTCCGGCCTTGACGGCGCTCCTCGATCGGCAGCCGTAAGGTCGCCGTATCCCTGCCGCATCCCCGGCAGACGTCCCGTGCGACCACGACGGGGAACGGCAGGCGGGCTTCCGAGTCGCGCCCCGCGCCTGGCGCGACGGCGAAGACGCCTCCGGCCTCCCACACCCGGGTCTGCCCTGGGCAGGCTGCACCGTCCTGGCCACCGACGCCGACACCCTCCACGCCTTGCGAGCCGAAGCCGTCGCCAAGGGAGACGAGTTGCTGATCATCGACATGCCGGAATCGCGCAGACCTGCGCGTCTACGGCGAACACCTCGACCAGCTCGCCGACATCAAGACCGAGGACCTGACCTACTGCGCCATCAGCCTCATCGGTCCTCGCAACAAGATCGACGGACTGGTCCGGAAGCTTCGTCTGCTCCCCTGACCGACACCTCGCGCGGCGGGCCGGACGTCGAAGATCAGCGGGTTCGACGCACTTCCGGGTGCAGGTCCAGGTCCACGTCCGGTTCCACGTCCGGCTCCAGGGAGGCGAAGAGGAAGGTGCGGTGCGGATCCCAGTCCGTGCTGAGCCTGAGCCTGCTCCTCAGTTGGGCCCAGCCGAGCGGGGCGGCGGCGATGACCCACGCGTCCGGGCTCGGCGCCGTCAGCCGTACGGCCGACCGCAACCAGGAGGCCGCCTGCTCCGGCCAGTCCACGACCGCGACGACCGTTCCCCCGCCGGCCTGCCACGCGGCGGTGAAGGCTTCGGCCGCCGCCCGTGAAGCCGCGTCGCGGCTGTGCCCGACCGCGACGGTCGAGGCGCCGACGGCAGGCGCCGTCAGCAGAGCCAGCAGCGAACGGAGTTCAGCCTCGGCGTGCGGAGCGGGCGGTGGCATCCCGGCGTACTGGGCGGCCTGCGCCGCCGGCATCAGCGGGGAGCGGGAGAGATCCCGCGACTGCCGTCCGGTCATGTCGTGCCCTCCTTATCCCATCGTGCTCGGCACGCTGGGCTCTCCTGCTGGGATTTCCAGCGCCGGTACTCCCTCGGCAGGCAGACGGCGCACGGACGGTAGCCCGCGGCCACCGCCGTAGGCGCGTCGCGGAAGAAGACCCGGTCACGTACGTAACCGCCCTGGGCAATGACCCGCAGAGCCGACGGACAGTCGAGCCGCCCGTACAACCGGCCCCGCCGGTGTCCGCCGAGGGTGCCCGGCACCGTATCGCGGAACGTCCGTCCGCACGGGCCGACGAGGGTGTAGCGGGCGACACCGGCGCCCACCGCCGGGTCCGGGTCCGGGTCAGGCAGCTCCGAGGCGGGCTGGTGCATGTCAGGCGGCATCGTGGAAGACCAGGCCCAGGGCGTGGCGGCGGCCGGACCGTACGGTGCTGACGCCGTGCCGCATACCGCCGGCCGACCAGCCCCGGGTGGAACGGATGGGCCGGTCCCGGGTGGTGAAGATCAGGCCGTGCCCCTGCGGCAGGACGGTGGTGATGCCGCGCGACTGGGCCCGGGGCCGCTGTTCGACCAGCAGGAACTCCCCACCGGTGTAATCCGTCCCGTAGGCGTCGAGACCGACGACCACCTGGAGCGGGAAGAGCATGTCGCCGAAGACATCGCGGTGCAGGGCGTTCCAGTCGTCCGGCCCGTAACGGAGCAGGATCTGCGCGGACCTGTCCTGGCCGGCCGCGTGACACATCTCGATCCACTCCTCCAGGTCGTCGGGCCACGGAGCCGGCCGCCCCAGCCGCTGCGCCCAGTCACGGGCGACGGTGAGCAGCCGCGGGTACAGCGCTCGCCGCAACTGCCGTACCGGCTCCGGAAGATCATGGGTGAAGTAGCGGTACTGACCCGAGCCGAAGCGGTGACGGGCCATGTCGACGGTGGAACGGAAACGGTCGGCGTCGTCGTACAGCGCGGTCAGGGCACGGCACTCGTCAGGGGTGAGCAGCGGCGGGGTCACGGCACAACCCTGGGCGTCGAGCTCGGCGGCCACGGCGGTCCAGTCGGCGGCGGCCACCCTGCGGCGAGCCTCGGTGACGGTGAAAGCGGTAGGCATACGGTTCTCCGGAGTGGGTGAGGCCGGATCGATCCGCGATCCGGCCGGCGGCCGGCCGACTGGACCGCGGTCTGCGCGGCTCGGGGTCGTACGGCGGTGGCGGCGCGGTCGGCTGGACGCGCGTCAGATGAGAACGGGCTGCAGGGCCCCTTCGTGGATCAGGAGGTCCTGCTTGCGCTCGACGCCGCCCGCGTAACCGCGCAGCGAGCCGTCGGCCCCGATGACCCGGTGGCAGGGGCGCACCAGGAGCAGTGGGTTGGCCCCGATCGCCGCACCCACGGCGCGGACCTCCGCGCGCTCGACACCGAGTTGATCCGCAAGGTGCCCGTAGGTGGTCGTCGTGCCGTACGGGATGTCGTCCAAAGCCCGCCAGACACGCTGCTGGAACTCCGTGCCCGTGGGCGCGAACTCCAAAGCGAAGGTCCTCGCGCTCCCGTCGAAGTAGGCGCGGATCTGACGTGCCACGTCGGCGAAAACCTCATCGTCGCGCCGCCAGTCCTCCTGAACCACCCCCGCCCCCTTCTGCCCCGGCATCGACAGCGATGCGAGCGCAACGCCGCTCCTTGCCGTGGCGGACGCCTCGCCCACCAGGAGAAGGTCACCGAGCGGACTTCCGGCAATGCTGTAGAGCGTCATGATCGTGGTCCCTTCGTAGCTGTTCTCACCTCCTACTATCCGTGGGACGGAACGCCGGAGCTGGCGGGAATCGGACACGGCGTTCATCGCCCGCGGCCGAGGTCGTGGATCTAATGCAGGCGCTGGAGGCCAGCGGGGGACGTCATGACCAGAGCCGGTTCATGACATCCCTGATCGGAGATCCTGGCGTCAGAGCGACCCGTGTAGCTGTCGACGAACCTCGGAGGCGCGCACATGCCGTCGACATCACCATCACCATCACGGCCGGGTAAGACGGTCTTCAGGCCGCGTTCCGTTCAGGTCAGCGGCTTTCGCCTCTGCCGCAGATGGTGGGCGAAGGAGCAGGGAAACAGCGTCGAAGACGGCACGCACCCTGTCCATGGCGCCGGCTGGACCGAGGGCGGCACTTGTCGCGGCACCCTGCGTGAGCTTGTCGCGCGGAAGCCGGCTGCGGTCGAGTTCCGCGGCGAGTTCGGCCGGGATGAGCCCCGCGTCGGTGGCCCGCTCGATCAGATCCTGAAGCGGGCGATTGACGGCCAGCCGCTCGGCAAGGACATGCTCCAGAGCGAACAGGGAATGCGTGACGGCGACGGTGGCGAACTCATACCGGTAGTAGGAGTGCCGGATGAGCTCGCGGGAGGTTTCCATCACGCTCATCCACCCCGCCGTCGAACAGCTCGGGTGCTTCGGGCTCCTCTTTCTTTCCCAAGCCGGCGAGGAGTGGAATCGAGGGAGAGTCGACGTTGGCAAGGAGAGCATCGAGCCCGGCCTGGATGAGCCGGTCGGATCCCACCTGACGTCCCATCTGGCAGCCGAACGTGCGCTCCTTGGCGAGCATCCGCAGCCTTCGGATCGCCTCGGTCCGGGTCATGTTCGCCTCTTCTGCCGACTGCGGGAAAAGGCATATCCTGTCATCCCGGCGATGCCACTCGGTAAGGGATAAACGCCTTCGACGCGCGGCGAGGCCCGGTCGGTGATGTTCCTGTAGTGGCGGCTACCGGGTGGACGAGTGCGGACAGCGATGGACACTCCTCGCTCCGGTCGGGCCTGGAAAGTGGACACCGCCTGACACGAGTCTGCGTGCATGAGCGTTGCAAGCACGCAGACGAACAGGGAGCAGCCCACCGATCCACTCGGCAGGGAGCGGCTCCACCGCTCGTCCCGGCCGCCGTAGCTCTGCGCCCATCGCCGGTAGCACCCTCCCACCTCCCTGACACACCCCTCCCCCGGGATGCCGACCGTCGGCGGCCCACCGCGGGCCACCACCGGTCGCGCCCGTACCCACACCCCAAGGAGCATCACCATGATCTCGACCTCTCGCCCGTCCCGTGCCATCACCGTGCTGATCGCCGCCGCGGCCCTGTGCGCAACCACCGCCACCACCGCCCACGCCGCAAACTCCGAACACCGGCAGCCGAGGATCGTCGTGGACTGGGCCCGCGCATGGAACGGCACCGACCCGCAGGCGCTCGGCGCCCTGTTCACCACCGGCGGCACCTACGCCGACCTGGGCGTGGGCATCACTTTCCACGGCCCCCAGGAGATCACCGGGTGGAAGGCCCGCGCCGACAGTCTCATCGACAACGTCCACGTCACCGTGCGCACGGCCCACCCCGACGGCAACCGCATCACCGTCAAGGCCGTCTACTCCGGCCACCTCAAGGGCGCGCCCAAGCCTTTCGCCGTGCCGATGACCACGCTCCTCGACCTCGACCGGAACCACTGCCGGATCACCTCCGATGAGGACCACTACAGCCTCACCACCGTCCTGGCCCAGTCCGGCCTGCCCACCGACTGGACCCCGCCCACCAATTGACGTTCGACCAGGCCACGGCCCGGATCACAGGCCCGTATCGGTGCGTCGAGCCCCGGGCAACCGCCCGCGCGCCGGCTGGAGCTCCGGATGCTGTCCGACGTCGAACACAAGGACTGCCGGGGGCTGACGGAGCATGCCGGCCTGGCCCGCCCGCCGGAGGCAACACGTCCTGCGCGGCACGCACCGGGAAGTGGATGCGGCCCGCAAGGCGGATCTCAGGGGGTGGCCAGGCGGTCGAGGGTTTGGATGATGTCGTCCTCGGTCGTGGTCGGGTTGATGGTGCACAGGCGCAGGACGCTGCGGCCGTGCACCGTGGTGGAGGTGACGGCCGCGTAGCCGCTCGCGGCGAGGGAGGCCGCGCGCGTGGCGTGCGCGCCGTCCCCGCCGTGGGTGAGTGCGAAGGTGACCACTCCCAGCTGGGCCGGGGTGACGACCTCCCACCGCGGGTCGGCGCGCAGCCGGCTCTCGGTGAACTCGGCGAGCGCGATGCCCTGCGAGATCGCTGCCCTGATGCCCGCCGCGCCGTACACCCTGAAGGTCAGCCACAGCTTGAGGGCACGGGAGCGGCGGCTGAGTTCCAGCGACCGGTAACGGAGGTTGACCTCGCCGCCGGCCGCGGAGGTGTTGAGGTATTCGGCGTTGATGGTGAACGCGCGCTCCAGCGCCCCCGGGCGCCTGACGAGAACGCAGCCCACGTCGTACGGCTGGAACAGCCACTTGTGGGGGTCGATGACGAGGGAGTCGGCGCGTTCCATGCCCGCCAGGGCGGCTGCGCCGGTGGCACTCAGGGCGGCGGGAGCACCGTAGGCGCCGTCGATGTGGAACCGCAGGCCCTCGGCCCGGCAGAGGTCGGCGATCTCCGGCAGCGGGTCGACGGTCCCGGTGTTGGTCGTGCCGGCGGTCGCGACCACCATCAGGGGCCGACGGCCGGCGGCACGGTCGGCAGCCACCGCCGCCGCCAGTTCCCCGACCGGCATCCGCAGCTGCTCGTCGCTGCGCAGAACCCGTACGTGGTCGGGCGGGAACCCGAGGGCCCGTAGGTCCCGCGCGATGGAGGAGTGGGTCTGGTCGGTGAGATAGGCGACTCCGTCGCCGAGTTCCGCCCGGGCCGCCGCGAAGGCGGTGAGGTTGGCGAGCGATCCGCCGCTGACGAGGATGCCCTCGGTGCCCTCGGGCATGCCCAGCAGCTCCCGGAGCCAGTCGACGACGACCAGTTCCACGGTCGTGGGGCCCGACCCGCCGCCCCAGGACGTCGCGATCGCGTTGTGGCCGGTGCCCAGCCACTCCCCGAGCACGGCCGCGAAGGACGAGGGCCCGGGCACCCGGGCGAAGTACCGCGGATGGTCACCGTGCTGCATGTTGGCGAGCGCCGTGTCCACGAGGGTCCTGATCGCCCGGTCGGCGTCGCCCGGCACCTCAGGCACCGGACCGCCCAACACCGCCCGCAGTTCCTCCGGCGTGCCCTGCTGGATCGCCGGCCCGTCCGCCCGGGACTCGCAGTGGTCGACGACCAGGTCCACGACGAGATGACCGAGCCGTCGCATCTCCTTCGGCGTCATCCCCAGCGCGTCGGCCGGCCGACGCGGGCCCGATCCATGATCCTTCTCCACGCGAACCTCCGGGCAGCCAGGCGACGGGGCACCCGCACGGTACCGCGTGGCCCTACCCTGTCCATCCTCTCCACGGGCATCCCCCAGCAGAGTCAGCCAGTGGAGCGGCACGTCCGGGGCCAGCACCGGTCCACGCCCAGACCGGTCTGTGGAACCAGGCCGGGACTTCGCTGGGATCGGAATCAGCCGGTTCTCTACCTGCTCCCCGGCGCGTCCTCTCCCGCCCGCCGACCGTCCGCCAGGCCCTCGGCTGGTCGACCTATGCGGATCACCGCGTACCGCTCGCCCTCCCCCGGCGGCCGCGTCCATGAACGGGTGGTCAAGGTGTGCAGCCGTCCGTTCACGATGGCATGACGTGGCAGAGACGCACGGAACTCACCGGCCACCGCTTCCAGTAGCGACCGTTCCACCTCGGCCCCGTCCTCCAGGGTGCCGAAGAACCGGCTCGGATCCAGTGCCCTCGGTATTTCCCCGCTCTGTTGGATCTCTCCGTCCGCGTACGTGAATGCGTACTCCTCCGCACCGTCTCGCGCCACCGAAAGGTGGAAGAACGGGTCACCATGCCAGGGCCTCAGGCCGCTCCACACCACCACCGCACGGGTGCCCGCGCTGGCGGCCGCGGCCGGGGAGACGAACCGCCGCTGGTCGAACGGGGCAGGATCGCCGTCGAAGGCGAAGCTCCAATCGGTGCCGGCCCGACCGACCGCCATCAGAGCCCTGTCGTCGTAGGACGAGAACTCAGTCCGGCCGTGCAATGACCTTTGGCGCGCCTCCCCGAGGGTCATGGGTTCGTTCAGCTCCATGCCGTCCCCGTCCGTGAGGCGTCCGGGCAACTCCTCCGGCTCCACGCCCTCCACCAGGACGAACCGGTAGGACGTACGGTTGTTGCCCGGGTCCGGTTCCGCGAGCCACGCCAGGTCGGTGGGGTCGAGTGCGGCCGTCGGCGTCGGTGCCTCGCCCGCCTGCCCGCCCCTCGGCGTGGACAGCAGCTCCCGGCCCCGCTCCGGAGTCAGTAGCGGCCCGAGCACGGGGTCGGCCACCCACCCCAGCGGCGCCAGATGATCCGGTCCCAGCGGTTCCCACAGGGGCAGAGCGTTCATCAGTGTCCGCCAAGCCTCGTCGGTGTCTCCCCACCGTGCCAGCTCCCGCGCCCGCTCGACCGCTTCCCCGAACGGTCCGGCCGCCGTGTACCGGTAGGTGTGGTTCCTCACCTGGTTCAGCGTCGCGTAGGCCGAGGACACCAGGTCGTCGTCGGCGCCCCGCGGAGGGAACGTCAGTGTCGAGTCGGCCCGGTACGAGTGCGCCGCGTGCTCGGCGACCAGCGGGGGCAGCAGCTCGGGAGCGTACTGCGGGTCCGTCACCAGGCCGTCGTAGTCCACCATGTAGCTCTCTCCGAGCAGGCGGCGTATCTGGTCCCCGAGCCCGGCGGCCCGCGGTCTGCTGTACGCCTTGGCCTCGTCCAGCATCTTCACGGCCGCTTCCCAGCCACCGCGCAGCGCCTCCAGCCGGGCCTCCTCCACCAAGGCGTCCAACGTGCGCGTCGTATCGCTGGCGAACAGCGGCTCCCCGTCCCGGCGGTGCACCAGCAGGCTGTGGAACTCCCGGTACATGTCCCGCAGGAACTCGAGGAAGTTCGCGTGCCGCGCGGGCGGCTCGGCCCGCCAGCTCGCCCATGTGTACACGGCCCACTCACCGTTCTCGTCCACGTCCTCGGGATCCATGAGGACGTAGGTGATGTCGGACTCGACATCGAGCTGCAGTCCGCGCCGCCAGATGTCCGCCTCCTGCCGTTCCTCGGGGCCGGCGTCCTCGTCCAGATACTCCTCGAACAGGACCCCGAGTCCCGACTCATCGTTGTGCCAGCGCGCGGCCTCGGTGCCCGCCAGCAACGACACGGACCCGCCCGCATGCCGCAACCCGTCGCTGACCTTGAGGAACTCCCGGTACGACGGGGGCATCCGCCGGCCAAGGCACTCCTCCATGGCTGCGATCCGCTCCTCGGACGCGGCCGGGAACCCCAGCCAGCGCGCTTGCCGCGCGCTTTCGTCGTCCTCGTCCTGCGTCTCGCCGTCGGGCAGGGAATCCGCCCACTCCCCGCTCCACCTGAGCAGGAAGGCCCGCCAGTCGAATGCCGTGGTGTCCGTCATGCGCCCGATGCTGCCACCCGCCACTGACAGTGCTCCGCTGCTTGTTGTGGACAACCGGCCGGGACGTCAGCAGGCGGCGGCCAACGCTGATCGCACGCCGTGGCGCTACTGACCGGCGCAGCAGGGGTGCTGTTCAACACCGCCTATCCGCCGTTCTTCGCCCACCTGGTGCCCCGCTCGTCCTACCTCGACGCGAACAGCAAGCTCAGTGCGAGCCGTTCCGCGTCATACGTCGCCGGCCCGGCGATCGGTGGCGCTCTGGTCCAGGCGCTCACCGCTCCCGTCGCCGTCGTCGTCGACGCCCTGACGTTCCTGGCGTCCGCGATTCTGGTCGGTCGGGGTTCCACCGACGAACCGCCGGCCGCCCCTGACCGAGCGACACCCCCGCTGCTACGGCGTGCCAGGGAGGGGCTGGTATTCGTTGTCCGTCACCCAGTGCTCCGGGCGAGCCTCGGGTGCGCGGCGACCGTCAACTTCTTCACCTTTGTCGCGGGCAGCGGACTGATCGTGCTGTTCGCCAACCGGAACCTCGGACTGACCGCGGGAGTCATCGGCATGGCGTTCGGGATCGGCGCCACCGGCTCGCTCCTGGGCGCGGTGATCGCCCCGAAGGTCGCGCGAAGGCTCGGCGTGGGCCGCAGCATCGTCGTGGGCGCTGTGTTGTTCCCGGCGCCGATCGCCATCGCCGCTGCCGCGGGCGGCCCCCTCTGGTCCCGCGCCGGAGCCTTGGCCCTGACCGAGTTCCTCTCCGGCGTCGGCGTCATGCTCTTCGACGTCAACCTCAACTCGCTTCAGGCGACCGTGATCCCCGATGGCATGCGCAGTCGCGTGGCCGGCGCGTACAGCACGATCAATTACGGGTTGCGTCCTGTGGGCGCCGTCCTCGGTGGCCTCCTCGCTACGCTCATCGGCCTCCGGGCGACCCTCCTCATCGGTGCCGTCGGCGGAGCGCTGTCGCTGTTGTGGCTGCTGCCCTCGCCGATACCCCGCATCCGCTCCCTGGCTGCCGACAATCCGGTACCTCCGGGCAGCGACACGGATGCGGACGCGCGACCCTTGCCTGCCTGACCCGCCGCGGATCGCCTGTGCTACCGGGAATCCATGGCCCCTTCTCGATGATCGGCTGAGCATTCGCTTGGCCAGTCCCCGGAGGAGAGATCATCATGTGGGGATGTCTGAGAACCAATTCTCTGGAGAACCGGCTGTAGTGCGGCTCCCTCGGTACACGAGGACCGAGCAGGACGAGATCCTCGGCGCCGGCGATGATCCCTTCGGTATTGCCGCGACCGGTTTGACCTGGCTGCCCAAGGAAGAACACTTCGGCATCAGACACCGTGACCGGCTGGTGGCACACGCCGGCCTGCTACGGCTGCCGGTTGCGATCGGCGACACGAAGACAGAGGTGGTGGGCGTCGGCGGGGTGGCCGTAGCACCCCACATGCAAGGCCAGGGGCTCGCCCGGCTCGTGCTCGCAGCGGCACTCGACCACGCACGCACGATGGGTCCACAGCACGCGCTCCTGTTCTGCCGGCCCCCTCTCATGCCGCTGTACCAGCGCCTGGGATGGCACCCGCTCGACAGGGACGTCCTTGTCGAACAACCCGACACCCGCTTGGTGACCATGCCGCTGCGGACCATGGTGATCGCCCTGCGCGACAACGCGTACTGGCCTCCGGAGCCAGTGCGTCTGTTCTCCCTCCCGATGTGACGGGCCCTGGCCGCACCGGTTGTCGGCTACGCGGCGGCACCCGGCGAAGGGAACAGGGTCTGCGCCCTTGACCTGGGTCGACCGCTCCGCGCCGATGGCACGGTGCTGCTCGCGTCGGTCACTTCCGCTCCAGCGCGGCCAGCCGCAGCTCAAGTTGGTCAACCCGGTGTCGTAGCAGGGCGACCTGTGCTTCCAGGCTGACTTCCCGTTCCGCCCTGCGCTGAATGCGCGGTGACGCGGCGGCGCGCTCGATCACCGCGTCCAACTGGACCAGGCGCTGCGGCCCGTTCGGGCCGTCCGCCAACCGGGACTGGATCTCGCCGTTGCGGTACCAGGACCGCAGGGCCGAGCGGGAAACGCCGGTCTCAGCCTCCGCCTTGCCCAGCGTGACCCAGGGTGTCTCATCCAGATGCTCGAACAGCTCCAGCTCGTTCTGCCAGCGCGCGAGCCGGTCCTCCCAGTCCGACGGTGACTCCATCACACCCTCCCTTCACCACAGTTACCCTGTCAATAGCAGTGTATTGACAGGGTTGAGACCATGGAACCATGCCATTTGAAAGGTTCACTCCGGAAGCCCGCAAGGTGGTCGTCACGGCTCAGGAGGAGGCGAGGCTGCTCAAGCACAACCACATCGGCACGGAGCACATCCTGTTGGGGCTGCTCGACGCGCCCGACAGCACGGCGGCGAGAGTCTTGCACCGGCTCGGATACAACAAGCAGACGGCGCAGGCCGATATCGCCGCGGTGGTCAAGCCCGGCACGCAGGAGCTGAGCGGCCATATCCCCTTCGCTCCGCAAGCGAAGAAGACACTCGAACTCGCTCTCCGCGAGGCGCAGCAGCTGCACCACACCAACATCGGTACGGAACACATCCTGCTTGCCCTGGTCAGCGAAGGTGAGGGCGTCGGCGCGAAAATCCTTGCCGAGCGGATCAATCCGATCAGCAAGATCCGTGCCGCCGTGCTGGCGTCGTCGGAGGGATCGCAGGACGTCACGGCCGGCCCCTGGCCTGCCGGCACATCTGCCACCGAGGACACCCTGTCCGCCGCCGGCGCGCTGGCCGGTGGCGCACCGGTCGGCAGCCATCACCTGTTGGAGGCGATGCTGCGCACGGAGAACAGCATGGCGGCCAAGGTGCTGCGCGAACTCGGGGTCGACCCGAAGGCGGTCGCCGCCAAGATCGACGCACTGGATCCGGAGACGACCACGGACGCGAACCCCGAGGAAGCCGCCGCGCGCACGATGGAGATCCGGCTGGTCGACGATGAGGTGCACGTGATCCTGCGGGACCCGACAACCGTCACGCTCGCCAAGAAGGTCACCGAGCTGGCCAACGGCCCGATCCAGGGCGTCGGGCCGGTGGCCGGCATGTTCGTCCCGCTCTGGCGGTCGACCAACCAACTGCTGCTGCAGGTCCAACGTGTGCTGGAACCGGAACCCGAAGAGGACGGATCCGCCGCGGGCAACGTGGCCAAGGTCGTACGCGCGGTCCTCGCACCCCGGCTCCGCCGGTGAGCCGGCCGATCAGCGGGCGAGAGCCTGTCGTCGGGACGAGCAAGGACAGCCCGGGGTGCGGTGATTCGGGGTCCCCATGACCATCAGCATCGTTGGCGCCGGCTTGGGCGGCCTGGCCCTTGCTCGTGTGCTGCACATGAACGGCATCGACGCCGTGGTGTACGAACGGGAATCGTCGCGTGGCGCGCGCGGTCAGGGCGGCATGCTTGATCTGCACTCCGGGACCGGGCAGCGGGCGTTGCGCGAGGCCGGCCTGCTCGACCGGTTCCACGCGATTGCCCGTCGTGAAGGCCAGGACCTGCAACTTCTCGAGCCGGACGGCACCCTGCTGCTGCAGGAGCACACGCCCGACGACGCCCCGCTCGAACGCACCAGCGCCGCCGGCCGGCAGTCCGCGCACATCCAGGAAGTCCTGGAGTCGCCGGACGCCGGCCAGAAAATGCTCGCATTCTTCCAACCTGGCTGAAGACAGCCGATCCGACCAGGCAACCGGCCGCCCAGCAAGCCAGCAGAATCACCTGGGGCCACACGGCCGGCGACCACCGACGCAGAGAGCGCACGACATGACCACAGTTCTGATCACCGGCGGCACCTACGGCATCGGGGCGGGATTCGCCCGGCGATTTGCCGCTGACGGGCACGACCTCGTACTGGTCGCCCGCGGCAAGGAGCGCCTGGACGCCGTCGCCGCCGACCTCCACACCCGCTACGGCGTGTGCGTCGACACCATCGAGGCCGACCTGACCACCGTGGAAGGTTGCGCCCGGGTCGAGGACCGACTGCGGAACAGCACCATCGACATCCTGGTGAACAACGCCGGCCACGCCCTCCCGGCACCGTACCCGCGCAGCCCGCTCGCGGACGAAGAGCGGATGATCGACCTCCTGATCCGAGTCCCGCTTCGGCTCACCCAGGCTGCGATCCCCGGGATGGCCGAACGCCGCCAGGGCGTGATCCTCAACATCGCATCCGTTGCTGGTCTCCTGCCCACCGGCACTTACGGAGCGGCCAAAGCCTGGTTGATCCGTTTCAGTGAATCCCTCCGCTTCGACTTCAAGGACCAAGGCATACGCGTCCTCGCAGTCGTTCCCGGGTTCACCCGGACCCCGGGCGCGGCGGGCATTCCGGTCGCCGACTGGCTCTGGCTCGAGGTGGACCAAGTAGTGGAAGAAGCGATGAAGGACCTGCGGCGGGGCGCGCCCGTCAGCATCGCCGGTTGGCACTTCAAGTTGTACGACCAGGCAGTCCGGCATCTGCCGCGCCGGATTGTCGCGGCCATGGCCCGCTCGCGTAAACCGCGGACATAGCCGCCGGCTCTGCATGGCAGGAGGAGATTCTCTGACGCATCAGCAGGACGAGGAGGAGGCGCTGTGACCGTCGATGCCTGGCGCGGAGGGGTCTACCGCTGGAAGACTCCGGAGGCCGTCTGACGGCAAAGCTCAACCTGTGCTCCGACGAGCTCGCCGGGATCGGAAAGGAGACCGACCAGCACCCCGTCGCCCCCGAATGCCGCAAAGGCCACCGTCAGCTGAATCACCTCAGGGCCCTGCCTGCGGGACCCTGACACAAACCCGGAAGCTTCCTGGACGTGCGCAGCAGTAGTCGATGGAGCACCGTTGAGGTGGAGGTACGCCATGAAGCACTACGAGACGCGGATCTTGCTGTACTGGACCGAGGGCCAGTT
The DNA here is from genome assembly GCF_010548325.1 of Streptomyces sp. SID13666. Taxonomy (NCBI): domain Bacteria; kingdom Bacillati; phylum Actinomycetota; class Actinomycetes; order Kitasatosporales; family Streptomycetaceae; genus Streptomyces; species Streptomyces sp. SID13666. The sequence goes on along the minus strand of NZ_JAAGLX010000001.1, from coordinate 810,736 downwards.
GGCCCGAGGCTGGACCGACAGCGATCACGACTCGGACGATCCGATGGGGCTCGCCGAAGAGGCCAAGGCCCGCATGCTGAGGATGCGGGCGGCCGGCCAGATGCCCACGCAGGCCGAGGGCTTGACGTGGACAGAGGTGGAGCACGGCGCCGTGCAGGTGTACGGATTCGGAATGGGACATCACGAGACGCCCGTGGCTGAGGTGGGCCTGTTCTGAACTACATGGCCCCTCCTTAGGCGGTAGCGCGCGCTCTGCGAGGTTCTGTCCGCTCTTCCGTAGTGGCTACGGCAGTCTGCGCGACGAAGCACGGCTGTTGGCTCCGGTCGACACCCGGGTGGCCACGTGGATCCGCGCTGTCGCGCCCGGACTCAACCGGACGGTGTGACCGGGGACCACACGCCGAACCACTGCTCGGCACCCCATTCCTCGAACCGTTCCACCGCGGTGAACCCCAGCTTCGCCGCGAGGCGCATCGAGCGCGCGTTGGCGGTCTGGGTGGTGAGCACCACCGGCTCGCCGGGAAGCGCGTCGGCGAACCAGCCGAGTGCCGCTGCGCATGCCTCGGCGGCGTACCCATACCCCCACGCCTCGGGCAGGAACATGTAGCCCAGCTCGGCCTCGCCGCCCTCCGGACGGACGTGACCCGGACGCTCCGCGTCACGCCGATCGAGCAGCTGGATGTAGCCGATCATCGCCCCGTCGAGCTCGACCACGAAGAAGCCGGGGCGCCGCCCGGGCACTTCGGGCACGGTGCGCTCGAGCTCGTCACGCGGCCGAGCGCCGCCGACATACGTGCCGACCTCCGGCGAGGCGGACAGCTCGATGCACGCCGCACGGTCCCGCGCCTCGGACGCACGGAGCACGAGGCGCTCGGTCTCGACCGGGGCAGGTGGCCAAGCGACGTGTCCGGGCTCAGTCATGGCGGCAATCTATCGCGCGCCCGCATGCGGGAGCCCCAGTACCGGCCCACGAGGCGGCCGACCTACCGTCTTCGACAAGCAGACCCGCACGCTTTAGTAGGGCACCGTGCCGCACCAGGTCTGCGCCCAGGCGGAGGCGCCGTACTGGTTGGCCGCGCGTACCGCGACGCAGATCTCGTCACCGGAGAACGGGCCGTTGATCACATACTTGGTGCCGCTGGTGGACAAGATGCTGTCGACGTTCTTCGTGGTGAAGTTGCTGCCCTTGTTGGTGTAGTGGATGTCGTACCGGGTCGCTCGGGAGATCGCCGACCAGGACACCGTGAGCGGCATGTTGCACGCGCCGACGCAGGAATTGTTGTACGCGACGTTGTAGCCCGTCATGGCGGGCGGCCGGGAACCGGCGGGCGTGGTGGCGGGCTTGGTGGCCGGCGAGGTCGCGGGCGGCCTGGGGGGCGAGCCGACGGTACTGGACGGGCCTCCGCCGCCCGGGCCCGAAGGGCCGGACCCACCTCCGGACCCGCTGCCGCCGGCGGTTGGACTGCTGTTGCCGCCACCCCCCGGCGGCGCCGAACTCCCAGCGCCCCCCTGGGCGTTCTGCCCACCCGTGACGCCCTGTGTTGTGGCGGGCGAACCACCTCCTGTGCCGGGTGCGTTACTGCCCGCAGGAGCAGCACTCACGCTGCCGGACGGCGGCTTGGCCTCCGCTCCGGCCCCGCGGCCGCTGTCGTAGGTATGGAGCAGCGCGGCCGTGCCGCCACCGACGGTGATAACGGCGACGATGGGCAGCACGATGAGCGTGCTCCGCCGACGGGGCCGCCGTTCGCGCTCCCCTGTTGTGGCGCCCCCTGGGGCCGGCATGACGTCGGGGGTCCCGCTCTGCGGCCGCAGCCCGACGGTCGCCCGGTCCACCGGCTCCTCCCGAAGCGGCGCCGCCTCGTCGTCGAGCAGCCGGGCGGAGTGCTGCGCGAGATGCGCGACCACCGCGGCAGGCAACCACGTGCCGAGCGTGATGAGGGGACGCGTCCGCTCGGGAGCGTCCAGCAGCTCGTCGACGCTGGGCCGTTGGGCGGGGTCCTTGATCAGACACAGGGCGATGAACGCCCGCAGCGAGGCGTCCTCGACGCCCGTCAGATCGGGCTCGCCCTCGACTATCTGGAACATCACGGCGTGCTGGTTGCTGGCCCCCTGACCGAACGGCAGCTTCCCCGTGGCCGCATACATCAGCACACACCCGAGGGTGAACACATCGCTCTTCACCCCGGCGCGCTGCCCGCGCACCTGCTCCGGCGACATGAACCCGGGAGAGCCGACGACCATCCCCGTACTGGTCAGCAAGGAGTCGACGGACGTTTCGAGCGCCCGGGCGATTCCGAAGTCGATCACCTTCGCGCCGTCCACGGTGAGCATCACGTTGGACGGCTTCAGGTCGCGGTGCACGATCCCGGCTTCGTGAATGTCCTTGAGTGCCTTCAGCAGCCCGAAGGTGAGCGCGTGCAGGGACGCGGCCGGCAACGGCCCGTGCCGCCGCACGACTTGTTCGAGCGAGAGCCCGGGAACGTACCCGGTGGCGACCCACGGCGGATTGTCGTCCGGATCCGCGTCGAGCACCGGCGCCGTGTACTGCTCCCCGACCCGCCGCGCCGCGTCGATCTCCCGCCGGAACCGCGCCCTGAACTGCTCGTCGGACACGTGCTCTTCGTGCACGACCTTCACCGCGACGGTCCGCCCGCTGTCCGACCGTGCGAGGAACACCCGCCCCATGCCACCGGCACCGAGCCGCCCGAGCAGCAGATACGGACCGATTCGCGCGGGGTCGCTCACCGCGAGCGGTTTGATGCCCCCGTCGAGATAATCGTCCCGCTCGTCGTGTCCGTCCCCGTTCGCACTGCTCATGATGGCGTGACTCCCCCGGATCTTCTCGCCTGGTCATCGGCGTAACTCACCTGAGAATAGACACTGTTGATGTACCTGGTGAAGGAGGGGACGCGCGGGACGGCCGGGACGGTTCTCCGCACGGCTCCCGGACGGTCGGCCGGAGGGCCAAGAACATCAGCGGCAGGCGCAGCGGTGGGGCATTAGCTCTCCTCAGCGGTGTTTCCCGCGAGCGCGGTGACCGGAAGAGTTCATCGGGATGCTGCTCGCAGTTGAGTGAGTCCTATGCGTGGTCATCACGCTCGAGAAGTCGCTCGAAGCACAGAGAACTCTCCGTTCCTGCATAGGCACCGAAGTTCGGGATCCGTTCGTAGCCGGCGCGCGTGTAGAAGCGGACCGCATCGGGCTGGGCATCGCCGGTCTCCAGCCGAAGGCTCGTCCAGCCTCGCTCACGCGCCCAGTCCTCCAGCGCGCGGAGGATCCGCAACGCGATACCTGAGCCGCGCCAGGCCGGGGCAACATACATGCGCTTCACCTCACCGACCCCGTCCCCGAGGTGGCGCAGTCCCCCGCACCCGACAGCGGTGCCGTCGTCCTCACGAGCCATGAAGAACGTCGCGATGTCCGCTTCCGACGGCGCCGTCCCAGGTTCGCTGTCCGGGGTTCCGTAGCGCACGGCGATCTCAGCTCGCTGCCGGACGCGAAGGGAGGTGGCGTCCGGGTCCGCCCACGGGACCTGTTCGATCTTCATGTCGCGGATTCTGACAAGCATCGATTTCCGGCAGGTAAACCCATCCGCTCTTGTCGCAGGCCATGCACGGAACCCACCGCGCACTCGCCCAATCCAGCGATAGCACCACACCTGTTGCGCCCGCTGATTCCGCAGCCGCTGACCTGAACCGTCCCGTTCACAACACGCGGCTGTGATCTGGCCTGCCGGTGCTGCGGCGCCGTGCTGGGACAATCGCGAACGTGACCGATGAGAGAGCCGTCCCGGACGCCGCGGACGCCGTTCGACCGCTGGAACTCTTCTTCGACCTGGTCTTCGTCTTCACCATCACCCAGGTCGCCTCCATCCTCGCCGCCGAACCCACGCTCCTCAGTCTGAGACGCGTGGCCGTGCTCCTGGTGATCATCTGGTGGATGTACTCCGGCTACGCCTGGCTGACCAACGCGCTCGATCTGGACCGCACCGGCCCCCGCCTGCTCCTCCTGACCGGGACGGCGGGGTTCTTCCTGATGTCGATGGTCGTACCGAAAGCCGCCGGAACGGGGCCCTGGGCGCTGATCTTCGGCGCAAGCTACCTCGTGGTCGTCACCGTCCACCTGGTCGGATTCATCGGCACCTCAGGGCACCGCGGCATCCTCCGCGTCGGACCGCTGAACCTGGCCAGCGCCCTGGTGGTGCTGGCCGCCGGGTTCGTGCCGCCGCACGCACGGTTGTGGCTCTGGACGCTGGCAGCCGCGATGGAGGTGATGACACCCTTGGTCACCGGGGTCGGCAAGTTCGCAGTCGGTGCCGGGCACTTCGTGGAGCGCCATGGACTCGCGGTGATCATCGTCCTCGGCGAGTCGATCGCCGAGGTCGGCGCGGCGACATCGCGAGAGACCAACGTGACCACCTCCATCGTCGGTGCCCTCCTGGCGCTGGTACTGAGCGCGGAGATGTGGTGGCTCTACTTCGACCGCGAGGAACGAGAGAGCGAAGCACGGCTGGAACGCGTCCCGGCGGATCGCCGGCCGCGCGTCGCCGTCTACTCCTTCGGGTACGCCTACTACCTGATCATCCTCGGCATCGCGGTCGCGGCGGTCGGAATGGAGAAGGCCATCGACGAGTTCCACCACTCCTCCCACCACCTCGCGGCCTTGCTCCTACCGCTCGGGATCTGCCTCTACCTGGTCGGACTCGCCTGCTTCCACCGCACACTGGCGGCCAACTGGTCCCGACCCCGACTCACAGCAGCGCTCGCCGTCGCGGCACTCGTCACCCCCGCCGCACGCTGGAACAGCGGCGCCGTCGCGCTCGCGACAGCCGCCCTGGTGCTGCTCGCACTCATCGTCTGGGAGAGCGGGCAGTTCCGGCAGAACTGGGGTGGAAGGGGAGCCGGCATGGGGGCGCTGAGCGTCAAACCACGGACGCCGAACCCCGGCTGATCTGGTCCGAGGACCCCACCCTCACTTCGCACCCCAACCCCTGGGGAGTTCTCTGAGGGCGTTTCCGGCCCGGGGCGTTGCGGTCGCCGCGCATGCAGAGCCAGCGAATTACCGGCTCCCGGCCCAACGCTGGAGCACCCGTAGGGTCTGAGCCATATTCTCGGCCACCGCGTGCTCCCGCCATGGAATCCGGAAGCAGAATGCGGCAGCTCAGATGGATGGACGGGGGATATTGGGCACTTGCTGATCTATCTGAGCTGACGGCGGATGTCTTGACGCACCTGAACCGACCGGGGATGTTGAGTCCCGCCCGGCCGCCGGCCGGGGCAGCCATCAAGCCGGGAGGTTCACCATGAAGTCGACCACCGCTCTCAAGGCCACCAAGAAGATCACCGTCCGCCGCACCGGCGACATCCGCCTGACGTCGGCCGCTTGTCAGTGCCCGTACAGCGCCAACGCGTAACGGTAGCGCGGTACATCCAGCCCGGGCGCGCCGGATCACCGGTGCGCCCGGGTACGCCGGGTGCCGGCCGATACTGGGGAGCGATGTGAGCGGATCCACCCTTGCGGTGTACGAGTTGAGCTATGTCCCGGAGGGTGACGGGGTCGTCGTCGGTCGGCTGGACACCGGCACCTACGCGGTCTTCCCCGCCGACGGCGCCGAGTTGCTCCGGCAGCTCTCCGAGGGCCTGCCACTGGACGAGGCCGCCGAGTGGTACGAGCGGACGTTCGACGAGCCGGTCGACGTCGAGGACTTCGTGGCCACGCTCAACGACCTGGGCTTCGTCCGCGACGACGCTGCGGAACCGGAAGAGCCCGCCACCGAAGTCCGCTTCCGCCGGCTGGGCCGCGCCGCCTTCTCGCCGGTGGCCTGGCTCTGCTACCTGGCCGTCGTGGCCGGCTGGCTGGTGGCCGTCGCCCAGCACGGCGAACTGCGGCCCGCCCCCTCGCAGATCTTCTTCGTCAAATCGCTGCTGACCGTCCAACTCGTCATCACCTTCGGGCAGATCCCGCTGCTGCTCGCCCACGAGGGCTTCCACATTCTCGCCGGACGGCGCCTGGGCCTGCCGACCAAACTGCGACTGAGCAACCGGCTCACCTACATCGTGGCCGAGACGCAGACCAACGGTCTGATGAGCGTGCAACGCCGCAAGCGCTACCTGCCGTTCCTGGCCGGGATGGTCTGCGACGCCGTGGTGCTGGGAGTGCTCGGGCTGATCGCGGCGGCGGGCCGGCACGCCGACGGCAGCTTCCCGCTGACCGGCCGGGTCTGCCTGGCGCTGGCGTTCACCGTGGTGATGCGGATCGGCTGGCAGTTCCAGCTCTATCTGCGCACCGACCTCTACTATGTCTTCGCCACCGCGCTGCGCTGCTACGACCTGCACGACGCGGCCAAGGCGCTGCTGAAGAACCGGATCTGGCGCCTGCTGCGCCGCCCGGAGCGGCAGGCCGACGAGGAGCAGTGGACCGAACAGGACCGCCGGGTCGGCACCTTCTACGGACCGTTCATCCTGCTCGGCTTCTGCGTGCTGGCCACCATCACCGTCTTCGCCAGTATCCCGGTCACCGTCAGCTACTTCCGCATCGCCGCCCAAGGCATCGGCTCCGGGCACGTCGATCCGCACTTCTGGGACTCCCTGCTGTCGCTGGGCATGAACGTGGCCCAGGTCGTCGTGCTGCTCGTGCTCTCCCGGCGCAAGCGCCGCGCCTCGTACGGGGCCGCCTCGGCGCCGTCGTCCCGCTCCCTGTCCACGACCTCCCCGAGCGAAGGGTGAACTGACATGGCCGGTCATCGCAGGATCATGGGCGGCAGCCCGGCGGCGCGGCCCGGGTACCCCGGCACCGGGGAGCACGCCGTCGTGGCCCGCTGCCACCGGCGGCTGCGCGGCCCCTACACCGGAGTGGACACCGTACTGCAGGCTGTGCTGCCCGAGGCGGTCCGCCGGTGGCCCGAACTGGTCGAGCACCACCGGGTGGAACTGCTCTACGGCATACCCGAATTGGCAGAGCTGATCGGGCCGGCCCCGCGCACTCTGGCGAACGAGTCCTCCATCAAGGAGCGCACCCGGTTCTTCGGCGCCGGGATGATCCGATGCATGAGCCAGGGCATCGTCACCTTCCTGCTCGAGTACGCCCGCCGGATGCAGTCCTGCGGCGAGCCGGCCCCCCGCCTGGTCTTCGACGAGGTGGCGGAGGCGGAGCCGACCACGCAGGAGTTCATCGCCCTGCTGGTACGCCGCGCCGACCCGCAGCATCTACAGGTGGTGGTCCGCGGAGCCGAGGGCGAGCTGCCGGACGAGCTGGCGCGGGTGCTGGACCGCTGCACCGAGCGGACCGACGCCGGGGCGCCGCCGCCCGAAACCGCAACCCCGCGTGGCGAAGCCGGGTCGGCCGCATTGGCCGAGGCCTACGTGTCCGGCGACGGCACGAGCGGCGATCCCGCCGAGCAGCTCGCTTACCAGCAGACGGAGCCTGACCTGCGCGCGCGGCTGCACGACCGGCGCGCGCAGCAGCTGGAGGACGTGTCCCCGGGTTGGGGCGTCCGGGTCGGCGCCCTCGCCTACCACCGCGAGCACGGCAGCGATCCGTCGGGCGCCGGTCGGCTCGCCCTGCTGGCGGCCCAGCGCTACTGCGTCGAGGTCGGCTTCTCGGCGATGGTGGTGGACCTCGGCCTGCGCGGCCGGGCCGTCACGGACCCGGACGCCGAGCAGCACGACTTCTGGGACTTCACCCAGCAGGCGGCGCACGCCTGCGTCCCGCTCGACCGGCTGGACCAGTCGATGGAGCTCTACCTGGACCTGCTCCAGCGCTACCCGGACCCCAAGGTCCACATGATGACCAGCTACTCGATCGCGATGCTGCACACCCGCTTCCTCCGGCCGCGTGACCACGACCAGGCGCTGCGCTGGCAGAACAACGCCGCCGCCATCGCCGGCATTCTGCCCGACCCGGCCGAGCGGCTCACCTTCAGCGTCTTCCACGACAACGGCCTGGCGCTGGTGGAGATGCACCGGGGCAACCTGGGGCGCGCACTGGAACTCGTCGAGTCCTGCCTGGCCAGACTGGACGCGCAATTGACCAACGACGAGTGGCAGTTGCACCGCTCGCAGTTGCTGTACAACCGGGCCAGACTGCTGACGGCCACCGGCCGGCTGGACGAGGCGTTCGCCGACTACTCGACGCTGGTCGACCTCGACCCCTATTACACCGACTACCTCTCCGAGCGGGCCCGGATCCACCGCTCGCGCGGCGACTTCGCCGCCGCCCTGGCCGATTACGACCGCGCGGTACAGCTGGCTCCGCCGTTCCCCGAGCTCTTCTACAACCGCGGAACGGCGCGCGTCGAGAACGGCGACACCGACGGTGCGCTGGCGGACTTCGGCTACGTCCTGGAAATGGAGCCGGATGACGTCGACACCCGGCTCGCCCGGGCCGAACTGCTCCTGGACCTGGAGGAGTTCGACGCGGCGGAGGCCAACATGGCAGCCGGCCTCCAACTGCGGCCCGCGGACCCGCGACTGCTGTGCATGCGCGGCACGATACTGCTGCAACGCGGTGCGCTCACCGAGGCGTTCGAAGCGCTCAACTCGGCCGTCGACCTCGACCCGGACTATCCCGCGGCCCTGCTCAACCGCGCCGTCGTCCACTACCAGCAGGACCGATACCAAGCTGCCGTCCAGGACCTCACCGCCACGCTGGACCTGGTCGGCGACGACCCGGACGTGCTGCTCAACCGCGGCATCGCCTACCAGGCCGAGGGCCAACGGGACCTCGCACTGGCCGACTTCGACCGCGCGCTGACCCTGCCGGGCGCGGACGTCACGGAATTGAAGGAGCAGCGCGAGCACTGCCTGGCGTGAGGGTCGGTGGGCCTGAGCCGCGGAGGGACAGCGGGCGAACGGATGGTCGACGGCGACCGCATCCCAGACCCTGGGGCGCGAGGGTCAGCCGCCCTGACCGGCGCTGCCGACGGCGCCGACCTTTACCGGGGAGCCGCGGCCGTCCGTGACAGGCAGCATGGCGGCTCCCGGCCACTGGAGCGTGACCGTCTTCGTCTCGTCCGGCGGGGTCACCAGCAGCCCCGTGATGCGGACGCCGGAGCCGCCCGACTTGTTGATCGGGTAGTCGATACCGAAGTACGTCGACTGCCCGTCCTTGAGGATGGTCGAGTTGGACTGCTGCCCCGTGGACTGCAGATGCGGTGCCACCCACCTTGTGGTGATCTCGCTGGAGGGCGCCGAAGTCGTCGCTTCGGGAGGCAGCTACCTGCGTGCCGGATTCGAGCTGGTCGACTGGGCGGCCACGACCGTGTTCGACGGTGTCGGCGCCTTCCGCTTCCACCTGGTGCCGGACGCCGACCGTTCACTGCTGGATGGCTTCCTCGAACTACCGGCCCCCGCACCTTCGGCGCCTGAGCCGTCATGCCCCGTGGGGCCCGGCGCAGCCTGCGTCGGCAGATCTGGCGGTCGCTGGCCCGCCGTCGTCCTCCACCCTGCGGCCGGTTAGTCGATACAGAACTCGTTGCCCTCGATGTCCTGCATCGGAATGCACGAATCATTGCCGTCATAGAGCGTTTGCACGTGTACCGCGCCGAGCGGGACCAGCCGTGCGCACTCGGCCTCAAGTGCGGCGAGGCGCTCTTCACCCACGAGACCGGTGCCGACCCGCACATCAAGATGCACCCGATTCTTGGCAGCCTTCCCTTCGGGGACACGCTGGAAGTAGAGTCGCGGGCCCACACCTGAGGGATCACTGCAGGCGAACCATGAATCCCGCTGCTCAGGCGGCTGCGAGCGCTTGAAGTCATCCCAAGTGGCAAACCCCTCCGGGGGCGGCGGTACGACGTACCCCAACACCTCACACCAGAAGCGAGCGAGGCGCTCAGGTTCTGCGCAGTCAAAGGTGACTTGGAACTTCTTGATCGCTGACATCGGCGCACCATATCAAGAGGACTCTGCGGCTCATTTCCCAGGTGAGTCCCCGTGCCGGCGAACAGTTACGGGGCAATCCTCAGGTCGCCGATCGGTATGAAGCAACCGCTCGCCCTCGCCGGGGACAGCAGGGCTGAGGGCAGTCCGGGGACTCCGCCGCCTGCACCTCCTCACCTGGCTGTATCGAGGATCACAACGACCTATGGGCGGCTGGCGGAATCCCGAGACGAGCGGATCGGTTGCCATGGGGGGAGCTCGATGCATATGCACATACCGACCGTTATGCACCTTCTTCTCATTGTTCTTACCGTTCCTCCTCCCACAAGGAGCCCTCGTGTCCCCCACCGCCCCTGCCGACCGCGCGGCCCGGATCCTGTCCCGGCCGGTCTCGCTCAACGGCCTGACCGTCCGGAACCGGATCGCGATGGCACCCATGACCAGGATGTTCTCCCCCGGCGGTGTTCCCGGTGAGGACGTGGCCTCGTACTACGCCCGTCGCGCCGCGGCGGGTGTCGGCCTCATCATCACCGAGGGCACGTATGTCGGTCATGAGTCGGCCGGGCAGAGCGACCGCGTTCCGCGCTTCCACGGTGAGGCGGAACTGGCGGGCTGGGCGAAGGTCGCCGACGCCGTGCACGCTGCGGGAGGCGCGATCGTGCCGCAGTTGTGGCACATCGGCATGGTGCGCAACGCGGGGGATCCTCCCTACGCGGACGCACCGGTGGTGGGCCCGTCCGGGATCAGCACGGAGGGCGCCGAGGTCACCGGTAAGGCGATGACGCAGCAGGACCTGGACGACGTCGTCGAGGCGTTCGCGACGGCGGCTGCCGACGCCGAGCGTCTCGGTTTCGACGGGGTCGAGCTGCACGGCGCGCACGGTTATCTGATCGACCAGTTTCTGTGGGCAGGCACCAACCGCCGCACCGACGCGTACGGCGGCGACCCGGTGGCCCGTACGAAGTTCGCGGCGGAGATCGCGGCCGCGGTCCGCGCCGCCGTCTCCCCCTCCTTCCCCATCCTCTTCCGTTACTCGCAGTGGAAGCAGCAGGACTACCGCGCGCGCCTCGCCGCGACCCCGCAGGAGCTGGAGGCGATTCTGACCCCGCTGGCGGAAGCCGGGGTGGACGCCTTCCACGCCTCCACACGGCGCTACTGGGTTCCGGAGTTCGACGGCGCCGACCTGAACCTGGCCGGCTGGACGAAGAAGCTCACCGGCAAGCCCACCATCTCCGTCGGGTCGGTCGGCCTGGACGGCGACTTCCACAAGGCTTTCCAGGGCGAGGGCGCCGCCGTCAAGGGCATCGACGACCTCCTCGACCGTATGGAGTCCGAGGAGTTCGACATGGTCGCCATCGGCCGCGCGCTCCTCAACGACCCGCAATGGGCCACGAAGGTGCTGGACGGTCGGTTCGGAGAGCTGGCGGCCTACGACCCGGCGTCGATGAAGTCCCTCACCTGACGTCGGTCAGGTGAAGCCGCTCAGCTGAGCCGACGTCCCGCTCGCTCACGACAACGTCTCCTGACCGGCATGAGCCGGCCCCGTTCATCGCCCCCGTGGCCTTGGACGGGGCCGCGCCGCAGTATGCGCTCACGCCTGACCGGTCAGCTCCGCGTGTGTGCGGAAGCTGTAGTAGCCGACCAGCGAGAACTGATTGCGGCCGGCCGGCGACGGCAGCGCGAACCCGCGGTCCAACAGCCGGTCGACGATCGGGCCGCAGCCATTCACACCAGGTACCGCGAACGTGCTGTCGTACATCTCCCCCTTGATGATCGGCGGTTGCTGGGACACCCACTGCGTGGGCCCGTAAGCGGTGGAGTTGACGGTCAGCGGTGCACGGTCGGAGCCGATGGCGCAGGTCCGCCGTGAGCCCGGGTACTGGAGGCGGAGCTTGATATCGATGGAGCCACGGATGGTGCCGTTCCCGATGAAGTCGGCGTGACCGGCGTACTCGGGCTGGATCCTCAGGCCGGGGATGCCGGGAACGGCGACCGACCGGGCGTGCATCGCGCCGAAGACCTGGCCGGTGGTGCCGTCGGGCAGCGGGCCCTCCGAGTGGGTGACGGTCAACGGCACTTCGACGGCGGGGATCCTGCCGGTTGCCAGGCGGATGTTGGCGACCATCACCTCGCAGCGCCAGGCGGCGGGATCGGCGCCCGACGGGAGCTGGGGACAGTCGCGGTAGTCGAAAGATGTGGGTATACCGGGGTCGGACGGTTTGGGCGGCAGTGCGGCGGCGTTCGACGCGGTGGCCGTGGCCAGTGTCAGTACGCCGGCGGCCACAGTGGCGGCAAGAGCGATGGTGAGACTCTTCGTTCGGGTCATGAGGCACAGCTTGGCTTCGGGCGCCGTCACACGACGTCCGGGGCGCCCCCCGCACAACCCTGACCGCACCCTGACACACGGTCAGGGGTGACGATTTCAGCGCCGTGTGCACGGGGCCGCCGGACCCAGCTCGATCCAGGCACCAACCCGCAGACAATGGGAGGCGTGAAGGCCACTGCGAGGGTACGAGCGCGGACGACCCACCGATGGGGCGAACGCCCGGTCCGCCGCCCAGGAACGCACGCCTGTCTGAGCGGCCTCTCAGTTCGTCGGGGTCGGCTCGTGCTGGTCGCCGCGGCGGTGGAACATCACGCGGTACTCCCTCGGCCGCCGGCCCGTGTGCCGGGCGAAGATGTCGCCGAACGCACCGGGATCGCGGTACCCGACGTCGGCGGCGATGCTCGCGACGGCCCTGTCGGTCGTCTCCAGCAGGTGTCTGGCTCGACGCACCCGGACCGTGTGCAGGTACGCGAGTGGAGTCTGGCCGGTTTCGTCGCCGAAGCGACGGAGCATGGTTCTCGTGCTGACGTGGAACTCCCGGGCGAGGACGGGCAGGTCGTAGCGGGTACTCAGGTTCTGGTCGAGCCACCGCTTGACGCTGAGCGAGAACTCCCTGCCCACCGTGGGTATGAGCCCTGGATCGACGTAGGGGGCCTGCGTGGAACGTGCATCGTCGACCAGGGCGATCCGCGCGGTGCTGCGGGCGATGCGGGGACCGTCGTGCTCGCGGATGAAGTGCAGCGCGAAGTCGTACATGGCGCTGAAAGCGGCTGTGGTCGTCACGCCCCGGTCCGTCACGACCAGACGCTCCGGGCGCAGGCGCACGTCGGCGTATCTGCGGGCGAACCGGTCCGCGAACAACCAGGACGTGGTCGCTTCGCGCCCGCCGAGCAGGCCGGCTTCAGCGACCAGGAAGGCACCCACGCAGATCGATACGACAGCGGTCCCCGAGGCCGCCTGTGATCGGATCGCAGCTACTTCCGGTCCCAGGCCGGCGAGTGTGGCGTCGAGATCGAGGGTGGGCGACAGCTCGAAACCCGGCACGATCAGGACGTCGACGGGGCGAACCGCCGAGACGTCGATGGCCGAGCCGCCGGACGCGATCACCCGTCGCCGGGGCGAGACGACCGACGTCTCATAGGCCGGCTCGAGCGATCCTTGCGCCGCGGCGACATGGGTGGCCATCGTCAGGAGGTCCGGGACTCCGAAGACTTCCGACGCGAAGCACCCGGGGTAGGCCAGCACCCCGACTCGCAGCGGACTCATGCAGTGCCTCCGACCATGTGACGGGTGGCGATATTACCGGGTTACATGGCGATGCCGCCACTACTCCGGACGGCGGTCACGCCTCACCATCTGGGTCATGACCATCATGCGAGGACAGAGCGACCCCTTGGACGACTTCGCACGCAGGGCCGTCAGCGTCGATGGCGTCGACAAGACCGTGTACGTCGCCGGGTCAGGACCGGCCGTCATCCTCATGCCCGAGATGCCGGGTATCAGCCCCGACGTCGCACGGTTCGCGCGCTGGGTGCGCGATGCCGGATTCTCCGTGTACATGCCCTCACTCTTCGGCGTCGACGGCGCTTATCCACTCGCGGAGGCACGCGAGACCGTCGTCCGACGCGCGTGCGTCAGCGCCGAGTTCCGAGCCTTCGCCGGTGGCGGCACCAGCCCCGTCGTCACCTGGCTGCGCGGCCTCGCCCGGCTGGCGCACGCCGAGTGCGGCGGACCCGGCGTCGGCGCCGTCGGCCTCTGCTTCACCGGCAACTTCGCCTTGACCATGGCACTCGAACCCGCGGTCATCGCACCCGTGGTCAACCATCCGTCGCTTCCGCTCGACGACCCCGGCGCTCTGGAGATCAGCGACGAGGACGCGGCCGCCGTGGCTGAACGCATAACGAGAGACGGACTGAAGGTTCTCGCCTACCGCTTCGACAACGACACGTGGTGCACCGGCCGGCGGTTCGCGGCCTACCAGGCGCTGCTCGGCGACGCATTCGACGGCCGCGTACTCCAGGCGGAGACGGCGAACACCGACCCTCCGCCCTTCTTCCGTGACGTCGTCGGATGCGCCCACAGCGTCGTCACAGCACACCTTGTCGACCAGGACGGTCACCCCACCATGCAGGCCAGGAACGAGATCATCGAGTTCCTCGTCGAGCGACTCGGCACCTGAAGGTTGCGCTTACCGCTGTCCGTGCTTCGACACCGAAGTCGCCGCGCGATCCTCCCACTTCCCGAGGCAGGGTGTGCCGCACCTAGGAACCGCGCTCCCAGGATTGCCTCAGCCCTGGTTGTCACAGCTCACGACGGCGACAGTCGAGGCCATGACCTCCTCATACGCACCGGATTCGGGCCCACATCCCTACATCGGGATGTGGGTGACCGCCGACGGGCACATCCGCCAGGAGTTGCTGCCCAACGGCCGCTACGACGAGGCTCGTGGCACCCGCACCAGCGCCTACACGGGCAGCTACCACGTCACGGGCGCACGCATCGAGTACGCCGACGACTCTGGTTTCACCGCCTCCGGTGACTTCCGTGGCGACGTCCTGCACCACGCCGGCTATGTGTTCCACCGCGAAGGCGGGAAGCCGACTCCGTGATCACCACCCGGTCCACCCGCACGACCGCCCCACGAGGGCGACTGCTGTCCCCCCGCCCCACCGCACGACAGGCAAGGACCAACCCATGAACCTCCGACGCGATGCGAGCGCACTGATCGACGCGTTGAACAACCAGTCCGGAGACCCCGACCGCCGGGTTCTGATCACCGGAGCCACCGTCGTCACCATGGATCCCGCCCACGGTGTCCTGACGTGTGCGGACGTCCTGATCGAAGGGGACGTCATCCGTGCGGTGGCAACCGATCTGATCTCCCAGGGGGCGGCAGAGAACGCCGTGGTCATCGACGCGAAGGGCTTCATCCTCTCCCCCGGTTTCGTCGACACGCACCGGCACGCCTGGGAGGCGCAGTTGCGCCGGCTCATGCCGGACGTGAACGACCTCGGTGACTACGTGATGACCACCCTCGCCGGACTGGCCCCGGTCTACCGTCCCCAGGACATGTACGTCGGCACCCGGCTCGCCGCCCTCACCGCGATCGACAACGGCATCACCTGCATGCTCGACTTCTCGCACAACTCACGCACCCCCGCCCACTCCGACCAGGCCGTCCAGGCCCTGATCGACACGGGCATCCGAGGTGTGCACGCCTCCATGGGCCCGCACTTCGGCGACTGGGACCGGCAGTGGCCCGGCGATCTCACCCGCCTGCACGACCGGTACTTCACGGGCGACCACCCGCTGCTCACCCTGCGCCTGGCGGCGCTGGCGACGGATGAGATCGCCGGACCCGACCTCGCCTACGGGCCGCAGCTCGCCCGCTCCGCAGCGGAGTTGGGCATCGGGGTCAGTATCGATGCGGTCCTCGGTGCCACCTCCTCCGCGGCCGTTCTCCGCTGGGCGAAGGAGGGCCTGCTGACGCCGCAGGTGACGCTCATCCACTGCACCGGCCTGACGCCGCAGGCCTGGCAGGCCATGGCGGACACCGGAAGCACCGTGTCCCTGGCGCCCACCTCCGATGCCCAGATCGGCCTGGACTCCGCGATCCCCGCCATCGACGAGGCACTGGCGTCCGGCATCCGGCCGGGCCTCGGTATCGACGTCGAGGTCGCCCTGGCCAGCGACATGTTCACCCAGATGCGGGCTCTGCACACCATCCAGCGAATGCGGGCGGTCAACGCCGCCCACGGAACCACGGACGAGCCGCACCGGATCAGCACCCACGACGTTCTCGACTTCGCGACCCTCCAGGGCGCCAGGACCAACGGTCTCGGGGAGACGACCGGTTCCCTCACTCCCGGCAAGCAAGCCGACCTTCTGCTCATCGACGCCGAGGATCTCAACACCATGCCCCTCAACGATGCGGTCGGCACCGTCGTCCTGGGCTCGGACCCCCGCAACATCGCCGCCGTGTTCATCGCCGGACAGGTCCGCAAGTGGAACGGCCAGGTCCTGGGTGTCGACCTGCCGGCCCTGCGCCACGCGGTCACCGAGTCACGCGACCACGTCCTCAGCGCTGCGGCGGCCCAGGCCCAGAACCAGGGAGCGTCACCGAAGTAGCTCCTCCAACCACCGCCGGGAGGTGCATCCGATCCGCCCGGTGGGCGGGGACGGCGGGGCCTGGCGCCGGTAGGTGGACCAACGAGGCGCCCCCTCCCCCGCGCGGGGGAGGGGAATGGTCTCCGGCGGATCGGAGGCGTCGAAGGTGCTCGCCGCGGCAGGCATTGATGTCACTGTGCCGGCCGCGGGACTCGGATTCTTTCTCCTGATCGGACTCATGTACCCGTGGGGGCAGGTGTTTCCCCGCTGGACCCTCGTTCTGTCCAGGCGCCGTGTACCGCGTCTGCTGCCCTTGATCCCGGCCTGGCTGACCGCGTTCGGCCTGTCGGTGTACGGGGTCTTCCTGGTGATCTACGCTCCGCTCGCCGCCCTCGGAGTATTGCCGGCCCCCGAACTCGACGCCGATCTCGGCGCCACCCTCTGCGGGACTCTCTGGCTGGCCGCCTTCGGTGGAATGGCCTCCGGCGGCCTGGGCTTCGCCCTCCTCGCGGCCGCACGCTCCTACTGCGCCCGGACCCGCCCCGTCTGCGCCACCGCGGCGACCCCGGAGGCCGGGAGGTTCGGATGAATGGCCGGATTCCCCGCCGTCGGGCACGGAGCATTGGAGTGGCCGCCGGGCCGGTCGATGGCGTGGCTCCCGCACTCCCCCGGCACTGCTTCCTAGGGTCGGCGGTTGACGGACCGAGCGGGCGTCCGGCGGTCCTGTCGGCCGTGGGTGACCGTCCGTCACAGCAGCGGCGCCGTTCCATGCAATCGCGCGGTGCCGACCGTTTCCGCAGGCCGGTTCGGCGACGGGCCGACCGTCCAGAACAGATGGGTGAGTCGTGAAACGCAGGACAGCGGGAGCACGAACGCGCGAACCTTCGGCAGCTGCCGGCCCCACGAACAGGGGGTGGACCCGGCGGCTGGCGGCTGTGTCAGGGCTGCTGTTGCTCTGTGCGCTGCCGATCGGATCGGCGGACGCGACGCAGGCCGGTGACGCGGGCCGGCCCGCCGGCCTGCCGCTGTACGTGTCCGACTACGGCAACAACCGGGTGGTGACACTGCCCGCAGGCGGAGGTGGTCAGACGACGGTTCCCTTCGACGGCCTGGTGCGTCCGACCGGTATGGCGTGGGACGCCGCCAGAAATCTCTATGTCTCCGACACCGGAAACAACCGGGTGGTGAAGCTGGCCCCGAACGGCGGGGAGCAGTCCGTTGTGGCCACCGTCGACCTGTCGCGCCCGCTGGGGCTGGCCGTCGACGCCGCCGGCAGCCTCTACATCGCCGACAGTTTCAACGACCGGGTCGTCAGGGTGTCCGCCGACGGCAGCGGTCAGACGACCGTCCCCACCACGGGGTTGCTGCATCCCTGGGGGCTGGCGCTGAAGGCCGATGGGGAGCTGTACATCTCCGACTTCGTCAACGACCGGGTCGTCAAGGTCTCCGCGGACGGGAGCAGCCAGACCACCGTGCCCACCGTCGGCCTGTCCCAGCCCACCGGGCTGGCCCTGAACGCCAAGGGTGACCTCTACATCTCCGACAGCGGCAACAACCGCGTGGTGAAAGTGGCCGCGGACAGTGGTGAGCAGAGCACGGTGCCCATCGCCGGTCTGAGCGATCCGCTGGGACTCGCGCTCGACACCCACGGCGGCCTCTATGTGGCCGACGCCTTCAACAACCGGGTGGTGCGAGTCCGGGAGACGGGCGGCGGGCAGGTCACGCTTGCCTCCACCGGCCTCAACACGCCGACCGGTCTCGCGTTCCCGCCGATGAGCACACGGCCTGGGTGGAACTGAGCTCCCTCCGGGCAGCCGGGCGGCCGGGAGCACAGGTGTCCCGGCCGCCGCGGTGCATTGACCTGGCGTCTCAAGATGAAACCCGCGTTGCGGTGCCCCCGTGATGGCAGCGACCGTACCTGCCCTCAACTGTGCGGATCCCCTGCCTGATCGTAGTGGAGGTCGGCTGCTGCCGGCTGTCGTGGAGACTCACATGATCTTGGATCACCGTGTCCCCCTTCGGTTGGCATACCGATCCGAAGAAGCGCCTTAGTCTTGCCCGATGGCACGATACTTCGACGTACATCCCGAGAATCCCCAGCCGCGCATCATCAGCGCTGTGGCCGACAATATTAGGTCGGGCGCGCTGGTCGCGTACCCCACGGACTCCTGCTACGCGCTGGGCTGCAAGCTGGGCAACCGCGAGGGCATCGACCGCATCCGGTCCATCCGGAACCTCGATGACCGGCACCACTTCACTCTGATCTGCCAGAATTTCGCCCAACTGGGGCAGTTCGTACAGATCGACAACGACGTGTTCCGCGCGGTCAAGGCGGCGACACCGGGCAGCTACACCTTCATCCTGCCGGCGACGAAGGAAGTGCCGCGCCAGCTGCAGCACCCCAAGAAGCGGACCGTCGGCGTGCGCATCCCGGATCATGTCGTGACGCAGGCGCTGCTGGCCGAACTCGGAGAGCCACTCGTCTCCAGCACCCTGCTGCTGCCCGGCGAGGCGGAGCCGATGACGCAGGGCTGGGAGATCAAGGAACTGCTCGACCACGTGGTGGACGCCGTGGTCGACTCGGGCGACTGCGGCACCGAGCCCACCACCGTCATCGACTTCTCCAGCGGCGAGACCGAGATCCTCCGCCGCGGGGCGGGCGACCCCACACGGTTCGAGTAACCGCGCGTCCTGCCACGTGCCGTCAGTCCTGTTGGCGCCACACGTGCAGACCCCACCGGAACGTGTGCAGGTCGCCGGGTGCGAGTGCCACCAGACCGTCTCGGCTCCGGAAGGCGTTCGGCGGGCAGGACATCGGCTCGACCGCGATACCCCGGCGCCGCCGCTCCGGCAGGGTGTCTCCGGTATACACCTGCACGAACCCGGTGCCCTCCCCGAGCCACAGGTCGGTGCCGTGCGAACCCGAGGGGTGTGCGAGGCGCACGACGGCCCGGCCGGAGGAGTCCCGTTCCAGTTCGGCGAAGGCCGTGTCCAGGCGCTGCCCGCCGACGGCCTTGGCCGTGCGGAAGTCGAAGGGTGATCCCGTCACATCCTCGGCCGCGACGGGCATACCCGTATCGTCGAGTGGAAGCCATTTCCGGGCCGGGACAAGGAGCACCGCGTCGTCCACCATCTCGGTGCCCACGGTCAGGTAGGGGTGCTGGCCAACGCCGTAGGGTGCCGTGTCATCACCGAGGTTACGTGCGACCACTGTCACCATCAGTCCGTCCGCCCCGAGCACGTACCCCACGCGGACGTCGAGGTGGAACGGGTAGCCGGGCTGCGGCCACAGGGTGGCGCCCAGAAGTACCCGGTGCTCCTCACGTTCCACCACCTGCCAGGACATCCAGCGCAGCAGCCCGTGAATGGCGTTGCCGCTCTCCGGCTCGGTCAAAGGCAGTTGGAGGTCCTGGTCGTTCCAGAGGTACCGGCCCTGGCCGATCCGGTTCGGCCAGGGCACGAGGAGTTGACCGCGGCCTCCCGTGATCCGCTCGTCGGCCGAGAAGCCGTCGAGCACCGGGCGACCCTCGACCGTGTAGTCGCGCAACGCACCGCCCACTTCCACAATGACGGCGGTCTGCTCACCATGGCGCAGCAGAATCTGCTGCCCGGTAGGGCTCTCGGACACGTACGGCCTCCAGGTCGAAGTTGGTATCGGGCGAGGGCTACGGGTGGCCGCCGGAAACGTCCGCGGGAAGGTCGGCGGGAACGTCGGCTGGAACCGGGGTGAGTCGGAGCGAGATGACGTAGGACACCACGACCGCGACGATCACCAGCGGCATCACGGTGAGACCCTCCGCTCCCAGCAGCAGCGTGGCCAGCAGCACCGAGGTCATCGGCAGTTTCAGCATCGCCACACACATCGCGCCGATGCCCATCGCGAAGCCGGACGTCACGTCCAGTCCGGGCAGATGGGCGAGGGCGAGCCCGCCCGCCGCTCCCACGAACATCGCGGGAAAGATGGGGCCTCCCCGGAAGCTGCTCAGGGACACGCTGTACGCGAGCGCCTTGCAGACCACGAGTACCACGAGAGTGCCCACCGAGTACCCGGCATACCCCTCGAGCAGGGGGTCGAGCGCGCTCTGCCCGGAGTACAGCACCCCGGACGCCTCCTTGCCCGTCCCTTCGGCGTAGACCAGCGCGATCACGCCGACCACCGTGCCGGCCAACACGGTGGCCACCACCCGCCGCCGCTCGACCCGTGCTTGCAGGAAGAGGGCGAGCCGGCGGATCCCCGTGCCGACGAGGGCCGCTGCCACCCCGACCACGATGGCCCAGCCGAACGCGGCGATGTCGGGCCGGTCGGTGTGCGGCACCTGTTGCAAACCCAGAGAGTAGGTGCCCAGGCCGGTCCACGAGCCCAGGCCGGTGAAGATGAGCGAGCCGACTCCGGCCGCGACCAGCCCCGGAACCAGGACCATCCCGAGCATTGCCCCGCCGAGTCCGGACGCTTCCATCAGGAGGAACGCTCCGAGCAGCGGGGACCCCAGCAGCGCGCTGATGGCGGCGAAGCTCCCGGCGACCCCCACCACGGCGGTCGCGTCCGGCGGAAAGTCCTTCTTGACCAGGCGTACGGCGCCGACGGCCAGCCCGCTGCCGAGCGCGATCAGCGGCGCCTCGGGGCCGAGGACGGCGCCCAGGACGAGCGAGGCGACGCTTGCGAGCGCGATGCCGGGCAGATCGATCGCCGGTGTCGGACCCGTGGCCGCGAGCCCCTCGGCCGGTTTGTGGCCGCCCCCGCCCGGCAGGTACCGGATGGTCAGGCCGACCAGGAGTCCCGCCAGGGCGAGGAGCGGCACCGGCCACCAGGACGGCGTTCCGTGGAAGCCCAGTGCCGTGGGCAGATCCTTGTAGGTCAGCGACTGGAGTTCGGAAACGAGGGCGAGATAGCCGAACGCCGCCGCCGAGACCGGGACACCGAGCACCGCGGCCACCACCAGCAGGACCGGATACCCGCGGGCGCGGACCAGGGCGAAAGGGTCCTTGGGGATCGCCCCCGGCTGTCCGACACCGTCGGCCGACATGATCACCGTCTCTCAGCACTGGCGGGCGGGCACGCGAGGTCTTCCCTGCCGTGATATCACGCGACGACGATGCTCCCGGGTGTGCCGGTGCCTACCGGGCGACGACGGCCGGGTTGCCATTCCGATGGCCCAGCGTCCTGACCGGAACGCTCCGGACGGGGCGCCGTCCGTATCCCCCTCCCGGCCCGCTCAGGAGGAGTCGGGTTCGGTCTGCGCGGCGGTGACCCGGCCGTCCTTGACCGCCTTCACCAGCGCCTGGTGGTCTCGCTCGTTCTGGTCGGCGTAGCTCTCGGCGAAGGTCGACAGTGCACGGTCGAAGACGTCGCCGCGCCCCAGGTATCCGGCGATCGCGATCCGGTCACCGGACCTCGCGTGGGCGCGGGCCAGGGTGGTGCCACAGACCTCGCCGAACGCCCTCATGCCCCTCGGCACCATCAGTTCCGGCTGGGCGATGCCCTTCCAGTCACGCAGCTGACGGATGTAGAAGTCGCGGCGCCGCCCGTCGATCCCGTCCACCCGCTGCCAGCCGAGGAAGATGTCGCTCGCGGCCTGCATCAACCGCTGCCCCGCAACCACCCGCTCGCCCTGGTTCTCGTATTCGCTCGCGCCCACATAGGGGGCGAGCGCCGAGGTGTCGGCCTCTTTGGCCTGGAGGAAGAGCGGGTCGTCGCCGTCCCTGCCGCTCAGCAGGAAGATCCAGCATCGGGTGCCGACGCTGCCGACGCCGACCACCTTGCGGGCCACGTCCACCAGGCGGAAGCCTGCGAGCAGGGAGCGCCGGTCCGACGCGAGGCTATGGCCGTAGCTCTCGATCAGCCGGCGGAACTCCTCCTCCAGGGCGCTGCGTTCGATGTCGGGGAGCAGATCGTCGAGCGACACGAGCAGCGGCGGGTCCGCGACGATCCGGGTTTGCCCGTCCACCACCTCGGTGAGTTTGTCGAACGCCTGCAGACTGTCCCGGGTCCTGG
The DNA here is from genome assembly GCF_010548325.1 of Streptomyces sp. SID13666. Classification (NCBI taxonomy): domain Bacteria; kingdom Bacillati; phylum Actinomycetota; class Actinomycetes; order Kitasatosporales; family Streptomycetaceae; genus Streptomyces; species Streptomyces sp. SID13666. Next base: position 788,433 of record NZ_JAAGLX010000001.1, on the reverse strand, counting down.
CCTTCGCCAGCGCTCGCGCCACGCCCTTGCGGCCGCGCTTGGCCAGCTGTTCGGCCGCCACTTCCTGGAGACGATCCGCGTCGATCTTCGTGTACCACACGGCGAGATGGCCCATGCCCGCGAACCGGGTCATCGACTCCCGGTAGGACCGTACGGTCGCCCGCACGATGTCGGCCCGCTCCGCGTCCGCGAAGCCGTTGGCCCGGCCCGCGATGACGAGGCTGGCAGCCAGTCGCTTGACATCCCATTCCCAGGGACCGGGCAGCGTCTCGTCGAAGTCGTTGATGTCGAAGAGCAGGCGGCGTTCCGGCGAGGCGAGCAGGCGGAAGTTCAGCAGATGTGCGTCTCCGCACAGTTGGGTCCTGATTCCCGAGTCCGGGGTGGTGGCGAGGTCGGCGGCCATGATCGCGGCGGCGCCGCGGTAGAAGCGGAATGGCGACTCGATCATCCGCCCGTAGCGGATCGGCACGAGTTCGGGCACCCGTGTGGCCGACTGGCTCTCGAGGATGCCCAGCGGATCGGGCCGGCTCGCCTGCGGCGAGAACTCGGCATGACTCGAACGGGGCACGTCACGACGGGCCGCCCTGCCGCGAGCCGCTCGTTCCGCAGGCGTCGCCTCAGGTAGGGGGCGGATCATCGCGGCGGGGCGCTTGGTCATCGAATACCTCCTGTATGCACTCACATCGGATCATCGCGGACATGACCGCTTCCGGCATCATCTGAGCGCTACCGCTGCTCCGCTCGGGCGTGCCGGGCGCCGACCTTCCGCCAGATCGCCCGCTGGCAGCGGAGCGTGGCGGTGCCCACCACGATCAGCACCACGATGTTGACCAGTAGTTGGACGAGCGATCCCCAGGCGTTGCTCCAGCTGGTGAACGCCACCGAAACGCTGATGTCCGCGGCGGCCGGGATCGTCGTGACCGAGATGAACACGCCGAGCAGGGCACTCGTCCTCGCCTCGGTCAGCGAGACGATACCGACGATCCCGGCAAGGGCCGCCACGGCGAACGAGAAGAAGTTGGGCGTGTTGATCAGGTTGGAGACGGGCCGCAGCCCCGCGGTGAAGGCCTGCGACTGCAGGTCGAAGGCCCGGATGAGGAGGCTGAAGAGGAAGGTGATGAGGACAGTCAGCAGGAAGCCCACGAACAGGGCGAGCAGGCCCTTCCGGACCCTCCCCCGGTCGCCCCGGTCGATGCCCAGCGCGATACTCACGATGGCGCCGTACTCGGGACCCACGACCATGGCCGCGACGATCAGGATCTGGGAGTTGGTGACGATCCCGACCGAACCGATGAGTCCCGCGATGACCAGATAGAGATAAAAGCTCGGCGCATACCTCCCCTCGGCCCAGATCCGTGCCTCGACCTGCTCCCAGACCGGCGAGCGGGTCAGTGGCCCGAGCTTTTGCGCTCCGGCGTCGGTCGCCCGTCCCGAGAAGGCGATGTCCACCGGTTCGATGACGATCGAGCCCCGGCGGTCCACCTGCAGCGCACGCAGACCGTGCAGAACCTCGTTCGCCCCTCCCGTGAGCACGTCGCAGGCGATCGCGTCACCGTCCGGGTTTCGCGCGGCGCCGGTCTGCACGATCAGGTTGAGGACGCAAGGGTCGCCGGCGAGCAGGTCGACCACCTCGCTCGTGAGGTCCGGCGGGCTCACCGCGCGCACATGGATCATGTCCATCCTGAACCTCCACGCGCTCCGGCACCCGTCCGTGTCCGCTCGGCCGGGAGCCGGGCCGCCGAAAATCATGGGTCGGACGGTCCTTCCAGTAACACCGCAGGCACGGCGTTCCGCAATCCGGAGCACGTGGCGCCAGGAGCGCGTCGGAGCACGTCAGAGCAGGTCGGAAGCGGTGGTGGAATCCCCAGAGGCGCGCCTGCGGCGCCTGTCGGATAGTGGATCAGGTAGTGATATGTCGGAGATTGGATTCTCATGGACCGCTACCCCCCCATAGCCGAGCACGGACTGGTGGGCGATCTGCAGACCGCCGCTCTGGTTTCCTCGCAGGGCGTCGTCGACTGGTTCGCCGCCCCACGCTTCGACTCCCCCAGCGTCTTCGCCGCGCTGCTCGACCACGACCGCGGCGGATACTTCCGGATGACGGCCAGCAACCCGGATGCATCGTGCAAGCAGTTGTACTACCCCGAGACCGCCATCCTGGTGACCCGCTTCATGTCCCCCGACGGCGTCGGTGAGGTGATCGACTGGATGCCGCCCAACCGCACCCGCACCCCGAGCGACCGCCACACGCTGATACGGGCCGTACGCACGGTTCGGGGGACGGTCCGGTTCGACATGGAGTGCCGGCCACGGTTCGACTACGCCCGGGCCGCCCACCAACTGGACCTGGTTCCCGACGGCGCCACCTTCCGGGCACCGGGCGTCACCGCATACCTCCAGAGCACCGTCCCGCTGGAGCGGGACGGCGAGGACGTGCGCGGCTCGATCACCCTGAACGTCGGCCAGCAGGCGGTGGCCGTGTTCACCGTCTGCGACGGCGACGGCGACGGGCAGCTCCCGCCGCCGCCCACCGTCGACGGGATCACCCAACAGCTGTGGGATGCCGCCGACTTCTGGCAGAGGTGGGTGCGGGGCTCCAACTACCGGGGACGCTGGCCCGACATGGTCAACCGCTCCGCCATCACCCTCAAGCTGCTCACCTACGCCCCCACCGGCGCACCGGTCGCCGCAGCCACCATGGGCCTGCCCGAACAGGTCGGCGGCGAACGGAACTGGGACTACCGCTACACCTGGGTCCGTGATGGCTCACTCTCCATCCGGGCCCTGCTCGACCTCGGCTTCGTCGAGGAGGCCACGGACTTCACGCACTGGCTCGGCGACCGGCTGCGGGAGTCGACGGGAAAGGGCGGCGAGCCCCTCCAGATCATGTACCGGGTCGACGGGGAGCCGCTGGTGACGGAGGAGACGCTCGACCACCTCGAGGGATATCGGGGTTCGGCCCCCGTGCGGCTGGGCAATGCCGCCTCCGACCAGTTGCAGCTGGACATCTACGGCGAGGCGCTCTACGGCCTGTCGGAGGGGCGCGAGGTCGCCATTCAGGCCGGCTATCGCGGGTGGAAGATCCTGGCCGACACCCTGAACTGGCTGGCCGACTCCTGGGACCGGCCCGACGAGGGCATCTGGGAGACCCGCGGCGGGCGCCAGGACTTCACGTACAGCCGGGTGATGTGCTGGGCCGCCTTCGACCGCGGCCTGCGCCTGGCGGCCGAGTTCAGCCGGCCTGCCGACACCGACCGCTGGACCAACGCCCGCGACGCCATCCTCGAGCAGGTCATGGCCCGCGGCTGGAGCGAGAAGGAACAGGCCTACGTGCAGCACTACGGCGGGGACGATGTCCTGGACGCCTCGCTGCTGCTGATGCCCCGGGTCGGATTCATCGCCCCCCGGGACCCGTCCTGGCTCTCCACCCTGGACGCCATGGACCGCACGCTGGTCTCCGACAGCCTGGTCTACCGCTACGACCCGGCCGCCTCCCCCGACGGCCTGCGCGGCTCCGAAGGCACCTTCAGCCTCTGCACCTTCCTCTACGTGGACGCACTTGCCCGGGCGGGACGGCTGCGGCCCGCGCGGTACACGTTCGAGAAGATGCACACCTACGCCAACCACGTCGGCCTCTTCGCCGAGGAGGTGGGACCGAGCGGCGAACAACTGGGCAACTTCCCGCAGGCGTTCACCCATCTGTCGCTCATCACGGCGGCCTGCACCCTGGACGAGGCACTCGACAAGCAGCGCGGCTGAGATGGCACGGGGAGCGATGCGGATGGCCGGAAAGGACACGTCCGAGCGTCAACCACTCCAGAGCCTCGACGAGTTCGGGGCCCTGTACGAACAGCTGCTCAGGCGGGCCGCCGGCGCGGGCGGCGGGCGGGGTGCCCTGGCCACCCTGACACCGGACACGGTACGCGCGGCCGCGGCGGAGGTCCGCTCGGGCCGCACCGTGACGCTCGCCTCTCCTGTGGAGACGGAGCCCACGCCGGACAACCCGCGCCCGGCCGGTCACCGGCTGACCAGCCCGCCCGAGGCGGCGGCCGACGGCACCGGACTCCACTTCGCCATCGACCACTTCAGCATGGATGTGCACGGCGACGCCGACAGTCATCTCGACGCCCTGTGCCACGTCGTCTACAACGGCACCCTGCACGGCGGCGTCCCCGCGGCCACCGTCACCGCCGACGGCGCCACGGCCCTCTCCGTCGAACTGGCCAGTAACGGAATCGTCGGCCGGGGCGTGCTGCTCGACATCCCGCGGCTGCGCGAGGTCCCCTGGCTCGAACCGGGCGACCATGTCAGCGCCGACGACCTCGTGGCCGCCGAGCGCTCCCAACGGGTACGGGTCGGGGAAGGGGACCTGCTCCTCGTGCGGGTCGGCCACCGCCGGCGGCGCAACGAGGCCGGGCCGTGGGACGCAGCGCACACCCGGGCCGGACTGCATCCGACCGCGATGCAGTTCCTCGCCGAACGCCAGGTGGCGGCCCTGGGCAGCGACAGCAACAACGACACCGCCCCGAGCCCCACGGACGGCGTGGAGTTCCCGGTGCACGTGCTGGGCATCCACGCCCTCGGCCTCCACCTCCTCGACTACCTCCAGTTCGAGGACCTGGTGCCGCTCTGTGAACAGGAGGGCCGATGGTCGTTCCTCTGCGTGGTTGCGCCACTGCGGCTACCGGCGGCCACCGGCTCCCCCGTCAACCCCATCGCCATTCTCTGACCGGCAGACGGTTGGGCACGCGCCCGCTCGAAGGATCCACGACCCCGAGGTGGTCGACATGGCTGACAACGAACACTATGACGTCATCATCATCGGCACCGGAGCGGGCGGCGGAACCCTCGCTCACCGGCTCGCCCCCACCGGCAAGCGCATCCTGATCCTGGAACGCGGCGGCTACCTTCCCCGGGAACGGGACAACTGGGAGTCGACGGCGGTCTTCGTCAAGGGCAAGTACCGGGCCCCGGAGTTCTGGTACGACAAGCACGGTGACACGTTCCCACCCGAGGTCAACTACTACGTCGGCGGCAACACCAAGTTCTACGGCGCCGCGTTGTTCCGTCTGCGCCCCGAGGACTTCGGCGAGCTGCGCCATCACGGCGGAATCTCCCCCGCGTGGCCCATCCGCTACGAGGACCTGGAGCCCTATTACACGCAGGCCGAGCACCTCTACCTCGTGCACGGCCGGCACGGCGAGGACCCCGGTGAGGGCGAGGTCAGCGCCCAGTACGCCTACCCGGCGGTGCGGCACGAGCCGCGGATCCAACAACTCAGCGACGACCTGGAGAAGCACGGGCTGCACCCGTTCCATCTGCCCATCGGCGTGAACCTCACTCAGGACGAGCACGGCCGCGCGACCCACGAGAGTGTGTGCATCCGCTGCAACCGGGTGGACGGCTTCCCCTGTCTGGTGCGTGGCAAGGCGGACGCGCAGGTGATCTGCGTCGACCCCGCCCTGGAGCACGCCAATGTGCACATGGTCACCGGCGCCAACGTACGCCGGCTCGAGACCGACCCGACCGGGCGCAGCGTCAACAGGGTGGTCGCCGAGCTGGAGGACGGCTCGACCGCCGACTTCAGCTCCGACATCGTCGTCGTCGCCTGCGGGGCGGTGAACTCCGCCGCGCTGCTGCTGCGATCGGCGAACGAGCAGCACCCGGGCGGGCTCGCGAACACCTCCGACGTCGTCGGCCGCCACTACATGCGGCACAACAACCTGGCACTGATGGCGGTCTCCAAGGAGCCGAACGACACCCAGTTCCAGAAGACGCTCGCGCTCAACGACTGGTACCTGGGCGCGGACGACTGGGACTACCCGCTCGGCGGTATCCAGATGCTGGGCAAGTCGGACTCCGACCAGATCCGCGGCGAAGCCCCGCGCTGGGCCGGGATGGCTTCTCCGGACATGCCCTTCGAGGTGCTGGCCCATCACGCGGTGGACTTCTGGCTCTGCGGAGAGGACCTCCCGCAGCCGGAGAACCGCGTGACCCTGGACGGCGACGGCGGCATCCACCTCGCCCTGGACGAGAAGAACAACATCGAGGGCCTCAAGCGCCTGCAGCACAAATTGCAGGGCATGTTGGGACACCTGGGCATGCATCCGCACCACTTGCTCCCGCACAGCCTCTACCTGCACAAGGGGATGCCGATCGGTGCCACCGCGCATCAGGCGGGCACCGTCCGCTTCGGTTCGGACCCCCGGACCTCGGCGCTCGACGCCAACTGCAAGGCCCACGACGTCGACAACCTGTATGTCGTGGACACGAGTTTCTTCCCGAGCATCGGCGCCGTGAATCCCTCCCTGACCGCCATCGCCAACGCCCTGCGGGTAGGCGACCACATCACGGAGCGACTGGGCTGAGCGGAAACGGGACGACCCGTCCGGGCACGTTGGCCGGCTCGGGGACGGTCAGTGCCCGGACGTCGGAGTCAACAGCACGGCGATGTCTCCGGGGTGACGAGTGGGGGCGCCGGCCGCAGTGACCGGTGTGAGCTGACCGTCACGGCGCAGCACGAACAGCATCTGGTGCCCTGTGGGGATCGCGCTGTCGGTGCGGTGCATCACGATCCGGGCGCCGGCCGCGTACCGGCGCACCAGTTCCGGCCGGGTCAGCCCGGCGCCGAAGAGTGCCTCACCTCCGGCGTACGGCGCCACCACACCCTGGCTGCCGGCGAGCGGTCCGAGACGGTGGACGGAGCCTTCCACGCTCTCTTGGAGCGTCATCGAGGCGAGCGCGTTGAAATCGTCCTGCTCGGTGAGCAGCAGCACACTGGTGATTCCTTCCAGCTCGGCGCCGGCCCCGGTGGCAGCCGCGAGCAGCTCGCCGGGCGCCAGCTCCAGCCCTGCCTCCTCGATCCGGGCGCGCTGGTCATGGGCGCCGGCCCACATCAGGACGTCCAGCCCCGCCGAGTTCAGGGCCCGTCCCAGGTCGATCGCCCACAGATCGCCCCCGACGAGCAGCGGCCGCGACCGTGCGGGGCGCAGCACCCCGAGCCGTCTGGCGACCGGGAGCGCGGTCAGGCCGTAGAGCATGACGGTGGCGACGATGACAAGGAAGGTGGCCGGCAGGATCCGGTCGGCACCGTCGATCCCTTTCTGGACAAGGGTGACGGAGAAGGTGGAGGCGGTGGCCGCGGCGACGATGCCGCGCGGTGCCATCCAGCCGACGAACCACCGTTCGCCGGGCAGGATGTCGGTCCCCGCGGTGGCGATGTGCGCCACCAGCGGCCTGACCACGAGGACCAGGACAGCCACCAGGGCGAGCGCCGGGAGGATCACATGACGCAGCGACTGCGGGGTGACGGTGGCCGAGATGGAGATGAACAACAGGCCGATGATCAGCGAGACCAGAGCCTCGAAGAAGGGCCTGCGAGCCGGGATGTCCAGGCCCGGCAGATTGGCCAGGGCCATTCCCATGACCACGGCGGCGATCAGGCCGGTGTCGTCACGGATCGCGTCGCAGGCGGCCGCCACGCCGACCACCGCGGCGAACTGGACTGTGGTTCCGAGCACCTCGTTCAGCCTCATGTACCGCATCACCAGCCAGAGCGCCCCCGCCCCCACCACACCGCCGGTCAGGCCCACCAGCGCGCTGATCCAGAACTGTCCCAGCTGGCTCCCGAAGCCGTTCTGGTCGGCCCTCGCGATGACGCTGTGGAAGATGAACGCACCCAGGATGCCGCCGATCGGATCGATCAGGGAGCCCTCCCAGATGAGGATGCGCTGCAGTCGCTCGGTCGGGCGGACGAAGTTGAGGAGCGGCCCGACGACCGTCGGGCCCGAGACCACCAGGATCGCTCCCAGCATGATGGCCGCGTACTTCGACATGCTCAGGACCGGTACCGCGAACAGTGCTGCGGACACCCAGGTGATCAGCGTGCCGAGCCAGAGGAGTCTGACCACGACGCGACGCGTGTGACCGCGCAGCCGTTTCAGTTCGAGGCCGAGCCCGGCGTCGTAGAGGATCACCGCCACGGCGAGCGAGACCAGCGGGGAGAACGCCGGGCCCAGCAGACGTTCGGGGTCGACGTCGTCCGACAGCGCGCCGGCGGCGAAGCCGACCGGGAGCAGGACGAGAAGCGCCGGCACGCGCAATCGGCTCGCCAACAGCTGGGAGCCGACCGCCAGCACCACGATCAAGCCCACACCCGTCAGTACCTGATTGGGCGTCACAGCTGTGCCTCCTGGGCGGGTTACTGGCCGACGAGCTGGTACCTGCTCCTGCCGGCCGGTCAGCGGCCGACCAGCAGGCAGAGCGCGCCGATGGTCCGGTCCTGGTGGCTCTCCATCACCCCGCGACGTCCTCGTCGGCGAGGGGCTCCAGTACACCGTGGGTGTCGAGGCGGTACAGCACGACGAGCGCGGGTCCGATCAGCACCAGCGCGACGGCCGCGATGATGAGCATCCACTGGAGCGACGCACTCGCTCCCGCGCCCTGCTGGACGGTGAGCGAGGTGGGCACCAGATAGGGCCGCTGGGCGAAGCCCCACGCGGCGACCAGCAGGGCCACGGTGGCAACCGAGGTGTAGCGGGCCCACCCGGCAGCCGGGCCGGCGACCAGCAGGACGGTGACCGCCACGGCGAGCACGGCGATGAGCACCAGGAGGAGCCCCATCCCGTGGGTGAGCCCGTGGTGGACGTACGACGCGTGCGGGTCGGTCACGGTCAGGCCGATCACGCCGAGCACCAGGAGGGCCGCGGCGCTGATCCACGCGCGGAGCCGGAAGTAGCCGATCAGGTCGACGGCCCCGAAGCGGCGGGCGTCAACGGTGAGGAAGACCGCGCCGAGGAAGGCGGTGGCCGCGACGGTGAGCAGCCCGGCCATGATCGAGGTGGTGTTGGACCAGGCGTCCGCCGAGGCGGTGGTGCCGGGCGCGACCCGCCCGGAGGCCACCCCGCCGGCGGCGGTGCCGAGGAAGAACGGGGTGACCAGCGACGAGACCGCGAACACGGCGCCGTAGATCCGGCGTGCGGCGAGCCGTCGGGCGGGCTTGCGCAGGGCGAAGCCGGCCCCGCGCAGGACCATGCCGACGGCCGCCAGCGCCAGCGGGAGCCACAGCGCGGTGAACACCGTCTGGAAGAACACCGGGAAGCCGGTCCACATCAGGATGAACACGAAGATCAGCCAGACGTTGTTGACCTCCCAGACGGGCGCCATGGCGTGGTCGATCAGCCGGCGTGGGCGCTTGCCGCGGTCGGCGCCGCCGGCCAGCAGGTCCCAGAACCCGGCGCCGTAGTCGACACCGCCGCCGCAGGCGTAGGCGGCGATCACCAGCAACAGGATCCAGGCGACGAGGGTGGCGGTCACTGGTCGCTCCCGGATGTCCCGCCGGTGCCCGGATCGGTCGGCGACGCGCCGGAACGCGTCCCGGTGGTGGCGAGTTCAGGGCGCGGTCCGTACGGAGTGTCGGTCTCCGGTCCCTCGGCGGACGCCCGCGCGGAGCCGGCGTCGGCGAGCCGCCAGCGGCTGCGCATCTTCAGCACCACTCCGAGGAACGCGCCGAAGACGAGTGCATAGACCGTGACGACGATGCCGAACATGGTCCACAGCGAGGATGCGGCGGTGGGGGTCACCGCTTCGGAGACCCGCATGTTCTGGTAGACGATCCAGGGCTGCCGGCCCACCTCGGTGGTGATCCAGCCGCACTCCACGGTCAGCAGGCAGGCCACGCCGGAGACGGCGGCGCACCGGAAGAACCAGCGGGACCGTGGCAGGTCGCGGTGGCGCAGCCAGCACCAGCCGTACCAGAGCGCGAGCAGGATCAGCAGGCTGCCGATGGTGACCATGATGTCGAAGGCCCAGTGCGCGATGGTGGCCTGGGTGGCGGTGGGCCGGTCAGCGGCGGGTACCGATGACAATCCGGTGACCTGGGTCTTGGGGCTGAACCCGGCCAGGATGGAATCCAGTTGGGGAATCTTCAGGCCACCCTTGATGCTTCCGTCCTCCTGCAGACGGCCGAACATGTACTCGGGTACGTGGGTGTCGGTCTTCCAGACGATCTCGGTGGCGGCGAACTTGGTGGGCTGCTTGTGGAACACCGCCCGGGTGATGGAGTCACCCAGCACGAACTGCACCGGCGTGAGGATCGCGGCGGCCGTGAAGGGTACGGAGAACCCGAGGCGGTGATAGCGGTCCCGGCGGCCGCGCAGCCAGCCCACCGCGTAGACGCCTGCAACGACGTAACCAGCCGTCAGGAACATCGCCACCACGAAGTGCCAGTACTGCGGACCGAACATGGGCGTGAAGATCGCCTGTTGGACGCTGACGTTCACAGGCCTGCCACTCGGGTCAAGCGTGAATCCCTGGGGGGTGTTCATCCATGAGTTCGCGGCGATGATGCCGAAGGCTCCCAGCAACGCCGCGAGCGGCAGCGGAACACCGAGCCAGAAGTGCGTCCACGGCTTCAGCCTGCGCCACCCGTAGAGGTAGATCGCGATCAGGATCGCCTCAAGGAAGAACGCCCACGCCTCCACGCCGAACCCGATACCGAAGACGTCACCCCAGCGACCCATCATGCCCGGCCACAGCAGCCCGAACTCGAACGACAGCACCGTACCGGTGACGATGCCGACGGCGAACTGGACGGCCATCACCGCCGACCAGCGGCGCGCCAGCAGCATCGCGACCGGGTCGGCCCTGCGCAGTCCCCGGTAGTGCATCACCAGCGTGATGAACGGCAGTGCCACCCCCAGCGGCACCAGGAGGATGTGGGAGGCCAGGGTGAACGCCATCAGTTCCCGGGCCGGCAGCAACTGTGGAGGGGTGGTCGCCAGAAGGTGTACTGCGGTGTTCATGCGGGCCTCGGTGGCTCGTGCCGGTTGACAGGGGGGTCAGCCGGTGGACCGGACGGGGGGAAGGCTTGTGCGGCGGCGCCGTGCGGGACCTCCGGGGTGAAGGCACGTTCACGGCGCGAGCCGGTGGCGAAGACCACCGCCCAGCTGAGGACGGCGCCGAGCCGACTGCGGAAACCGGTGAGGAAGGCGATGTGGATGAACAGCCAGATCAGCCAGCCGATCAGCCCGGAAGCGCGGAAGCGGCCCATCTTCACCACGGCCCTGCCGCGCGAGATGTACGCCGCGCTGCCCAGGTCCAGATAGCGGAACGGTCGCGGCGCGCGGGTCCTTCCCTCGATGGCGTGACGGATCCTGCGGCCGGCGTAGGCGCCGCTCTGCATCGCGACCTCCGCGAGACCGGGCAGCTTGTCCAGGCTCATCAGATCGCCGACGACCCGGATCTCCGGATGGCCGGCGATGGTGAGATCCGGCTCGACCCGGATGCGCCCCGCCCGGTCCTGCTCGGCGCCGGTCGCCCTGGCCAGCGCCGTCGCCAGCGGAGGCGCCTCGACCCCGGCCGTCCACAGCACCGTGCGCGCCTCCACCCGGTCGATGCCACCGTCCTTGCGGCGCACCGTCAGGCCGTGGACGTCCACTTCGGTGACGATCGACCTCAGGTGGACCTCGACACCGAGAGCGTCGAGGGTACGGGCGGTCCGGCGGGACAGCTCAGGCCCGAAGGCACCGAGCACCCCGTCGGATCCGTCGAAGATCAGGACCCGCGCCCGACCGGGGTCGATCGTGGAGAACTCCCGCTCGAGCGTGTGGCCGGCGATCTCCCGGATCTGCCCGGCCAGCTCGACCCCGGTGGGGCCACCACCTACCAGGGCGAAGGTGAGCCACTGAGCGCGCTCCTGCGGATCCGTGCTCGCCTCGGCCATCTCGAACGCCTGGTAGAGCTTGGTCCGCACAGCCAGCGCATCCGCGAGCGTCTTCATGCCGGGGGCGTACGGCGCGAACTCGTCGTGCCCGAAGTAGGACTGCCGCACGCCGATCCCCACGATGAGATCGTCGTAGGGCAACTCGAGTACGCCGCCGTCCGGCCGCTGCGCGTGGACGATCCGCCCGGCGACGTCCACGTCGATGGCCGTGGCCTGCAGGCACCGCACCTGGGGGTGGCGCCGCAGGACAGCCCGCAGCGGCTGGGCGATCTGTCCCTCGGAGAGGATGCCGGAGGCACACTGATACAGCAGGGGCTGGAACAGGTGGTGCGCGCAGCTGTCGACCAGGGTGACCGCTACCGGGGCGCTGCGCAGGGCCCGCACAGCGAAGAGGCCGGCGAAGCCGCCGCCCAGGATTACCACTCTGCGGGGTGTCACATGGTCTTCCACCTGGGATCAGCCGCCGGTGGCGAAACCGGGGAAGAGGGTCATCCCGCCGTCGACGAAGAGCGTGGTGCCGACGACGTAGTCCATCAGGTCGGAGGCGAGGACGGTCACCGCGTTGGCGATGTCCTCCGGATCGCCGACCCGGCGGTACGGGACCAGCCGCAGGAGGTCGGCCTCGGCCTCAGGGGTGTCCCAGGCACTGCGGTTGATGGGAGTGCGGATGGCGCCGGGCGCCACGGCGTTCACTCTGATCCCCTTCGGGGCGAGCTCCTGCGCCAGGGTCTGCATCAGCATCAGGACGCCGCCCTTGGATGCGGCGTAGTTCACGTGGCCGGTCCAGGGGATGATCTGGTGGACCGAACTCATGCAGACGATCTTCCCGGCCGAGCGGGACACCTCGGGGACGACGCCGCGGCGGAGGAATTCCTTGGCGGCTTCCCGGGCGCACAGGAACTGGCCGGTGAGGTTGACGTCCAACACCTTTTGCCATTGGGCGACGCTCATGTCGGTGATGGCGGCGTCCCGCTGCAGCCCGGCGTTGGCCACCATGATGTCGATCGTGCCGAACTCCTCGACCATGCGCGCGACCATCGCGACGACCTGGTCCTCCTGGGAGACGTCGGCCTCGTGCGCGTACGCCCGCACCCCCAAGGACTTGATCTCCTCGACCACTTCCTCGGCCGCCTCCTTGCCGGAGACATAGTTGACGACCACGTCGGCACCCGCCCGCCCCAGACCGATCGCGGTCGCCTTGCCGATGCCGGAGTTCGCCCCCGTCACCAGCGCCTTCTGTCCATGGAGAATCGCCGGTACCGGCCTCCGGCCTTCGTTCACGTCTGAGGTCACTGCCTGTCTCCCGTCGTCGGCCGTGCATCCGGTACCAAGAATGGAGACTCCCCGGCGATGTCCTGTCCTGAGCGCGCGGCGCGCGCGGCCCGCCCGATGGGCGCAGTGATATCGCTCCGACGGCCCAACGCGGGGCGCGTCCGGACCGCAGGCACCTGGATCACCCCTTCGGGAGCCATCCGGGTGCGTCTCTCCGGCCCCATGGCGCCCATGACATCCCACCGCGCCCCCGCCGTGCATGATCTCCGCAGTGGGAGTTGTCCAGACCCGGGAGAGGCACTGTGGTCGGATCAGGACCAGGACCGGCGATCGTCGTGGTCATGGGTGTCGCCGCGTCGGGCAAGACCACCGTCGGGCGGTTGCTCGCCCAGCGTCTCGATGTGCCCTTCGTGGAAGGTGACGACTTCCACCCCGCGGCGAACATCGCCAAGATGACCGCGGGGCAAGCACTCGACGATGAGGACCGCGAACCGTGGCTGCGGAGCCTGACCCGCTGCATCCGGGAAACCTCCGGTGCCCACCAGGGTGGGGTCATCTCCTGCTCGGCCCTCAAGCGGGAGTACCGGGACCTGCTCCGTGCGGCCGGCCCGGGCGTCTGGTTCCTCTACCTGGCCCTTGACGAGGAGACGGCCCACACCCGGATCGCACACCGGACCGGGCATTTCATGACCGCCCGGCTCCTGGACTCCCAATACGAGGCGCTGGAACCACTGCGGGCCGACGAGCCCGGACTCACCGTCGATGCGACCGCCGGGATCGACATGATCATCGGCCCGGTCCAGGCCGCCGTCGCCCGCTTCGAGGCCGGCGAACCGGGATGACCGCCCCCGGTCCCCGGACTCGGCCCGAAGGGAAGCGAAGCGATGGACTCGTTGCCGTCCTTCACCGTGACGGCCCCCGCACCGGTCAGTCGCCGTGCCAGGATCGCCACAGCGCCGCGTAGCCGCCGTCCGCCGCGACGAGTGCGTCATGGGTGCCGAGTTCGGTCAGGACGCCGGACTCGATGACGGCGATGCGGTCCGCGTCGTGGGCCGTCTGGAGACGGTGGGCGATGGCGATGACCGTGCGGCCCTGGAGGGCGGCGGCAAGGGCACGCTCGGTCAGGCGTGCCGCGGCCGGATCCAGCAGGGCGGTCGCCTCGTCGAGGATCACGGTGTGCGGGTCGGCGAGGATCACGCGGGCCAGGGAGAGCTGCTGTGCTTGTGCCTCGTCCAGCCGGTGAGCGCCACCACTGAGATCGGTGTCCAGACCGGACGGCAGATCGTCGATCCAGTCGGCATGCACCGCCTCCAGCGCGGCTCGCAACTGGAGGTCCGTAGCGGACGGGCGCGCGATGACCAGGTTGTTCCGCAGGGTGTCACGGAAGACGTGGTGTTCCTGGGTGATCAGGGCGATCTGGCGGCGCATCCGGTCCGGTGGGAGGTCGGCGACAGGGACGCCGCCGACCGAGACACGGCCGCTGCCGGGCCGGTCGACGCCTGCCAGGAGCCGGCCGAGGGTGGACTTTCCCGCACCGGAGGGTCCGACGATGGCGAGCCGTTCGCCGGGCTGGACGTCGAGATCGATGCCGTGCAGGACGTCGCCCAGGTTCGGGTACGCGTAGGTGACGGCGACGGTCTCGATGCGGTTGCCGGCCGGCTCGGCCGTCGTCGGGGTCGGGCCCGCCGGGACGGCGGCCAGGCCCTCCACCCGCGCGTACGACGCCATGCTGCTCTGCAGCTGTTCGACCGAGAGCAGGACGGTGTCCAGCGGTCCCATGAGCTGGCGCAGGTAGACGGCCGCCGCGACCACCTCGCCGAGGTCGGCCGCGCCGTGGTTGTAGAGCGCGCCGCCGACCAGGAGCACGCCGACGACCGGCAGCGTGTAGGAGATGTCCACGGAAGGGAAGAACACCGAACGCAGCCACAGCGTATGCAGCCTGGCGCCCCTGGCCTTCGTGATGGCCGCCTCGGCGACGTGCAGCCGCTGCTGCTGCAGCCGCAGCGCCTCGACCGTGCGGGCGCCGCCGGCGGTCGTGGCCAGCATTTCCGCGAGTTCGGAATTGGCCGTGCCCTCTGCGAGATAGCCGGTGCGCGCCCTGCGGAGGTACCAGCGCGTGACGACGACGATGACGGCCAGGCAGGACAGTCCGCAGACGCCCAGCAGCGGGTTGAGGACGAGTACCGCGCCGATGATGAACAGCGCCTGTGTCGTGGCAATGAGCACCTCGGGTGCGGTGGTGCGCAGCGCGGTGGCGACGGCGTCGACGTCCGTGGTGCCGCGTACGGCCAGGTCGCCGGTGGGTGTGTGCTCGACGACGGTCGGGGGCAGCGCGAGAGCGCGGGCCAGGAACCGCTCGCGGATACGGGCCGCGGCTCGCTCGCCGAACCGGGCGGCGAGCAGCAGTGCGGAGCGCGACAGCAGGATCTGGACCAGCACGGCGGCGACGATGACGAGGGCGAGCCGGTCCACGGTGCCGACGCTGTCCTGGCCGGTAGATGCCTTGACCGTGTTGACGATGGTGCCCAGCAGCCAGGGACCGACCAGTCCGGCAGCCGCGGCGAGAGCGTTGAGCGCGAGGATTCCCGCGAACGCCGCCTTTTCCACGGCTATGTCGCTGCCTGCGGTGCGACGGACGTGCCTGGTATCGGCGACGGGGAGCGGACCGGTCATCGGGACACTTCCTCTTCCTCTTCGGCGCCCCGGGAGACCAACGCGCGATAGTCGGCCCGGGCGTGCAGGAGGTGCTGATGGGTGCCGGTCGCCTCGACCTGGCCCCCCACGAGATAGACGACCGTGTCCGCCAGCTCCAGGACCAGCGGTGAGGTGCTGGTCACCACGGTGGTCAGGCCGGTACGGGCCGCGCGCAGCCCGGCGGCCATCGCGGCCTCGGTGTGCGCGTCGACGGCGGAGGTCGGCTCGACGGCGAGCAGGACCTCGGGCCGCGCGTACAGGGCCCGGGCCAGCCGCAGCCGCTGGCGCTGGCCACCGGAGAGGTTGGCGCCCTGCGCGGTGATCACGGAGTCCAGTCCTTCGGGCATCGCTTGGACGATGTCGGTGGCGGCGGCGCTCCCGATCGCCGCCAGGATCGCCTCGTGGTCGATCGCCTGCCCGCCGGCGACCACCTCGCGAACGGTCCCGCTGAAGAGATGGGCATCGTTGTCGGCGACCAGGACGCGCTCCCGGAACTGGTCCGGAGCCATCGCATCGACACGGTGGCCGTCCCATGCGGCGTCCGAGGGGGTGAACCGGCCGAGCCGTTCCACCACTGCGGGCGCGTCGGCCGGCCGGTCACCGATCAACGCGATCAGCGCGCCGGGAGGCACCTGGACGCCGGAGGCGGGATCGTGCAGGACAGCGGGCCCCGGCGGGGCATCGAGCCGGCCCGTGTCATGGAGGTGACCGGGCCGCAGGCCCAGGAAGTCGATCACCCGCCGGGCGGCCACCAGGCCCCGGGCGACGTCGGAGCCGCCTTCGATGAAGGCGTAGACCGGCGTGACGAGCATGGCGGTGTACCCGTACACCGCCACGAGGTCGCCGACGGCGAGCGAACCCTCGGCCGCCATCCGCGCGGTCAGCCACGTGACCAGCGCGAGGAACAGTGCCGGCAGACCGATGGCCAGCGCGCCGATCCAGCTGGTCACGGCGCCCACCCGGTAGCCCTGTTCGCGCAGCTCCCGGGACCGCTGCCCGTAGCGGGACGCGTAGACGTCCTTGCCACCGAGACCGTTCAGGACCCGCAACCCCGTCACCACGTCGACGAGCAGTTCGGTCAGCGCACCCTGCCGCTGCCGGTATTCGGATCCGACACCCAGCAGCCGCCGCTGCAACGGTCCGACGGTGACGGCGAGCAGCGGCACTCCCGCCAGCACCACCACGGCCAGCAGCGGTGAGATCGACAGCAGCAGGGCCGCGACGACGAGATAGGCGAGAACGGCCCCCACCCCCGGCCCCATCACGGTCAGGGACATGGCGATCACCTGCACGTCTCCCATCCCGATGGCGACGACCTCACCGGCACCGGCCTGACTCCGCAAGCCGGCGCCGAGCGATGTGGCCTGCCGTACGGTCGCTCGGACGGTGCGGAACGACGCGTCCATGCGGACCTTCGTCATCGTCCGGTGGCGGAGGATGCCCACGACCGCGTTGACCACTCCCATGACGAACAACGCCGCGGTCCAGCCGAGCAGCGCGGAGCTGTCCTGTGCCCGCAGCCCGTCGTCGATCGCGCGGGACAGCAGGTAGGGCGGAACGGCCAGCCCGACCATCCACAGGCTGCCCAGCAACGCCCCGGTGGCGACCCGCCGCCGCTGGCTGGTCACCAGCCACAGCAGGAACCGCAGAGGGCTCCGGATGTCCTTCGGAGCAGGCGGGTGAAAGGTGTCGGCCATGCCCGCACCCTAGCCACCAGCAGGTCGGCGCCCGGCAGCCAGGGGGACGTTACCGCCGCGACGGCACACGATCTCCATCGCCGGTGCATCCCGGATGACGCAGCCACCGATCCAAACTATTGAACACGTTCAAATTAGCTGTAGGCTGCGGCCATGAGCGAACGAAGCACCGCCCTACGGCAGATACGCGCCTGGCTCGTCCTGTTCATCGTTTGTCTCGCGCTCAGCGGATTGACGGCCTTTCCACTGGTCCACGAACTGCGCTGGGCCGACAGCCTGCTGGGGTCCACCGCTCTCGGGGACTGGTTCCCCGGGCTCACCCGCTGGATCACCCGCGTCCGCACCGGACTCGACACGGCCGACGCCGACTACCCGTTCCTGCTGTACGGAACCGACTGGCTGGCCTTCGCCCACCTGGTCATCGCCGTGGCGTTCTACGGGCCCTACCGCGACCCCGTACGGAACATCTGGGTCGTCGAGTTCGGAATGATCGCCTGCGCCGGGATCATCCCGCTGGCCCTGATCTGCGGACCCGTGCGCGGCATTCCCCTCTGGTGGTCGGTCATCGACATGTCGTTCGGCGCCTTCGGAGTCATCCCGCTGTACGTCGTGCGCAGAAAGATCCAACGCCTCGCGGCACTGGACGACGCGGCCGGCCCCCGGCCTGCGGCGGTGGCGCAGCCCGCACAGTAGAGGCCAGCGCCCTGGCCTGATCTCCCGCCCCAAGGCCAGGGCTTCGTGTCCGGGGACAATGCCTGCGGCGATGACGCCGATGGTGACGCCGACCGCGGCGGTCAGCCCTGGGGCGGAGTCACCGGCAACTGCCTTTTGTGTTCGGTCCCTTGGTACCTGCCAACGATCGAAGCGAAGGCACGCTCGCTCACCGGCTTGCCCTCCAGGAAGTCGTCGATCTCGTCGTACGTCACCCCGAGCGCGTCCTCATCCGCCTTGCCCTCGTCGAGCGTCTCCAGGTCCGCCGTCGGCACCTTCCACACCAGCGAGGCGGGCGCCCCGAGCGCCTCCCCGACGGCCCGCACCCGGCGCTTGATGAGCCCGGCAAGGGGCAGTACGTCCGCCGCGCCGTCCCCGAACTTGGTGAAGAACCCGGAGACCGCCTCGGCCGCGTGATCGGTCCCCACGACCAGCCCTTCATGCGCCCCCGCAACCGCGTACTGGGCGATCATCCGCTGCCGGGCCTTGATGTTGCCGTGCACGAAGTCCTGGTGCCGCTCGTCGCGGAAGGCGACCCCACCGGCCAGACAGGCCTCCAGCGCGGCATCGCTCGCTGCCTTGACGTTGACGGTCAGGACCTGGTCGGCCCGGATGAAGTCGAGGGCGAGCTGAGCGTCCTGCTCATCGGCCTGGACGCCGTACGGCAACCGCATGGCGTAGAAGGTCGCGTCGTGCCCGGCCCGACGGGCCCGCTCCACGGCCAGCTGGCACAACCGCCCCGCCGTGGTGGAATCCACCCCGCCGCTGATGCCGAGCACCAAGGACCGCAGTCCGGTGGTCGTCAGCCGCTCGGCCAGGAACGCCACCCGGCGCTCGATCTCCACCTCCGCATCGAAGATCGCGGCGACGTGAAGATCCCGGGCGATCTCCTGCTGCAGGCCTATGGGCGCGGGATCGGTCACGACTACTCCTCGGGGTCGGTTCGGGGTGCAGATTCTATGCTGGCTGCCTGCTGCCACCTCCCGCGGCCTGCGGCTGGCAGCAGGCAGCAAGGCCGACGGCCTCGTCGCGGCGCGGCCCGGCAGCTTCGCCCCACGCCGCCGTTGACCGGCAACGGGGGCTGGTGGCTGTGGTCCTGACGGTCCATACGCTCGGGCCCCGACGCCGCTGAGCGGCGGACCTGTAAGATCATTTACTCAGCGGTGCCGGACGCCTCACCCGCTCCGTCCCGCGCCGTGCACGTCTGAGCGGGTGGTAACACAGAGGGATCAGAACATGAAGCGCGTCATACGCGGCCTCGGAGCCGCTGCCGTCACCGCCGTCTTCGCCGGGGGTCTGCTCGTCGCCCTGCCGGGCGCGGCGAGCGCCAACGACTACGGGTACACCTGTAAGAACTGGAAGGACACCAGCCACAGCTGGAGCGCCGACTGCCACGTGACGCGCGGCAAGGCCCGTACGGTGACCGAGTGCGCCAACGGCAAGACCTACTACGGCAAGTGGGTCGGCAGCGGGTACTGGAAGTTCGATGGCGAGTGCGGCAAGTACGCACTGATGGCCACCGACATCCAGTGGAAGTAGTTCCCCGATGTCCTGCCCCGTCGCAGCCCTCCAGGGCCGCGGCGGGGCGTTCTCACCCCCTTTTCCGCACGCCCGGGAAGCAGCCACCGGAAAGCGGCCCAAGAGGCTGCGATCACGATCGGGATGCCCGTCAGGAATCCGTGCGGCGCTTGCCTTCCTCGAAGAACCCCTGGATCGCGTCGGCGTTGCCGAGTACCCGCAGCGTGCGTGCGGCGCCGAAAGGGGCGTTCCAGAACTTGCCTTCGCGCGGCCGGTGCGGCCCGACGTAGGCGTAGGGCTCCGGCAGGTGGTCGTCGCCGGGTGAGACCCCGTAGTTCACCTCGTCGAGAGTGATGGCGAGGTCGAAGTGTTCGGGCCAGAGCACCGGTTCGGTCTCGGGTGCGAAACCGCGCAACGCCTCGTCCCCGGCGGCGAACGCGCGGAGGATCTCGGCTCCGGCTTCCGGATCGACCGTGATCACCTCGTCCGGCTTCACCCCGGACCCGTCCGGATAGAGCCCCTCCGGGGCGCCGGCCTCGATCCCCGCCGCTTCCGCGAGCGCCGCGTAGGTCTGGCCCGACAGCGCGATGCGGGCCGTTCCGCTGACGAGGTCGCCGCCCTCGACACGCAACGCCGGTTCGCCGATCGTGCCGAAACCGCCGCCGACGATCCGCAGCCGGATGCGGCCGATCGCCCGGTGCTGCGGCCCGGCCAGTACCAGCTCGGCGATGCCGTGCAGGGATCGCCTGGTCAGAGCCACTGCGTCAGCAGTCATGCCGCCTCCTCGGGTTCATCGCTACCCGCGAGTGTCGCAGCCGGCCCGGGCCGCGGCACTGCGCGACACCTGGCATGGCCGGGCCTACGACCGCTGACGGCATCGGAATGACTCCGCTAGCGGGTGGCGAGCCGCTCCAGGAGGGTGGCGCTCCGTGCCAGCAACGTCTGCTCCTCATCCGTGAGTTCGGCCTCGATGGCCTGCGCGAGCCAACCGACCCTGCGGCCGCGCTCCGCTTCGAGCGCGGCCCGGCCCGCGTCCGACAGCTCGACCAGCGACTTGCGGCCGTCCGTGGGGTGCGCCCGGCGGGTGATCAGATCCTGCTCCATGAGCAGCCCCACCGAACGGGCCATCGACTGGGGACGTACACGCTGATCGGCGGCGAGGTCGCTGGTGGTCATGGCGCCGTCGCGGTCGAGTGCGCCGAGCACGGCGACCTGACCCAGCGGGATGCGGTCCTCGTGCTTGACGCGTCGGGTGAGCTTGCCCATCGCGGTGCGCAGTTCTGCGGCGATGGCGGCGGCTTCCGAGGTGGGCATAGGGCACTTTACCCCGTTGGGCAGCATTGCTGTGCACCTGACCTGCACAGCAATGCTGTACAGCAAAACTGGGCAGCATTGCTGTATGATTTGGCGTTGTCGGGCTCAGCGCCAGCGCTGTCGCAGCCGGGGCCACGGCACACGACAACGGGAAGGACCTCCCATGTCCGCACAGGCATCCGGGACCGTCAACGCCGCCATCGAGACCGTCACCGCCCGCCGGATCATCGACAGCCGGGGCAACCCCACGGTCGAGGTCGACGTCGTCCTGGCGGACGGGTCCCTGGGGCGCGCGGCGGTCCCCTCCGGCGCCTCCACCGGTGCCCGGGAGGCCGTGGAACTGCGCGACGGGGACCCCGCGCGCTGGCACGGCAAGGGCGTCGACCGCGCGGTGGCCCACGTCAACGGGGAGATCGCGGCGACCGTACGCGGCCGGGACGCGGTGGACCAGGCGGGTCTCGACGCCGCGCTGGTCGCCCTCGACGGCACCGCCACGAAGTCCCGGCTCGGCGCCAACGCGATCCTCGGCGTCTCCCTCGCCGCCGCCAAGGCCGCCGCGGCGGCTCACCGCCGGCCCCTGTACCGCTACCTCGGCGGTGCCGACGCCCACCTCCTGCCGCTGCCGATGATGAACATCGTCAACGGCGGCGCCCACGCCGACAATCCGCTGGATTTCCAGGAGTTCATGATCGCGCCCGTGGGCGCGGAAACCTTCGCCGAAGCCGTCCGCATGGGCAGCGAGGTCTTCCACACCCTGCGCCGTGATCTGCTGGCCGCCGGGCACTCCACGGGCGTCGGCGACGAGGGTGGCTTCGCACCCGCGCTGCGTACCGCTGAGGAGGCGCTCGACTTCGTGATGACCGCCATCGAGCGCACCGGCTACCTCCCCGGCACGGACATCGGCCTGATCATGGACCCGGCGTCGTCGGAGTTCTTCCGCGACGGGGTGTACGACTACGCGGGCGAGGGAGTGCGCCGCACCCCCTCCGAGAACGCCGACTACCTGGCCAAGCTCATCGACGCCTACCCGATCGTCTCCGTCGAGGACCCGATGGCGGAGAACGACCTGGACGGCTGGCGGGAGCTGACCGCCCGCGTCGGCGACCGCTGCCAGCTCACCGGTGACGACGTGTTCTGCACCAACGAGACACTGCTGCGCGAGGGCATCCGCACCGGCGTGGGCAACTCGGTCCTGGTCAAGGTCAATCAGATCGGGACCCTGACCGAAGCGCTGGCCACGGTGGCCACGGCCCACCAGGCGGGCTGGACGGTCGTCATGTCGCACCGCTCGGGCGAGACGGAGGACACCACCATCGCGGACCTGGCGGTGGCGACCGGCTGCGGTCAGATCAAGACCGGCTCGCTCTCCCGCTCCGACCGCACGGCGAAGTACAACCAACTGATCCGGATCGAAGAGGAGTTGGGCGACTCGGCGCGCTTCGCGGGCCGCTCCGCACTGCGTCGGGCATGAACAGCAGGCAGCGGTAGGGACCACGCGGGCCCCCGAGCAGGATCGGGGGCCCGCTCGCGAGACCGGACAGACACGTCTTCCTGACTGCTGGTTCGCCGCCGCTCCCATCCGCTCGGTGAGGTGATCGGCGGGGAGCGCTCAGGGGCCGGGCGTGGAACCACCGGTGAGCAGCAGCAGCGCGGTGACAAGGTCGTCGGAGGCCGAGCCGGTGGCCAGACGGCGCAGTTGGAGGCCGACGACGAGTGCGACGACGGGGCCGGCCAGGCGTTCGGGGTCCGGTACGCCGAGGCCGCCGAGGATGGAGGCGGCCAGCTGGTCGTAGGCGGTGAAGCATTCTGCGGCCGCCGGGCGCAGCTGGGGGTCACGGCCGGCGTGGATGTAGAGCTCGAAGGGGGCGATGTGCTCGCTGTCGAAGGCGGTGTCCGCGGACACCTGGCCGACGATGGTGGCGGCCTGTTCGGCGGTGACGCAGTCGGTGATGTGACGTGCGGCGAGGTCGGTGAAGCGGCGGGTCTCCTGGTCGACGAAGGAGCGCAGGCTCTCGCGCAGCAGGTCGTGCTGGGTGGCGAAGTGGTACGTGATCGAGCCGAGGGAGACGCCCGCCTCCTTGGCGATGCGGCGGTTGGTGACCGCGGCGACGCCGTCCTGACCGATGATCCGCAGCGTGGCCTCGACGATGCGTGCACGCGTCGGGGTGGGATTCGGCATGTGCTCATCGTCCCATGGTCGGCCCGTTGGTCAGGCCATCCGCCGCGGTGTCGCCGTTGGAGGGAAGGTGCGGGGGGTTCCGCCGGGCGCTGGGAGGAGCGGGCCAGCACTCGTACCATCGCTGGTCATCCGCCAGGCCCGTGCGTGTGGAATCGGCCATCGCTGGGTCCCTTCGTCCTCTCCTACTGTTCGTTCGAACGAACAGTAGGAGAGGATGGCCCCCATGGACATCAATGGATCGACTGTTCTCCTCACCGGCGCCGGCGGCGGCATCGGCCATGCCCTGGCGAAGGCTCTGGCCGCCAAGGGCGCCCATCTGGTGATCACCGGCCGGCGCGCCGAATCGCTCAAGGGCCTCGAAGCGTCCCTGGGCGCACGGGTGCTGGTCGCGGATCTCAGCGACCGCGACGCGGTCGTGCGGCTGGCCGAGGAGGCAGGTCCCGTGGACATCCTGGTCGCCAACGCCGCGCTGCCCGCCAGTGGCGCCCTGCTCGACTTCACCCCAGCGGAGATCGACCGGTCGTTGGAGGTGAACCTGCGCGCACCCTTGATGCTCTCCCGGCTGCTCGCGCCGCACATGGTGGCAGCCGGCCGCGGTCACCTCCTGATGATCGGCTCGATCTCGGGACGGACCTCGTCCCCCGCCACCTCGCTCTACAGCGCCGCGAAGTTCGGACTGCGCGGATTCGCCCATGCCCTGCGGCAGGACCTGCACGCCACGGGCGTCGGCGTGTCCATCGTGCAGCCGGGATTCGTCCGCGGCGCGGGGATGTTCGCCGACACCGGTGCCACACCGCCCGCCGGGGTTCGTACCGTCACGCCCGAACGCGTGGCGGCGGGTGCTGTCAGTGCGCTCGAACGTGACAGGGCCGAGGTGAACGTCGCGCCGGTCGAACTGCGGCTGGGCAGCGCCATCGGCAGCCTCTTCCCCTCGCTCGGCGCCGCCGTCCAGCGCAGGGCGGCGCTCGAGTCCTTCGTCGGGCAGATCACTCAGGCCCAGCGCCACAAACGCTGAGACGCGCCGCCCACACGAAAGTTCGCCGCGGCCGATGAGTTCGGTGGGGCGGTGCCGTCTACCTCTGTGAAAGCACAACGGGTGCTTCCCGCAAAGGAGATCACGATGTCCCAGGCAGCCCTGCCCACCTCGACCGCCACCGCCGCCACTGACACGTCCCGCACCGCCGCCGCTCCGGGCCGCAAGGCCCGCATCGCGCTTCGTACGCTGCAGGTCGTGCTCGCGTTGTTCTTCATCGTCGCGAGCGGGCTGCCCAAGCTGTTCGCGGCGAGCGCCGCCGCGGAGAGCTTCGACAAAATCGGCTTCGGCGACTGGTACATGTACTTCGTCGGCAGCCTTGAGGTGGCCGGCGGGATCGCCCTGCTGATCCCGGTTCTGTCCGGCATTGCCGCGACCGCCTTCATCGGCCTGATGATCGGTGCGTTCATCACCAACGTGACGGCGCTGGACGGCCACTACGCGGCCACACCACTGATCCTGATCATCCCCTTCGCCCTCATCGCCTGGGCCCGCCGCCACCACAACGCGGAACTGGTCCAGTTGGTCCGCCACCGGGCGTGAACACCCCGGCACGCAACCGCTCCAACAGCCGGCGCCCGCCGGGGCCATGCCCCCGGCGGGCGTCCGGCCATGCCCGGATTCCCAGGATGCCGCAGGGAGAACTCAGCCCGGCGGTGCGGACCTCAGCGCCGCCAGCAGCGTACGGGCGTCCCGGACCGTGGGATGGCCGTCGCCGAGACGTACGGCGGCCTCGTCCACGACGCGTTCGGCGTACGCCGTCCCGTCCGTCCCGTCCGTCCCGTCCGTCCCGTCGTAGCCGAGCATGGCGTGGGAGACCTTGAGGCGCAGGGCCAGGGGGTGATCCTCGCCCAGCCGGGAGCGCGCCTCCGCGGCGAAGGCGCCGCATTCCCGGCATACTTGCCCGGTCGGCTTCGAGCCGCCTTCGCGTTCCCAGGCGAGGACCTGGGCTTCGAGGTCCTGAGCCGCGGTGTCGGGAGTGCGGTCCTCGCGCGGCGTGTCACTGGTGTCGCCGCCCATCGTCGGCCGTGCCGCGACCGTGGTGTCGTCCGGCCTCGCGACCCGGGTGTGGACGAGCGTCTCGAAGTGGCGGGTGGCCGGGAGGGTCGCGTGCTCCCGGATGAGGGTGGTCGCCTCGGCGGGCAGGGGCGGCGGGGCGAACCGTTCCACCTCCGGTCCGAGAGGTGCCCCCGCCGAGCCTGCCGCGAGGGCCGCAGCGACCGCGGCGGGGGTCGGCCGCCGGGCCGGATCGGTCTGGAGGCACGACCGCACCACTTCCTCCAGTTCGGCCGGCAGACCCGCCAGGTCGGGCGTGCCGTCGCAGATGTTGGTCATCACGGCGAGGACCTTCCTGCCCCAGGGAAGGTGCCCCAGGGCGAGGCGGGCGAGGAGCGTGCCGAGGGAGAACACGTCGCTGGCCGGGGTGAACTGCTCGTGCTCCCGTATCTGTTCCGGCGAGGCGTAGGCGTACGTCCCGGCGAAGCCGCTCCGGGGCTCGGTCAGCCGCTCGATCTGCGCGATGCCGAAGTCGATGACGCGGGGGCCGTCCTCGGTCAGCAGCACGTTCGCGGGCTTGAGGTCGAGATGCACGATGCCCTCGGCGTGGATGGCAGTGAGCGCGGTGGCAATGCCCGCACCGATACCCCGGACGGTGGCGGCATCCAGGGCACCGCACCGCTCGGCCACCTCCTGCAGCGAAGGTGCGGCCACGAACGGCACCGCCATCCAGGGGGTCCCGCCGCTCGTGTCGGCTGCGATCACCGGCACGGTGAACCGGCCACTGACTCGACGGGCCGCTTGCACCTCGTGCGTGAACCCCTCCCGGATCGAGGAGTCGGCCGCGTACTCCGCGTGCAGGGTCTTGACCGCCACCATGACGCCGTCGGGATCCTGGCAGAGGTAGACGCGGCCGAACCCGCCCTCCCCGACGCGCTCCAGGACCTCGTAGGAACCGAAGGCCGCCGGATCCTCCGCTGTCCGCGCGGACGTGGCCCGCCCCACCTGCCGCCACTCCCCCAGTGCCTCGGCTTCGGCATGGACGGCCGTGGCACCGCCCGGGCCGCGGGCCGGCGCGGGTTCCGGCGCCGCCTGCTCCTCGTCCACCACGACGATCGACACCACTTGGGGTGTGCCCCCACGGAAGGAGTACGCCTCCACGTTCACATTGCCGGCACCCTCGTTGGAGACGTAGACGCCGAGCAGCCCCAGCCGCGCGCACAGGGCGATCTCCTCGGGAGTCGGTCGACGGTCCGCGCGGGCGAAGTAGAAGGATCGGGCCTCGCACCCCTGGTCGGCCAGGCGCTGGATCACGCCGAGCCACTGCTCGATGCTCACCTTGTGCGGTTGCGGATCATCGGTTCCGTCGCTGACCGGGAAGACCCGAGTGAGGTGCCGGGCGCGGTTCTCCCGGGCCAGCAGCCCGAAGGCCGTGGCGGGTGCCGCTTCCACCTGCCTGGCCAGCAGGGTCCCCGCCGTGTCACCGATGTGGAGCGTTGTCTCCCGGGTGGACCGGGCGAGTCCGTCCCGTTGCTCGGACAGCACGTCGTACTCGGGTGAGCCCGGGCCCTCTCCTCGCAGCTCCATGCACGCGAGCACGCGCCCGAAACAGCCGACGGCTTCGTCCAGGTCCTCTGTCCGCATGGCCGCCTTCGCCTGCGAGACCAGCGCTCCGAGTCTCCGGTCGCTGCCCGCGCCGTACAACTGCTCGCATTTATCAGCGATTTGGCCGTACATGCGGCTCGCCCGTGAAAGGTCGCCGCTCCGCTCGACCTCCGCGGCCGCCGCGACCAGGTCCTGCAGACTGTCGTGCCCTCGCTCGTGGCCGAAGGGCAGCCCGCCGGCGAGTTCCGCATAGCGCTGGCGGGCGATACCGGTGAGTGCGTGCCGACCGCCGAGCTCGTTCTCGGCGGTCTTCAGCATCCGGGTGTAGGTGCGCAGCGCGGCGGCGTTGTCGCCGGCCTGCTGCTGCCAGTGGCCCATGTCGCAGAGCACGTTGAGCGCGGCCTCGGTACGGCCCTCCTGCTCGGCCGAACGTTGCAACTCCTCGTAACGGCGTACGGCTTCGTCGGCTCGCCCTGCCCGGCCGTGCCAGTGGGCGAGCTGGTGCCGGGCCAGTCCGGTGTCCTGATGCCGGGATCCCTGCAGCCGCTCACGGTCGGAGAGGAGCTGCGCGAACAGCCGCACCGCGCCCTCCGCGTCGCCCGACTCACCGGTCCAGTGGGCCAGTTGGTGCCGCATGGCCAGAGTGGCGGGGTCGTCGGGCCCGGGCGCGGCCGTCCCACGAACGACCAGTTCGCGATACCGCTTCACTGCCTTGCCCGGCCTGCCCTCCCGGCCGTCCTGCTCGGCCGAGGCACTGCCCTCCCGCAGCCGCGCGAGCACCTCGGCCGCCGGATCACCGGACTCCGGTGTGCCGTTCCGCCGCTTGCCGATCCACCGCATACAGACCCCCCGGAGCTGTCGGTCGGCCGACATCCCGGCCTGCCGGCAGGCCGGATGAAGAGCCGGTACACGGCAAAGTACCGTTCCTCAAGAGTGAGCGGGGGTGGGTCGCCGATCCGTTCCTGTTCACTGCGCCTGCCTCGACGGGTGTTGGGCGGGCCGGCTTGCCGCGTTCGCGCGTCCGAGCCGCAGGTCTCGGTGGAGGAGCCATGCCGTACCGGCGACGACCACCCCGCAGACCGTGGGCACGAGCAGCCACGGCAGGCCCGTCCACACAGTGCCCAGACCCACGACGACGCAGGTCGCCCCGGTGACGATGAGCAGCCACTTGCCGTACGGGCGCCAGGTGAACAGTCCGGGATCACGCGGGCGGACCAGATGCATCGCACCGAACATGAATGCCAACGCCGCCAGCAGCCCCGCGAACGTGCCGACGGCGGCTGTCATCTGCGGCTCGTCGCGAGGCGCGTCGGCGGAATGCTGCCGGGCGTCCCCCTCGGCGACCATGACCACCACGCCGCGCCAGACAGTTGCCGTGACCCGGTCCCCCTTCTGAAGGCCACTCAGCGTCGGCCCCGAGTCACTGAACGGCACCACCACCCTCCCGAAGGGCCGTGGGCCGAGGAGGGTCGCCCGCATGTTCTTGGCGGTCTTGTGGGTGCCCTCGACGGTGAAGCTCAGCTCCCGCAGACAGTCCTCCGACGCCGGTATCACCGTGCGCACGGAACACACCTCGGCCGCCCGGTACTCCCGATACAGGGCACCGTCGGTGGGCAGCCAGCTGGTGAAGACGAAAGCGCAGGTCAGTGCCGTTACCAGGGACAACACGATCAGCGCCGCACCCACCAGCCGGTTCCGACCGGCCCCCCGTGGGGACGGCGGCGATCCGCCCGCCGCCCGCTCAGCGCCGATCCTCATCGTGGTCATCGCTCGACTCCCCCATCGTTGCCCGCCGAAATCCGCTGGACCTCACTCTCTTCCCGCCGTGATCAAGGAGGTAAGGACAGCGACCGGCAATGAGACGTCACCCGTCGTTGCTGAATCCGGGCAACGTGAACCTCAGCCACGCCAGGGCGCCCGACACGACACCCCCCAGGACCCACCGCGTCGGTCGGCCCGGACGGCACCCGCGCCGCCTCGCCCCCCACTCGCAGAATCACCTGGCTGACCAGCGGCGATCCGGACACGCATGACCCACCGGGGTGAAAGGCACAGCCAGGAGCAGTCTTCGCTCTTCCGCGAGCGAGCGGCGGCGGACGTGGGAAGATGGCAGAGCGGAAAAATGACCTCCGGGCGGTCTCCTGACCATGCAATCGAGAGGCAAATGGACGGGCCGACGACTGGTGCGGACGTGGGACGCGACGCGGCGGGCGGCGAGGCGCTGTCACGCGGCCTGCTGTTCATTCCCATCGCCACAGCGCTGATCCAGGACGACGGACGCATCATTCACTGGAGCGCCGACGCCGAGGTGCTGCTCGGCTACACAGCCGAGGAGGCCGTCGGCGCCTTCGCCTCCCACCTGCTCGTGGACGTGGAACAGCAGCCGCGCGTCATGGACCTCTTCGCCGGCATTCTGGGCGGCGAGGCGTGGTCCGGGGTCTTCCCCGTGAAGCACCGTGACGGCCACTCGGTGAACCTGGAGTTCCGTACCCATCCCATCCCGACCGAGTCCGGCCGTCCCCTCGTCCTCGCCGTGGCATCGGACGTCAGGGAGATCCGCCGCATCGAGTCCGACCTGGCCGTCCTCGACAGCTTCTTCACGCAGTCACCCGTCGGCATGGCCGTCTACGACACCGACCTGCGCTTCGTACGGCTCAACGACGCCCTCGCCCGGATCAGCGGCCTGCCCGCGGATCAGCACGTGGGCCGGCGCCTGACCGAGGTGCTGCCGGGGCTCAACGGGGAGGAGATCGAGGCGGTGATGCGGCAGGTGCTGGAGACCGGCGAACCGGTCGTGGACGCCCGGTCCCACGGCATCACGCCCGCGGACCCCTCGAAGGAACGCGCCTGGTCGGCCTCCTACTTCCGGCTGGAGGAACGGACCGGTCGGATCCTCGGGGTGAGCTCCACGATCATCGAGGTCACCGAGCGCTTCCAGGCCGAGTCGCGGGCCGCCACAGCGCGTGAACGGCTCGAAGTGCTCGTCGACGCCACGTCCCGGATCGGCACCACACTCGATCTGGGACGGACCGCGCAGGAACTCGCCGACACCATGGTCCCCCGGCTGGCCGATGTGAGCGGCGTCTTCGTCCTCGAGCGCCTGATCACCGGGCAGGACGCGGATTCCTCGGCACCCGACGGGGCGGAGCAGGTCCGCCGCCTCGCGATCGCCAGCTCCGACCCCGGCTATCCGGTACGGGACCTGCCGGTCGGCGCGGTCCACCGGGTGCCGCGGGATTCGCCGTACGCCGAGGCGATGGCGACGCACCGGACGGTCATCGTGCCCTCGGTGGATCTCCCCCCGCTCGCCCCGGTTGAGGCCGCCGAGCGGGTCCACGCCTACCAGACCCGGGTGTCCCGGACGGTGCGGGTGACTCCGCTGGTCGTGCGCGGGGCCGTACTGGGCATGGTCGTGTACTCGCGGCGCGGCGGCATGGAGGCGTTCGGCGAGGACGATGTCACGCTGGGTGACGAGCTGACCTCCCGGGCCGCGGTGGCCGTCGACAACGCCCTGCTCTACCGGCGGGAGCACGAGACCGGGGAGTCCCGGCAACAGGCGCTGCGCCAGGCCAACGCGGCCCGTGAGCGGCTCGCGCTGATCAATGCGGCGTCCGCCCGCATCGGCACCACGCTGGACCTGACGCAGACGGCGCGCGAACTGGCCGAGGTCGCCACTCCGACGCTCGCCGACACGGTCGTGGTCGAGGTCGTGGACGCTCTGCTGCGCGGCGAGGAGGTCCCCGGCCCGCCCGACCGGTCGGCGCTCCTGCGCCGCCTGGCCTTCCACACCACCGACGGTGCGGGGATGGTGCCGGTGGCCCCGGTCGGCGACGTCCACCGGTTCCATCCCACCACGCCGTACGCCTGGAGCCTGGCGCACCGTCGGCCCGTGCTGGTACCCCGGATGGACGAAGAGGGGCTGAGCTGGTTCGCCGAGGATCCGATCAGGAACGCCGCGTCGCGCGAGCAGGGTCTCCGCAGTTTCATGGTGGTTCCGCTGATCGCACGCGACGCGGTGGTCGGAGTGGTCTCGTTCTACCGGACCGTCACCGACCGGCCCTACGACGAGGAAGATCTGGCACTCGCCGGAGAGCTGGCGGCCCGTGCCGCGGTTTCGATCGACAACGCCCTGCTCTACACCCGTGAGCGGGACGCGTCCAAGGCCCGCCAGCAGGCGCTGGAGGAGGCCCACGCCGCGCAGGAGCGGCTGGCACTGCTCAACGACGCCAGCTCCCGGATCGGGACCACACTCGACCTGCAGCGGACCGCGGAAGAACTGGTCGAGCTGGTGATCCCGCGGTTCGCGGACTTCGCCACGGTCGACCTGCTGGAATCGGTCGTCCAGGGCGGGGACGAGGAGGGCGACCAGACAACGTCACCGACCGACGGAAGGGTTCTGCTGCGTGCTGTCGCGGTCGGCGAGGTCAACGAGTCGGGCATGATCGGGGCGGCCGACGAGGTCGGCGGGACCTCCCGGTCGGCTAAGCTCTACGCCGAGAGCCTGCGCACCGGCCGGTCCATCCTGGTGGCGCAGGTGGACGAGGCCGCCCTGCGCCGGATCGTGGCGCACCCCGACCGCGTCCAGCCGGGCCTCGACGCGGGCGTCCACTCGTATCTGATGGTGCCGCTGCTCGCCCGCGGTGTGGTGCTCGGCGGGGCCGAGTTCATCCGGATGCGCAATCCGGAGCCCTTCACGGTGGCCGATGTCGCGCTCGCCGAAGAGCTGGCGGCCCGCGCCGCGGTCTGCATCGACAACGCGCGCCTCTACCGGCGTGAACGCGACACCGCGCTCACCCTCCAGCGCAGCCTGCTGCCGCAGGAGGTCCACCTCACACCGGGCCTGGAGATCGCCTACCGATACCTGCCGAGCAGCGTCGTCAGCGAGGTCGGCGGCGACTGGTTCGACGTCGTGCCGCTGTCGTGTGGACGGGTCGCCCTGATCGTCGGCGACGTGATGGGCCACGGCATCCGCGCCGCCGCCACCATGGGCCAGCTGCGCACCGCGGCCCGCACGCTGATCACCTTGGACATGTCCCCGGACCGGGTGCTCCGGCGCCTGGACGAGACGGCGTCGGCGATCGGGGACGGGCAGTTCACGACCTGTGTGTGCGCGGTGTTCGATCCCGTCGACCGCAGCTGCATCATCGCCTGCGCCGGACATCCACCACCCGTGGTGCAGGACCCGAACGGGTCCACGCGGCTGATCGACCTGCCTCCCGGCGTCCCGCTCGGTGTCGGCGGCGTTGCCTTCGAGAACGTGGAGATCACCCTCCCCGAGGACGGTGTTCTGGTGCTCTACACCGACGGACTGATCGAACGGCGCGACCGGGACCTCGACGAGGGGATGCTGCTGCTCTCGCAGGCCGTGGCCAACCGCGGACCGTCCCTGGAAGCCAGCTGCGACGCCGTGCTCGACGCGCTGTCGGCCAAGGACAGCGAGGATGACATCGCCATCATCATGGCGCGGGCAATGCCGGTACGTGACGACTGGATCGCCATGCTGCCGCTGTCCGGCGACATGGCCGTGGTGGGCGAGGCCCGGAGGTTCACCCGGGCGAGGCTGGGCTCCTGGGGGCTGCAGTCGCTCAGCGAGGTCGCCGAACTGCTGGTCAGTGAGCTCGTCAGCAACGCCCTGCTGCACACCGGAATGCCCACCGAGCTACGGCTCTTCCGCGACCGGGTCCTCACGCTCGAAGTGGCCGACACCGACAACCAGGTGCCCCGGGTGCGCCGCGTCTCCGAGGAGGACGAGGGCGGCCGCGGTATGCACCTGGTCAATGAACTCGCCCACCGCTGGGGCAGCCGCGCCACCCGCCACGGCAAGGTGGTCTGGATCGAGTTGGAACTGCCCCTCGGCACCTTCGCCCCAGGCGGACCCTGACCTCGGCCGCCGCGGAACGCTGTGGCGAAAGGCTGCGGACCCCGAGATCGACGACCTGTTGGCGAGCGTGGCCACAAGATCTGGAAGAACAAGCGTGTCCCAGGCCCGGAGGATATCGTGATCACGCGGCCGGCTGCGGCGAGCGGCAGTGACTTGAGCGCGACGACGAGGAACATCGCGCGGTGAAGTCCGTATCGGATTCGAGGCATTGGGGGTGCCGCGGTGGTGTCGAAACGTGTCAACGTCGTGGGAGCGGGGATCGTCGGTCTGAGCATCGCCCACGATCTGGCCCTGCGCGGCCATGCCGTCACGGTGATCGCTGATCAGCGGGCGGAGGAGAGCGTGTCCAGCGTCGCGGCGGCCGTGTGGTTTCCCTACCGGAGCGGGACATCGCCGTCGCTGATGGGCTGGTTGCTCGCGGCCCGCGCGCGGTTCGAGCAGCTTTCCACCGACCGTGCCGCCGGTGTCGATCTCCGGGAAGGCCTCGTGGTCGAGCGACACGTCGGGGAGGACCGCTCATGGACCGATGCGGTCCCCCTCCACCACGAGGCCGCCGCGGACGAGCTGCCCTCCGGCGCGGTGGCGGGGGTGCGGGCGACCGTGCCCGTCATATCCATGCCGCACTACCTTCCGTGGCTGGAGAAGCGCTGCACGGGCCTCGGGGTGACGTTCGTCGAGCGCAAGGTCACGGCCGTCGACGACCTCGCCGGCGATGCCGACCTGGTGGTCGTCGCCGCCGGGATGGGTTCCGGAGCCCTCCTCGACGACGATTCGATGTATCCCGTCCAAGGGCAGATCGTCCGCCTGGCCAACCCGGGAATCACCGAGTGGATCACTGACACCGAGAACCCCGGGGGCCTGACCTACATCGTTCCCCGCCGTGAAGACATCGTCTGCGGCGGCGTGGCGCAGGTCGGCTCATGGGCCACGGAACCCGTGGCCGAGATCGAGCAGGCGATCCTTCGCCGGGTGGTCTCCCTCATGCCCGCGCTGGCCGGGCTGCCCGTTCTCTCGCGCGCCACGGGGCTCCGCCCGGCCCGCGACACCATTCGCCTGGAACACGTCGACGGTTTTCCCGTCCCCGTGATCGCCTGTTACGGCCATGGCGGTGCGGGTGTCACTCTGTCGTGGGGCTGCGCCGAGGCCGTGGCAGACCTCGCCGACCAGATCTGACGTCACCCTGCTCGTGCACCCGCGCTCTGCCGCCGCGGCGGCAGAGCGCGGCCGTCGTCGACCGCCGGGCGGGTGACCGCCAGCCCACGGCGGACGTGTGCGGATACGTTCTGTGACCGTCCGCTCCCATCGCGCGATCTGCCCTTGCAGGCGAAGAGGGCGCGAGTGTTATTCAATGGGTGTGCGTAGGGGATCTCGGGGCTTCACCGCACGAGAGACTCGGGTACGCCTCCGGTCATGTGCCGGGGTCGGCGAGCGAGCTGAGAGAGCCGCATGGACTCCACATCATCCCCCTTGCCCTCGTCGCCGTTCGAGCAGGTCAGCCGTGCCCTGGGGGACTACATTCCGCGGGACGGACCGGCAGCCGCAGCCGATCCCGCCGCCCCGCAGGGCGACCACTCCGATCCTCGGTCACCGAACGGCGACCGCGCGACCACCGGCCAGGAGCAGATCCTCGGCGCGGTCAATCTGGACCGGGAACTGAGAATCACTCGCTGCAACCTGGACGCCCCCGCCTTCGATGGGCTGGGGGTCACCGTCGGAGCGGCGTTCGCCGATCTGCTGCCTCCCGGCGACATCCCGACGGTCACCCGGCGGTTGCGGCAGGTCATCGAGACAGGGGAGGCGCACGTCGCCCGGGTCCAGCGTCTGCGGCGGGACGACGGGTCGGAGCTGGTGGTCTCCATGAGCATCCTGCCCGCCGCGGCGCCCCAGGAGGGCCTGACCGTCTCCCTGATCGCCATGGCCAAGCGCTTGCATCTGTACGCTTCCGAGACCGCCATCGGGACGTCGCTGGACATCGGTGAGACGGCGCAGTCCCTGGCCCAGTCGTTGCTGGTCTGGGGAGACGTGGCCGCCGTCGACCTCGATTACGCCGTGTGGACGGGCGAGGCCGTCACCGAGCAGGCTCAGGGGCGCATCCGGCTGCGGCGGGCTGCTCTTATGCCGGACAGGGCGTGGCCCGAGGGCTATCTGACGCCCGGCGACAACCTTCCCAACGAGGCGAGCCGTCTGCTGTCCCTCGCGGTCACGCGTGACGACGTCGCGCAGGCCCTCGTCATTCCCGATCGGGAGGCGATCGAGCGGGTGCTCGGCGATCCGCGACTGGTGCGTGCTCTGGTCCCCGTCGACCGGCCGGCGAGTGTGGCCTGCATACCGCTGGTCCTGGAAGGCTCCGATGGCGCACCGCCCATCGTGCTGGGCGTGGCGGAGGTCTGGCGGCGGCCGGACCGCCCCTTCCACGACAGCGAGTTGCTGGATCTGCAGGAGCTGGTGGCCAGGACCGCCCACCATGTCGATCTGGCCCGCCAGCACCAGCGCGAGCACGCTCAGGTACTGGCGCTGCAGCGCCGGCTGCTGCCGCGCGCCGGCAGCGACACCATCGAGGTCGCCAGCGTCTACCAGCCCACCACCCCCGACAGCGCGGGCGTCGGCGGTGACTGGGTGAACAGCTTTCCCCTGCCGGACGGCCGTACCGCACTCGTGGTCGGCGATGTCGTCGGGCACGGTCTGGGGGCCGCGGCAGCCATGGGCCAGTTGAGCATGGAGGCCAGGGCGCTGCTGTCGGCGGGGCTGGCGCCCGATGAGGTGCTGGCGCATCTGGACGAGACCGTCACGCTCCTGGACGACGCGGACGCCGGCCTGGCGGCCGGCTACAGCGCGCTCGGGTCGACCTGTTGCATCGCGGTCTACGATCCGGTCGGCCATCAGGTGGTCACGTCCAGCGCGGGCCATCTCCCGCCGATCCTCGTCCTCCCCGACGGGTCCGCCAGGACTCTCGCGACGCACCCCCATCCTGGCCTGGGTACCGCCTTCGCCTTGCGGGAGCCGTTCGATGTGCACACCTTCGCCGCTCCCCCCGGGTCCTTGCTCGCGCTCTACACCGACGGTCTCGTGGAGGATCCGGCGGTCTCGATCGACGAGGGCATCGACCGGCTGACGGACGCGGTGAGCAAGGTGCATCCCTGGGACGACCTGCAGCAGGTCGCGAGGAGCCTGGTCGTCGAGTTCGCCTCGCGAAGCCGCCTGCGCGACGACGTGACCTTGTTGCTCGCCCGCATGGCCGGGCGTCGTAAACGGGACACTGCGGCCTGGCGTCTGCCGGCGCGCGACGACGCCGCCGCCCGGGCCCGCACGCTGGCCTCTGCCGTCCTACGGCAATGGCACGCCAAGAGCGCCCCGCGCGACAGCGCGCTGCTGGTGATCAGCGAGCTGGTCACCAACGCCGTCCGCTTCGCCACCGGTCCCATCACGGTGCGGCTGATCAAGACCGGTCACAGTCTGCTGTGTGAGGTCGGTGACACCAGCAACGGCCGACCGCGGCTGGGCCGCGGTGGCCTGCTCGACGACAGCGGGCGCGGCCTGCGCGTCGTCCACAAGCTCACCACCCGCTGGGGGGTGCGGTGGACCGACACCGGCAAGGTCGTCTGGGCGGAACTCGCGAGGTAGCACCACCGGGGGTCAGTACACCTAGAGCCACTCCGCCTCGACGGCCGTGGCCGTGAGTCCGGGCGCCGCCGCGAAGAGCACGGTACGGCTTCCCGCGCTCTGGCCGGCGTCGTGCGCGCGTCGCAGGATGTCGAACACGGCCGCACCGCCGCGGTTGCCGCTGGTGTAACTGTCGCGGCTGTAGGCCAGGACGTCGGTCGGCCACCCGTCGGGCATCGTCTGTTCCATGTACTCCAGCACGCGGGTCCCGCCGGGGTGCGCGAGCAGGAGATCGGGATGCCAGGGGTTGGCGTCGTCCTGGTGACGGAGGCGCAGCCACTCCCACATCGCGACGACCGTGTCCTGTACGGCGCGCGGCCCGCGCCGGTCCATGACGAAGTGCGTGCCGTCGGCACGGGTGTCCAGCCGGTGCAGGTCCCGGGTGCCGGGCAGGGTGTGGTGCCAGGCCGCGTCCAGCCGCAGCACCGACTGCGGCCTGGGGCGGCCGGTGACCACCGCGGCGACGGCGGTGTCCGCGAACAGCAGCCGGACGATCAAGGACTCCAGGGTGTCGTCCGCGGGCTGGTAGGTGGTGCTCAGCGCCTCCGATATCACGACCAGAACCACCCGGTCGGGGTCCGCGGCCACCAGGTCGGCCGCCAGCGCGAGGGAGCGGGTCCCCGCGATGCACGCCCACTGCGTGGCCGGGAGGAGAAGCGCGTCATCGCGTAGCGACAGCCGGTCGGCCAGCGCTATGTCCAGTCCCGGCAGAGCCGGGGTGGTCGAGTGGCTGGTGATCAGGCAGTCGACGTCGGCGGCGTCCAGCCCTGCGATCTGCAGTGCCCCGCGCGCTGCCCGCTCCCCGTACGCCTGCACGGCTTCCCAGGCGGGCGCGGTGCGCTCCTGCACGGTCTGCGGCGCCGGTATCGCCTCGAGCGCGCTGATCGCGCGGTCCACTTCCTGCTCGCTGAATCCGTCGCGGATCAGTGCCTGCCGGGCCGGTGCGACGCCCGGGGTCCGCAGGCCGCTCCCGGCGCTGGACGCGACGGCGGTGGCCAACGGCACCATCCACCCGCGGGAAGCGATGCCGGTACTGGCCGCGATGCCGTCGATCCGCGGCAGCCACGGCGCGTGCTGATGCCGGTCACGTACTTCCGCCAGGATCTGGCTGGTCTCCACGGCATGCTCGCCGTGTATCACCGCGGGAGGGCACAGATAAGCGGTCACAGTACGCACCTTTCTACGCAGGATGATCGAATGCCACGGAGCATATGAAATGGGTCACTTCATCACTTCATGGCCAAGTGAGTACTTTTGCACTCCACTTCAGGAGTTATCTACCTTTTTCGGGCAGATCGGTCTGTGAGAAACGTCTCTGTGGTCCACGCCACTCCGAGAACTCCAAGATCGCCCGAGTGCACAGGCCGACGACGCCGTCTCTCGCCGGCCACCTCGGCAGGGGCAGGTTCACGGACGTCGGCGGCGTCCTGGTGGGCCCATTCGGCAGCCGCAGCAGCCTTGTTGCCGCAGGAGAGCGACGATCCCGCCGCGCCGCACTGCGATGCGCCGCCTGACATCCGTATACCCCCCAAGGGGTGACGAAGCGTCAGCACTCCCCGGCCGTGCGGGCGGACGCATGAAGTCCTTGCCCTCGGGTCCGGACCGCTGCCACGGAGTGGTGCCAGGCTTCAAGAACCGGGGTTCCGTTTCATCCGCCGACACCAATCGTGCAGCTCGAAGGGGGCCTACTCTCCGGATCCGACCCTCATCCCCCCTGCCCGGAAAGGCCGCTGATGTTCGAGGAGCTGCACCGTCGCGCTGTCGTCGCCGACGCCCACAACGATCTGTTGACGGCAGTCGCCGCCCGGCCCCCGAAGCGCTGGGGATCCTTCTTCAGGGAGCGCTGGCTGCCGCAGCTGCAAGCGGGAGGAATCGACCTGCAGGTACTGCCCGTGTTCATCGACGCGCCCTACCAACCCGAGGGTGCGCTGCGGCAGACGCTGCGGATGATCGAGTGTGTCCACGTCCTGGCCGAGGAGAACGCCGATCAGGTCGCGCTGTGCCTCACCGGCGCGGACATCGACGCCGCCCTTGTCCAGGACAAGCTCGCTCTGGTGCTCGCGCTCGAGAGCGCCCCCGGCGTCGGCGCCTCCACCGAGCTCTTTTCGACCTTGCACCGCCTCGGCGTGCGCATCGCCTCCATCGCCCACTGGGGCCGCACCCCGCTCGCCGACGGCAGCCGCGAGGACGCCACGGGCAGCCGCCTCACCGCTCCCGGTGTCGAGGCCGTCCGCGAGATGGAGCGCCTCGGCATCCTCTTCGACATCTCCCACCTCGGTCGGAGCGGCGTCGAGCACGTCCTGGAGCTGGCCACCCGCCCCGTGATCGCCACGCACTCCTGCGCTCGCGCCCTGCGCGACCACCACCGCAATCTCTCCGACGAGCAGATCCGTGGCGTGGCGGCGACCGGCGGGCTGGTCTCCGTGGCGTTCGTGCCCGACTTCCTCACCGATGCCCAGGACAAGGTCCACGTCGACAGGATCGTCGACCACATCGAACACATCGTCTCCCTGGTCGGCGTCGACCATGTCGGCATCGGGCCCGACTTCGTCCGCGAGGTCATAGCCGACACCACTCCCCCCTGCTGCGAGGACTTCGCGGACGCCGACGACCCCTCGTTCACCTTCCCCGGGATGGAGGCTCCCGCCGACCTGCCCCAGTTGACCAGGGCCCTGCTCGCCCGCGGTCTGCCCGAGGACCACATCCTCAAGATCATCGGTGGCAATCTGCGCGCATTCCTCGGCACGAACATCTGAACCCGGTTCCGACTCGTGCGGGCCCCGGCCGAACCGGCCGGGGCCCGCACGTGCTGTCGCCCCCGGGAGTGGTTGGTCGGGGCGGCCGAACAGCGGACGTCGATCCTGCCGGGATCGACAGATCGGCACGCGGGACATTTCGAGACCCTGGGGCCATGACACCGGGAAACACGCTGATCGCTGATATCGAACGACTTGTCCGCTGCGAATCACCGTCCGAGGACCTGGAGGCGGTCGCCCGCAGTGCGGAGGTGGTCGCGGCGGTGGGAGCCGCGCGGCTGGGGGCGGAGCCCGAGCGGGTCGTCATCGACGGCCGGACCCATCTGCGCTGGCGGTTCGGCGACCGGCCCAAGGTGCTGGTACTCGGCCACCACGACACGGTGTGG
Source organism: Streptomyces sp. SID13666 (assembly GCF_010548325.1). Classification (NCBI taxonomy): domain Bacteria; kingdom Bacillati; phylum Actinomycetota; class Actinomycetes; order Kitasatosporales; family Streptomycetaceae; genus Streptomyces; species Streptomyces sp. SID13666. The sequence continues at coordinate 749,009 of NZ_JAAGLX010000001.1, read as the reverse complement.
CCGATCGGCTCGCTGGAGCGGCTCCCGTTCGGGATCCGGGACGGCGTCATGCGCGGGCCCGGCTGCTTCGACATGAAGGCGGGGCTGGTGATGGCCTTCCACGCGGTGGCCGCGCTCGACGACAGGGCCGGCGTGACCTTGCTCATCACCGGTGACGAGGAGCCGGGATCGCCCACCTCACGGGAGCTGATCGAGGAGGAGGCACGAGGGTGTGACGCCGTGCTGGTGCTGGAAGCCGCAGGTCCCGGTGGGGCGTTGAAGACCGAGCGCAAGGGCGTTTCCCGCTACGAGATCCGCATCACCGGGCGGGCGGCCCATGCCGGGCTCGAACCCGAGAAGGGCGTGAACGCGGCCCTGGAATCGGCCCATCAGATCGTGGCCGTGGCCGCGCTGAGCGGCGGGGGCACCACGGTGACCCCGACCAGGGCGCTGGCGGGCACCACGGTGAACACGGTCCCGGGAAGCGCGGTCTTCGAGGTGGACGTGAGGACGTGGACGCAGGAGGCGCAAGTCCGGGTTCATCGCGCCATGCTCGCTCTGCGGCCGCACCTCGACGGGGCCGAGGTAGAGGTGACAGGCGGCCCGAACCGCCCGCCCCTGCAGGCCGAGGCGTCCAAGGACCTGTTCGAGTTGGCCCGCCGGCTCGCGCCCGGGCCGCTCACGTCCACGGCGGTCGGGGGCGCCTCCGACGGCAACCTGACCGCGGGCATCGGCATCCCCACCCTGGACGGACTGGGCGCGGTGGGCGGCGGAGCCCACGCCGATGACGAACACGTCATCGTCGGGGAACTGCCCGGACGCACGCGACTGCTGATGGATCTCCTGCATTGTCTGCTGGGACGAAATCAGGGCGTCCGTTCCATCCAGGCGGACCAGCTGCCCGTGTCGACCAGCTGGAAGCATGATCAGCGTGATTGAAGACATCCGTCTCCTGGAGAGCGTCAGCGACCTGGAGGCCGTCCGGCGCCTGTATGAGCGCATCTGGCGCACCGGGGCGAGCAACCCGCCGGTGACCGCCGACTTCCTGCGTGCGCTGGCGAAAGCCGGCGGCTATGTGAGCGGGGCCTACGAGGACGACGAACTGGTCGGTGCCTGTTTCGGCTTCTTCGCTCCGCCGGCCCGCGAGGCCCTGCACAGCCACATAGCCGGCGTGCTGGCGCGGGCGCAGGGGCGCAATGTCGGCTTCGCCTTGAAGCTTCATCAGCGGGCCTGGGCGCTGGAGCAGGGCGCCGCCGAGATCTGGTGGACCTACGACCCGCTGATCCGGCGCAACGCCTACTTCAACCTGGTCAAGCTGGCCGCCGAGCCGACCGAGTACCTGCCGGACTTCTACGGTCCGATGGATGACGACGTCAACCGGAGCGACCCCACGGACCGCCTCTTCGTCCGATGGCGCCTGTCGTCCCCGGAAGTCGCCGCCGCCTGCGCGGGCACGCCCCGGGATACGGCGGTCGCCGCGGCCGCGATGCTCGACATCGGTCCGGACGGGCGCCCCCGGGCGCGGCAGACCGCGGCGAAGCTCGTCAAGGTCGCCGTCCCCGACGACGTCGAGGCGCTCCGGGGACAGGATCCCGCGCTGGCCGCCGCATGGCGGGCCGCGCTCAGGGAGGTCCTCGGCGGGCTGATGCGGGACGGCGGAAAGATCGCCGGTTTCGACCGTGCCGGCTGGTACATCGTGGAGAGAGCATGAAGATCACCGGAGTGGAGCTCCGCACCGTTCGGATGCCGCTCGTCGCACCGTTCCGTACGAGTTTCGGGACCGAAACGGTCCGTGAGGCCGTCCTGCTGCGGGCGGTGGCCGACGAAGCCGAGGGCTGGGGCGAGTGCTGCGCGGGTACCGCACCCCTGTACTCCTCCGAGTACACGCAGGCCGCGGCGGACGTCCTGACCCGCTACCTGATCCCCGCCATGAAGGGCGTCAGCGGCGCGCACCAGGTGGGGCCCGCCCTCGCCGCGTTCCAGGGCCACCGCACGGCCAAGGCAGCCCTGGAGATGGCGGTCCTGGACGCCGAACTCAGGGCGCGCGACCAGCCGCTGAGCCAGGCTTTCGGCGCCACTCGGACCCAGGTCCCCTGCGGCGTCTCGGTGGGCATCACCGACACGATTCCAGAGCTCCTGGACGTCGTCGCGGAATACCTGGCATCGGGCTACCTGCGGATCAAGCTGAAGATCGAGCCGGGCTGGGACATCGAGCCGGTCAAGGCGGTACGCGAGCGCTTCGGCGACATCCCGCTCCAGGTCGACGCGAACGCGGCGTACCGGCTCGACCAGGCCAGGCACCTCGCCCGGCTCGACCCCTTCGACCTGATCCTGCTCGAGCAGCCCTTGGCCGAGGACGACCTGCTGGGCCATGCGGAGTTGGCGCACCACCTCACGACGCCGATCTGCCTGGACGAGTCGATCGTCGACGCGCGCGCCGCCGCCACCGCGATCAAGCTGAAGGCCTGCCGGATCGTGAACATCAAACCCGGCCGCGTCGGCGGTTACCTGGAGGCCAAGCGCATCCACGACGTCTGCGTCGCCAACGATGTCCCGGTCTGGTGCGGCGGCATGCTGGAGACCGGCCTCGGCCGGGCGGCGAACGTCGCGCTGGCGGCACTGCCCGGATTCCAGCTTCCCGGCGACACCTCGGCGTCCGACCGCTACTACACCACCGACATCACCGCGCCGTTCCGGCTCGAGGAGGGCCGGCTGCGGGTGCCGACCGGCCCGGGCCTGGGCGTGACCCCGATCCCGGAGCTCCTCCAGGCGGTGACGGTCAGCACGAAGTGGATACCCGTATGAGCGCGGGAGCGCCTAGCATGATTCCGTCAGACAGGAAGAAAGGCCACGTCCCCGGGCCTCATGAGCTTCGGACGGGTGGGTGACCCTGTGACCGGCCTTGCCCGCGTTCTGGAGGAGCTCGGTTCGACCCTCCTCCACCTAGTCTGCGGAGAGCTGCCGCAGAAGGAGATCGGCGGCGTCGTCATCCACGACCCGCTGGACGAGCCAGAACTGCCGGACAACGCCCTGGTCCTCGGTGTGGGTCTGCGCGACGACCTGCCAGGGGTCGTCGCCCGGCTCGGTGGGCGCGGAGCCGTCGGCCTCGTCGTCCGCGGACCGGTCGAGCCCGATGAGCAGCTGGTCGCGGCGTCCAGGGATGCCGGTGTCGCCGTCCTCGCGTTCACCCGCGGCGCCACGTGGAACCATCTGACCGGCATGCTCCGCACGCTGACCGCCGAAAGCGATCCGTACGACGCGAACGGCCACACCCGTTCGGGTGATCTGTTCGCCGTGGCCAACGCCATCGCGGCCCTGCTCGACGCGCCGGTCACCATCGAGGACCGCAACTCCCGCCTGCTGGCGTTCTCCAGCCGCCAGGAGGAGGTCGACCCGTCCCGCGTCCAGACCATTCTCGGCCGCCAGGTCCCGGTCCACTACACCCGCATCCTGGAGGAACGGGGCGTCTTCCAGGCGATCTATCGCAGCAACCGCCCGGTCTTCGTGGCCCCGCTGCCCGAGTCCGGCGAGCTCCCGCGCGTGGCCATCGCGGTACGGGCCGGCGATGAGATTCTCGGGACGATCTGGGCGGTCGTCCCCGAGCCGCTCGACCAAGAGCGCACCGAATCGCTCTTCGAGGCCTCCAAACTCGTCGCCATGCACATGGTCTGGCAGCGCGCCGACGCCGACAGTGAGCGCCGGCTGCGCGCGGACCTGCTGAGCGCCGCCCTGGGGAACGGGCCGGGGAGCCGGGAGGCCGTGCAGCGCCTCGGGCTCAGGGACGAGCGGGCGATCGTCATGGCACTCACCGCGGCGCCCGCCGCGACCGAGGCGCCCGCCCAGGCGGGCGCGGACCGCAAGCGCCTCGCCGATGCCTTCGCCATGCACCTCGCCGCGGCGCACCCGCGCTCCGTCGCCGCGCTGATCGGCGATGTCGCGTACGGCATCCTGCCGCTGGCCCGCCACGACGCCGAGGAACGCCCGAGGGTGATCGCCGCCGAGTTCCTGGCCCGGGTGGGCTCCCGCCTGCGCCCGCTGATCGGCGTGGGTCGGCTCGCCGACGACATCTCGGCGCTCGCCCGGTCGCGGTCCAGCGCCGAGCAGGCCCTGCGCGTCCTGCGCGCGGGAGTGCTCGACCAGCAGGTAGCCCTGTTCGACGAGGTCCACGTCGAGGCATTGCTGCTGGAACTCGCCGACCTGGTCCCCCAGGCCGATCTGCCCAGCGGTGCCATCGCCCGGATCGTCGCCTACGACAGTGACCACCAGGCGAACCTCGCCGAGACCCTGCGCGCCTGGCTGGACGCGTTCGGCGATGTCGCGGAGGCATCCGCGGCGATGTTCGTGCACCCCAGCACCTTCCGCTACCGCCTGAGGCGGGCCGCCGAGGTCGGAGCGATCGACCTCGGCGACACGAACGCCCGGCTGGCCGCGATGGTCCAGTTGCGCCTGATGCACATCAGATCCGCAGGCCGAGACTCCTGATCAGGAATGCCAGCCACTCGGTGTCCTGCTCGAGCGCGACCTCGTTCCCGGTCGCCGCACCGTGTCCTGCGTCGTCGAACACGTGGACCAGGATCGGCACGTCACCCGTCTGGGCGGCCTGAAGGCGGGCCGTGAACTTCCGCGCATGCCAGGGCCTGCACCGTGGATCGATCGCCCCCGCCTGCACGTACACCGCCGGGAACACGCCGGGACGCACCAGCTCGTACGGCGAAAGCTGAAGGAACCGTCGTACATCGGCGGGGTCGTCAGGGTCGCCCCAGGCCTTCCGGAGCACGAAGTCCATGTAGGGATCGCGGATCCCCCCGATCAGGTCGAGCAGGGGTGCGCGGGGCAGCACGGCGCGCCAGAGGTCGGGCCGGGTGGTCAGGGCGACGCCGCACATCAGCCCGCCGTCGGAACCTCCGCTCAGAGCGAGGCGGCCCTGGGTCGCACGGCCGGTGGCGATGAGATGCTCGGCCACCGCCACGAGATCGGTGTCCCGCACCTTCTTGTGTTCCCGGTGCGCGGCCAGCCACCAGTCCCGGCCGAACTCGCCGCCACCGCGAAGATGAGCCAGGACCACGACTCCGCCGGCGGCGACGAAGGCGGCCAGATCGCTCTGGTAGGACGGCAGCAGCGGCACGTTCGCCGCACCGTAGGCATACACCAGGACCGGGCCCGAACCCCGTCCCACCACGTGGTACGGGACCGGGACGCCGTCGGGCGCGATGGCCTGGCCCTCCTCCACGGTGGCGTCGAGAGTCACGGTGGGGGCGGCCAGCGTCTCGAGCGGATCCCCCGGCCGGTGTCCGTACACGCCCCAGGAGCTGGTCGGCGTGGAGAAGGCGAACACGAAGGACGGGGCGGGGTTGCCCACGGCCAGCCCCGTCAACGGAAAATGCGGTGCGGCCAGGGCCCCGCGTCCCGGCAGCGGCAGCTCCCCGACGGCCGTCCCGGACCGGTCGAGGATCCGGACCCTGGCGAAGGTCCGGTCGAACTCGCTGAGGTAGAGGTGATCCCCGACCGGGGTGAGCGACCGCAGCACCGTATCGCCCTCGGGCACGAGGTCGACCCAGTCCGACGGGTCCTCGAGCGAGATGGCCACCACCCGCCCGCGCGGGGCGTCCACGTCCGTCACCGCGACATAGCGGTCGCCGACGATGTGTCCGGCGATCGTCCCCGGGCAGTCGGTGATGAACGGCCGCCACTCCTGGCCCGGACGGCGGACCGCGATCGGGATCGGGCTGCCCACCCGGTGTGCGGCGACCTCCCATCGCTCGCCGGCCTGGATGAGCGTGTACTCCCGGGACTCCCCCACCGGGACCGGCTCCACCGTGGTGCCGGCCCCCAGGCGGTGGAAGAACACCGCCTGCCGGAACTCCTCCGGTGACCCGGTGAGCGCGAAGAAGTAGAACCCGCCGGAGTCCGGCAGCCAGGAGACGCCGCCCGCCCACGCGCTGTGCAGGACCTGCGGCGGGGCGCCGTCGAGCTCCTGCCCGCCGGCCACGTCGAAGAGCCGGATCGTGTTGTGCTCGCTGCCGTCCGGGCAGACCCCGATGGCCAGGACCCGTCCGTCCGGTGAGGGCGCCAGCCAGGACAGCACGCCCTTCTCCAGCCCCGCGATCCGCCGTCCCGGCCCGTACGGGGTCTCGGCGACGACCACGTCGGACCCGTTGACCCGGAACCAGTAACCGGCCGCGTACCGGGGCAGCTCGGGCCGCGATCCGGCGTGATGGGCCAGTACGAGTTCCCGCACGGCGGACCGGTCCGGTCCGTCGAAGACGACGGAGGTGGCGAGTTCGGCCTGCCGGCGCTGCCACTCCCGGACCTCGGGTGTCTCGTCCTCCAGCCAGCGGTACGGGTCCGGCACCCGGACCCCCGCGACGTCCGCGACGACCTCGACGGTGCGGGCGGGCGGATACTTCATCGGAACTCCTGGAACTCGGCGCGGAGCCGTTCGACGGCCCCGGGGATCAATGTGGCGTGGTCGAGGTGGATCAGTGCGTCGTAGTCGGCGCCCGGCTCGCCGGGCCCGGTCGGCTCCCGTTCCTCGAGGAGGACATCCCAGTCGAACGGCCGCGGTGACCGCTCCGCGAACCGGATCACCGGCCCCGAGCCGCGGGTCATCCCGACAACCGCCAACTCGGCGCCCAGCGCCGCATGCAGCAGACCGCCCATCATCGGACGCCCCTCGAACGGCGTCCGCTGCACATGCGCGTTGTGCGCACTGACAACGATGCGTTCCTCCCGCTCCAGAACCCACCGCACAGTCTCTGCCATGAACAGGTCCCGCGGGTAGGGCGTGCCGGCCGGCACCGGGTCCAGTTCCGCGAGGAACGCCGCGATGGAAGCCGCGGCCCGGCGCACCACCTCGTCCGCCGCCCCGGCGGCCCGCCCCGCCAGCGCACTCAGGCCCGCCAGCAGCCGCTCCCGCTCGGGAGGCGACAGGCCCGCGAACCGGACCGCCGCCTCGGTCCGGCCGCCCAGTTCGCTCAGGCCCAGCAGTTCTCGCAGGTCCCAGCCGGGCATCCGGTCGGAGATCACACGAACCGCCGGTCCGGGCGAGGTGGAGGAGCCCGGCAGGTCCATGCCGTAGAAGCCGACCCCGGCGGAGCGCATCCACTCCAACTGCCGGTGCATCGGCGCGCATTCACCGAACCGGTAGGTGATGCCGTCCCGGGCGACGTCCGGCGCCTCCCCCGGGCCGCCGCGGAGCCAGGCGTCGACGCCCAGCCCCTCGGCGAACCCGGACTCCATGACGAAGGCGGTGAACCCGTGCTGCTCCACCAGGTAGCGGAGGATCCGGTCCTTGAGCTCGTAGAACTCGGTGATGTTGTGCGCGTCCTCCCCGAGCGCGACCACCCGGACGTGGTCGGGCAGCTCCGTGATCAGCTGTGGAAGTACCATTGTTCCGGCGCGTAGAGGCTGCTGAGCAGCGCTTGGAACGAGGAGCCCGGTCCGGACAGCGTGTTCTTCCAGACCACCAGGGTGTTCGGGGTGGGGAGGAAGAGCGCGGGCAGGTCCTTGCCGAGTTCGGTGACCTCGGCGGAGAGCGCCTTGGAGTCCGCGCCGAAGGTCGATTCGTTGATCAGCTTGTCGGCCTTCGGGTCGGCGTAGGAGCCCAGGTTGAAGCTCCCGTCGGTGTTGAAGACCGTGTTGCTGCTCGGGTATCCGGCCGCGAGGTAGAGCGGTCCGTAGTCCTGCATCGCCCACTCGTTCGCCTTGGCCGGGGCGAAGGAGTTGCCGTAGTTGGCGTACATGTAGTTGAGGGACTTGGTCACGAGGTCGACCTGGATGCCGAGCTTCTTGGCCGCCGACGCGAAGGCCACGTCGCGCGCACCGACGTACTTGGGGCTGTCGGCCGAGGCGAGGGTGAATCGGATCGCCTGCCCCTGCTTGACCCCTGCGCCGCACAGGGCGGGGTTCTCGCAGGTGGTCGCACCGTCGGGGACGACCTTCCAGCCGTGGTCGGCGAGCAGCTTGCGGGCCGCCTCCGGATCGTGCGCATAGGGTGCGGTGCTGCCGAAGGCCGGCGGGTAGGGTGAGTCGGCGCCGGCCGTGCTGTAGTTCTCCGAACCGGCGCCGCCGTAGATGCCGCGGCCGGTGATGTAGCCCTTCTGGTCGATCAGCCGCTGGAGCGCCTGCCGGACGTAGGGCTGGGCGATCACTTTGTCGAAGCCGTTGACGGTGTTCTTGAAGTTGATCGTGAGGGAGTCGAACCGGGCCGGCGCCGGAGCGCCGTAGACGTTGTACCCCTTGGACTTCAACGCGCCGACCTGCGAGATGAACCCGGAGTCCAGGGTGCCGACGGTGAGGTTGCCGGCCTTGAACTGGTTGAGGACCGCGGCGGCGGAGGTGAACGCCTTGAAGTCGACCTGGTCGAGCCGCTTCTCGCCCGGCCCGCTGTAGGCCTTGTTCGTGACCAGGGAGAAGGAGCCGGTCGTCGGGTCGAAGGCCTTCAGCCGGAACGGCCCGTTGACCACCTGCCACAGCGGGTTGGTCGCGAACGTCTTCTGGTCGCTCGACTCCTTGGTGAGGTAGTCGTAGATCGCCTTGGCGTTCCGGGGCTGGGTGAAGTCCAGGTGCGGGCCGCCGGTGCGGGCGATGTTCCACTCGGCCGACGGCATGATGTAGAGCAGGGACAGCATGGAGAGCAGGTAGGACGGGTTGTAGGCGGTGTCCAGGGTGAGCGTCAGCGTGTCCGCCGCGGTCGCCTTGGCGCTGATGCCGTCCGGGAACTGCCCCGGGGTGTAGAAGCTCCAGTTGGCCGGGCTGTCGGCCAGCGCGGCCTTGAGCAGATCGAGGGAGAAGACGACGTCGTCGGCCGTGACCGGTCTACCGGTGGACCACTTGTAGCCCTTCATCCTGATCGTCACTGTCTTGCGGTCCTGGCTGTAGACCGGCAGTTCGGCCAGGCTCGGCCCGGTATCGACGATCTGGTCGCCCTGGCCGCTCGGCCGGTAGAGCGAACGCCACAGCTGGCCGCGGGCGATCACCGTGCCGCTGGCCGAGGCCGGCGGGTAGGGGTAGATGTAGTTCGGGCTGAGCCCCGGGGTCAGCGCCACGACGGCCGTGCCGCCGTTCTTGGGAACGCCGGTCTGCTTCGGGGGCGTCTTGGCGATGTCGTTGGCCGAGCCACCGCCTCCGCCGCACGCCGCCGTCATGAGCAGGACGACGAGCGCTGTCGAGATGCGTCCACGCATGATGCTGTCTCCCTTAGTTCTGACTCGAAGGTGAAGTAGGTCGCCCGATGGCGTCCCTGAGCGCGTCCGCGAGCAGGTTGAGGGCGAGGACGGTGAGGACGATGCACGCGCCCACGGGATAGACCAGCCACCAGTAACCGGTGGACAGATAGCTGGCCCCGTCGGCGAGTTGGCTGCCCCAGTCCACCGTGGGGTAGGTCATGCCGAAGCCCAGGAAGCCCAGCGCGGAGACCACGATGATGGCGTCGGCCACCTGGAAGGTGGCGTTGATGATGATCACGCCGAGGGCATGGGGAATCAGATGGGTGAAGATGATCCGCCGCCGTGAGGCTCCCATCACCTTCGCCGCCAGGACGAACTCCCGGACCCGCAGCGCCAGCACCTCGCCGCGTATCAGCCGGGCCGACAGGAGCCAGGAGAAGCCCCCGATGACGAGGCTCAGCGTCAGCGCGCTGGCCGCGAACCGGGCCGAGAGGATCAGCACCACGAACAGGAACGGGATCGACAGCATCACATCGACCAGGCGCATCAGGAATCCGTGGACCACGCCTCCGGCGAGCCCGGCGACCGCCCCGTACACCGTGCCGATCACGGTCGAGATGAGCGCGGCCAGCAGGCCGATCTGCAGCGACAGCCGGCCGCCGGTCATGAGCCGGCCGAGCACGTCGAACCCGTTGGTGTCGGTGCCGAGCAGATGGCCGGCTCCTGGCGGCAGGGCCGCGTTGACCAGGTCCACATCGGTCTGGTCGGTGTGGTGGATCAGGGGGCCGAGGAAACAGAACCCGGCGATGAGCACCAGGAGCAGGCCACCGGTGAGCGCGAGCCGATGCCGCATCATTTTCTCAACTCGATTCGGCGGTCGGCGGCCGCGACCAGGATGTCGGCGATGAAGCTGCCGGCCACGGTCAGGAAGCCGCCGATGAGCGTGTAGGCGAGGAGCAGGGGATAGTCCTCGCGTTGCAGGCTGTTCAGGAAGAGCAGGCCGAGGCCCGGGTAGTTGAAGAGCGACTCCACGATCAGGTTCCCGGCGAGCACGGTGGGGACCAGCGTGCCGACCAGCGTGATCAACGGCAGGCTGGAGTTGCGGAGCAGGTGACGGAGCAGGATCAGCCGTTCCGGCAGGCCCTTGGCGCGCGCGACCCGGATGTAGTCCTGGCCGAGCTGGTCCAGCGCCGAGGAGCGCTGGTACTGCGCGAAGACGGTGACGCTTCCGCAGGCCAGAGTGATCACCGGCAGGGCCATGGCCCGTGGATCGGTGAACACCACCCAGGGTGAATGGGACTGGGAGGCCTCGGCCGGGAAGATCTGCAGTGTCTGGCTGAACACCGCGATCAGCAGCAGGCCGAGCAGGAACGACGGCGTGGCGTACAGGACGTAGGAGGCGGCCGTGGTCGCCCGGTCGGCGATGCTGTTACGCCGGACCGCCTGGAGTATGCCGAGCGGGACCGCGACCGCCAGTGCGAGGAGCATTCCGGCGGCCGACAGCATCGCGCTGCGACCGGAGTTCTGGGCGAGCAGGGTGCCGACGTTCTCGTTCAGCGTGTAGGAACGGCCCAGATTGCCGTGCAGCAGTTGGCCCAGATAACTGAGGTACTGCGCGATCAGTGAGCGGTCGAAGCCGTGGTCGTGGTTGAAGGCCGCCACGGCCTGGGGCGAGGCCCGCTGGCCGAGCACGATCCGGCCCGGACTGGCGGAGACCAGGCGCAGCAGCAGGAACACCACCGCGGAGATCCCGAGCAGGACGAGAACCGAGACCATCAGGCGGTGGAGCAGATATCTAGCCATTCCCGTTCCCTTGCAGCGGGTAGTGGCAGGCCACCAGATGGGTTCCGGTGACCGGCGCCAGTGGTGGTTCGATCCGGCCGCACTTCTCCGTACTCAGCGCGCAACGCGTACGGAAGCGGCAGCCGCTGGGCGGATCGACGGCGCTGGGCGGTTCGCCGCGCACGCCCGCCCCGGCGCGTTCGCCGTCCGGGACAGCTGCCAGCAGGCCCGCGGTGTAGGGATGAGCGGCGGCGCCGTACACCTCGTCGGTCGTACCGGTCTCGACGAGCTTCCCGAGGTACATGACACCGACGCGGTCGGCGAGGTAGCGCACGACCGCGAGATCGTGCGAGATGACCACGCTGCTGAGGCCGCGCTCGATCTGGATCCGGCGCATGAGGTTGAGGATCTGGGAGCGGATGGAGACGTCCAGGGCGCTGACCGGTTCGTCAGCGATCAGGACCTGTGGTTCCAGGGCGAGCGCACGTGCCAGGCCGACGCGCTGACGCTGGCCGCCGGACAGCTCGTAGGGGTACCGGTCCAGGACGCTGTCGGGGAGGCCGACGTCGTCGAGGAGCCGCCGCACGCGCTCGGGTCGGTCGCCGACGCCCTGAATGACCAGGGGTTCGCGAAGGATCCGGCCGACGCGCATCCTCGGGTCGAGGGCGGCACCGGAATCCTGGAACATCATCTGGACGGCCTTGCGCGGCCGGACCATGCGATCCCCTTCGAAGAGGATCTCGCCGCTGTCGGGGCGGTCCAGGCCGACGAGCATGCGGCCCAGGCTCGACTTCCCGCAGCCGGACTCGCCGACCAGGCCGAAGGTCTCTCCGGCCGCCACCTCGAAGCTCACGCCGGAAACCGCCTTGACGGTCCGGCGGCCCGCCGGGTGCTCCCGGACCAGGTCGACGACGCGCAGGAGCGTCCCGCCGCTCTCCTTCGACGCGAACCGTCCCCGTCGGCTGCCTTCGACCGGGCCGGCGACCGGGTGCCAGCAGGCGTAGGAGTCGACGAACGGCGGCTGCTCCTCCCGGCACCGGTCCGTGGCCGCGTCGCAGCGCGGCGCGAACGGGCAGCCGGGCTCGGGCTTGGCCAGATCGGGCGGCGAACCCGGGATGCTGAACAGCTCCTCGCCCTTGTCCTGGCTGAGGGTGGGGATCGAGGAAAGCAGCGCCTGGGTGTACCGGTGCCGGGTCTTGCCGAAGATGTCCGCCGTGGGTGCGGACTCGGCCACCCGGCCGCCGTACATCACCCCGACCCGGTCGGCCCGCTGGGCGATCACCCCCATGTCATGGGTGATCAGGATCATCGACATGCCGCGCTGGGACCGCAGGTCGTCGAGGAGATCGAGGATCTCGGCCTGGACGGTCACGTCGAGGGCCGTGGTGGGTTCGTCCGCGATGACGATCTCCGGCTCGCAGACCAGCGCCATGGCGATCATCACGCGCTGGCGCTGGCCGCCGGAGAACTGGTGCGGGTAGCCGTCCCGGTGAACGCCCACGCGGGTGAGCATCTCGAGGGCGCGGTCTCGGGCAGCGCGCCTGGTCTCGTTGCGATGCAGGCGGACGGGCTCGGCCACCTGCTCGACGATCTTCTTGGTCGGGTTCAGCGAGGTCAGCGAGTCCTGGAAGATCATGGCGATCTCGTTGCCGCGGTACCGCCTCGGCTCCATCGCGAGCAGGTCCCGGCCGGCGAAGTCGATCGACCCGCCGGTCACCCGGCCCCCGGCGGGGAGCATCCCCATGATCGCGAGACCCGTCATCGACTTGCCGGAACCGGTCTCTCCGACGATCCCGAGGGTCTCGCCGCGTTCCAACTCGAGGCTGACGTTCGCGATCGGCCGGACGACACGGTCGCCACGCCGGATCTCGACCGACAGGTCCCGGAGCGTCAAACTCTTGCGCACATCCATTCGCCGATATTGAGGGCCGCGGCGCGTGCGCTGTTCGTCCAGGACGGCGAGTGTTCAGCCCCGCGTTCGTCCGGACGAACGAACGTCGGCGCGACCCCTGTGCAGGTAGCGTGCCCGCCCCTCGCCGTCGTCGCCCAGGAACGCCACCGGTCCATGGCCGGGCTCGACGGGGAGGAGGGAATCGCCGCGCCAGGCGACCAATTCCGTGCGGTAACTCTCGTCACCGAGCTCCGCCGTGATGCCGAGGGGCACATGCTCGAGCCAGAGCCTGCCCTGCTCGTCCTCACCCACCCTGGTCTCGCCCGTGCTCGACAGATAGGTGCCGACGCAGCGCCGCGCGTTCAGGCGGACTGCCGGGTCCGGGACCGGGTCCCCGGGCAGCTCCAGGATGCGGCCGAGGATCTCCTTCCGCAGCGGCTTGGGGTCACCGCCGTTGGTGAAGATCGCCACTGCCAGGTCGCGGCCGGGCACGACGCGCAGGACCGCCGACTGGCCGATGGTGTTGCCGTCATGACCGAAGACCAGGCCGCCCGGTAGGCCGTAGAGCTCCCAGCCCAGGCCCCAGGCCGTGCCCCAGCCGATGTCCGGCAGCGCGACCTGCGGCTGCCGCATGGCCTGTAGGTCGTCGTCCGCGAGGTGCGTCCGGGCGAAGGCCAGCAGGTCGCGGGGAGTCATCGCGAGCATCGACCCCGCCGGCGCGTTCGAGCGGGCCATCGCCCAGACCGCGGACGGCTTCCCGTCGAGATGGCCCACCGCCGCGCGGTGGACGATCGCTTCGTACGGGTCGTTCGCCGCGTGCGTCATGCCCAGCGGCGTGAACAGGTGATCACGCATGCACGCGTCGAAGGGCTTGCCCCGCACGACCTCGACGATGCGTCCCAGCACGCAGTAGCCCGCGTTGTTGTAGGAGAACATCGAGCCGGGCTCGAAGTTCTGCGGCACCTCGTCCAGCAGGTCCACGTACGTGGCCAGGCAGTCGTCGCCCTTGCCGGTGTCGGTGAAGACATCCCCTTCGAAACCGGAGGTGTGGCACAGCAGTTGCCGCACGGTTGCCTCCCGGAACCCGGGAAGGTAGGTCCGCACCGGAGCGTCGAGAGCTACTCTGCCTTCGCCGACCAGCTGCATCACCAACGTCGCCGTGAGCACTTTGGTGATCGACCCGATCTGGAACACCGAGTCGACCGTCACCTCCACCCCCGTCGCGGTACTCAGTACCCCGGCGGCCACTTCGACCGTCTCCGCGCCCGCGCCGATGGCCACGACAGCCCCTGGCACACCGTGCTCGGCCAACAGCTGCGGCAGCCGCTCCCGCAGCCAACTCCCGATGTCGTGCAATTCGTCCATTCGCCCAAAGTAGACCCCGGGAATCAGCACCGGTTCGTCCACGGCGACCATCGATCTCGCCTCGTTTCGTGGAAACGACCAGGCCCGGCACCCTCAGTGATCATGCCGTGATTGTGAAGCTGAGCTGTGGACCCGCATAAGAAACCATCGATGGACCGATGGGCAGGGCGGGCGGCAAGGTTTGGGGTCTCCGCCGTGCTCGCGGCGGATGCGCGTCGTACCGATTCCGAGGGGCTCCGCCGTGAAGGCACTGGTCAAGGCGAAGGCAGAACCGGGTCTGTGGCTGATGGACGTGCCGGAGCCCGAAGTCGGACCCGGCGAAGTGCTCATCAAGGTGCTCCGCACCGGCATCTGCGGCACCGACCTGCACATCCGCGACTACGACGGCTGGGCGCAGCAGGCCGTGCGGACCCCGCTGGTGCTGGGCCACGAGTTCGTCGGCGAGATCGTGGAAGTCGCCGCCGGCGTCGCCGACTTGGCCCCGGGCGACCTGGTCAGCGGTGAAGGCCACCTCATCTGTGGAAAGTGCCGCAACTGCCTGGCCGGACGGCGGCACCTGTGTCGCAGCACGGTGGGCCTGGGCATCGGGCGCGACGGGGCGTTCGCCGAGTACGTGACGCTGCCGGCAACCAATGTGTGGGTGCACCGGGTACCGGTGGACCTGGACGTCGCGGCGATCTTCGACCCCTTCGGCAACGCCGTTCACACCGCGCTGTCGTTCCCGCTCGTGGGCGAGGACGTACTCATCACCGGGGCCGGGCCCATCGGCATCATGGCCGCAGCGGTCGCCCGGCACGCCGGAGCCCGGCAGGTGATGATCACCGACGTCAGCCCGTTCCGGCTGGAGCTGGCCGAGAAGGTCGGCGTGAGCCTGGCTCTGGACGTCAGCAGCTCCACCATCGCGGACGGGCAGCGCAGGCTCGGTTTGCGCGAGGGCTTCGACGTCGGGCTGGAGATGTCGGGACGGCCCGAGGCGCTGCGCGACATGATCGCCAACATGACCCACGGCGGACGGATCGCCATGCTGGGCCTGCCGGCCGAGGAGTTCCCGGTCGACTTCGCCCGGATCGTCACCTCGATGATCACCCTCAAGGGCATCTACGGCCGGGAGATGTTCGAGACCTGGTACGCCATGTCGGTGCTGCTGGAAGGCGGGCTCGACCTGAGCCCGGTGATCACCGGCCGTTACTCGTACAAGGACTTCGACGCCGCTTTCGACGACGCCGCCGGGGGCCGCTGCGGCAAGGTCATCCTCGACTGGACCGCCTAGCTCCCGCTCCCCCGGCCTCCGCCGGAACCAGCCCGCGCACCATCAGACCTCCGCAGGAACAAGGAGAGACCCCATCATGCTCGACGCCGTCCGCGAGGACCTCCGTGCCACCCTCGATGAGATCCGCTCGGCCGGGCTGCACAAGCCCGAGCGGGTCATCGGCACCCCGCAGAGCGCCTCGGTCGACGTCACCGCGGGCGGACGCCCCGGGGAGGTGCTGAACTTCTGCGCCAACAACTATCTGGGCCTCGCCGACAACCCCGAGGTCGTGGCCGCCGCCAAGTCGGCACTCGACCGCTGGGGCTACGGCATGGCCTCGGTGCGCTTCATCTGCGGAACGCAGGAGGTGCACAAGGAGCTGGAGGCCCGCCTGTCGCGCTTCCTCGGCATGGAGGACACCATCCTCTACAGCTCCTGCTTCGACGCCAACGGAGGCGTGTTCGAAACGCTGCTGGACGAACGCGACGCGGTGATCTCGGACGCGCTGAACCACGCCAGCATCATCGACGGCATCCGGCTGTCCAAGGCACGCCGCTTCCGCTACGCCAACCGCGACATGGCTGACCTGGAGCAGCGGCTGAAGGAGGCCGCCGGAGCACGGCGCACGCTCGTCGTCACCGACGGCGTGTTCTCGATGGACGGCTATGTGGCCCCGCTGGAGGAGATCTGCGATCTGGCGGAGCGCTACGGCGCGATGGTCATGGTCGACGACTCGCACGCGGTGGGCTTCGTCGGCCCTGGCGGGCGCGGCACCCCGGAGCTGCACGGCGTGATGGACCGGGTCGACATCGTCACCGGGACGCTGGGCAAGGCGCTCGGCGGCGCGTCCGGCGGCTACGTGGCGGCCCGGGCGGAGATCGTGGAGCTGCTGCGGCAGCGCTCCCGCCCCTACCTGTTCTCCAACTCGCTGGCCCCGGTGATCGCGGCCGCCTCCATCAAGGTCCTGGACCTGCTGGAGGACGACACCACCGGCGAGGGCGCCGCGCTGCGGGCCCGCCTCTACGCCAACACGGAACTGTTCCGGCGACGGATGACCGAGGAGGGCTTCGAGATCCTGCCGGGCGACCACCCGATCGCCCCGGTGATGATCGGCGACGCCGAGCAGGCCGGACGCATCGCCGACCAGCTCCTGGAGCACGGCATCTACGCGGTGGGGTTCTCCTACCCGGTGGTCCCGCACGGCAAGGCCCGGATCCGGGTCCAGCTGTCCGCGGCCCACTCGGCGCCGGACGTGGAGCGCGCGGTGGCCGCCTTCTCGGCCGCGCGAGCGGCACTGGCAGAATGACCGGGTGATCGACACCCGCAGACTGCGCACGTTGCGGGCCGTGGCGGACCACAGGACGCTGACCGCCGCGGCTGCCGCGCTGTATCTGACTCCCTCCGCCGTCTCGCAGCAGCTGGCCGCCCTCGAACAGGAGGTCGGTCACCAGCTGCTGGTCCGCGACGGCCGCGGGGTCCGGCTGACGGCGGCGGGGGAGATCCTGGCCGCGCACGGCAACACCGTGCTGGCCCAGCTGGAGCGGGCCGAGGCCGAGCTCGCCGCCTACGCGGCAGGGCACGCCGGCGAGGTGACGGTGGCGTCCTTCGCCACCGGGATCGCCACCGTGGTCGCCCCGGCGATGACGGAGTTGGGCACCAGCCATCCCGGCATCAGGCTCCGGGTGCGCGACGCCGAGGGCGACGCCAGCCTGACCATGGTGCTGGACGGGCACGCCGACCTGGCCGTGGCGGTCGAGTACCGGGGCGCGCCACGCGAGGACGACGAGCGGCTGTCGAGGGTCCCGCTCTACGCGGAGCCCTTCGACGCGGTCCTGCCGCGAAGCCACCGGCTCGCCGACAGTGCCAGTGTCAGGGTCGCCGATCTCGCGGAGGAACCATGGATCGGCCCCTACCCCGGCAACCCCTGCCATGAGGTGGTCATGCTGGCCTGCGAATTCGCCGGCTTCCAGCCCCGCGTAACGCACTCCTCGGATGATTTCAGGGCCGTTGCCGCCCTTGCCGGGGCCGGAGCGGGGGTGGCTCTGGTGCCGCGCTCCGCGCTGCGCGGAGTGGATCTGCCGGAGGTTGTGGTGCTACCGGTCGCCGGGGATCCAGCGACCCGCCGGGTGTTCGCGGCGGTCCGGCGCGGAGCGGAGCAGCACCCGCTCGTCCGACCCGTGCTGGATGCCCTGGCCATGGCTGCCGACCGCGCCCGGCCACGGGAGGACCCGGCTGAACTACTCGGCCTCAACGGGTGATGTCCGCCGGGGCAACCGCCTCGACGACCGGTCGTCACAGCACTGGGCATTCACCTGTTCCCTTGGAAATCGCAGCACGCTTGTCGGAGGTTTGACCATGCCGTACACCCGTGCGCGACGTGCCGTTCTCGGCGGACTCGCCGTGCTCACCGTCCTCCCGCTGGCAGCTTGCGGCTCTGGCCATACCCCGGCTTCACCGGCTCCGTCCACCACGGCTTCCCGGCCGGATCCGGCCGGGAAGCCGTCCGCCGGCGATTTCCAGCGGCTCGAGCGCACATACGGTGCACGACTGGGGATCTACGCGGTGAACACCGGCAACGGGAGGGAAGTGGCCTACCGGGACACGGAACGGTTCGCCTATGCCTCCACGTTCAAGGCGTTCGCCGCCGCTGCCGTCCTGCGCGAGTACTCCCTGAACGGCATGGGCAAGGTGGTCAAGTACTCCCGGGCCGACCTGCTGAGCAACTCTCCGGTCACCGCGAAGCACGTCGAGACCGGGATGACTCTGCGTGAGCTGTGTGACGCCGCCGTCCGCTACAGCGACAACACCGCGGCCAACCTTCTGTTCGCTGCGCTCGGTGGGCCGAAGGGCCTGGCGGCCGCTCTCGCCGAGGCAGGCGACACTGCGACCCGGGTGGAGCGCCGCGAGCCGGAACTCAACGAATGGACCCCCGGCGCCACACGGGACACCACCACACCCCGCGCATGGGCCGCCAACCTGCGGGCCTTCGTTCTCGGAGACGCGCTCGGCAAGGACGAGCGCGCACAGCTCGCGCAGTGGCTGCGGACCAACACCACCGGCGACGAGCTCATCAGGGCCGGCGTCCCCAAAGGCTGGACAGTCGGTGACAAGACCGGCGGAGGCGGTGTCTACGCCGTCCGCAACGACATCGCCGTGGTGTGGCCCCCCAACGCCGCGCCCATCGTCATGGCGATCATGACCAATCGCGGCACAGCAGACGCCCCCTATGACAACAAGCTCATCGCGGAATCGGCGTCCGTGGTCGTCCGGACGCTGTCCTAGTGCGCTGCGTCCGAAATCCGTCGGCCCTGTCGGCCCGGACGAACTACGCGATGGGGAAATCAAAATAGGTGTCAGGATAAGGTTCGTCCTCGAGAGTGTAATGCCACCACTCGCAATCGTAGGCGCTGAAACCGCTGGCCTCCATGATGGAGAGAAGCTTCTGACGGTTTCTCGCTTCGCCGTGTCCGATCTCTTTTGCTCCATGATGTGAGATGTCGTCCATCAAGTCATGGTCGCCGCCCATGGGAGCGAGTTCACCGGTGGACAAGTCGTAGAGGGTGAGGTCAACGGTGCTGCCCCGGCTGTGGCCCGACTTCGCGGCCACATATCCCCTCTCGAACATCTCGGCTCTGCCGATGTTCGGATAGTGTCGTGACTTCGTCCGGCCGTCCTCCGGAAGCTTCGACCAGCGCAGAAAGCAGTCGACGGCGCGCTGGGGGCGATAACCGTCCCAGAGAAGCAGACCGAACCCAAGGGATTGGGCCTTCTCCCGCGCTCGTTCCAGGGCTGCGCACAAATCCCTCGTACCGACAACTCGATTTGCCATATACCCGTCCACCGGTTTACCGGTGAAGTTGTCCCACGTGGCGTACTTGGCGTCCCAGCGTATTCCGGATGCAAGCTCGTCCACAAAGACGAAGTCAGCCTTCATCGCCTTTTTCCCGCCAATGCCAGAGACACCGTCCGGTCGATCACCTCGGAAAGTGGCAACCCTGCGGCCGCCATCATTCTCGGATAGCGACTGTACGAGGTCAGGCCCGGCAAGGTGTTGACCTCGTTGAGGACCACTTCTCCATCGTCCTTGAGGAACATGTCCACCCGCGACAGTCCCCTGCATCCCAAGGCGCGGTATACGGCCTTTGCCGTCTCCTGAACGAGCAATCGTGACTCTTCCGGGATGGCGGCGGGAACGATGACCGCTGAGTTGTCGGAACCGGTCTCCGGCTGGTCCTCCTGATGGATCCTGAAGAAGCCGTGGGAGAGAGCGATTTGATCCACCTCGCCCGCGACCAGATCCTGATCGTTCCCCAGGATGGCGCATCCGATCTCGCTGCCGACGACAGCCTCTTCGATCAAGACCTTCGAGTCGTACTGCCGTGCGACGTCCACCGCACTCAGGAGTTCCTCTTCCCGGGATACCTTGGTGACGCCGAAGGACGACCCCGAACGGGCCGGCTTCACGAAGACCGGATAGGTGAGCCGGCCGGGATCGATCTTTTCGTCCGCCGTGATGGTCCAGAAGTTCGGCGTGGCGATTCCCGCGCTTCCGGCGACGATGTAGGCAAGGGATTTGTCCATGCACAGAACAGAACTCTGGACGTCGCAGCCGACGTAGGGGATGCCGGAGAGCTCCAGCAGACCCTGCATCGCGCCATCTTCGCCGAGTGTGCCATGCAGAACGGGCAACACGACGTCCAGGCGGATCGTCTCGTATCGCCCCTGCTCCTGGACCAGCAGTCCGTGCACGCTGCTGTCCGGTGACAGCACAGCAGGGCGGCAGTTGCCGTTCTCCCAATCCGCGTCGGGCCCGTCACCGAGCTTCCAGGCACCGCTCTTCGTGATCCCGATGTAGAAGGGCTCATACTTTTCGATATCGAGGTTTCGTGCCACCTCTCGCGCGGACTTGACGGAGATGGGGTGCTCTTCGGAACGGCCCCCGAAGATGATTCCGACCTTCAACCTAGCCATGCTGATTCCTTCTTTCGAATGCCAGACAGTTGGTGAGGGAGTTTTCCACCGTGTCGCTCAGGGCGTGGTCCGTGTAGTAGGCGGTGTGCGGACTGATGACCACATTCGGCAGCTCTTGCAGCCGCAACAGCGGTTTGCTCTCCATGGGTCTGTCCCGGCAGTCGGCGTAGAATATTCCTTCCTCTCCTTCGAGGACATCCAACGCCGCACCGCCCAACCTGCCGCTTTCCAATGCCTGCACAAGGGCCTCGGTATCGATCAGCGCACCACGCCCGGTGTTGACAATCAGCGCACCGTGCTTCATCAGCTCCATACGCTGCCGATTCAGCAGATGGTGCGTATCCGCGTTGAGCGGTGCATGGAGTGTGACCACATCGCTCCGCCGCAGCAATTCATCGAGCGGAACGTAGTCGGCAACGGCCGTGGGACGATTGTCATGGGCAAGGATTCGGCCGCCGAAACCCCGTAGTCTGTCCATGACCGCTGCGCCGATGCGTCCGGTGCCGATCACCCCGACGGTCAGATCACGTAGCTCTTTCCCGCGCACGTCGCTCAATCGGTAGTCGTGCAGGTCCGAGCGGCGGATGATGGATTTCATGTCCCGAAGTGCCATCAGCATCAACATCAACGTGTAGTCGGCCACGCTGTCTGCCGAGTAGCTGACGTTTTCCACTGAAATGCCGATGCTGTCCGCGTACTCCACATCGATATGGTTGCAGCCGATGCTCCGCGTGGAGAGGTACGTCACGCCGGCTTGGCCAAGCGCGAGAAGAGTGGCGTTGGTGACCTGAGTCTTGTGGCCGACGCTGATGCATCGGCATCCGGATGCCAGTTCACTATTGGCTTCGGACACCGGTGCGTCCGTGATGGTCAGCGTTACGCCGAAGCGCGGCGCCAGCTCTCGGAACAGAACGGCCTCATCCGGGCCACACCCGTAAATGGTGATGTGGGCCGGTTCGCTGTGGGTCATGCCTCCAGTCAAGGCAGTGTGACGTTGCCGGAACGTATGGGGTTTTCGATATGCCGGCGATACACCACCCGGCCTTCAATGAAGGAATGCCCTTCGACGAAACAGCCTCCCGCAGCCTCTGCCCTGCCGGCCTGCTCCCGCTCGGCGGCCCCCGCGCCGCGCGGTCATGATCCCGCTCAGCCTCGGCGAGATCGCCGAGGTCGTCGGCGGGAGGGTCCAGGGCGACAGCTCCGTGACGGTGACCGCGCCGGCCGTGCTCGACGGCCGGCAGGTCGAGCCGGGCGGCCTCTTCGTCGCCTTCACCGGCGAGCACGTCGTCGCCGGCGATGTGGTGCTCGTCAAGGCCTCCCGCGGGGCGCACCTCGACATGGTCGCCGCCGCGCTCGCCTGAGATACGGACTCATCGCCCGCGCCTCATATAGAGATCGAAAGCCCGGTAGACCATCGGCCGTAGCGGCAGGTCCCACTCGCCGACGTATCTCACCGCCTGACCGCCGGTGCCGACCTTGAACTGGATCAGTCCGACGTGCGGGTCGTCGGCGTCGAGGGTGGGGGTGACGCCGCGCAGGTCGTAGACGTCGCATCCGGCCGCCAGCGCGTCGCGGATCATCGCCCACTGGCAGGCGTTGGAGCCGCGGACCTCGCGCTTCCCGGTGGAGGAGGCGCCGTAGGAGTACCAGGCGCGGGCGCCTACGCGGACCAGGATGGCGGCGGCGACCGGATCGCCCTGGTGGTGCGCCAGATAGACCTTGATCCGCTCGGGGTCCTCGGCGCTCAGCGCCGCGAACATGGTCTCGAAGTAGCGCAGCGGCCGGGGCCTGAAGCGGTCGCGCTCAGCGGTGTGGATGTAGAGGTCGTGGAATGCTTTCAGGTCCTCACCGACCGTGACCTCGACTCCCTCCTTGGCCGCTTTCTTGATGTTGCGGCGCCACTGCTGGTTCATGCCCCTGAGCACGTCGCTCTCGGTCCTGCCGGCCAGCGGAACCTCGTACTTGAACTGCGGATGCCCGACCCCGAACCCGTCCTCCGGGCTCTGCGGCAGCCAGCCGGCATCCCTGAGCCGGCTGGTCACGTGGGCGCCGACCGGGCCGGCCCCCTGACTCCGCAGCTCGGTCAGCCGCTGGACGCCCGGGTCGGCGATACCCTCCTTGATCTGGGCCGCGCTCCAGGAGTCCGTGCACACCGGCGGGCCGAGCCGGATCGCGAACGCGCCGTGCGCCTTGAGGTACGCCGCCAGCGGGTCGAGCCACGCGTCGATGTCGCCGGCCCAGTCGATGACCGGGCCCTCGGGCAGATAGGCCAGCCTGAAGCGCTCGAACCGCGGCACCGGTCGGTGCAGGACGAGCCCGGCACCGACCAGCCGCCGACCGTCGAACCAGCCGAGGGACTCGCTGCGCCACTCGGTCTTGACGCGGCCCCATGCCGGGGTCTGCAGGAAACTGACCGACCGCTGGGCCCGCACGAACTCCAGGTGCTCGGCCGCGCTGATCGGCCCGACGGTCGGCCTCACGCCCGCCCCCTGCCGGTCGACCAGCTGATGCCGGCCGCCACCGGCAGGTGGTCACTGCCGGTGGCCGGCAGTGACCACGAACTTCTCGGCTGGACACCGCGGACCAGGATCTGGTCGATCCGCGCCACCGGGAAGTTCGCCGGCCAGCTGAAGCCGAAGCCGTCCCCGGCCGCGTCCTGGACCGAGCGCAGCTGCGAGGTGATGCCGGCGAACGCTCGGTCGTCGATGGTGCCGTTCAAGTCGCCGAGCAGCACCACCCGCTCGTTCCCCTCGGCGGCGATGGCCTTGCCGAGTGCCTGCGCGCCTCTGTCCCGCGAGCCTGTCCAAAAGCCCGCCCTGGGATTCACCCGCACGGACCCCAGGTGGGCCACGTACACCGCCAACGGCCCGTGATCGGTGCTCACCGTGGTGCGCAGCGCCCGGTTGTAGGCCATCTTGACCTCCATCGGCTTGGTGTCCCCCAGCGGACCGTAGTCCGTCTCGATGTCGACCGGCCGGGTGTCGGACAGTGGCAGCTTGCTCCACAGTCCGACCGTTCCCCGCACCGTGTGGTGGGGGTACAGCTTCGCCAGCTCCTTCTCGTACGTGTTCAGGGCCTGCGGTGTGAACTCCTCCAGTGCCAGCAGGTCCGCACCGGAGGCGGCCAGGTCGCGGGCGGTGCCGGCCGGGTCGGGGTTGTCGGCGCCGACGTTGTGGCTCACCACGGTGAGGTCACTGCCGGAGTGGGACTTGTCGACCAGCATCCCGCCGAAGAGGGTCAACCACATCGTCACCGGCAGCAGCAGCGCGACCACCGCAGAGGCGGAGCGGCGCCACAGCGCACCGGCCAGCAGCAGCGGGATGAACCCGCCGAACCATGGCAGGAAGGTCTCCACCAGGCTGCCGAGTCCCACGGTCCGATTCGGGATCTTCGCGTGCAGCAGCATGAGCAGGCCGAGGAGCAGCGCCAGTGCCGCGAGCACCAGGCCGCGCTTCCAGAACCCCGCCCGGAAGCCGACTGGGGCATCCCCTGCTCGAGCCCAACGGAGAACTCGGGGAAGGATCGCCCGGCGAACGCCCGCGCGCCAGGTCCCGCCCGTGCCGGCCGCCGGAACACCCGTTCCGGTACCTGTCGCGCGGGTATCCCCCGGGCTGTCCTGCGCTGTCTCCGCTGTTGGTGGGGTTCGGCTCATACCGCCAGTCAAGGCGGCGCGGTGTTGCCCGCACGTATGCGGATTTCGATACGCCGACGATATGCGCCGACCCGTAGCCTGAAGAACATGCGTGTGCTGATCGTCGAGGACGAGCCCTACCTGGCAGAAGCCATCCGCGATGGTCTACGCCTGGAAGCGATCGCCGCCGACATCGCGGGGGACGGCGACACCGCTCAGGAGCTGCTGGGCATCAACACCTACGACATCGCCGTCCTCGACCGCGACATCCCCGGACCGTCCGGCGACGAGATCGCCAAACGCATCGTCGCCTCCGGCAGCGGCATGCCGATCCTCATGCTCACCGCCGCCGACCGTCTCGACGACAAGGCCTCCGGCTTCGGACTCGGCGCCGACGACTACCTCACGAAACCGTTCGAACTACAGGAACTCGTGCTCAGGCTCAGAGCACTCGACCGCAGGCGTGCGCACACCAGGCCTCCCGTACGAGAGATCTCAGGTTTGCGCCTGGATCCGTTCCGCCGCGAGATCTACCGCGACGACCGCTACGTCGCGCTCACCCGCAAGCAATTCGCCGTGCTCGAAGTCCTCGTCGCCGCCGAAGGCGGTGTCGTCAGCGCCGAGGAACTCCTGGAACGCGCGTGGGACGAGAACGCGGACCCGTTCACCAACGCCGTACGCATCACGGTCTCGGCCCTGCGCAAACGCCTCGGCGAACCCTGGATCATCACCACCGTGCCAGGCGTCGGCTACCGCATCGACACGCAACCCGGGGCCGTCCACGGAGGAGAAGACCGTGGATAGGGCACCTGGGATGAGCGTTCGCCTCAAACTCACCCTCAGCTACGCCGGATTCCTCATGGTGGCCGGTGCCTTGCTGCTCGCGGCCGTGTGGGTGTTCCTCCTCCGTTATGTCCCGGACCGTGCGATGCTCATCAACCCTGATGACAAGCCCACGCATGGTGTCTTTCCCATCCGGTCCGGCCTCCTGAACGTCTTCGCGCCGAGAGCGGCCGCAGTACTGGCGATCCTGCTGGTGTTCGGCCTCGTAGGAGGGTGGATCCTCGCCGGCCACATGCTCGCCCCCCTGACCCGCATCACACACGCCACCCGCATGGCCACGAACGGATCACTTTCTCACCGGATCCGGCTACCGGGCAGCAAGGACGAGTTCCGCGAACTCGCCGACGCCTTCGACGCCATGCTCGCGCGTCTCGAAGAGCACAACGCCGAACAGCAGAGATTCGCAGCCAACGCCTCCCATGAGTTGCGCACCCCGCTGGCGATCTCGAAGGCACTGCTCGACGTGGCCCGCACCGATCCGAACCACGACACCGGTGAACTCGTCGACCGCCTCCACGCCGTCAACACCCGAGCCATCGACCTCACCGAGGCACTGCTCCTGCTCAGCCGCGCCGGTCAGAGGTCCTTCACCCGGGAACCGGTCGACCTGTCCCTCATGGCGGAAGGAGCCACCGAGACACTCCTCCCCCTCGCGGAGAAGCATGGCGTCACCCTCGAAACCAGCGGCGACGTCGCCCCGGCGAACGGATCGCCGGCACTCCTGCTGCAGCTGACCACGAACCTCGTACAGAACGCGATCGTCCACAACCTGCCGGAACACGGCAGCGTATGGGTCCACACCAGCGTCGGCCCCAAGACCGTGGTACTCACCGTCGAAAACACCGGCGAGCAGCTCTCGCCGCACCTGGTCGCGACGTTCACCGAACCCTTCCAGCGCGGTACTGAGCGCATCCACACCGCCCGGACAGGCGTCGGTCTGGGCCTGGCCATCGTCAAAACCATCACCCAGGCACACGACGGAACCCTCACCCTCACCCCGCGCTCTGCCGGCGGGATCCGCATCACTGTGGAACTACCCGCGACATCCCCGTGCACCGACGCGTGAAGAACTGAGCGGGTGCTGGGACCTGACCACAATCGGCGGAGTCTTCCGTGGCTCAGCCGGGTCGGAAGGAGACCCGGACGTTGGCGTCCAACGGGATGATCAGCACGTTTCCGCGATCCACAGTCCAGGACTGCGGAATGATGAACATCCGGTCGCCGGACTGGGCAAGCAAGCGCAGTCCCCGGTAGCGGAACCTGAAGTGTTGCTGCGGTGTGCCCTCGGGAAGGACGGTCTCCTGCACTCCCGGGTACTGGAAGTACAGCCGCTCGGTGGTGTCGAGCACCACCTGCGGTCTGAGCCACAGACGGTTCGTCAGATAAGCAGCGTCGCTTTTGCCATGGTCCTGGGCATAGATGTTCACCGCCCAGAACGACGAGAGCACGATCAGCGCGGCAACGATGGCCAGCGCGGCCTTCTCCCGTAGGACCGGGTACCGGCCGCCGGAAATCTTGACGAGGAGCAGTCTCCCGTACATCAGAACCACCAGACCACCGCCCAGGAACAGCGGTGTTCCCAGCGAGCCGGCGTAGAGCACATCGAACCCGCAGAGCAGCCCGACGAGGAAGAGCAGCAGCCCGCACGCGATCACGGCGAGCGAAGCCCAACGGACGTACGGCGGGGTGGGCGCGTCCGACCGGCCGAGTGACGCGACCAGGTAGTACGCGAGCACCCCCAGCAACCCGACGACCAGCGCCGCCCCGATGGGCAGGAAGAGCGCGCCGCCACTGCGCAGGGCGTAGTCCTGGGTGGAGAAGCCCAGGGTGGCCGCGTCGATCCCGAACTGCTCGTACAGCGCGTCGGTGTAGGCGAAACCGAAGTAGAGCAGCAGCGCCCCGATGAGCGTGGTGGGTGCGACCAGCGTGGTGAGCGTACCCAGCCAACCGGCCCAGGGTGAAGGACCCGCTTCGGGCTCACCGGCATCGCCCCCGTTCCCGCCGGTGCCGGGATCGGCGCCCGGGTCGGGAACAGGGGCCGGGGCAGGGTCTGGGACGGGGGCCGGCTCGGGGGCCGGATCGGCCGGGCTCAGGGTGTGCTCGCGTCGGACGTCGCGGGTCCTTCGGAGACATCGGGGGTATCGGGGGTGTCGGGGCTGTCCGGGGTATCGGGGCTGTCGGGGGTGTCAGAGGGTACGGGCGGGGCGGACGAGGGCGGATGGATCGGATCGCTGAACGTGGTGACGGGGCCGCCGCCGTCCTGGACCAGGATGCCGCACATAGTGTGCGTAATGCGCGGTGCAGTGGCGGCGAGATGGAATTCGTCGAAGTAGGTCGCCCCCGGCGCCACCGAGATGTGTCTACTCACCGACTGGGCCGGCTGCCCGGGGGTGCAGTCATGGAACTCCAACTGCGCTTCGTAGGCGGCTCCGGTGGTGTTATTCACATCCACATTGACCGGGTTGGGCCACTGCCCGGAGAATTTGGCGGACGGTTTGGGACCGTCCTTGAAGCCGCCGTTCGGCTTCGCAGTTCTTTTTTGACCCTCGCTGGACTCTTCCGAGCCCTCCACCGGTGGGGTTGCGTTCGGGTCGAGAGACTCCTCCGAAGTGGCGGACGTCCCGCCGGAGGAGCTGTCGTTGCCACCACCTGACGAGCATCCGAGGAGAAGTAGCGCCGCTGCGCCGAGCAGCGGGACCACTGCCAGGAATCGCCTGCCGCTCGCCGCGAGCATGGGCCGGGACCAGTCCATAGAGCCTCCGAGACTGAGGGGACGGACGGACCGAAAGTAGACCGGGGGCATAGGCGATGGGCACGCACAACACGGCGTCGAGGTGGAATTTCACGCGTCCGGGCGCTACGCCCTGCCCGGCGGGGAGGCCGGCCCCTTGGGAGTCGCGTCCCCCTTCGGGGCCGCGGGGTCATCGGAGTCCGGAACCTCTGACGCGTCGGCGTCAAGTTCGCGCATGCGGCGGTGAATCGCATCGCGCGGGTTGGCTGCACGAGGCTCTTCGTCTTCCGGCGGTTCCTCTGGTGTCCGACCGGCTTTGGACCGTTCGATCAGCGCATGGATCCGATCCGCGCGCGCCTTGCTGTCCTCGGAGCCCACGGAGCCCTCCGAACTCCCGGGATTCTTACGGCCCTTCGGGTCCTTGGGGCCTTTGGGGTCCGCTCTCCCCTCACCCATGGTCCCGAGCTCCACCTTCCCAGGTGCCTTCCAGCGTCTGACCTGACTGGAGACCCTGAATCTGGGTCCGCCAGGCGTCGGCGCGTGAGGTGGTGGACTTCTTGACCAGCGCGGTCAGGGTCTTCGCTGAGGTGAAGCGGTCGGACTGCGGACCGCTGTCGGCGATGCGTAGCGCCGTCTTGGTGCGGGAATCGATGGCGGAGCGCAGGCTGCCCGCGCGGGCGGCCAGCTTTCCGAGGTCGCGGAACTGGGGCTTGGCGGTGTCGAACCAGACCTGCTGCCACCAGTGGTCGGTGACCGGTTCCCGCCAGCTGAGGTATCCGCCGGGTACCGCCGGCGCTTCGCATCCGAGGAACGAAGTCCGGGTCGAGTCGTTCAAGTCCGTCAGGTCAGGAGTTCGGAGAGCTGGGCTCCGAAGTGGTCGGGCAGGTTGGGCTCGTCGGCAAGAAGGGCGAGGAAGGCGGTGTCGGACGAGGCGGTCAAGCCGTCGAGGGACAGTGGGACGAGCCGGTCCTGCCGCGCAAGGCGTGTTGCGATCTGCGGCCCCGTCGGCTGCCCGCCGTTGCCGCGCAGTGCCAGGCGTGGGCGCAGCTCCGCGCCGGTGGGTCGTATCTCGTCGAGTGCGAGCTGCCAGTGCAGGTCGCCGTCGGGCCGGGCCGTCACCCGCGGCTGCGCGGCTCGTGCTGCCAGCGCCGGCAGGTCGTGCAGCGCGTGGGAGAGCCGGCTGGTGGCCTCGGCCAGCGTCACCCCGGCGACGATCGGGTCGGCGGAATCCTGCTGGAGGTTGAGTACATGATCGGCGGGGGCGCCCGTGGCCGTGTCTTCCAGCGGCGCCCCGGGAGCCAGGGCCGTCATGAGCCGGCGGGTGCCGTAGCGGGCGACGCCGTCGATGGTGACGAGGCGGATGTCCTCGTCACCGGCGTCGATCAGGGATCCGTAGGGATCGCCGGCAGCGCCGGAGATGGTGAGCAGGTCGGCGCGCATGCCGGGCCGCAGCGAGCCGAGGGTTTGGTCCCACTGCAGAATCGTGGCCGCGTCCCGGGTGGCCATGGCGACCAGTTCGCGGTCGGAGAACACTCCCCCAGCCGCGTCGGATGCCAGACGGGCGGCTTTGAGTTCACCGAGCAGGCCTTTGCTTCCGGAGATGGCCCAGTCCGAGCCCAGTCCGATGAGAACGCCGGCCTGTTTGGCGGCCGCGATGTCGGCGGTCTTCCCGTACAGCAGCAGGTTGGACAGCGGCGACCACACCATCGAGCCGCCGTGGTCGGCGAGTATCCGGAAGTCTGCGCCCGTCAGCGCGGTGCAGTGGATGCCGACCAGGTTCTCCGTGATGGCCCATTGGCCCGGCTGGAACTCCAGAGCCTGGAAGTGCGCACGCGCGGCAGCGTCGGTGCCCTCGGCCAGATGCAGCAGGAGCCGGTGCGGCTGCCGCAGCCGGGCCAGGAACCGGGCCGCGTCCACCGCCTCGACATCGGCTATCCGGGAGCCGGCCTCCGGCAGCGCGGGGTCGTCGGTCTGCTCGACGTTGCGAACGATCCCCCGATACATCCGGCGCGCCCCGGCGTTGCTGAACAGGGCGATGCCCTGACTCGTCGTCGTCCCGTTGACCAGGGCCTTGGCCTCGACGTACCGCACCACGGCGGGCATCAGCCGGGGATCCTCGCCGAGCACCGTCATCGGTCCGGTCACCAGGCGGTGGTAGTCGGGGTTCCGGCTACCGCCCCACTGCGACCGGTTGCTGTACTTCTTGGGCACCGGCCACAACTGCAGAACGTCGTAGGGCAGATGGTTGTGCAGTTCGATCAGACCGGGGTATATCGTGCCGCCGCTGACGACCGGAACGATGTCCTCGAACCCCGGCGGTGCGGGCGCCCCGGCAGGCTGCACCGCCTCTATCACCCTGTCCCTGATGTACAGAACACCATCGGCGACGACGGTGTTGTGCGGGTCGAGGGTGACAAGCCGCCCGCGCAGTGCGAACGGTGAGGTGTCCGGGGCGTTGGCTGGGGGCGGCATAGGTGCGTCCCTTCGCTGCGCCCACAAGGGACGACCGTCGAAGCGTTCGGGCCAATACCATGGCCCTCTTCCAGAATGCCGTGCGCCTACCGATATGTCACCATTTGGCATATCCATTCGCCCACCTGGAGTAGGAGCCCCACGTGCATGAATTCGACCCGGGCTACGCCCTCGAGCCCTATGCGACCCTGGCGCGCTCCTACCCGGGCCCGGAGGTCTATCCGGCCGAGGACTTCCGCATCGAGTGGGGCCCGATCTTCCACCGTGGACGGCTCGACGGCACCGCCCGCGTCCTGGTCCTCGGCCAGGACCCCGCCGCCCACGAAGCCATCGCCCGCCGCATCCTCGTCGGCACCGCCGGCCGCCGCTTCCAGGGCTTCCTGAGCAAGCTCGGCATCGACACCAGCTACGTCATGGTCAACACCTATCTGTACAGCGTGTACGGCCAGCACGCCGGCAACGCGCACGCCACCGACCCGGACATCGCCCTCCACCGGCACGCCTGGCTCGACGCCCTGACGGGGCACAACCCGATCCAGGCCGTCATCGCGCTGGGCAGCCTCGCCGACACCGCCTTCCACACCTGGCGCAAGACCCCGGCAGGCGCCGCCTTCACCGGCGCCTACCAGCACGTGCTCCACCCCACCTACCCCGACAGCGCCGCCGCGTCCGGCGCCGACCCGATCGAGGCGATGACCAAACTCCTCACCAGCTGGAACACGGCGCTCGACGCCCTCCACGGCACGGTCACCGCCGACACCGACCGACCGTTGGTCCGCTACGGCAGCACCCTGACAGCCGCGGACCTCGCCACCATCCCCGAAGCCGACCTGCCGCCGGGTCTGCCCGCGTGGATGCGCTCCGACGAGCCATGGGCCGCCCGAAAGGGGGCCACTTCCGCCGAGAAGCGCGCCACGATCACCGTGCGGATCCCGGAGGACCTCAGACCTTTCTGACGCGGAGCCTGAGTGACCGCAGGACACTCCTCCTTCGGCTTACTGAGCAGATGAGGGCCGGAGTGCGTACTCCTTGGCATGCTCCTCGCCGCAGTTGTCTCCCTCTGTGTCTCCGCGCAGTGTGTTGCCGCTCGCCCCGTGCGGTCGGTACGGGCACGGCTTCGCGATGAGAGGACAACGCGAGGTAGAAGCCTGGGGCGCGTCCTCCTGTTGTTGTGCGTCGCTGTGGGGGTCCTGCTCGGCGGGGCCGGCTCTGCCGCCTCGCACGCGGTACTCCGTGGGAGCGACCCGGCGGACGGTGCCATTGTCAAGAGAGCACCGACGGTCGTCACCCTCACCTTCACCGAGGGAGTCACGGTCTCCGATGACTCCATCCGGGTGCTCGACCCTGGCGGTCGGCGCGTCAACGAGGGACAGCCCAGGCATGCCGCGGGGAAGTCCGGCACCGTGCAGACCACACTCCGCGGGAACATGCCCAGGGGTACGTTCACGGTCGCGTGGCGCGTCGTGTCCGCCGACAGCCACCCGATCTCCGGCGCCTTCACCTTCTCGGTCGGCGAGCCTTCGGCGACGTCGGCGATCGTGCCCCGGTCGTCGGCCGGCGACACAGCCGCGGGGCGTCTCTACGACCTCGGCAGATACGTTGCCTACCTAGGGTTTTCGCTGCTTGTCGGTACAACGGCCTTCGTGCTGGTGTGCTGGCCGGCCGGCGCAGGGCAGCGTCGGCTGCAACGGCTCGCGGTCGCCGGCTGGTGCGTCCTGTTCGTCTCGACGCTGGCCATGCTCATCCTGCGCGGCCCGTATGAAACGGGCAGCAGTCCTGGCTCCGGCTTCGAGCTCGCCGCGGTGCGTCGGACCCTGGACACCAGGCCCGGCGCGGCGCTGGGTGGGAGAATCGCGCTTCTCGCCGTAGCGGGCATCTTCCTCTTCCTGACCACAAGGACGCTGAGCCACACGCTGGTTCGGGACCCACCCGGGAAAGAGAACGCCACGGCCGGTTGGTGGCCGGAGCGGGCAGGACACCGGACTCTGATCGTGACAGGCGTCGTTCTGGCGCTCGCCCTCGCGCTGACCTGGGCGGCAGCGGAACACGCCTCGGTGGGCATTCAAGTGCCGTTGGCGATCCCGGTCGCGATGGTCCACCTCCTGGCCATGGCCCTGTGGATGGGGGGTCTGGCCGCATTGTTCATCGCCCTCCGACGCTCGTCCCAGGACTCTTCACTACCGGTCACTGCCATTTCCCGGTTCTCACGCATCGCGTTCGCCTCGGTCGTGGCTCTCCTCGGGACCGGCATCTACCAGTCCTGGCGTCAGCTCGGCTCATGGGATGCCCTCACCGGCACGTCCTACGGACGATGGCTGACCCTCAAGACCCTTGTCGTTCTCGGACTGCTGGCCGCCGCGACCTATTCACGCAAGTGGACAGGCGAGCTGATCCGCGATTCCAGTGAACCGCGTGTCCTGGCGTGCAGAGCGTCCGCCCATGTGAGCGCACTGGTCGGCGTATCACACGAGGCAGGTGGCAGCCGCTCGCTCCCGGCACCGGACGACGACCCTCCCGCCGTCGGTTCCGGCCCGGATCCCACTGAGCCGGCTTCCTCTCCCAGCCCACGTCGCCGACTGCTCCGCACGGTCGGAACGGAAGTTGCCATAGGCATCGCGGTATTGGCGATCTCCACCGCCCTCACCGGAACGCAACCCGGTCGAGCAACCATCGAGCAGTCCGCCGAAGCCGCCTCGACAACCGTCCCAGGCATTGCCACCGTGCTGGTCCCCTTCGACATGGGCACCCACGGCGGGCGTGGACAGGTACAAGTGACCCTTGAACCCGCGCGCGTAGGTGACAACACGCTGCAGGCGGTCATTTTCGCCGGGGACGGCGGCATCGCAACCGTCCCAGAACTACGCATCACCTTCACGCTGCGCAAACAGAGTATCGGCCCGCTGGATTCCAAGATCGTCAACCGTGGGGGTTACTGGGGCACGGAGAGCGTCAAGCTCCCCATGGCGGGCAGTTGGACGATGAATGTCACGGTACGAACCTCGGAGATCGATCAGATCACCACGACGAAAGACGTGAACATCGCGCCGGACCAAGCTCCGCAGGAATGACGGCAGCCCGCGCGGTTCCTCTCCCGTCCGCGGCCTTCCCTGCGGCCGACGTGCGCCTCGATGCCCACCGGCGCGCCGGACCGGGAACCGAACTGCTGCCCCCGGCAGTCTTCCTGACCGTCAACCGCACCTTCCGGACCCTCGGACGTGGGGGTCGGGTGGAGGCTTCGCTTCCGGATGTGCCTCCGCCACCCGAATGTCGATAAGGTCAAGCTCAAGCAAAACGTCGAACGTTCGGCGGTGATGGATGCACGGGGGCACAAAGTGGCGAATCGTCCGACGGATTGGCATGTGCTGGACCTGGACCGGGATCCGGTCCCCGGGGACCCGTACGAGGTGAAGGAACTCGCCCGCAAACTGGGCGACTTCGCCGACGACGTGTCCTCGGCCCTACGGTCCGTCCGCGGGCTGAGCGGCAACAACGCGGTGCAGGACTGGGCCGGCCTGGCAGCCGACGCGTATCGCGAGCAGTTCGGCGACCTGCCCGGCGAACTGGACAAACTGGAGAAGTCCTACCGGCTGGCGTCCGGGGCGTTGGAGACGTACTGGCCGAAGCTGGAGACCGCACAGGCCGACGCCGACCGGGCCCTCTCGCAAGGTCGTGCCGCCCGCCAGGACCTCGATGCCGCCAAAGCCACCCAGACCAACGCCAATGACTGGGTGAAGCGGGCCGGCGACAAGTCCAAGGAGTACCAGGCCGACCCCAAGCCGGGCGTGGAACCGCCGTCCGCAGAAGAGGTCCGCACCGCCACCCGTAACGCTCTGGACGCCTCCAACGCCCAGAAGTCCGCGAACACCGCCGTCCACGACGCCCAGCAGCGCCTGGACGCGGCGAAAGAACTCGCCGCGCAGGCAGCCCATCTGCGGGACACCGCCGCAAGCACCGCTGAACACGCCCTGCACGAGGCCTCGGACGCCGGCATCAAGAACAAGCACTGGTGGGAGAAGGCGGTCGACTGGGTCGCCGACCACTGGGACGAGATCGTCGCCGTCTGCAAGGTGATCGTCGCCGTCCTCGGTATCATCGTGATGATCATCGGCGGGCCGCTCGCCTGGATCGTGCTGGCCGCAGCCCTCGTGGTGCTCGCCGACACCCTCATCAAATACGCGCAGGGCAAAGCCGGCCTCTGGGACGTGCTCTTCGCCGCGATGGACTGCATCCCCGGCTTCAAGGGCCTGACCACCCTCGGCGGCCTCGCCAAGATGGCCAAGAACCTGCCCGCGCTCCTCAAGAGCGGCAAGGCCCTGGAGAACGTCGCCAACAGCCTCCGCAAGGGCGGCCAGGGCCTGCGGGACGCCTACAACTCCCTGCGCAAGGGCGCCAAGGACGAAATCGGCGCGGGCAAGCCGATGGAGGGCCGCTGCAAGGGCGGCGACCCGATCGACATGGTCTCCGGTGAAATGCTCCTCTCCGAGACGGACGTGGAGCTGCCCGGCCTGCTCCAGCTCGTCATCGAGCGCACCCACATCTCGTCGTACCGCTCCGGAGTCTGGTTCGGCCCGTCATGGACCTCCACCCTCGACCAGCGGCTGGAGGCCGACGCCGAGGGGCTCGTCCTCGCCGCCGAGGACGGGATGCTGCTGGCCTACTCCGTGCCCCGCCCCGACATGGCGGTCCTGCCGCACCACGGCCCGCGCTGGCCGCTGCACTGGGACGGCACCCCCGGCGGAGAGATACGCATCACCGATCCGGCGACCGGCCACACCCGCCACTTCACCCTGGCCGAGCCGCCTCCCGGCGCCTTCAACGGGCTGGTGGCGCTGCCGCTGCGTGCCATATCCGACCGCAACGGCCACCGCATCGACATCGAGCGGCTGGAGGACGGCACGCCCGTCGAGGTCCGGCACAGCGGCGGCTACCGGATCGCGGTCGAGACGCATGAGCGCCGTATCACCGCCCTGCGTCTGCTCGACACCGATGACGGCCCCGAGGGCACCGTCCTGCGCCGCTACGCCTACGACGTCAACGGTGACCTCTCCCGCGTCGTCGACGCGGTGGGCCACGCGGCACTTCTCGCGTACGACGCGGACGGCCGGATCATCGAGCGCGTCGACCGCAACGGCAGCTGGTACCGGTTGGAGTACGACAGCGCGGACCGCTGTGTCCGCGGTACGGGCTCGGACGGCTTCCTCGACTGCGTCATCGACTACGACACCGAGAACCGAGTCAACCGGTACACGGACTCCCTGGGCCACACCACCACCTACCGGTACAACGAACTGCGTCAGCTCACCGCCCGGACGGACGCCGAGGGCAACACCACCATCCGCGAGTGGAACGCCGACAACCGCCTGGACTCCGTGACCGACGCCCTCGGTCGCACCGTCAGCTACGGCTACGACGAAGCCGGCAACGTCGCTTCCCTCACCCGGCCCGACGGACTCACCATGCGGGCCGTCTTCAACGACCGGGCGCAGCCCGTAGAGGTCGTCGAAGTGGACGGCGCGACCTGGCGGTACACATACGACGAGCGGGGCAACCGGCTGTCGGTCGTCGACCCGGGCGGCGCAACGACGCGCTACACGTACGACGAGCGGGGCTGCCCGTCCTCGACCACCGATGCCCAGGGCCACACCCGGCGGGTGACCGCCGACCCGGCCGGGCTGCCCCTCGTGCTCACCGACCCGCTCGGCCACACCACCACCGCCCGACGCGACGCGTTCGGCCGCGTCCACACCGTCTCCGACGCCCTCGGGCGCGTCGAACGCTACGGCTGGACCACCGAGAGCAAACCCGCCTGGCGCGAGACCCCGGACGGCGCCCTGGAGACCTGGGAGTGGGACGGTGAGGGCAATCTGGTCGCGCACACCGACCGGATCGGGAACACGGCCCGCTACACCTTCACCCACTTCCACCACCCGGCCACCCGCACCACCGCGGACGGCACGCGGTACACCTTCGGCTACGACACCGAGGCGCGGCTCGCCACCGTCACCGATCCCCGCGGCCTGACCTGGGACTACGAGTACGACGCGGCGGGCCGGCTGGTCCAGGAGACGGACTTCGCCGGCCGGACCCTGCGCTACACGCCCGACCCGACCGGGCAGCTGACCGCCCGGACCAACGGCGCGGGCGAGACGACCACCTTCGTCAGGGACGTCCTGGGACGACCGGTGAAGGAGCACTCGGTCCACGGGACCAGCACCTTCACGTACGACCCGGCCGGGGGCGTGCTCCGCGCCGCCAATGCCACCACCACCGTGGACCACGAGTACGACGTCTTCGGACAGATGCTCTCGGAGACCATCAACGGCCGCACGACGACCTACGCCTACGACGTCCTCGGACGGCGCACGCAGCGGCGCACCCCGGCCGGCACCCTCTCCACCTGGACGTACGACGCCGCAGGCCGGCCCGTGACCCTGGACACCGACGGCAACCGGATCGACTTCGACTTCGACGAGGTGAACCGGGAGACCTCCCGCGCCCTGGGACCCGATCTCTCGCTCACCCAGAGCTGGGACGTCAGTGGCCGGCTGAGCGCCCAGACCGTGTCGCACGGCGGGAGCGCCGCCGGCTCCATCCTGCAGCAGCGTGAGTACGCCTACCGCGCCGACGGCTTCCTCGGCGGGATTCAGGAACTGACGAGCGGCAGTCGGCGCTTCGACCTCGACGCGGAGGGCCGCGTCACCGCGGTGCACGCCCACGGGTGGACCGAGACCTACGCCTACGACAGCGCCGGAAACCTCACACACGCCGACACCCCCGCCCACGCCGGTACCGATCCGGAGACCGGCGCACCGGATCCCACCCGCGAGTTCACCGGCAACCGTCTGCGCCGGTCGGGCCGTACCACCTACGAGTACGACGCCCAGGGCCGGCTGATCCGCCGCCACACACGGCTGCTGAACGGACAGACCCGTACCAGCACCTTCACCTGGAACAGCGACGACCGGCTGACCGGCACCGTCACCTCCGACGGCACCCGGTGGGCCTATCACTACGACCCGGCGGGCCGCCGCACGGCCAAGCAGCGCCTCGCTGAGGACGGCACGGTCGCGCAGGAGACCCGCTTCAGCTGGGACGGCACCCGGCTGGCCGAGCAGATCACCAGCACGGGCGCCGCGACCACCTGGGACTACGCCTCCGGCACCCACCGGCCGCTGACCCAGCTCGACCGGGAGCCCGGCCGTTCCGACCCTTCCGTGACCGACGTCCGCTTCCACGCCATCGTCACCGACCTGTCCGGTGCCCCGGCCGAACTCGTCTCACCCGACGGCCGGCTGGCCTGGCAGCTGCGCACCACCACCTGGGGCACGCCCCTCCCCGGCTCCTCCGAGGGCGCCGAGGTGGACTGCCCGCTGCGCTTCCCCGGGCAGTACGCCGACCCGGAGACCGGCTGGCACTACAACTACTTCCGGCACTACGACCCGGATACGGCCCGCTACCTCTCCCCGGACCCGCTCGGCCTGTCCCCGGACCCCAACGACTACGCCTACGTCACCAACCCGTTCACCTTCTGCGACCCGCTCGGACTCGCCTCGATCAACGGCCCTGGAGGGCTGTGGATGCGCGACCCGAACTCCCCGCCGTCGGTCGGACACAACCGCGACAGCGAGTTCCCGAGCAGCTACCGCCAGACCACCCATGACGCGATGACCGCGAAATGGACCGAGCAGGGCATCGCGCAGGGCGGCACGCCGGTCTACCTGGACGGGCCCAACAAGGGCCAGCGGATCCCGCGCAGCGAACTCGACTGGTTCAACTCCCGCGGTGAGTCCATTCCCGGCGACCCGAAGATCCTGACCTACGAACACCTGCACCCGTGTGTCGACCACTACAACGAGACCGGCTTCAACACCGACCGCGCCGCGCGCGCCGATTTCTACAACGACGTCGATAACCTGGAGCCCATGACCCGCAGCGAGAACTCGCGCGGCGGCTCTCAAATGGACAATTACCGCCAGGACACGGGGCCGAACTACTCCTGCACCTAACGGGGCGGGACAACGAGAAGGAGACAGACGATGGACCTCACATCCACGGTGTCCGCGCTCCCGGGCGCCACACCGGTCGAGGGGCTGCCTGACGCCTGGCACTGGTCGCGCGCGGTGTTCAACTTCGACGCTGTCCTCACCCCGGACAAGAGCCGGTCGTTGCAGATGAACGTCATGGGCCGGTACGACGCGGGGCTGGCCCGCGCCGTTCTGGAGTTCGCCCGTGAGCACAGCGCGGAGTTCGCCGCCGGGGACCGGCCACTGGTCGCCGTCGGGGGGTTCTCGTATCCCGGCTGGGAGTTCGACACCATTGTCGCGGTGGGTCGCGCCGTGCACGACTACCATTCCCAGGCGCTTCCCGAGCTCCACCAGGCGACGCTTGCGGTCTTTCCCGGATACCGGAACGAATTCTCCGGGACCGAGACCGAGGACGAGGCGTGGGAAAGGTTCAGGAAGATGCTGCAGCCCACCAAGCTGGAGCGCGAGCAGGTGCCCTTCCTGAAGCTGAGCTACACCAACACCCGCACCCAGGGCGGCAGCAAGGGCCCCGACCGCGTTCTGGCACCCCTGTCCCGGCTGCTGCGCGAACTGCCGCTGCTGGAAGACGCGCCCGGCAGTCACGTCGAATGGGAGAACGCGGCCGGCGAGGTCTCCCGGGCCGAGTGGGACACGGCGCTGACCCTTTCCGGGGCCTCGGGGAAGCGCGAGATCACCATCGATGAATTGCTGAAGTACGCCGAGCAGAACGTGACGGGTGCGGGCAGCGGATCGTGACGCGGGTGCGGGCGCGGACCTGGAGCGGGGACACGTGGGACGACCCCCACGAGGACCAGCTGTACGACCTGCTCAGCGAGATGAACCTGCTTCATCGATTCGTCATCGTCGAACGCGTCGATCCGCCACTGCCGGGAGAACACTTCATCCAGGTCCACCTCAACGACGACCTGAGCTGCCTGATCGAGTACCGCGAGGGCGGGCCCCAGGCCCACTTCCAGGCCGACGTCCCCGCCCCGTTCGACATGTACGGCCATGACGTGGTGGCCGACGTGGTCAAGAGCTGGGCCCGCGACGACGGGCGCTGGCGCGACGCCCTGCCCTGGAGACCGCTCCTCGGCAGTGCCGACGCCGCCGGCAACGCCGAGGAGCGGCCCTGAGACCGTGGACCGCCTCAGGGAGAGCCGCTCCAGGCACATCGGGCATGGGCCTTCTCCGAAGGCGAGGCCTGGCCGGAGAGCGATCTCACCGAGCGGCAGCCGACGGCTCGTAGCAGAGGCTCGTCATCGGGGAGTGCATGGTCCAGCCCAGCGAGGAGTAGAGCGCCCGGCCCTCGGGCGTGCCGACCAGGACGCCGGTCCTTGCACCGGCTTCGTACGCGGTGCTCTGCAGCGTGCGCATCACCAGGCCGCCGAGCCCCTGGCGCCGGTGCTCGGCGGCGGTCTCGACCTGGTCGACCACGACATGGGCGCCTGCCTGAGCGATCTGTCCACGGGCGGCGAAGTGCCCGGCAGGCGTGCGGACCAGCACTCGGCCGACGCCACCCCGGGTCCAACTGGTGAGCGTGTACCCGGCCGGCACCTCAGGGTGCTCCGGTCCCAGGTGGCAGGTCATCAGAAACCCGGGACTGTCGCACCGCCAGCCCGGCCCGGCCCAGGGCAGGACCGCCTGCTCCTCGGCGAACAGCTTCAGCCACGTCCCGGGCGCGCTCGTCGCGGCGACGATCTTGCGCACATCGGCCTCGGAGGGCTCCGGCAGCACGTGCCGGGCGACGTGCTGGGGCTGCCCGACGTCGATCGTCCACCCCCACGGCTCGTCGATCGGGTCCGAGCTGCCGCGGGAGACGACCCAGCCGCTGATCCACATCCGCGCGAGCTCACTGATCCTGGTGTCCGGCATCGCCGCCCGCCCCCTGATGGGTAATAGGTGCTAGTTCGTAGTGCACCTTACTCAACAGGGGTGGGAGTTGACCATAGGAGCAGGTCGCCCGACCGAGGACCGCAAGCGATCGCCACCGGACATGGCGGCCTCAGTCGACCAGCGCGCCGGCGGACAGGTTGGCGATGGTTCCGGTCATGGCTCCAGCCCGATCCGAAGCCAGGAACGCGGCTGTCTCCGCGATTTGGGAGAGCGTGGGCAGCCTCTTGAGAAGCGTCCCCTGCACCATCCCCCCGCCTTCGAGCATTTCCTGGACCGACTGCCCGGCCGCTGTCGCGGTCTGCTTGAAGAGGTCCTTGGTGTAGGAACCGGCTGCCGGCGCATCGACGACAGCGTGTGGACGGATGCAGATCACCCGGATGTTGTCGGGTGCCAGCTCCGCGGCCAGAACCCGCGAGAAGGCCTCCTTGCCGGCCGCGCTCACGCTGTGCCCCAGGATGCCGCGCACCGCCAGTTTCGAACCCGGCTCGGACAGGGTCAGGATGACGCCAGGACGCTCGCGGCCCATGTGCCGTGCCACAGCCTTGCTGGTGATGAACAACGTCTGCAGAAAGCCATCGATCGGCCGCATGAACTCTTCCAGCGAGAGGTCCGCCAGCAAGGTCCCCTGGTCGTGCATGACACTCACGGCGTTCAGGGCGATGTCGATGCCGCCGGCCGTCGCCGCGACCGCATCGGCGTGCTTCGCGACCGCCTGTTGATCAAGAACGTCGACCTGCGCGGTCTCGACCCTTCCTCCCGTAGCGGCGATATCACGCGCCACGGCGTCGAGCTTCGCCTGCGTCCGCCCGGCGATGAAGACCCTCGCTCCTTCCCGGGCGAACACCCGCGCGACGGCGCCGCCGATGGCGCCCCCGCCTCCATAGATCACGGCGTTCTTGTCGCCGAGCAGCAATCCACTCATGGTGTCCTCCACAGGTGACTGGTTCTTCCGGATGATGACGCAGGCAGCGCGGTGTGATCTCGCCCGGCGGCCTGTCGGTCAGTCGCGCCTCTGACGCTGGATCTCTTCCGCGATGCGCTTGATGCGGTTCAGTCGCGCATCCCACGTCTTGCCGACCTCATTCAGCTGCCGGACGGCACGGGCCAGCTGCGCCTCGTCGACCTCGTAGCGCCGCTCGCGGCCCATCGGTGTCGCGTGCACGAGGCCTGCGCGATCGAGGACGCCCAGGTGCTTGGTGACCGCTTGGCGCGAGATCGGGAGATGCTCGCTCAGGCTGGTCGGCGTACCGACTCCTTCCGCGAGCAGCAGGTCGAGCAGGCGGCGCCTGCTCGGGTCGCCGATCGCCGACCAGAGTTCGTCGTCGACGGCGACGGTCACTGCGTCACCGCGGAAGGGGCGTAGCTCTGCAGCCTGGGCAGGAACAGGTCCCAGCCGCGCTCGTGGTCGTGGAAGGACTCCTCGAGCACGGCGGCTTCCCAGCCCTTCTCCCGCCAGCCGCTCTCGATCAGGCGCACGATCGTGCCGTCTCCGGAGGGCTCGAGCTCGAAGGTGACCAGGAGAGAGTTGTCCGCATCGGGCAACTGACCCTCAGGAGCGACCCAGCGGAACGCGAACCTGCGGGGCGGATCCACGTCGACCACCGTGATCGCTTCGACCCCGGCACGGTCGCCCCACACCAGTTCGCCGACCGCTCCTGGCACAGGCTCGAACGACGCGTCATCGGACCACCACAT
Organism: Streptomyces sp. SID13666; assembly: GCF_010548325.1. NCBI lineage: Bacteria > Bacillati > Actinomycetota > Actinomycetes > Kitasatosporales > Streptomycetaceae > Streptomyces > Streptomyces sp. SID13666. Next base: position 707,313 of record NZ_JAAGLX010000001.1, on the reverse strand, counting down.
CTTGATGTGCTCGGGACGACTCACCACATCGAACACGATCTCCGGTGCCGCGTCGATCCGGATCTCGCGCTCCAGCTTTCCGAACTCCATCACGGACCTCCGATAGGCAACCATTGGTTGCACATGACTCTAGTGGCGGCACCGGCCATCCGCAACCTCTTGTTGCGCAACGAGCGCGAGTGCGCTCCGCGGCGACATCACCCGATCCATGACTCTCTTGACAACTGCCCACGCACCCGACGGGCAACTACCCGCTGCATAGCCGCAAACCGACCGCACCGGGCGTCGCGTTCATCGGCGACGCCGTCCTGACCGGCGATCCCCTGTGGGGATGCGGGTGGGCCCTGCAGTCCGCGCTATGGCTGGCAGAGGCGGTCGCCCCCGGCCGCAGCCAGCCGGGGGCGACCTCGACAGGTCACTCGCGATGTACGCGCGCAGGCACCGGCGCCGGCTGCGCGGCCACCAGTTTCTGGCCGCCGACTTCGCCAAGGCCCGTCCGTTCAATCCCATGGAGCGGCTGATGTTCTCGGCGGCAGCGCGCGATGAATCGGCGCCCCGGCACATGCATCTGTTCGCATCCCGCCTGATCGGTCCGCTGCGCTTCTTGAACCCGGTTGCACTGGCCAAGGCCTCAGCCGTCAACATCAAGCATCGCGGGGCGACTGCGCCACCCGCGGCCCTGTCACACACCGAGTCATGACCGGCTCCCCTCCCTGCTCACGCGCGCTCGGCGATCATGCCTACGACGTCCACGGCGATCTCGATCGCCCGTGCCGCGAGTGGGGAGTGGGTCCGATCCGCCTGCCACAGCAGGAAGATCTCGCGTGGCGGGAGCGCCGGCCGGAGTTCGTGGATGGACAGCGACTCATCGGAGCCGACGTCGGCACCGCGGACGGCGAGCTGCGGCAGTACCGCCACACCCATGCCGGCGCGCACCATCGACAGCACGGTTTCGTTGCCGGCGGTGCGGAACACGATCCGCGGCCGCACGCCGCGGTGTGCGAGCGCCTGCTCCAGCCGGGCCTGGTCGCAGATCGGTGGGTGCGCCACCATCGGTGCGGCGTCGAGTCCGGCCGGATCCACCGGTCCGTCGGGGAAAGTGCCGCGGCGTGCCACCAGCAAGTAGGGATCGTCGAGCAATTTGAGGTGTTCGACGTCGCCGTCGACACGGCCGTCGAAGAACATCAGGTCGAGTTCACCGACGTGTGGCCGGTCGGTCTCCTCCTCGAACAGCCTGATGTCGCAGCCGGGGTGCTCGTCCCGGAGCCTGCGGACGACCAGCGGCAAAATCACGTTGGACACGCTCTGGAAGGTGCCGATGTCGACCCGGCCGTCGCCGGCCTTGAACCGGTCCACGGCCGCTGCCATCGACTGGGCCTTCGCCAGCAACTCGCGTCCGTGTGCCAGCACCACGGCGCCGAGCGGGGTGATCCGCACCGGTTTCGGCCCGCCGGGCCGGTCGAACACGGCACCGCCGACGGCTTTCTCCAACGCCGCGATCTGCTGACTCACCGTCGACTGGGTGTACCCCAGCCGCGCGGCGGCCCGCCCGAACGAGCCCTCGTCAGCGACGGCGGCCAGCGTGGTGAGATGCCGCAGTTCGACGTCAGGCACGCGGTCCCCTCGTAGCACTAGACATCGCTGATCGTGATTGCTTTGATCGGATTCTATCGCTTTTCGCGATGGATGGCCTGGCCTAGCGTGGGGTTCATGACCCACAACCTTTCCCACGGCGAGAAGCTCGTCGAAATTCAGCGATATCGAGCTGTGCGTCGAGACCTTCGGAAACCCCGCGAACCCGGCGGTCCTCCTCATCGATGGTGCGGCCGCCTCCATGCTCTGGTGGGAAGCCGAACTGTGCGAACAGCTCGCACACGGCGACCGGTTCGTGATCCGCTACGACAACCGGGACACCGGCAGATCCACCAGCTACCCGCCCGGGCACCCGGGCTACACGTTCACCGACCTGGCCGGGGACGCACTCGGCATCCTGGACGCCCTGAACATCGAGCGCGCCCACATCGTGTGCCGGTCCATGTCCGGCGGAATCGGGCTCATTCTCGGAGTGGGCCACTGCGACCGGGTCGCGTCACTGACGTTCGTCTCCACTTCCACGGGCGACGACCACCTCCCACCGCCGTCGCCCGAGCTCACCGGCAACACCCCCGCCGACCCGGACCCCGCCGATCACGCCGCGGTGGTGGACTTCGTCGTCGCCTCGGCAAAGGCGTACTCGGGCGGCTCGCCCTATTTCGACGAAACCGCCACGCGTGCGCTGGTCGAGCGGGACGTGACCCGCACACGCAACATCGCGTCCACCCTGACCAACCACTACGCGATGACCTTCGACGGGCCGTCCCACGGCTTCGCCGACATCAAGGCGCCCACTCTGGTGGTGCACGGCGACCATGACCCGTTCCTCCCACTCCCCCACGGGCAGGCGCTGCGCGACACGGTTCCCGGTGCTCAGCTGCTGGTCCTGGAAGGCGCGGGGCACGACCTCCCGAGGCCGCTGTGGGACGTGTTCGTACCCGCTCTGATCCGGCACACCACAGGCGGCCGGACATGACCCGGTTGCGTTCGGCCCTCTGGCTGCCGATCTTCGACGATCTCGCCGAACCGATGGTGGTCGCACGTCTCGCCGCCGAGGCGGAGGAGGCCGGCTGGCACGGCGTGTTCGTATGGGACCACCTGCGCTGGCGGGCGCCGATCCGGCGGGTGGCCGACCCGTGGATCACGCTGGCCGCCATCGCCACCGCCACCCAGGACCTTCGGCTCGGCCCCATGGTCACACCTCTAGCCCGTCGCAGGCCGCCCAAGGTCGCCAGGGAGACCGCGACGCTGGACCGGCTCAGCGGCGGCCGCCTCACCCTCGGCGTCGGTCTCGGCAGCGACCGCTTCGCCGACGAGCTCCGCGCGACCGGCGAGGAACTCGACGACCGCCGGCGGGGGCAGATGGTCGACGAGTCCCTGGAGATCCTCACCGCCGCATGGTCCGGCAAGCCGGTGCACCACCACAGCCGGCACTACACCGTCGACGGCATCTCCTTCCTCCCCCGGCCGGTGCAGCGGCCCGGCGTGCCGGTGTGGGTGGCGGGGCTTCCCGGCAACGTCAAACCGCTGCGCCGCGCAGCCGGGCACGACGGCTTCTTCCCGGTCAATCTCGAACACCCGGACCAGCTCGCCGACATCGTCGCCACCGTCACCGAGCTCCGCCGGGGACGGACGACCCCGTACGACATCGCCGTCGCCCTCCCACCCGGCGCCGATCCGACGCCCTACGCCACGGCGGGAGCCACCTGGTGGCTGACGGAGTTCCCACCGGAAACGGTGTCGCTGGACCAGGTGCGAGGCGTACTGCGCGACGGACCGGTAGAGCCTTGAGACATCGACATCCGCACGACCGACAGCATGTCGAAATCGGTATCGAGAGGATACGGTGACCGTGATGTCCGACCAGCAGGGAACCCAGACACCGCCGAGCTCCAGGCCGACCGCGGGTGAGCACGCGACCGGAGCTACCGAACTCTTCGACTACGACGCGGAGTTGCGGCTGTACAACGAGCACTTCCGCGCCGCTGCCCGGGTCGGCTCCCACGACCGTGTGCTCGACATCGGCTGTGGCACGGGCCAGACCACGCGCGAGGCCGCCCGCGCCGCCGTCGCCGGAAGCGCGCTGGGCGTCGATGTCTCCGCACCCATGCTCGAACGGGCCCGTCTGCTCAGTGACGAGCAGGCACTGCCCAACGTCAGCTACCAACTGGCGGACGCCCAGGTTCACCCCTTCCCACTGACGCATTTCGACCTCTGTATCAGCAGGTTCGGAACGATGTTCTTCGCCGACCCGGTCGCCGCGTTCACCAATATCGGGCGCGCTCTGCGTCCCGCAGCGCGCCTCGTGCTGCTGGTCTGGCAGGACCGCGACCGCAATGAATGGGCGTCAGCGATCCGCCAAAGTCTCACTGCCGCAACCGCCGCACCCATCCCGCCCGCCCCCGGTCGGGACGCGTTCTCCCTCGCCGACCCGGGCAGCACGGAAGACATCCTGACGGCGGCCGGCTTCACGGACGTCACCTTCACCGACGTGCACGAGCCCGTCTACTACGGCCCGGACACCGCCACCGCCTTCGACAATGTGCTGCGCCTGCTGAAATTCCAGGACCTGCTGGCCGACCTCGACGCCGCGACCGCTGAGCAGGCACGCACGCGGCTACGCGCCACCCTCGCCGCCCACGACACCGGCAACGGCGTGTACTTCGACTCGCGTGCCTGGATCATCACAGCCCACCGCCACTGACCAGCACGACGCACCACCGTCCCGGACGGGGCTTGTCGAAAGCACCGCATGGGAACAGCGACGATGCCAAAATCCAGTATGCGAAGAGCGATGGCGGTCCTGGCCGCTTCCATGATGGTGGTGCTGGCCGGTTGCGGGGGCGGGGACTCCGACTCGGCGTCGGTGGCCTGGACGAGCCCGTGCGACCTGCTGACCACCGCAGAGGTCGAGCAGGCGATCGGCGCCAAGGTAAAATCGGATGCCATCGAGGGCAGTTACGGCTATGAATGCCACTGGCGGCAGCCTCAAGCCCTCAGCACCTGGGTGGTGTGGCTCAAGGTCAACAAGAGCAGAGCCCAGTGCGGTGAACCGGGCACGCGCATAGCCGACGAACTGGATGTCAATGCCTACAAGGGCACGAGCGACGGGGTCGTGAGAGTCGGCGGCCCGTACAAGGACCACTGCCTGCGCCTGACCAGCTTCGTATCCACCACTCCCGGAGAGACCGTCACCGAGGACCAGGCCGTCGACCTCATGCGCACGATCAGACGCCGCCTGGAGTAACCGGCCGGCGCGACGCGCACCCGCCTCTCATCCCTTCAGTCCTGTCTGCGAGCCCTTCCACGAAGTGCCGCTGGGCGAAGGCGAAGACGATCAGGACATCCCCCGCGGTTTCGGCCCGCGGGCGCCCCGTCGGGGGCCGGTCGGTGCAGGGCTGTCAAGAAGGCGGCCAGGGTGACGGCCGCTTCCGTGGCGCGCGTGGCGGGGGCGCGGTCCGCAGGCTCGCCCGGCACCCAGGTCGTGACGAGCCAGGGCCGCGGAAACCGTTCGGAGGGCTCACCGAGGCACTGCGGGACGGGAATCTGCAGGGGAAGGTGCGGAGCGAGGATGGGCAGCCAAGCGTGCTCCTTGCGCAGCAGCGCGTCCGCGGACTGTGTCGCCCAGGGCAACCGGACGGCGAGGTCGTCGCCGAGCCGCCACACTTGGTTGTCCCAGCCTCGCGCTCCGAGCTTCAAGGGGCGATCCGCCAGGTCCGGATGCTGCTCACGCAGCAGATCCCGGATCAATTCCCCGTTGATGTCCATCTCGGTGGCTGTCATGTGGGGCAACGGTAGTTGGGGACCGGCCTACCTGGCTTTCGGGCGAACCCGAGTCGTGCCAGGCGTCGAGCCAGAACGGTCCGCCGCCCCGAACAAGCCCCCTACCCGGCATTGTCCACGCGGAAGGCGCGCCGGTAGGCGGCAGGCGTGGTGCGCAGGGCCTTGTGGAAGCGCCGGCGCAGGTTGACGGCCGAGGAAAGGCCGACCCGGCGCGCGATGGTCTCCACCGGCAGGTCGGTCTCCTCCAGCAGGGCCCGGGTGGCGGCGATCCGCCGGTCCAGCAGCCAGCGTCCGGGGCTGATGCCCAGCTGCTCGCTGAAGTGCCGGGTCAGTGCCCGGACGGACCATGCACGGCCCCACGAACACCGCCCGGCGGTTGCCGCGTCAGATTCAGTTCTCCTTGATCCAGACCACGTGGTGAGGCCCGCGAGCGGTCCTTGCATGCCGGATTCAGGATCAGGCGCTGAGCGCCGTACCGCCCCGTGCCCCAGGCTCCGCACCAAGCGTTGGGTCACGGATGAAACCGCCACCGTCCTTCGGAGATGACGTCCACCTTGTCGTCACTGACGCGAACAGCCGTCTCGTCGTCGATGAGGTAGATCGGGAAGTCCGCCCGCGCGGCGATGCGATCAGCCCAGGCCTCGTCCCGTTCCGGGAAATCCGGCGAGTTCAGGTGCGGCTTCAGGTACCAGTCGAAGAGACCGAACGGCGGGTCCACGGTCGTCGCGCCGAGCACATGGAGGTCAGCAGCGTCCCCGATCACGTCGGCGGAGTGCTCGGTGAGATTCCGGCTGAAGATCATCGATCCGGCACTCACTCCCACATACACCCGACTCTCCAGCACCTCCAGGAAGCCGCCGGCCAGGTCGTTGTTGGTGATGCTGCGCGCGAGGTGGTAGTGATTGCCGCCCTCGACATAGATGACGTCGGCGTGGAGCAGCCGGTCGAGCACCATCCGCCGGGGCAGGCCGTTCAGCTCCAGGACGTCGAACTCCCGCCAGCCGAGACCGTGCAGCCTGCTCATGTCCGCAACGAGCGACCCGTGGTCCCCGGGCTCGGCGAGGGACGCCGTGGGAATGTATGCGACGTTCGCCGACCCGAACGGCTTTCCCAGTGTGTCCCGCAGCGCATCCTGCAGTGTCTTGTTGCGCAGCCCGCTCGACGTCAACAGAAGCTCCATCCGGCGAGCCAACCACGGCCGACAGGCGCGCGCAACGAACTCTTGATCACCATGACTGTCATGGCATGACGGCATCGGAAACAGGCACTCGGAAACAGGCACTCGGCCGCCAGGAACGAGCTGGTCGGGCGCCGGGCTTCGGTGCTCGCGCGCAGCGATCGGCGTGCAGCCGATGACCAGGTGTCCCCACGCTGATCGCCGCCACCCGTGGTCCTGGCCGCCAGGCCTTGCGGACCCCGCGTTCGATGGCCTGCTTCGGCGGCCCGCGGTGGCGCCGCCGCCCAGGCACTACAGGACAATCACCGATATTCTGGAGGCATGACGCATCCGTCGCAGAACGCCGCGAACGGACCGCCGGACGCGCTCGCCGCCGCCCGAACGGCGGTCAGCGGGTATCTGGATCGGCAGGTGGCGGTCGGCACGTCGGGCGCTGCGGACCAGCTGAGCCGATGGCAGGTCACCGGGACCACCGACGAACACATCGCCGAGGCGACCGCCCAGGCGGCCTGGGACCAGGTCGGCGACAAGCCCAGCGGTCTGTACGTGACCGGTCTCGAGGACCTGCGGAAGGAGTACGCCCGGCTCTGGCACGAGGCAGACCTCGTCACCCGCGGGTTGCAGCAGCTCGGTCATGATGTGGCCGGACTCGACATCCCCCACCCCCCGGACGACGAGGGCGCGTGAGTACGCCGTAGAGGTCGCTGGCCGTCCCGCTGCAGCACGGCGAACTCATCGCCGCCGGAGGCGCGTGATGAGTCCGTCGCGCTGTACGGCGAGGACAACCCGCCCCGCCCCTGACGAGGACAGCACGCGCCAGGTCACTGCCCCTCGGGCAGATTCAGCTGCCAGGAGACGCCGAAGCGGTCGTTCACCCAGCCGAACTTGGTACTGAAGCCGTACGAGCCCAGCGGCATGAGCTCCGTGCCCTGGTCGGCGAGGGCAGCGTAGAGGCGGTCGAGCTCGGCCTCGGTGTCGCAGTTGACGAACAGCGACACCGCCGGGGTGAACCCGAATTCGTGCTTGACGTAACTGTCGATGCACATGAACCGCTGTCCGGCGAGCGAGAACGTGGCGTGCTGAACCGTGCCCGCCTCACCGGGGCCGTCAGCCCCGTAGCGGGTGATGTCGACGACGCCTGAGTCCTCGAACAGCGACGTGTAGAGGGTCAGCGCCTCCTCTGCCCTGCCTTCGAACATGAGGAAGGTGGTGATCTTCTGCGGCATCGAGGCCATGGTGCTGCCCTCCGGGTGATGACGTTGGTCCTTAGAGGACGAGGCTAGGACTTACCGCTGACGCCGGCCTCACGGACACACGTCCCGACCACTCGGGGTTGAGCCACTCGGACACATGTCCGTGGTTGCGCGGCAGGGACGCGACCCGACTGCGGTGGGGCGCCCAGCGGCCGCCCATCACGGTCGCCGCCGTACCCCGCGCCACATCCTCGGCCGGCCGCCGGCTTGCCAAAACGGAACGTCGTTCCGTATCGTTAATCGGAACGCGGTTCCGTTTGCTCGCGATGTCGGAGCAGGGGCCGCGGAGGCCACAGGGGCCGCAGCGGCCCGACGGCCAAGCCCTGTATTGCCACCACGCTTCACCCGCAATGGAGGAACACGGTCATGCAGTACCGCACTTTGGGCCGCACCGGTGTGCAGGTCAGCTCCCTCGCACTCGGCGCGATGAACTTCGGCAGGATCGGGCGCACCACCCAGGACGAGGTCACCGCCATCGTCGACGCCGCCCTTGAGGGCGGGATCAACGTCATCGACACCGCCGACGCGTACAGCGGCGGCGAGTCGGAAGAGCTGGTCGGTAAGGCCATTGCCGGCCGTCGCGACGACATCGTGCTGGCCACGAAGGCGAGCCTGCCGATGGGTGACGAGCGCAACCGTCAGGGCAGTTCGCGCCGCTGGCTGGTCACCGAGCTGGACAACAGTCTGCGCCGCCTCGGTGTCGACCACGTCGATCTCTACCAGATCCACCGGTGGGACCCGAGCACCGATGACGAGGAGACGCTGTCGGCGTTGACCGATCTGCAGCGCGCGGGAAAGATCCGTTACTTCGGCTCCTCGACGTTTCCCGCGTACCGCATCGTGCAGGCCCAGTGGGCCGCTCGCGAGTACCACCTGCGCCGTTACGTCACCGAACAGCCCAGCTACTCGATCCTGCAGCGCGGCATCGAGACTCACGTGCTGCCCGTGACCGAGCAGTACGGGCTCGGGGTGCTGGCGTGGAGTCCGTTGGCCTCGGGCTGGCTGTCCGGCGCGATCCGCGAGGGCAAGGACATCACCACCAGCCGCTCCACGTTCATGCCGCAACGCTTCGACACCGCCATACCCGCCAACCGGGCCAAGCTCGATGCCGTCGAGCAGCTGGCCAAGGTCGCCGACGAGGCCGGCCTGACCTTGATCCAGCTCGCACTCGGATTCGTGACCGCGCATCCGGCCGTGACCACCGCACTCATCGGCCCCCGCACCCTGGACCACCTGCGCTCGCAGCTCGACGCCGCCGACACCGTGCTCGCCGCCGACGTACTCGACGCCATCGATGCCGTCGTCGCCCCCGGCACCGACCTGGCCGCACACGAGAAGAACGACACCCCGCCCGCGCTCCTCGACCCGGCACTGCGGCGCCGCTGACCGCCGAGCCCACTCTCGCGGGCGGCGCCTGAGGCATCCCGACTACCGGTGCTGCCCGATGCGTTCCCCGCCCGCGCGTACCAGGAGGCCGGGGCAGCCGGCGGGGTACTCGTGAACGAAGCTGAGCGCCGCCGCCCGCGCCGGTTTCGCTCGTTCAACTGATGGCCACGGCCCGGGCGCACCGGGAACAGCCAAGGACGGCCGCGGCCGGCTGACGGGCAGCCCCGAGCCACCTCCCGCCGGCCGTCCGGAGACGGCGGGCGGCCCGTGGAGCGCCCCGCCGACGGGTGACTCACGCCGCGCGCTTCAGCTCCGCCGCACCGAAGGAGACGTCGAATCGGTCGCACCAGATGCTGACGCTGGTGTAGGTGGCCAGGTCGATGTCATCGGGCAGGTCGTAGTTCTGGTCGCCCTTGTTGCCTTTGAGCTTGCCGAGACTGACATGCTTCCCGTCGTCGAAGACCCGCCAGCCCGCCGTGCCCTTCTTCACCGGAGCGTCGGTGACCAGGACCCGCAGGTCGGGGCCATTGCTGGTGTCGAGACCCTCCAAACGCAACGTCCGCTTTCCGTCCGCGAGTTGGATGATGCGTACAGAACCCTTCGTCGCGTGCTCGTGGCTGATCAGCTCGCCGGTCGCAAGGACGGACGGCATCGCCCGCCCGCCATCGGCCTTGGCGGGGGCGGCGGTCGGCACCGCGTCGTTGACCGTCTCGTCGACCCACAGCTTCCACGGCTGGAACCAGTACAGGCCCACGGCCAGCAGCAGCACCGCGACGCTGGACAGGGCGATGCCCAGCGGCTTCTTCAGAAAAGTGAGCAGTGCAGTGACCGCGCGCATGATGCTGATTCCCTCTCTCGTTCTTCGAAGAGGCCGGATCCCCTGCGCCCCTTTGCCCCATCCAGCTAAGCGGAACAAGGGGTCCTGGTGCGCCCTCACGCTGATGACGAAAGTCTTACGTGGGTGCGGTGTCGTCCGGACGGAGCTGGCCGCCGATCCCACGTTCCGCAACCGGTTCGGCCGGGAGATCGAGGCCGCGCGCCGGGTCGGCGGATTCCATACGGCGTCGGTGGTCGCCGCTGATCCCAACGGCGAGCCGCCCTGGCTGGTCACCGAGTACATCCCGGGCCCCTCGCTGCATGACGTGCTGCGCCGGCACGGCGCGCTTGCCGCCAAGACCGTCCAGACCCTGGCCATCGGTGTCGCCGACGGCCTCGAAGGCATCCATGCTTGCGGGATCGTGCACCGCGACCTCAAATCCAGCAACATCATCGTCGGCGAATCCCTCGAGTCCGCCCTCGCCATGCTGCCGTCCCACCTGTCCGAACTCGTCACCCGCTGCCTCGACCACGACCCCACCGGGCGGCCGACCCCCACCGAGGTCGTCGCGCAGCTCTCCGTGAAGGGATCGTCGGCCGGGGACCGGCTGCCGCCGCCCGTGCGCACGATGGTCGATCTGCACAACGCGTCCACTGCGTAAGGCGATGACGGGTGCGGTGTCCCCGCCGGCGCTGGGGCAAAGCCGAATGGTCTGGCTTGAGTGAATGCCTCAGGCGGGCTTCCTCTCCTGAACGAGCTGGGGCTCAGTCCGGCGGTCGGGCTGAGGGGGCTGAGGCAGTTCGGTGCGGGTGCGGACCGGGGACAGGAGGACCGGCAGGAACGCGACGGCCATCAGCCCGCCGCCCACCCACAGCGTGGTGCGCGGTCCGGCGAACTCGCCGAGCATCCCGGCCACCGCGGAGCCGACTGCGATGGCGCCGGTGAGCAGGAAGCGGAACGTGGCGTTCATGCGGCCGAGAAGGGCGTCCGGGGTCAGTTGCTGGCGCAGACTCACACCGAGCACGTTGTCGACGCCCATCTTGAAGGTGACCAGGAGCCAGCCGGCGCCCGCCACATACAGCCACCCGCCGCGGTCGATCAGCGGCACGAGGAGGGCTGCGGGGGCCAGACACAGGCCGACGAGTCCGAGGGTGCGGCCGTAGCCGAGGCGCGCGGCGATGGCGCGGGCGGTGCGGGCGCCGAGGAAGATACCGACACCGCCGATCGCCCAGTACAGGCCCAACACCCCTTCGGGCAGGTGGAGTTCCCGCACGAACAGGACCGGAAGCAGGGTGTTCACGATCACCGCACCGAGATTGAGCACGGCTGCGGTGAAGGCGAGGGCCCGCAGCTCCGGGTTGCCCAGTACGTGCCGCAGGCCCTGGGCCATCTCCGCACGCAGGGATGTGGTGCGATCTTGTCGGGCCGGGGTCTGCTGTGATGTGCGTACGCCCATGAGTCTGATCGCCGAGGCCAGATACCCGGCGGCGCTGCAGGCCACCGCGAACGGCGCGGTGAGCAGCTGAACGAGACCGCCGCCCGCGCCGCGGCCCGCGACATTGCCCGCGGCCTGAAGGCCGACCATCGCGGCATTGGCCCGCACCAGTCCGTCCCGGCTCACCAGTTGCGGCAGCATGGTCTGCGAGCCGACATCGAAGAACACGGTCGCGCAGCCGTTGAGCAGCACCACGGCGTAGAGCTGTCCGAGAGTGAGCCGATCCAGCCACCAGGCCACCGGAACGGAAACGAAGAGCACCGATCGCACCAGATCCGCGACGATCAGCACCCGCCGCTGCCGCATCCGGTCCACCCAGGCCCCAGCGGGCAGCCCGATGAACAGGAAAGCGGCCGTGCCGAGGGCTGCGAGCAGGCCCACCTGTCCGGCGCTCGCGTCCAGTGCGGTGACGGCGAGCAGCGGGACGGCGACGTACGCGATGTTGGTGCCCAACTGGCTGATCGCGGTCGCGGTGAACAGGGCGCGGAAGTCGGGTATCTGCCACAGGGAGCTCGCGGTGCTCGGTGGCCGGGCCGGTGATCTGAACATGGCGCACAAAGTGCCCCACGGTTCGCTGCGCGCCCCAATGATTTAGTGTGAACTAAATGCTGCAGATCGAGTTCACGGCCGAGGACGTGGCCCGCACCCGCTTCGCGGTCTCTCCCCTGTGGGAGGTCGTGGCCAGTGTGCGGGTCCTCAAGGGCGCCGATGAACAGGGCCTGCACCGCCGCTGGACCGACCAGGTCCGCCCCCGCCTCGCGGCCGCGAAGCTGGACCTGGCTCCACTCTCCGCCCTGGTCCAGGTCCCCACGTACGGCATCCCCGGCTTTCTGGTCCCGCCGCCGACCACCCCGCAGCCCTCCCTCGACGTGGAACTGGCGACGCTGCGCGCGACCCCTTTCGACCTCCTGCGGACCTCCTCCGACGCGGCCCAGCCGGGAGTGGAAGCCCTGCGCGCAGACCCGCAGCGCGGCCTGGCCCGGCTCGCGGACACCATCGCCGCCTACTGGGACGTGGCGATCGCCCCGCACTGGCCGCGCATCCGTACCCTCCTCGAGGGCGACATCCTGCACCGCGCCCAACTCCTGGCCGAGGGCGGCGCCCGGCGTCTCTTCGACGACCTCGACCCCCAACTCGGCTGGGACTCCGGCACCTTGAACCTGGCGCACCGTTTCGTCAGCGGCGAGCGCACCCTGGACGGCCGCGGCCTGCTGCTGTGCCCCTCGGCCTTCATCTGGCCGCGCATCTTCTCCACGATCGGCTACGACCCCTGGCAGCCGACCCTGCGCTACCCGCCCCGCGGCGTCGGCACCCTCTGGAACCCCCGCACCGTCCCGACCCCCACCGCCCTGTCCGCCGTCCTCGGCCGCTCCCGGACTCTGCTCCTCGCCCATCTCACGACCCCCGCCACCACGACCGACCTCGCCGCCCGGACCGGCCTGACCGCCGGCGGCGCATCACAGCATCTGACGGCCATGCGAGCAGCCGGCCTGGTCACGGCCCACCGGACGGGACGCCTGGTGCTCTACGCGCGGACGAGCGTGGCAGAGGCACTGCTGACAGCCGGGGACTAGACCGTTTGTGTTGCAGCATGATCCGCCGCCGAACGCCTACGCGAAGCCGCCAGAAGGGCCAACGTTGCCTGGCCTAATCACCATCGCGGCACAGGCAGAAGGGGTGACCGGCCGGGTCGAAGAGCACCCGGACGCTCTCCTGCGGCTGGAACTCCGCCACGGTGGCGCCCAGGGCGACCGCCTCGGCGACCGCTGAGTCCAGGTCTCCGACCTGGAAGTCGAAGTGCATCATCGGGCGCTGGGCGCCGTCGACCGGTGGCCACACCGGAGCCCGATAGCCCTCCGCCTGCTGGAACACGAAGAACGGTCCTTGCGGAGAGGCGGCGACGATGGCCGTTCCCGGCTCCTCGTGCCCGATATGCCAGTCGAGAAGTTCGGCGTAGAACCTCGCCAAGCGACTGGGGTCCGGCGCTTCGATCGTGGTGCCCCACCACATACCGCCTGTTCGAGATCGCATGCCTGAGCCTAGCCCGGGCCACCGGCACAGGCACAGGCACAGGCACAGGCACAACGATGCCGGCCCCCGGCCCATCTGATCGTGGGTTCATATGCGTCCCCGGGTGACGCACAGACCTGGGAGACGCGGGTCTGATCGACCTGCTCCGCGCCCGGGAGCCGGAAGAGTAGGACCTGACGGTGCACCATCTCCCGCACCGGGCCGCCAGGTTCCCGTACCGGCGAAGCGCCGGCCGTCGTCGGAGTCAAAGCCCTGCCCGCCCAGCGGGTGGACTCAGTGACCCCCGGGCGTTTCGGTGACCGGCGGCAGGGACGGCCAGGGCGTGGGGCCGGCTGAAGGTGGCGACCAGGAGTAGTCGTACGGTGGCGGGCTCCACGGTGCGTGGGCAGGCGGTGGTTTGAACGGTCCTGCCCGATTGGCCATGAGGATCAACATCGTCGCGGCGAAGACCACGCTGACGACGATAAGGGCCAGGCCGAGGGGGTTTCGGGGGTTGTAGTAGTAACGACTGGTTCCCCAGTTGCTTCGTTTGAAGACCGGCTCGTCCTCGTCATGCACAGGCTGCGTCCCAGGTCGAAGGTGTTCCGGGGCCGGCATCGTCCAGCGGGCCTCCGCTCGCTCCCGCCGGGAGCTGATGGCACTTTAGGTCAGGAGGTGCGGCCTGCCGAACGGGGGGTGGTCGGGAAGTATCCCGTCACGGAGCGAGCAAGGCCGTCGCGGCGCTTCATGGCGTCGTCACGCTCGGGGAGTTGCCGCTCGGCCTGGACGACGAAAGACAGCGACCACCTACACGCGGCGACCCGCCGCCTTCGACCGCTGCATCCCTGCGGCCGCTCAGCCCTGTCCGCTCTGCAGCGTAAGGCCCAGGCGGGATTCGGCGGCTTCCAGGGCCAGCCGGACGGCTCCCAGGGCCACGCCCTGGCCGCCCAGTTGGGAGGCGTCGATCACGGTGGGAACCAGGGTGTGGCCCTCGATGTGGCGGCGGATCGGGTCGAGGAGGATGTCGCCGGCCTCGGAGATTCCACCGCCGATCACCAGGTGGCCGGGGTCGAGGAGAAGGAGCAGGACGGCCAGGCCGCGGGCGAAGCGAGCGGCTACCCGGTCGACGACGGCCAGGGCGACCGGGTCGCCGTCGGAGGCCGCGGTGAAGAGCGGGGCGAGGCCACTGCGGCCGTCCGTCAGTCCGGGTGGTGCCGCGCGCCGGGCGTCGGTGTACGCCGCTGCCGCGAGGCGGCGGATCTCGGCCGCGCCGACGAGTCGTTCGAACGGTCCCATGCCGTCGGCGGGCAGCTGCGATCCGTCGGACGGCTCCACTCGCGTAACCGGCTCCGTCGGCGAGTCCAGTCGGGCGAACAGGTCGAGGAAGCCGAGTTCGCCCGCGGCCCCCGAGGCCCCGCGGAGCGGTACGCCGTCGATGATGATGCCGGTGCCGATCCGCTCGCCCCAGTGGACGAGGACCATGCTGCGGGTCTCCCGGGCCGGACCGTAACGCAGCTCGGCCAGGACGGCGAGGGTCGCGTCGTTGTCGAGCAGGACCGGGCAGCCGAGCCACTCGCGCAGCTCCGGCACAATCGCCGGCCCGGCCCAGCCCGGGATGCTCGGTGCCTTCAGCACCACCCCGCGTTCGCGGTCGACGATGCCGGGCGTTCCCGCGCAGACCGCCCACAGGTCGGTCGGTTCCAGGCCCGCCCGCCGCGCCGCCTCCGTCAGCCCTTCGCGGACCAGGGCGACGAGTTGGGGTGCGTCCGCGCCGGGCGGGACGGTGGCGCGGTGGGTCGTGAGGATCTCGCCGGAGAGGTCGGCGATGAGGACCAGCACCTTGTGCGGACCGATGTCGACGCCCGCGACATGCCCCATCTCGGAACGGAACCGGACCCGCCGGGCAGGTCTGCCGGGCCGGCCCTCCTCGCCGCTGCCGGTTCCCGTGCCGGTGCCGGGGCCGTCGTCCAGCGGGCCCACCAGCCCGTCGTTGCCCAGATCGGCCAGCGCCCTGGTGACGGCGGGGCGCGAAAGGCCGGTCGCCGCGGCCAGTTCGGAGACCCGGGCCGTACCGCCCGCGGCCTGCCGAAGCGCCGTCAGGACCGCCTGTCCGTTGATCCGCCGCAGCACGTGCGGTCCGGTCGCTGCCAGCTCTGACGGCATCAGATCACCCTCCCGGACACAGTGTCGCAGCCGGGATCGGGCCCGCGACCCCTTGACGGACGACTTCAGGGCTTCCATAGTATCGAACGGTTCGTTACTAACACCTCGCGGAAACCGACCGGACTAGGCGGCCTCGCATGAGATGGAAATCCAGCGCCCGCGCAACGCTCTCGTCGATCGTCCTGCTGATGGCGTCGATGTACGGAGATCCCACCGCACACGCGAATCCCAACCCCCCTTCCCTCTCAGCCGCGTTCGACCCCGCACCGGCGAGCGCAGCCCTGTCCCGGTTGCTGCCGGCCCGGGCAGCAGCGCAGTTCTCCCTCGTGCCGGTGCCGAAGCCGGCCTCCGGCGACGCCTTCACGCTCTCCGGTTCGGTCGGCGCCATCACGGTCGCGGGCACCTCGCCGGCCACGCTGCTCACCGGCGTCGGCTGGTACCTGGAGCACGTCGCGGGTGTGGACATCGGCTGGCCCGGTGACAGCCTCGGCAAGCTCCCGGCCGCCTTGCCTGCCGTGCCGGACCCGGTCACCCGCTCGGCGACGGTCCCCCACCGGTACGCCCTCAACGACACCGACGACGGCTACTCCGGCGCCTACCGCGACTTCGCCTCGTACCAGCACGAGATCGACGTGCTGGCTCTGCACGGCGTCAACGAGGTCTTCGTCCAGATGGGCGCCGAGTACCCCTATTACAAGGCGCTGCAGAGCTTCGGCTACAGCGGCGCCGAGCTGCGATCGTGGATCCCGGGCCCCGCGCACCAGGGCTGGTGGCTGCTGCAGAACATGTCCGGTTTCGGCGGACCCGTCTCGGAGCAGCTGATCAACGCCCGCGCGGCCGAGGGCCGGCAGATCACGGACCAGCTCCGCGCGCTGGGCATGACTCCGGTGCTGCCCGGCTACTACGGCACCGTGCCACCGGGGTTCACCGACCGGAATCCCGGCGCCAAGGTGGTGGCGCAGGGCGACTGGGTCGGCTTCCAGCGGCCCGACTGGCTCGACCCCACCAACGCCGTCTTCACCCGGGTCGCCGCCGCCTACTACGCCGCGCAGCGCACCCGGTTCGGTGACAGCACCCTGTACAAGATGGACCTGCTGCACGAGGGCGGGCTGCCCGGAAGCGTCAACGTGACCGACGCCGCCACCGCGGTCCAACACGCCCTGGACACCGCCCACCCGGGCGCGACCTGGGTCATCCTCGGCTGGCAGAACAACCCATCTGCCGCTGTGCTCAAGGGTGTTGACAAGGCACGCATGCTGATCGTCGACGGTCTCTCCGACCGCTACGACAACCTCGACCGCGAAACCGCGTGGGGCGGCACCCCGTACGCCTTCGGCGCCATCGACAACTTCGGCGGCCACACCAGCATCGGCGCCAACACCAGTACCTGGGTGAGCCGATTCCAGCAGTGGCTCAGCAAGAAGAACAGTGCTCTGCAGGGCATCGCCTATCTGCCGGAGGGGACCGGCGGCAACCCCGCCTCCTTCGACCTGTTCACCGAACTGGCCTGGCAACCGGGCCCCATCGACCGGACCGCCTGGTTCGCCGACTACTCGGCACGCCGCTACGGAGGCGCCGACGCTCACGCAGCTGCGGCCTGGGAGCTGCTGCGCCGCGGCCCGTACAGCACCGCGTCGGGTACCTGGAGCGAGCCGCAGGACAGCCTGTTCACCGCGCGCCCGGGGCGCACCGCGAGTCATGCTGCGGAGTGGAGCCCGGACGGCATGCGCTACGACGCGGCCACCGTGCAGAACGCACTGGCGGAACTGCTACAGGTCGCCCCGGACAAACAGGCCTCGACCGCCTACCGGTACGACCTGGTCGACGTCGCCCGCCAGGCACTGGCCAACCGCAGCCGGGTACTGCTGCCGCAGATCAACGCCGCCTACACGGCGAAGAACCTGACCCAGTTCCGCGGTCTCGTCACCGAATGGAAGGGCGATGAGGCCCTGCTCGACCAGCTCGTCTCCAGCGACCCGGCGTTCCTGCTGGGCACGTGGCTGACGAGCGCCCGCGCGTCGGGGGCCACCGCCGCGGAGAAGAGCCAACTGGAGTACGACGCCCGGTCCATCCTCACCACCTGGGGCGACAGGGCGGCCAGCGAGGCGGGCGTGCACGACTACGCCAACCGTGAGTGGGGCGGCCTGATCTCCGATCTCTACGCCAAGCGGTGGGCGGCGTACTTCGCCTCGCTGGACACCGCACTCACCGGCGGCACTGCTCCGGTGGCGATCGACTGGTTCGCGATGGACGACAGCTGGGCCAGACAGACCAACAGCTACAGCACCTCGCCCTCCGGCGATCCGATCGCACTGGCCCAGCACGTCAGGGACGCCCTTCCGCCCATCGCACCGTCGGGCCCGATCACTGGCATCGGCGGCGCCTGCGTCGACATCACGGGCGGCAGCACGGCCGACGGCACGCCGCTCCAGCTGTACGGGTGCAATGGGACGCCCGCCCAGAGGTGGACCGTCTCGGCGGACAACACCCTGCGGGCCAACGGCAAGTGCATGGACGTCAGGGGCGGCGCCGTGACCCCCGGCACCGTGGTGCAGCTCTACACCTGCAACGGCACTCCCGCCCAGTCCTGGACACCAAGGAGCGACGGCACGCTGCGGAACACCAAGTCCGGCCTGTGCCTCGATGCCGGCGGCGGCAGCTCCGCCAACGGCACCGCCCTGATCATCTGGACGTGCACCGGCAACGTCAACCAGCGCTGGTCGCTG
Organism: Streptomyces sp. SID13666; assembly: GCF_010548325.1. Taxonomy (NCBI): domain Bacteria; kingdom Bacillati; phylum Actinomycetota; class Actinomycetes; order Kitasatosporales; family Streptomycetaceae; genus Streptomyces; species Streptomyces sp. SID13666. The sequence continues at coordinate 688,910 of NZ_JAAGLX010000001.1, read as the reverse complement.
CCGAGCTGAGGTCCACGACATCCCCCTCATCGCAGGTCCGTCTGCACTGCGGTGATGGAGCCGGCGTCGCCGGCCGGGACACTGGCGGGCGCCGCCCGCCAGTGTCCCGGCTCCGGGGTCAGGGCCCGTTCTCAGAGGTATTCGGTGGCGGCGTCGAGGAGCCAGTCAGCGACATAGTCGGCGAAGGAGGAACGGACGAGGAGCCAGAAGCCTCCCTTGCGGCCTACGACGACGACCTGCGCGCGGGCGAGCGTCGTCTGTGCGCAGCGGCCGGGGCCGAAGGCGCGGGGGTGCAGGTCGAGGGAGCAACCGTGGGCGAGCAGGTCGCGGGCGCGGGGGCCGGCGACCAGCAGGGTGGTGCGCTGGGCGGAGACGTCGGTGACAGCGGCAGGCTCCTCGCCGATGGCCGCACGGATCCGGCTCTCCAGGTCCTGCTGGGTGCCGGGCCGGCCGACGACGAGCCATTCATCGGGTCCCAGCCAGAGGACGGCCAGGTCACGGACGGCGTCACAGGCCCGTACCGCGGTGTCGGGTTCGAGAGGAAGCGGGAGGCCGAGCGCGAGCCCGACGGCGTCGCCGGCGGGGCCCTTGGGGTCGAGGCGGACGTTGAGCTGAGTGAGGAAGGGGAGTTCGGCCAGGCGCAGATCGCCGCTGGAGGTGCGGGTGGCGGCGGCGAAGCGGTCGGCGGCGTGCGCCAGGGGGCTGTGGCGGGTGGTCCGGGTGGCGGTCTCAGCCATCGCGGCGGGCTCCCTCGGGGTCGTAGAGGACGGGGCTGGCGACGGTCACCGGGATCAGCCGGTCGCCGACGGGGGCGTAGAGCCGCTCGCCGATGCGGTCCCGGCCGCCCTTGATGAGGGCGAGCGCGAAGGTCCGGCCGAGGGCGGCGCTGCGGTAGCTGGAGGTGACGTGACCGAGCATCGGAACGGGAGGTGCCGGGAGCACGCTGTCGGCGACGAGGTGGGTGCCCTCCGGGAGGAAGGCGCTGGGATCCTCGGGGAGCAGCCCGACGAGGTGCTTGCGGTCGGGGCGGAGGGTGTCGGCGCGGCTGTAGGACCGCTTGCCGACGAAGTCCGGCTTCTTCTTCGACACGACCCAGCTCATGCCGAGGTCCTGCGGGGTGACTGTGCCGTCGCTGTCCTGGCCGATGATCGGGTAGCCCTTCTCCGCGCGCAGGACGTGCATGGTCTCGGTGCCGTACGGGGTGATCCCGTACGGGGTCCCCGCTTCGTCGAGCGCCTCCCACAGGGCGAGGGCGTCCCACGGGGAGATGTTGATCTCGTAGGCCAGCTCGCCCGAGAAGCTGATCCGGCAGACGCGGGCCGCAATGCCCGCGACGGTCGTGTCGCGCCAGGCCATGAAGGGGAAGCTGTCGTTCTGCACGTCCAGGCCGGGGGCCAGGCCGCCGAGGACCTCACGGGAACGGGGACCGACGAGAGCGACGGTGGCCCACTGCTCGGTGACGGAGGTGCAGCGGACCCGCAGGTCGGGCCATTCCGTCTGCAGCCACTCCTCCATCCACTCCAGGACGGCGGCCGCGTTGCCCGTGGTGGTGGTGACGATGTAGCGGTCGTCCGCGAGGCGGATGGCGGTGCCGTCGTCGAAGATCATGCCGTCCAGGCGGGCCATGACGCCGTAGCGGATCATGCCGACCTTCAGGGTGCTCATCATGTTGGTGTAGATCCGGTCGAGGAAGACCCCGGCGTCCGGGCCCTGGACGTCGATCTTGCCGAGGGTGGAGGCGTCCATGAAGGCCACGCCCTCGCGGGCGGCACGGCATTCGCGCAGGACGGCGGTCTCCATGTCCTCCCCGGACAGCGGGTAGTACCACGGGCGCTTCCACTGGCCGACGTTCTCGAAGCGCGCACCGTGAGCGGTGTGCCAGGGGTGGAGGGCGGTGAGGCGGGCCGGGTCGTGGAGGACACCTCGGTCGCGGCCCGCGAGGGTGGCGAAGGAGACCGGGGTGTACGGGGGCCGGAAGGTGGTCGTGCCGAGGACGGAGATGTCGACACCGAGGAGGTGGGCGACGGTGCCCGACGCCAGTACGCCGGAGGTCTTGCCCTGGTCGTTGGCGGTGCCGGCGGTGGTGTAGCGCTTGGTGTGCTCGACGGACCGCATCCCGGTGCCGGCGGCCCGCGTGAGGTCGGCGACGGTGACATCGCGCTGAAGGTCGACGAAGCTCGACGCCTCGGCGGCGCCCGGGACCACATGGACGTGCGCGGGCGGGGAGGCCGGCTCGGCTGTCACCGGCGGGAGTTGGGAGGTCGCAGCCGGGTAGCCCGCGGCCTCGATGGCACGGATGCCGGCCGCCGCGCCCTCGGCGAGGACCGCTGCCAGGTCGAAGACGCCGTTGGCGGAGCCCGCCACCTCGACCGCCTGCCGGCAGCTGTCGGGGACGAAGGAGCCGAGGGCGTCGTCGTAGCGGAGCTTGCCGCCGGCCTGACTGAACAGGTGCGCCACGGGGTTCCAGCCGCCGGAGACCAGGAGCAGGTCGGCGGTGAACTCGCGCTGCGGTGCGTCGGACCCGCCCGATCCCTGCGATCCGTCCGGCCCTTCCGATCCGTACGGCGCGACGGTGACCGAGGTGAGGCGGTCCCCGCCCTGTGTGCCGATGACCGCGTGGCCCGCCAGGACTTCGACACCGGGGACCTGCGCGCCCGGCTCGCGGCGGGTGTCGACGATCGCCACGACGTCCACGCCCGCGGCGGCGAGGTCACGGGCGGCGGCGTAGGCGCTGTCGTTGGTGGTGAAGACGACGGCCCTGCGCCCAGGGACGACTCCGTAGCGGTTGACGTAACTACGGGCCGAGGCGGCCAGCATGACGCCCGGGCGGTCGTTGTCGGCGAAGGCGAGGGAGCGCTCGTGGGCACCGGTGGCGAGGACGACTCGGCGGGCGCGGATGCGCCAGACGCGCTCGCGGGAGACGTTGTCCGGGGCGTGGGCGCCAAGGTGGTTGGTGCGGCGCTCCACGGCGAGGAGGTGGTTGTCGTCGTAGTAGCCGAAGACGGTGGTGCGGCGCAGGACGCGTACATCCGCGCTCGCTTCGAGCAGCGCCGCGACCTCGGCCGGCCAGGAGGGGAGCCGGCCGGTGCTGAGGAGGGTTCCGCCGAGCTCGGGCTGGTCGTCGGCGAGGATGACGCGGGCACCGCTGCGGGCGGCGGCCGCGGCCGCGGCCAGTCCGGCCGGGCCGTCGCCGACGATCAGCACGTCGCAGTGGGCGTGCACGGCGTCGTAGCGGGCAGGGTCGGGCTCGGTGGCGAGCCGTCCCCTGCCGGGGAGGCCGGTCGCGACGAGGCCGTCGTACAGCTCGACGGTCGTCGCGGGGAGCATCGGCTCGGGGAAGGGCTCCTCGATCTGGATGACGGCGTTGGGTTCTTCGACACCGGCGGAGAAGATGCCGCGGGGGCGGCCGAGCTTGATGCTGGTGTTGGTCCGGATGACGCCGTTGGCGAGGAGGGCGGAGGCGAGGGTGTCGCCGGGATGGCCTTCGTAGGCGACTCCGTCGAAGGTGAACGCCAGCCGGTCGCTGCGCGCGATGCGGCCACCGGTGGCGCGCCGGAACGGCTGGGTCTCCCCCGCCCGGTCCCGTTCCGAAACCGGGGACTCCACCTCTGGACCCCCAGGCTTCGTGGTCGGCTGCGGGCCGGTGGTCGTGTTGCGCCCGCCCTCCCCCAACTCGCCGCGCTCGCCACGCGGAGCGGTCTGCCCGCAGCGAGGTTCGATGAACTCGTTCGTCGACGTGTCACGTACCGCGTTGAACCACCGGCGGCACCCCGCCGAGTGCATCCAGCGCTCGGCGAAGGGCCCCTTGGGGTTGTCGCGGAAGAAGAGGTAGCGGGCCCACTGCTCGTCCGTCAGGGCCGAGGGGTCCTCGGGGTAGGCGAGGTGCGCCTGACCGCCGTAGTGGAACTCGGCCTCGTCGCGGGGTCCGCACCAGGGGCATGGGATGAGCAGCATGGTTTCGGGCTCCTCAGTGGGCTACCGCGGCCGCGCCGTGCTCGTCGACGAGCGCGCCGGTGGTGAAACGGTCGAGCGAGAAGGGGGCGTTGAGGTGGTGCGGGGCGTCGTGGGCGATGGTGTGGGCGAAGACCCATCCCACGCCGGGGGTGGCCTTGAAACCACCGGTGCCCCAGCCGCAGTTGAGGTACAGGTTGTCCACCGGGGTCAGGCCGACGATCGGTGAGGCGTCGGGGCTGACGTCGACGATGCCGCCCCAGGTGCGCAGCACGTGCGCGCGGGCGAAGACGGGGAAGAGCTCCAGCGCGGCGGACATCTGCTCTTCGATGATGTGGAAGGCGCCGCGCTGGGTGTAGGAGTTGTACGAGTCGATGCCCGCGCCCATGACGAGCTCGCCCTTGTGGGCCTGGCTGACGTAGACGTGCACGGCGTTGGACATCACCACGGTGGGGTGGACGGGCTCCAGCAGCTCGCTCACCAGCGCCTGCAGCGGATGGCTCTGCAGCGGCACCTCGAAGCCCGCCATGGCGGCGAGGACCGAGGAATGACCCGCCGAGCAGAGCGCGACCTTTCCCGCCGCGATCGGGCCGAGGGTGGTCTGAACCCCGATCACCCGGCCGCCGGCGATGTCGATGCCGGTGACTTCGCAGTTCTGGATGATGTCGATGCCGGCGGCGTCCGCCGAGCGGGCGAGACCCCAGGCGACGTGGTCGTGCTTGGCGATGCCCGCGCGGGGCTGGTACGTGGCGCCCATCACCGGGTAGCGCACGTCCGGGGAGATGTTGACGATCCGGCAGACCTCTTGGACCTGCCGCGGGTCGAGCCATTCGGCATCGACGCCGTTGAGGCGGTTGGCCTCCACGCGGCGAACGCTGTCGCGCACGTCCTGGAGGCTGTGGGCGAGGTTGAGTACGCCGCGCTGGGAGAAGAGGATCGGGTAGTCCAGCTCCTCCTCCAGGCCCTCCCAGAGCTTGAGCGCGTGCTCGTAGATCCCGGCGCTCTCGTCCCAGAGGTAGTTGGAGCGGATGATGGTGGTGTTGCGGGCCATGTTGCCGCCCGCGAGCCAGCCCTTCTCCAGGATCGCGACGTTGGTGATGCCGTGGTTCCTGGCCAGGTAGTGGGCGGTGGCGAGGCCGTGTCCGCCGCCGCCGACGATGATGACGTCGTACGACTTCTTCGGCTCGGGCGTGCGCCACAGCCAGTCGGGGTGCTCGGGGAGATCGGCGCCGGGGGTGCGGGGGCTCATCGGGCGTCTCCTGACTAGCCGCGGAGGCGGGACATGGACGGGTCGAACAGCGGCTCGTCGGCGACCTGCGCGGCGACCCGCTGATCGAAGTAGCCGACGTGCAGCACACGCCCGGGGGTGGCGAGCTCGGCCGGGAGCCAGGTGTAGGCGATGCCTTTGCCGATGGTGTACCCGTAGGAGGCACTGGTGACGTAGCCGACGGGGCGGTCGCCGTCGTAGACGGGTTCCTTGCCCATGACGACGGCGGACGGGTCGTCGATCGTCAGGCACGTCAGGCGGCGCTTCACCTCCGCCTTGCGACGCTCGAGGGCCGTCTTGCCGATGAAGTCGGGCTTGTCGAGCTTGACGGCGAAGCCGACGCCGGCTTCGTAGGGGTCGTGCTCGTAGGTCATGTCGGTTCCGAAGGAGCGGTAACCCTTCTCCAGGCGCAGGCTGTTGAAGGCACCGCGGCCGGCGATGATGCCGCCGAGCGGCCGGGCGGCGGCCCACAGCGTGTCCCAGAGTTTCAGGCCGTGGTCGGCCGTGGTGTAGAGCTCCCAGCCGAGTTCGCCGACGTACGACAGCCGCATCGCTGTGACCGGCACGGAGCCGATGTGGGCGCGCTTGGCGCGGAAGTACTTCAGGCCGTCGTTGGAGAAGTCGCAGTCGGCCAGCGGCTGCAGGACCTGGCGGGCGAGCGGGCCCCACAGGCCGATGCAGCAGGTGCCGGGGGTGATGTCGCGGACGGCGACCGAACCGTCGTCCGGGAGGTGGCGGGTGAACCAGTCGTGGTCGAGATTGCCGTTCGCGCCGACCTGGAAGAGGTCACGGGCGAGGCGGGCGATCGTGACGTCGCTGCGGATGCCACCGTCCTCGTCCAGGAGGAGCGTGTACGTCACCGAGCCGACGGACTTGTCGATCTTGCCGGTGGACAGCCGCTCCAGGAAGGCCGCCGCGCCGCGTCCGCTGACCTCCAGGCGCTTGAGGGCCGTCATGTCGTACATCGCGACGGTCTCGCGGGTGGTCTGGGCCTCGGCGCCGACGATCGGGGACCAGTAGCGGGCGGCCCAGTCGTTGGGGGTGGGGATGGAACGGCCCTCGACCAGTGCGGCGTTGGCCTCGTACCACTGGGGGCGCTCCCAGCCGTTCGCCTCGAGGAAGACAGCACCGAGCTCCTGCTGCCGTCCGTAGAAGGGGCTGGTGCGGATCGGGCGGGGGGCGCCCGGCGGCTGGAGCGGGTGGAGGATGTCGTACACCTCGACGAAGTTCTGGCAGTCGCGGGCGAGGACGTACTCCGGGGAGAGCTGGTGCGGCTCGAACCGGTTGACGTCGCACTCGTGCAGGTCGAAGGAGGAACAGTATCCGTCGACCAGCCATTCGGAGACGGCCCGCGCCACGCCGGCGGAGTGGGTGACCCAGACGGCCTCGGCGACCCAGAAGCCCTTCACCTCCGGTGACTCGCCCAGGAGGGGAAGCCCGTCGGTGGTGAAGGAGAACAGGCCGTTGATGCCCTCCTCGATCTTGGCTTCGCGGGTGGCGGGGAGGAGGGACTGCGTCTCGGTCCAGGCGTCCGCGAAGTCGCCCTCGGTGAACTTCAGCACCGACGGCATCTCGTCGGCCGCGTCCGCTGCCTGCACCGAGCGGATGTCGTCGACGGAGACCGGCATCGGGCGGTGACCGTAGGAGCCGATGCCGATGCGGTCGAAGCGGTCGCGGTAGTAGAGGTCGGCGTCCTGGTGGCGCAGGATCGGGCGGACGGCCTCCTCCGTCTGGCCTTCCAGGGCGGGCACCGGGCCGGTCCACGCGAGCTGGTGGGCGAGCGGGGTGAGCGGGAGGTTCATGCCGACCATGCGGGCGATCTTCGGGCCCCAGATGCCGGCGCAGCACACGACGATGTCGGCGGGGATCTCGCCCTGGTCGGTGCGGACGCCGCTGACGCTTCCGTCGCTCTGCAGCACGTCGAGGACTTCGTGGCGGGCGAGGAAACGGACACCGCGCTCCTTCGCCCGCCGGATCTGCGCCTCGACCGCGAGCACGGACTTGGCGAGGCCGTCCGTGGGCACCAGCAGCCCGCCGAGGACTCGCGAGGGGTCCACGAGCGGGTGGAGTTCCACGCACTCCTCGGAGCTCAGCAGCCGGGCTTCGACGCCCCAGGCGGTGATCCAGCCGTGGCGGCGGTGGAGTTCGGTGAGGCGGTCGGTCGTGGTGGCCACTTCGAGGCCGCCGACCTGGAGGAAGCAGGGCTGGCCGTCGACGTCGAGGGAGCAGAACTTCTCGACGGTGTAGCGGGCGAGTTCGGTCATCGTCTTGGAGGAGTTGGTCTGGAAGACCAGACCCGGGGCGTGCGACGAGGAGCCTCCGGTGGCGGGGAGCCGGCCCTGGTCGACGACCGTGATCTCCGTCCAGCCCGCGGCCGACAGTTCGTCCGCCAGCGCCGCTCCCACGACGCCCGCTCCGATGATGACCACTCGGGGTCCCGCCATCGCCGCACCTCCGCCTTACAGCAGTCCGAGTTGCTTTCAGCGCAACAAGCTTCAGGTTGCGCAACTCAATGTGCCGGTCCCTCCGGGAGGTGTCAAGGGGGCAAACGACAGTGCCCGGAGGGCTGTCGGAACAGCTCTCCGGGCACTGCGGTGTGCTCTCGCCGGCGTGCGTCACGCCGGTGGTCAGGTGGGGCTCCCCCGGACGTCGTCCGGGAGGTCGCCGACGGAACGTTTCTCCCGCCACCCGACAGGTCACTTCAGCCAGGCGGCCACCTTGTCGCCATTGGCCTCGACCCACTTCTTCGCAGCCGCCTCGTCCGACATCTTGTCGACGGCGATGTACTTCGCGACGAGGTTCTGATCGTCATTGGTCCACGAGAAACTCTTGACCAGGCTGTAGGCCGGACTGCCCGACGCGGCGAACTTGGTACTGACGATCTTGTCCAGGTCGTACACGGGATAGTCGCAGGCGACCGCCGCCGCGACGGCGTCGCAGCCCTCCTTGTACGGGGGCAGGTCGACCTTGACCAGCGGCACCTCGGAGAGGAACCACTGCGGCTCGTAGAAGTAGCCGAGGATCCACTCCTGCTTCTTCTCGGCCTGCCGGAAGGCCTGGATGAGCGCGGTCTCGCTGCCCGCGTACACCACCTTGAAGTTCAGGTTCAGATTCTTCACCAGCGCCGCGTCGTTGGTGACGTACGACGGGTCGCCGTCCAGCAGTTGGCCCTGGCTGCCCGACTCCGAGGTCTTGAACTGCGACGCGTACTTGTTGAGGTTCTTGTAACTGGTGATGTCCGGGTACTTCTTCGCCAGCCACGGCGGTACGTACCAGCCGATGACCCCGTTGTTGCCGGTGGGGCCGGCCGCCACGGCGGTCTTCTGATCGGTGATGTACTTCTTCTTCAGGTCGTCATGGCCCCAGTTCTCCAGGACCGCGTCGACCTCACCGGTCCCGAAGCCCTGCCACGCGACCTCCTCCTTGAGGTCCTTCTTCTTGACCGTACAGCCGAGTTTGTGCTCCGCGACGTAGGCGACGACCGCCGCGTCCGCCTCGTAGCCGACCCACGGGTTGACGGCGAGATTGAAGGTGCCGCACTTACCGCCGGAGCTGCTGCCCGCGGCGGAGGGGGTGTCACCGACCTTGGCACCGCCGCAGGCGGTGAGGGCGAGACCCAGTACGGTCAGTCCGGCCGCGCCGGCGCGCCATCTCGCGGGACGGGTACCCGCGACGAGGTGTATTGCCATGTGTCGTGCTCCTTTTGACTGCCTAGTGCCGACGGCCGTTCACCGCCGTGGTACGGCGCGCCGCCGCCTGTGTGATCCCGTCGAACATGACGCCGAGCAGCACGATGGCGAGTCCCGCCGCCAGCCCCTTGCCGTACAGCTCTCCTTGCGAGAAACCGGCTACGACGTCGTAGCCGAGGGCGCCCGCACCGACCAGGCCGCCCACTACAACCATCGACAGCACGTAGATCAGGCCCTGGTTGACAGCGAGAGCCAGGGCGCTGCGTGACATCGGCAGTTGGACTTTGGTGATGATCTGCCAGGTATTGGACCCGGCAGCCGTGGCCGCCTCGACGGTGGTCTCCGGCACGGCCCGCACCCCGTCCGCGATGATCTTCATCGTGACGGGCGCCGCATAGACGACCGCGGCGACGATCGCGGTGAACCGGGTCGCCCCGAACAGCGCGAGGAACGGCACCAGATAGACGAACGGGGGCATGACCTGCGCCGCATCCAGAGTGGGCCGGATGAGCCGGTCGGCCATAGGGCTGCGCCCCATCCAGACGCCCACCACGACCCCGAGGGCCATCACCAGCACCGTCGCCACGGCGGTCGACGCCAGCGTCGTCATGCTGTCCGACCACATGCCGGTGCCGACGAGCAGGGCCACGCACACCCCGGCCGTCACTCCGGCCCGCCGGCCGCCCAGCACGGCTCCGACGGCGACCAGGACGGCGCCGACCAGCCACCACGGGGAGTCGGTCAGCAGCGACTGGAAGGGGTTGAGCAGACCGTTGGTGACGGCGTCACGCAGGGCGTTCGTCATGCCGGAGAGGTGGTCCTGCGCCCAGGTGGTCACGGTGTCCGCCGCACTGGCGATGGTGCTGCCGGTACTGCCCTCGCCGGGGAACTCCGCCGCCCACACGTAGGTGTGCGACAGATACACCAGGACCGCGGCCACCACGCCGCCCGCCACCAGCAGATGCCGGCGCCACTTCACGAACGGGCCGCCCAGGCGACCGGGAGCCCGGCCGCTCCCCTCTGCTGAGGGGACCCCGGTCGCGCTGCGCTCGCTCGCCGCCGTCGTAACGCGGTCGAGGACGATGGCCATGACGACGATGGCGAGACCAGCGTTGAACGCTGTGCCGACGTCCAGCGACTGCAACGCCTTGACCACGGTCTTGCCGAGCCCGGGTGCGTCGATCAGCGCGGCGATGGTGACCATGGCCAGGGCGGCCATGATGGTCTGGTTGATGCCCATCACCACGGTCCGCTTGGACATCGGCAGGAGCACCTTGGTGAGCGTCTGGCGCCGCGTCGAGCCCAGCGAATAGGCCGCCTCGACCGTCGTCGCCGGCACGGACCGAATGGCGTGCGCGGTGATACGGATCGCGGGAGGCGCCGCGTAGATCAGCGTGGCGATCGTGGCGGAGGCCGGCCCGATGAGGAAGAACAGCGTGAGCGGGGCGAGATAGACGAAGGTCGGCATCGTCTGCATGAAGTCCAGGAACGGCGTCATGATCCGGTTGGCCCGGTCGGACATCCCGGCCCACACGCCGAGCGGGATGCCGATGAGGAGCGAGACGAAGACCGCCGAGAGCGTCAGGGCCAGGGTGTCCATGCTCTCCTGCCACAGGCCTTGCAGCCCGAAGAAGGTGAAGCCGGCCATGGCGAGCAGCGCGACCCGCACGTTGCCCAGGGCCCAGGAGAGGTAGCCGACGATGCCGACGACACCGAGCCACCCGATCTGCGGGACTCCGCGACCGCTCGAGGGCTGGGAGATCAGCGACTGGATGAAGGTCACCAGGTTGTCGATGACCAGCCGGATCTCGTTGAAGAAGTAGAGGAAGAGCGGATTGCTGTTGCGGTCGGCGCCGATCGAGTCGTTGACGTCGTTGAACCAGCGGTGCAGACCGGTCAGGTCGGCCGCCGCCAGCGCGAGCGTCTGGTGGCCGCGGAACACGGCGAAGATCAGCAGCCAGAGGGCCAGTATCCCGGCGACGACGAACCGGCGCGGGATGGCGCGGATCGCCCCCAGTCGCCTGGGCGCCTGGGCGACGACGGCCATCACGCGCCGCCTTCCACGCCCGCGATCACCGCGAGGATCTCCTCGTCGCCGACGACACCCAGCAGCTTGCCGTTCTCGACGACCTTGACCGGCTTCACCGCCTCGAACACCGCCCTGGTGGCGTCCCGCACCACCACGTCCGGGCCGAATTCGGGTCCGTCGAGATCGTCGTCCGGCCCCGCCGGGCGCATGATCCAGCGCAGCGTCAGGACATCGGCACGCGGCACGTCCTTCACGAAGTCGCGGACGTAGTCGTCGGCGGGAGCGCCGACCAGTTCGTCGCCCGTACCGCACTGGACCGTCTTGCCGTCGCGCATGATCAGGATGCGGTCGCCCAGCTTGAGCGCCTCGGACAGGTCGTGGGTGACGAAGACCATGGTCTTGCCGACCTCGTGGTGCAGCCGGATGACCTCGTTCTGCATGTCCCGCCGGATCATAGGGTCCAGCGCCGAGAACGGCTCGTCGAAGAGCAGCACATCCGGATCGCCGGCCAACGCCCGCGCGAGGCCGACGCGCTGCTGCATACCGCCGGAGAGCTGGTCGGGGTAGGAGTTCTCGTAGCCGGACAGGCCCACCAGCTCGACGACCTCCAGCGCGCGCTTGGTGCGCTGCGCCTTGCCCATGCCGCGGATCTCCAGGCCGTACGCGACGTTGTCCACCACGCACCGGTGCGGCAGCAGCCCGAAGTGCTGGAAGACCATGGAGAACTTGTGCCGGCGAAGCTCCCGCAGGCGCTTGGGGTCGGCGTCGCGGATGTCCTCGCCCTCGAAGACGACCTGGCCGGCGGTCGGTTCGATCAGCCGGGTCAGACATCGCACCAGGGTGGACTTGCCCGAGCCGGACAGGCCCATGACCACGAAGACCTCGCCGGGCGACACGTCGAAGCTCACGTCCCGCACCGCCGCCGTGCATCCCGCACGGTCCATGAGCTCACGGCGCGACAGGCCGCACAACTCCTCGGACTGCGGCACCTTTTCGGCCTTCGGCCCGAACACCTTCCACAGCCCGCGCACGGAGATGACCGGGGTCCGGTCCTGATCCGGGTCCTGGGACCTGTCGCGCCGCCGCGACACCTCGGTCTGTGCTGGGATCACTGTCGACCTCTCTCCATGCTTCAGGTGTTCGGCCTTCCGGGCTTCAGGTCTCCGGCCCGGTGCGCTTCAGCTGCGGAACCAGCGCTGCGGCCGCGGTTGGATGTTCTGCCAGATGTGCTTGGGCTCGCGGTACTCGTCCAGGCCGGCAGGTCCCAGCTCCCGGCCCACGCCCGACTGCCCGAACCCACCCCACTCCGCCTGCGGCACATAGGGGTGGTAATCGTTGATCCATACGGTGCCGTGGCGCAGCCGGCGGGCGACTCGCTGCGCCTTGCCCGCGTCCTGTGTCCAGACGGCACCGGCCAGTCCGAAATCCGTGTCGTTGGCGATGCGTACGGCTTCGTCCTCGGCGTTCTCGCCGCCGCTGAAGCGTTCGACGGTCAGCACCGGGCCGAAGGACTCCTCGTGCACCACGCGCATGTCCTGGGTGCACTCGTCGAGAACGGTCGGCGGGTAGTAGAAGCCGTCCGCGAGCGCGGGGTCGTCCGGGCGGGCGCCGCCGCAGCGCAGGACGGCGCCTTCGGCGATGCCGGCGGCGACATAGGCCTCGACCTTGTCGCGGTGGGCGGCGGAGATCAGCGCGCCGGTCTCGGCCGCGGCGTCGAAGGGTCCGCCGAGGCGGATCTGCCGCGCGCGGCGTACGACCTCATCGACGAAGGCGTCGTGCAGCGAGTCCTCGACGATCAGCCGGGCGCCGGCCGAGCAGACCTGGCCCGAATGCAGGAAGACGGCCGTGAGCGCGAAGTCCACGGCCGTCTCGAAGTCGGCATCGGCGAAGATGACGTTGGGGTTCTTGCCGCCCAGCTCCAGCGCGACCTTCTTCACCGTCGCGGCGGCCGTGGCCATGATCCGCTTTCCGGTCTCCAGCCCGCCGGTGAAGGACACCATGTCCACATCCGGGTGCTCGGACAGCGGCGCCCCCACCTCCGGCCCGGTGCCCAGGACGAGGTTGGCGGCCCCCGCGGGGAGCCCGGCCTCCTCCAGCGCCCGCATGAGCAGGATCGAGGTGGACGGGGTCAGCTCACTGGGCTTCAGGACAAAGGTGTTGCCCGCGGCGAGGGCCGGCGCGACCTTCCAGGAGGCCTGAAGAAGAGGGTAGTTCCAGGGGGTGATCAGGCCGCAGACACCGATCGGCTCGTGGACGACCCGGCTGATGGCGTCGTCGCGGCCCGTGTCGATGACCCGGCCCGCGCTGGTGCCCGCGACCCCGCCGTAGTAACGGAAACAGGAGACGACATCCGCGATGTCGTACTCGCTCTCCACGAGCCGCTTGCCCGTGTCGAGCGATTCGGCCCTGGCGAATTCCTTCGCGTCCCGTTCCAGGATGTCCGCCACGCGAAGGAGCAGCGCCCCGCGCTCGCGCTCCGGCGTGCCCGGCCACGGTCCCGAGTCGAAGGCACGGCGTGCTGCGAGGATCGCGGCCTCGGTGTCGGCCCGCATCCCCTCGCCCACGCTCGCGACGAGCGTGCCGTCGGCTGGGCAGCGAATCTCCCGGCGGCCGCCCGCAACCGGGTCGCGCCACTCACCGTCCAGATACAGGTCCGCCACGCGATGAGCCCTTCAGACGAATCCGTTGCGCATAGCGCATCGAATTGCTTGTGGTGGAACACCCTGGCCGAACGGGTGGCGCGCGTCAAGGGGTTGATACCTGCGGGCTTCACCTCTTGACCGCAGGCCTTACGGGACTGGACCATGTTGCGTATCACTCACTCTGTTGCTCATTACGCACCAGCGGAGGTCGCATATGTCCCCTCGCCCACAACCCGGCCACGAGTACGTCCTCACCCTCGCGTGCCCGGACCGGGCCGGCATCGTCCACGCGGTGAGCGGCTTCCTCGTACGCAACTCCGGCAACATCCTGCAGAGCCAGCAGTTCGACGAGCGGCTCAAGGGCCGGTACTTCATGAGGGTCCACTTCGACATCTCCGATCCGGACACAGGTCTGGAAACTCTGCGTTCCCGATTCGGCCCGGTCGCCGAGGCGTACGGGATCAGGTGGACGCTGCGGGACGCGGCCACCCCGACGCGCACGCTGATCATGGTGTCCAAGTTCGGGCACTGCCTCAACGACCTGCTCTTCCGGCAGCGGACCGGCGCGCTCAACATCGAGATCCCGGCGATCGTCTCCAATCACCGGGAGTTCGAAGCACTCGCGGACACCTACGGCGTGCCGTTCCTGCACGTGCCGGTGACGCGGGAGACCAAGGCCGAGGCGGAGGCGCGGCTGCTGGAGCTGGTGCGTGAGCTGGACATCGAGCTGGTGGTGCTGGCCCGCTACATGCAGGTCCTCTCCGATGATCTGTGCAAGCAGCTGGAGGGGCGGGCGATCAACATCCACCACTCCTTCCTGCCGAGCTTCAAGGGCGCACGTCCCTACAACCAGGCGTACGACCGCGGGGTCAAGCTGGTCGGGGCGACCGCGCACTACGTCACCCCGGAGCTGGACGAAGGGCAGATCATCGAGCAGGACGTGGTCCGGGTCGACCACTCGCTCGACCCGGAGGAGCTGGTGACCGTGGGCCGCGATGTCGAGGCGCAGGTACTCGCGCACGCGGTGAAATGGCACAGCGAGAACCGCGTCATGATCGATGGAAACCGCACGGTGGTCTTCCGCTGACGCCACGTCGTGCGAGCGCGCGGGCACCCTCGCAGGGGTGGTGCGGAACGCATCAGTTGTCGGCGCGCTCGAGCATCGCGCGGCGCCAGCGCTCGGTCTCGGCGATCTGGTTGAACGTGAAGACGTGCAGCCCCGCCACCACCGCCGAGGGCGCCGTCAGCGCGGGCGCGGTGCGCGTGAGGAACCGCTCCGGCGAGTAGCCGCCGGGCGCGGAGAGGCGGACGAACCACGAGGCGTGCCGGGCCAGGAAGCGCGTCGACTCGCCGACGCCGATCTTGGTGGCCATGGCGAGCAGCTTCGTCCGCTCCACGGGCCCTGCCACCCCCACATGGACGGGCAGGGCCACGCCGCGGCGCCGGATGCGCCCGACCCACTCCCCCAGGACCTGCGGGTCGAAGCACAGGTTGCTGACGATGTACGTGGCGTGGACGCGCTTCTCCCACATGGCCTGAATGGTGATGTCGTCGTCGATCAGGGGATGCCGCTCGGGATAGCCGGTGATGCCGACATGACGGAAGGGGCTGCCCAGCTCGCTCAACTGCCGCAGCACGGGCAGGGCCCCCTCGTACGCACCCGCCGAGGGGTTCGCGTCGCCGGCCGGCACGAAGACGTCCTCGACGCCGGAGGCCCGGAGCCGGTCGGCGATCTCCGCGACGTGCGCACCGTCGCGCAGGAGGCGCGCGGGCACATGCGGGACGACGCGGTAGCCATGGCCCGCGAGCCGGACGGTGAGGTCCAGAGTGGGGTCGAGGCCCTTGACCGGCGACGCGGTGACGGTGATCACCACGTCGCGCGGGACATGGGCGAGGACCTGGTCCTCGGTGGGGCCGGCCGGCAGGACTTCGTAGCGGACCCGCTGCAGAAGCGTCCTCACCGCGGGTCGCGGTGGCGGTAGTACGCCGCCTTGGAGGGGGGCAGGGGGTCCTTGCCGAGGATGAGGTCGGCGGCCCGTTCGGCGATCATCATCGTGGGGGCGTAGATGTTGCCGTTGGTGACGTAGGGCATGACGGACGCGTCCACGACGCGCAGGCCCTGCACGCCGTGCACCCGCAGGCTGTCCGGGTCCACGACCGCCATCGCATCGGTCCCCATCTTGCAGGTGCAGGACGGATGCAGGGCCGTCTCGCCCTCCTTGGCGACCCAGTCCAGGATCTCCTCGTCCGTCGCGACCGACGGCCCGGGCGAGACCTCCCCGGCGTTGTACGGCTCCATGGCGGGCTGGTTGAGCAGCTTGCGGGCCACCCGGATCGCCTCGACCCACTCCCGCCGGTCCTGCTCGGTCGACAGGTAGTTGAAGCGGAGCGCCGGATGCTCGCGCGGATCCCTGCTCTTGATCTTCACCGAGCCGATGGCGTCGGAGTACATGGGCCCGACGTGCACCTGGTAGCCGTGCCCGCCCGCCGGCGAGGAACCGTCGTACCGGACCGCGATCGGCAGGAAGTGGAACATCAGGTTGGGGTAGTCGACGTCCTCGTTGCTGCGGGCGAAGCCTCCGGCTTCGAAGTGGTTCGTGGCGGCCGGACCCTTGCGGAACAGCCACTGCAGGCCGATGAAGGGATAGCGCCACTTCTTCATGTACGGCTGCATGGAGACCGGCTGCTTGCAGGCGTACTGCACGTAGACCTCAAGGTGGTCCTGCATGTTCTCGCCGACGCCCGGCAGATCGTGGACGACCTCGATGCCCAGATCCTGCAGCTCCTCCGCCTTGCCGACACCGGAGAGCTGCAGCAGCTGGGGTGAGTTGATGGCACCGCCACAGAGGATGACCTCGCCGGCCCGTACCCGCTGCGGCTTGCCGCGACCGCGCTGGTACTCCACGCCGACCGCGCGCTTGCCCTCGAACAGGACGCGGGTGACGAGCGCCCGGGTCCTGACGGTGAGGTTGGGCCGCTTCATGACGGGGTGCAGATAGGCCTTGGAGGCGGACAGCCGACGCCCGCGGTGGACGTTGCGGTCGAAGGCGGCGAAGCCCTCCTGGCGGTAGCCGTTGACGTCGTCCGTGAGCGGGTAGCCGGCTTCCTGGACGGACGCGAGGAACGCGGGAAAGAGCGGGCTGGACGCGGGTCCGCGTTCGAGGACGAGCGGGCCGTCGTGGCCTCGGAACTCATCGTCCTGGTCGGCGGCAAGGCAGTTCTCCATGCGCTGGAAGTAGGGCAGGCAGTGGGAGTAGTCCCACTTCTCCATCCCCGGGTCCGCGGCCCAGCGCTCGTAGTCCAGCGGATTGCCGCGCTGGAAGATCATGCCGTTGATGCTGCTGGAGCCGCCGAGGACCTTGCCGCGTGCGTGGTAGACGCGGCGGCCGCCCATGTGGGGCTCGGGCTCGGACTCGTACTTCCAGTCGTAGAAGCGGCTGCCGATGGGGAACGTGAGGGCGGCGGGCATCTGGATGAAGATGTCCCACGGGTAGTCGGAGCGGCCGGCTTCGAGCACCAGCACGCGGTTGGCCGGTTCGGCGGAGAGCCGGTTGGCCAGCGCGCTGCCGGCCGAGCCGCCGCCGACGATGACGAAGTCGTACTGCAAGGGAGCCATGGCTGTCTCGTCTCGCTCGCGCCGTCGATACGCGAGGCATGCTAGTACGAGTAGCGCCATACGCACCAGGTTGCGTGCCACGCAACTTGGAGAGCCATCGCCTCCCTTTCGCTTCCCCCGGTCTGTTGTTTACCGCGCGTATAGTTCCGCTATGAGCAACTTCAGCGCAGATAACGAAACTGCCGGGTCGCAGACCGGCGGCGTCCAGTCCGTCGACCGCGCGATCAGCGTCCTGGAGATCCTGGCTCAGCGCGGCGAGGCCGGAGTGAGCGAAGTGGCCACGGAGATCGACGTGCACAAGTCGACCGCTTTCCGGCTGCTGGGCGCCCTGGAAGCGCGCGGTTTGGTGGAGCAGGCCGCCGAGCGCGGCAAGTACCGGCTCGGCTTCGGGATCGTCCGGCTGGCCGGCGCCGTCACCGGACGGATCGACATCACCCAGCAGGGACGCCCGGTCTGCGAACGGCTGGCCGAGGAGCTCGAGGAGACCGTCAACATCGCGGTCATGGAGAAGCAGTTCGCGATCAACCTCTTCCAGGTGCGCGGCCCGGCCGCCGTCAGCGCGCACAACTGGGTCGGCCAGCTGACCCCGCTGCACGCCACGTCCAGCGGCAAGATCCTGCTGGCCCACCTGCCCGCAAGGGAGCGCGCCGAGCTGATCATGGACGCGGGCCTGGAGAAGCTCACCCCGCACACCCTGACCTCGAAGACGAAGCTGGAGAAGAACCTCGCCGAGGCCAGGGAGCGCGGTTACGCCTGGACCCTGGAGGAGCTGGAGGTCGGCCTGCACGCCATGGCCGCGCCCGTCCGCTCCCGCGACGGCGAGGTCATCGCGGCGGTCACCGTGTCCGGGCCGTCCTACCGCTTCACCGAGGAGCGGATGCACGAGCTGGCACCGACACTGATCAGGGGAGCGGCGGAGATCAGCCACCGGATGGGCTACCTCGGCTGAGGAGCCGTCCCCAGCCGCTCCTGGACCCACTCGTGGAAGGCGCCGATGTGGTGCTCGCTGGGGACCAGGACGCCACCCTTGGCGTACAGGCGGGAGCTCATGGCGGGCTGGCAGCGCTCGCAGGCGTCGAAGTCCTGCCGGTTGACGCGGTCGAAGAGCTCGACGGAGCGGCTGACGTCCCTGCCGCTGTCCACGACGTCCTTGAGGTAGAGCCAGTCGCACTCGACGATCGTGCGGTCGGCGGCGACCGGGTACATCCGGTGGAAAATGACATGGTCCGGCACGAGGTTGATGAAGACCTGCGGCTGGACGGTGATCGCGTAGTAGCGGCGGTCCTGGTCGGGGGACACACCGGGTATCCGGTCCAGGCCCTCGGTGCCGTCGACCGTGAAACCCTGGATGTCCGAACCGAACTCGGCGCCGTGGCCGACGTAGTACTGGGCGGCGTAGCCGTCGGCGAACTCCGGTAGCACCTCGGTGAGTTCGGGATGGATCGTCGCGCAGTGGTAGCACTCCATGAAGTTCTCGATGATGAGCTTCCAGTTCGCCTTGACGTCGTAGACGATCCGCTTGCCGACCGCGAGGTTGTCGATGTCGTAGTGCTCGATCGGCTCCACATCGCCCAGCCGCTCCACGACCGCGCCGATGACCTGCTCCTCGAAGCTGGGCGGCTCCTCGGCCAGGCAGACCCACACATAGCCGAGCCATTCGCGTACGTGCACACCCACCAGGCCGTACTCGGTACGGCCGACGTCCGGCATCTTGGTGAGGTTGGGCGCGGCGATCAGCTTGCCGGTGAGGTCGTACGTCCAGGCGTGGTAGGGACACTGGAAGGCCCGGCTGACCTCGCCGGACTCCTCGGTGCGGAGCTTGGCACCGCGGTGCCGGCACACGTTGAAGAAGGCGCGGATCGCGTTGTCGCGGGAGCGGGCGACGAGGATGCTCTCGCGGCCCACCTCGACCGTCCGGAAGGCGCCGGGCCTGGCGAGTTCCGAGGCGCGCGCGACGCAGAACCACATCGTCTCGAAGATCCGTTCCTGCTCCTGGGCGAAGACCTCCGGATCGGTGTAGCAGGAGCCGGGGAGGGTGGCGATCAGGCTGTCCGGCAGGCTGGTCGATGTCACGTGGGCACTCCCCGGGGACGTTGTGTGATGTGCAACCTGACGTGGATGGCGCAACTTCTTGCGGGCAGAATGTGGCGCGCGGCCCCCGCTGTCAAGCCCCGGCGGCAGCCAGTTGCTTGCGCCAGCGGGTGAACAGCCGAGGCTGGTCCATCCCGAGCACCGCGACCGGAGCCCCGGCACGGCGGTAGACCGCGAGGAAGCTGCGGTCGTCCGCCGCTCCTTCCTCGACCGTGACACTGTCCGCCGCGGCCGCATGGCCCGTGAACTGGATCCGTACGCCGTACTGGTCCGACCAGAAGTACGGCGGCCTGACGGGTCCCGGCTCCCCGGCGCCACCGGACAGCAGGGTGGTGACGGCGACGGCGGGGCGTTCCTTGGCGCCGGTCCAGTGCTCGACGCGGCGGTGGATTCCGGCGGCGGGGTCGTACCAGTTGGCGCAGTCGCCGACCGCGACGACGCCGGTGAGGTTGGTGCGGCCGTCCGCACCGCACTTGACGCCGTTCTCCAGCTCGATGCCGGAGCTCTCCAGCCATTCCACATTCGGCCGGGCGCCCACCCCGACGACGACGATGTCGGCGGGCAGCCGGCGGCCGTCCTCCAGGAGGACCGCTGTCACCCTCCCCCGGCCGTCGGCCGTCGGGACTCCCGCCTCCCCTCGCTCGCCGCCGCTGAACCCCTTGACCCCGACGCCGCACAACAGCCGTACGCCGTGGTCCGCGTGGAGCGATGACACGACACCGCCCATCGTCTCGCCGAGCGGTCGGGCCAGCGGAGTCGGCGCCACCACGACGACCGTCACGTCCAGCCCGAGGGCGTACGCCGTCGAGGCGACCTCGGCACCGATGAAGCCGCCGCCGATGACGACCAGACGCCCGCCACGGGCCAGGTCGTCCCGCAGCGCACGGGCGTCGTCCAGGGTGCGCAGCGCGTGGACGCCGGCCAGCTTCCGCCCGCCCGCACGGGCCGGCAGGGTGCGGGCAGCGGCGCCGGTGGCGATGACAATGCCGTCGGCGCGGACGGCTGTCTCGTCGGCGAGGCGTATCCGGCGCTCGGTACGGTCGAAGCCGGTGGCACGGGTGCCGAGCAGCCATTCGGCGGCCAGGTCCTCGCCGTCCGCTTCCAGGGCGAGGTCGGCCTCGGCGACGGCCCCGGTGAGGAACTCCTTGGACAGCGGGGGCCGGTCGTAGGGCCGGTGGGGTTCGTCGCCGATGATGACCAGCCGCCCGTCGTACCCCTGCCTGCGCAGGGAGCGGGCGGCCGACAGACCGGCGAGCGAGGCACCCACCACGGCCACGGTTCTCACGCGGAGCCCTGCGCGAGCCGGGCCCCGACGCAGGGCGGGAGGTTGGGCGCGGCCAGGGACAGCTCGACGTAGATCATGCCGTCCTCGACCAGGACCTGGTGTGTTCGGACGGGACGCTTGGCCGGCGATGTGTCGACCGCGCCGGTGCGCAGGTCGAACTTCGACGCGTGCAGCGGACATTCGACCTCGCACCCTTCCAGCCAGCCGTCAGCGAGTGAGGCGTCCTGGTGGGTGCATGTGTCGTCGATGGCGAAGACCTCTCCGTCGTCGGTGTGGAACACCGAGACAGGCGGGTCGATTTCGAGCCGGTAGGCCTCGCCTCGCGGCAGATCCGCGAGCCGGCACACGGGAATCTTCATGACACCTCGGTGCGTATAACGAAACTGATTGCGGGAAGCGCAACAACAGTTTGGAGGCGCCCCCAGCCGCTGTCAAGAGACACGAAAACCGCCCCACAGCATGGGGCGGTTGACGTACGAACGGGCAGCTCAGGGGCGGTCAGTGGCCTCGCTTGATCCACTCGTCGAGCTGCGGCGCCTCGGCTCCGACGGTCGTCCCGTCGCCGTGTCCGGTACGGACGACCGTGCCGGGCGGCAGCGTGAGCAACCGCTCCCGGATGGAGTCGATGATCGTCGGAAAGTCCGAGAAGGAGCGGCCCGTGGCCCCCGGACCGCCGGCGAACAGCGTGTCGCCGGTGAAGACCGTGCCCAGCTCGGGCGCGTACAGACACACCGCACCTGGCGCGTGGCCCGGGGTGTGCAGAACAGCCAGCTCGATCCCGGCCACCGACAGCTCCTGGCCGTCGGCGAGTTCGCCGTCGGGAGACCGCTCCGGGTGGGTCTGCTTCCACAGGAAGAGGTCATCCGGGTGGAGCAGGATCGGCGCACCGGTCAGTGCCGCCAGCGCGGGAGCCGCGTCGATGTGGTCGTTGTGGGCGTGCGTGCACACGATCGCGCGCAGCGTACGGTCCCCGACGACGGACGCGATGGCGGCGGCGTCGTGCGCGGCGTCGATGACGATCGCCTCGCTGTCGTCGCCGATGATCCAGACGTTGTTGTCGACGTCCCAGGTGCCGCCGTCGAGACTGAACGTCCCACTCGTGACGAGATGGTCGATGCGGACGGCGGAAGCGGCGGCCATCAGAAGACCACCACCGAACGCAGCACGTCACCGTTGCGCATCCGGTCGAAGGCCTTCTCGACTTCGTCCAGGGCGATCGTCTCGGTGACGAAGGCGCCCAGGTCGAGGCGGCCCTGCAGATGGAGGTCGACCAGCATCGGGAAGTCCCGGGACGGCAGGCAGTCGCCGTACCAGGACGACTTGAGCGAGCCACCGCGCCCGAAGACGTCCAGCAGCGGCAACTCCAGCTTCATCTCGGGCGTGGGCACGCCCACCAGCACGACGGTCCCGGCCAGGTCGCGGGCGTAGAACGCCTGCCGGTAGGTCTCCGGCCTGCCGACCGCCTCGATGACGACGTCGGCGCCATGGCCGCCGGTCAGCCCGCGGATGGCCTCGACGGGGTCGGTGGCCTGGGAGTTCACGGTGTGGGTGGCGCCCATCCGCTGCGCGGTCTCGAGCTTGCGGTCGTCGATGTCGACCGCGATGATCGTCGCCGCCCCGGCCAGCCGGGCCCCCACGATGGCGGCGTTGCCGACGCCCCCACAGCCGATCACGGCGACGGAGTCGCCACGGCCGACGTTGCCGGTGTTGATCGCCGCGCCGATGCCGGCCATGACACCGCAGCCCAGCAGACCGGCGACCGCCGGGGAGACGGCGGGGTCGACCTTGGTGCACTGTCCGGCGTGGACGAGGGTCTTCTCGGCGAAGGCGCCGATGCCCAGCGCCGGGGACAGCTCGGTGCCGTCGAGCAGGGTCATCTTCTGCTCGGCATTGTGGGTGTCGAAGCAGTACCAGGGGCGGCCACGCCGACAGGCGCGGCACTGACCGCACACCGCACGCCAGTTGAGGATCACGAAGTCGCCGGAAGCCACATCGGTCACGCCCTCGCCGACGGACTCGACCACGCCCGCCGCCTCATGGCCGAGGAGGAAGGGGAAGTCGTCGTTGATGCCTCCCTCGCGGTAGTGCAGGTCGGTGTGACAGACCCCGCAGGCCTGGATCCTCACAAGGGCTTCGCCCGGCCCGGGGTCCGGCACGATGATCGTTTCCAGACTGACCGGGGAACCCTTCCCCCGGGCGACGACAGCACGAACCTGCTGGGCCATGACTACTCCTCGGCTGGTTTCTTATTGCGGTACGCAGCGCACGTATCGCAACGAAAGCATCCGCGAAGCGGATACGGCGGTCAAGGACCGGGCGTCGTCTACTCGCGGACCGGAGCGTTCACTGCGCGCTGCGCGTCACCGCTGTCCGCGCCCAGCCCCGCGAGCAGGCGCAGCCCGTCCTCGGCGGGACTGCCGGGGGCCGCGGACAGCACCAGCAGCTCCATGCCTGTCTCGTCGGGTAGTGCGAAATTCTCCTGGTGCAGTTCCAGCAGTCCGACCAGTGGGTGCCGGTACGCCTTGCGTCCGTGCGTGCGGGCGCGCACGTCCGCGCGGGCCCAGAGACGGCGGAAGCGTTCGCTGCCCATCGCCAGTTCGCCGATGAGCGAGGCCAGGCGGGGGTCCTCGGGGTACTTGCCGGCGGCCAGGCGGAGGTGCCCGACCACGTCGAGGGTGCACTTCTCCCAGTCCGCGTAAAGGCCGCGCTCGGCCTCCTCGAGGAAGATGTGCCGGGCGGTGTTCAGGCCCGGCATCGGCCGGCCGAAGAGGAGCCCGGCGAGGCGGTTCCCGGCGAGCACGTCCAGCCGATGGTCCATGATCAGCGCAGGTGCGTCGGCGACCAGGTCGAGAACGCGCAGCAGCTCCGGCCGGACCCGCCCGCCCGGCGCCTTCGCGCGGCGGCGGCGCTGCCGGGCGAGCCGGTAGAGGTGCCCGCGCTCGGTCTCGTCCAGGCCGAGGACACCGGCGAGCGCGTCGAGGACCTGCTCGGAGGGCTGGGTCGCGCGGCCCTGCTCCAGGCGTACGTAGTAGTCGACGCTGACTCCGGACAGGTGCGCGACCTCTTCGCGGCGCAACCCTTCGACGCGGCGCCGGCTGTCGGTGGGGATGCCGACGGCCGCCGGGTCGACCCGGGAACGCCGGGTCCGCAGGAAGCTCGCAAGATCGTCCATGCCCTCAGTATGGCCTCGGTGGTTCCCGCGACGTGCCCGTGAAGGTGGTCCTGCCGATACCAGGAAGTCCCGTCCGATGGAAGAGGCGCCCCTGAACGGCGGGCGCCGCGGCGCCCAGGATCGAAGGCATCCGATCCGAAGGAGTTCCCATGAAGACGCTGATCGTCCACGCCCACCCGGAGCCGAAGTCGCTCAACAGCTCACTGAAGGACCTCGCGGTGTCCACACTGGAGACCGCCGGGCACGAGGTACGGGTGAGCGACCTGTACGCGATGAACTGGAAGGCGGTCGTGGACGCCGCGGACTACGGCCCCGACGCCTCGAGTCCGCTGAAGGTCGCCCTGGACTCGGGCCGGGCCTTCGACGCCGGGACGCTCACCGCGGACGTACGCGCCGAGCAGGAGAAGCTGCTGTGGGCCGACACGGTCATCTTCCAGTTCCCGCTGTGGTGGTACTCGATGCCCGCGATCCTCAAAGGCTGGGTGGACCGGGTGTTCACCTACCACTTCGCGTACGGCGTCGGCGAGCACAGCGACACCAAGTACGGCGAGCGCTTCGGCGAAGGCACCCTCGCGGGCAGGAAGGCGCTGCTGTCGGTGACCACCGGCGGCCCGGAGTCCCATTACGCCGCTCGTGGGATCAACGGCCCCATCGACGATCTGCTGTTCCCGATCCACCACGGCATCCTCTACTACCCGGGCATCGAGGTGCTGCCGCCGTTCGTGCGGTACGGCACCGACCGGATGACCGACGAGGAGTACACCGACGTCGCCAAGGCCTGGGAACAGCGCCTGCTCACCCTGGAGTCGACCGAACCGATCGCGTTCCGGCGGCAGAACTTCGGTGACTACGAGATCCCCTCGCTGCACCTGAAGGAGGGACTGGAGCCCGCGGGCCACCGGGGTTTCGGGCTGCACGTGCGCGGCTGACCGCCGGCGATGGCCAGGACGGGCCGGGGCGCGAACCCGAGGCGCAGCCCGGCCGTGGTGGCAATCGGTGCACCGTGATGCCACGGCCCTGCCCCGAAACCCCCGTGTGTTCCGGGACGGGGCCGTGGCACGGATGAGTGCGGTGAAGGTGGTGCCGTCGCGTTGGTTGCCGGCCGCCCCTCAGGGGCGGGGGCCGCCGGATCCGGCGTCACACGCGTCGCGGTCGTCTCCACGGCTGACGTGTCTTGGTCATCAGTCGTCGTGCGTTCGGGTCATGTGGTGAAGGAGACCCGGAGGAACTCGAGGATCTCCGCCCGAGCGGCCTCGGCCTGCGGTTCCACGCCCGGCCTGCCGAGGAACGACGTCACCGCACTGATCGACTTGGTTCTGCCGCAATTCGCCGACGGCCCCGACCCCGCTTAGCGCCGGGTCGGACCGGATGCGCCCTGTTGCCCGGGGCCGTTCGCGTTCCCGTTGCCGTTGCCCTTGCCGTTGCCGTTGCCGTTGCCGTTGCCGTTGCCGTTGCCGTTGCCGTTGCCGAGGGTCCACGCCTCGATGTCCCGGTAGTGGATCGGCCCGCGGCTACGGCCCACGTTGCTGCCGACCAGGTGCAGACGTTCGGCAGCCCATCGGCTGCCGGTGAATCCGGCGAAGCCTGCGGCGATCTCTCCGACGGAGGATCGGTCGCCCCGGCGGGCCCGGGCCAACGTCAGATGGGGGCGCAGGGGCCGCTCCTCGAAGACGACACCGCAGTTCCTGACGGCGGTACGCACAGCGGCGGCGAGCAGGTGCAGTTCCTCGAGGTCTCCGTCGATTCCGCTCCACAGCACCCGGTCGTCGAAGTTTCCGCTGCCGCGCAGTGCCAGACACGGGGGCCGGTGGTCCGCCGCAAGGTCGGCGAGAAGCGGGCGCAGCAGCGGAACGGTCTCGGCCGGGAGCTCCCCGAGGAACGCCAGGGTGATGTGCCAGTCCTCAACACGGTTCCACCGCATGTCCGGGTGCGTGTCATAGGCGGGGCGCAACTCCCGGGCCAGCTCTTCTTTCGCGTGGTCGGGCGGGGCGAGCGCGATGAACACACGTACGGTCGCGGGCTGAGCCTGTTCGTTCACACTGGACTTCGTACCACCCGGGCAGGCGATGCCCCGGCGCGGGTGCCGCGGAAGAGGCAACATGTCCAGGCCGTTTCTTTCGGATCGTCCTGCCGAGCGGATGAAGATGCTCGATGCGCATTCCGAAGTCCACCGATGAGTTCTGCAGGCGCGGCGGGTCCACCCCGTTGTACGTCATCGAACCTCGGACTGGAGACACACCATGACCACTCCCGCACACGCCGGTCGCATGCTGTTCGTGAACATGCCCGTGGCGGACGCCGAGCGCAGCAAGGCGTTCTTCACGCGGCTCGGGTTCAGCTTCAACCCGATGTTCAGCGACGAGACCGCGGCCTGCATGCTGGTCGGCGAGCAAGCCTCCGTCATGCTGCTCAGCCACGAGAAGTTCGCGCAGTTCTCGAAGCTGCCGATGGCCGATCCCACCACGCACGCGCTGGCGCTCTACTGCTTCAGCGTGGCAACCCGCGATGAGGTCGACACGGTCGCTGAGGCTGCGTTTGCCGCGGGCGGCACCGAGGCGGATGGCCCGGAGGACCACGGCTTCATGTACTCACGCAGCTTCTTCGACCTTGACGGCCACGGCTGGCAGATCATGTGGATGGATCCGTCGAGCACCTCGGACAGCTCGACTTCCTAGACGGAGTCGTCGCGGTCGGCTCCACACACGGTCGTCGACCTCCAGGACAGCGCTTCAGTCAAAGGCTCTGCCGGTGGCGGCGAAGAGGCGGGCGCAGCGGTCCGCCATGGCGTCCGGGGATTGGTCCGGATGGTTGATCCACCAGCGGACCAGGGCGCTGACCAGGCCCCGCCAGGCGTATTTGAGCGCGTCCGCATCGAGTGGGTCGGGGGACCCGGTCGCGCGCAGCAGGTCGGCGGTGCCGGTTGCGGCGAGCTGGTCGATGGCGGTCCGGTAGCGCGCGGCGGTTCGGGCGGGCTCGCTGTCGGCGGGCAGCGAGGCGTCGTAGAGCACGAACCACCCCTCACGTCGGCCGTCCAGTGCGGTGAAGATGGCGCGCAGCACCAGCAGTGGTGTGCGCGCTGCGGTGGCGTCGCCCTCCGCCATCGCGGCGCGCATGGCGTCCAGCAATTGGTCGCCGACCGGGTTCAGGCAGGCGAGGAAGAGGTCCTGCTTCGCGCCGAAATACTGGTGCAGCAACGTCTTGGTGACGCCGACGCGTGCGGCGATGGCGGCCAGCGACGCGGAAGCGTAGCCGTGGCGCCCGAACTCTTCGGTGGCGGCGGCCAGGATCTGCTGCTCACGGCGAGCCCGTGGGACGCCCTTGGTGCCGGCCCTGCCTTGGGGGGTGGTCATGGGCTCGATATTACCCTAACATAATTTACCGACAGGTACATTACCCTCAGTCATCATGGAGTATCGGACCCATGCCCGACCCCACGACCGCTCCCCGCACCTCCCGCGTCCGCTCCTGGTGGGGATGGGGATGGGCCGACGCTCACCCCGACGACGCCGAGTGCACCGCTCTGGGCGCCCTGCTCCCCGGCACTCTCCCCCACCCGCTGCCGGTCCCGCGGACAGCCGACCTGAACATCGGACACCCCGGCGCCGAGCCCCCGCAAAGCCTCGCCCACCTGGTCACCGCCGACCCCGGACCGCGCGCCGCCCACGCCATGGGCAAGGCCTATCGCGACGTCATCCGTGCCCTGCGCGGGCAGCCCGGCCGGATCCCCGACCTGGTCGCCCATCCGACCCGCGACCAGGACGTGGCCGACCTTCTGGAGTGGGCCGGCCAACACCACGTCGCCGTGGTCCCCTTCGGCGGCGGCTCCTCCGTCACCGGAGGTGTGGAGTACCGCGGAGACACCCACCACGCCGTCATGTCCCTCGACCTGACCGCCATGGACCGGGTCCTGGAGATCGACGCCGACAGCCGCTCCGCTCGCATCCAGGCCGGCACCTTCGGCCCCGCGCTGGAGGACCAACTGCGACCCCATGGCCTGACCCTGCGCCACTTCCCGCAGAGCTTCGAGTTCTCCACCCTCGGCGGCTGGCTCGCCACCCGGGCAGGCGGCCACTACGCCACCGGCCGCACCCACATCGACGACTTCACCCAGTCCCTGCGCGTGGTGACCCCCGCCGGTACCAGCACGTCCTGGCGACTGCCCGCCTCAGGCGCCGGGCCCTCTCCCGACCGGCTCTTCCTCGGTTCCGAAGGCGCCCTCGGCGTCATCACCGAGGCATGGGTGCGCCTGCAGGAACGCCCCCGCCACAGTGCTTCCGCTTCCCTCGCCTTCACCGACTTCCACGCCGCGCTGAACGGGGTACGCGCCATCGCCCAGTCCGATCTCGCTCCCGCCAACTGCCGCCTGCTCGACTCCGGCGAGGCAGCACTCGCCGGCGCCTCCCGGGACGGCTCCGCGGTACTCGTCCTCGGCTTCGAGTCCGCCACCGCACCCGTCCACGCTCGCCTCGCCCAGGCCCTCGACCTCGCCCGCGCGCACGGCGGACGGGGCGGTGAGTCCGCCGCCGAGGCAGGCGCCCCGGCCGACGCGGCCGTCGGTGCCTGGCGCTCCATCTTTCTGCGCATGCCCTACCTGCGCGACGGTCTGGCCAGGATGGGAGCCGTCGTCGAGACCTTCGAGACGGCTAGCACCTGGAACCAGCTGCCCGCCCTCATCGACGCCATCCGCACCGAGGTCGGGACCGCCGCACGCGACATCACCGGCCACCCCGCAACCATCAACTGCCGCCTCACACACGTCTACCCCGACGGCGCCGCCCCCTACTTCACGGTCCTCGCCGCCGGCCGCCCCGGCGACGAAGTCGCCATCTGGGACCACCTCAAGACCGTCGCAAGTGACGTCCTCCACCGCCACCGCGCCACCATCACCCATCACCACGCCGTCGGCCGCGACCACCGCCCTGGTTACGACCGCCAGCGCCCGGAACCCTTCGCACTCGCTCTGCGCGCCGCCAAGCACGCCCTCGACCCCCACGGCATCCTCAACCCCGGCGTACTCGTCGACTGAGCCGGAGTGCGGAACCGGTGATGCGGTCGGTCATGGTGTTCAGGCGGGTACGGACAGGGCCGCACCGTAGCTGGACAGAGCCGCCTTGGCGTCGGCGAGTGCGAAGCGGGCGCCAAGGTGCCCGTCCGGGCGGACGAGGAAGCCGGTCGGGCCCTCAGGTCGGTACAACCGGGCGAACTCCCCGGCGGTGTCACGGTATCCGGGGACGGCCAGGGCTCCGGGATCGGTCGGTGCGGCTTCCCGGGCGAGGACGGCGATGGTCTGCAGGCCGGCCCCGGCGTCCGGGCCGTCGGGGGTGTCAGGGCTGCTGCCGGTCATCCGCAGCACCCCGGCAGCATCGGCGGCTTCGGCCAGGTCGGCCGCCTCGGCCGCGTACAGGACCAGCACGTGGCCCGTGCGGTCGCGCAGGATGTCGAGCAGGCGCAGCGGATAGGTGGCGATGGGGGTGGTCAGGCCGGCGCAGTCCGGGGCCCGGTCGCCGGGTTGGGGTGCGTCGGTCGGCCCGTACGGGCTGTCGGCGAGTGGGCCGTCCCGGTAGCCGACGAGCAGTTGGGCTTCGCGGAGCATGATGGTCTTCGGGTCGTCCGGGTCGGACTCGATGCCGCGGGTGGCGTGCCGGACCGTCCGGCCGACGACCTCCTCGCCGACCGGGCGACGTTCGGCGTCGTAGCTGGTGAGCAGGGTCGGCCCGGCCTCCCCGCTGATGACGAGCGCGAGCTTCCAGGCCAGATTGCAGGCGTCCTGGATGCCGGTGTTCATGCCCTGGGCGCCGGTCGGTGGGTGGATGTGGGCGGCGTCGCCCGCGACGAAGACCCGGCCGTCGGCGTAGCGGTCCACGATCCGGTGGCTGATGCGGAAGACGGAGGACCAGCGCATGGTGGAGACGGTGGCCGGCCTGGGGGCCAAGCGGTCGACGACAGCCTGGACATGGGACAGCTCCGGGACCCGGCCGCCCTCCAGGCCGTGCGCTACGCCGGCTGTCCGCCCGGGCGCCGGGTCTGTCGCCTGGGCGGAGAGTTCGGGCGGGACCAGCATCGACATGCGGTAGCGTCCGGCGCCGGGCAGCGGGATGCAGACCAGCAGGTCATCGGTGGCGCCGTCGTCGGTGTGGTGGAGGGAGCGCACGCCGTATCCGGGCGGAAGGTCCCAGTCCGCCTCGACGTCGGCCAGCATGTACTCCTCGGCGAAGGCGCCTCCCTCGAAGCCGAGCCCCAGTCCTTTGCGAACGGTGCTGTGCGCGCCGTCGCAGCCGATCAGATAGCGCGTACGGACCTCCTCGGCACCGCCGGACGCGGTCATCAGGCGGGCGGTGACTCCGTCCGCGTCCTGGGTGAACGAAAGCAACTCGGTGGAGCGCTCGATTGCCGTGCCCAGGCCCCTGACGTATTCCTCCAGCAGGCGCTCGGTCTCGTACTGCGGGAGCGCGGCGAATCCGTAGGGCACCTCGGGCGGCAGCGCGAGCTCGATCCGCGCCTGCTCCCGGCCGTTGACGTAGATCAGCTGGCCGTGCATCGGAACGGCGGCTTCCAGGACGGCGCGGACCAGGCCCATCCGGTCCCAGATCTCCAGGGTGCGCGGCTGGATGCCGACAGCCTTGGCATACGGGAGGCGGGCCGGCAGCCGGTCGATGAGACGGCAGCGCACCCCGTGGCGGCGGAGCTCGGCAGCCGCGCTCAGTCCCACGGGGCCGGCGCCCGCGATCAGTACGTCGATGGACCGGGTGTGCGACACGGGCGCCTCCTCGGCTTGTCCCCCCGTATCGCCCCTCTGCTCCATGGTCCCCCTCCGGGGCACGGGCGGCGAGCCGAGGCCCAGGTCATCCCCTGACTCCTGATCTGCCGGCCGACTGAGCGCCTCATGCCCACCCCCACCACGGGCAGCGGCGGCGGGCAGCGCCATAGGAGACCGGCGTCAGGCCTGTCCGGCGCATCGTGCCGGACAGGCCCTGGTCCCGGGAAGGGTTCAGCGCTTCAGCGCTTCAGCGTGAAAGTGAAGTCGCCGGAGAGCTTGCCGCTCAGCCGGACCGCCGAAACGAGACTCCCTTCCATGATCAGTCTCTCGACCTCGGCCCGCGAAAGCCCGCAACCTTCAGCGATCAGCCGCACCGGCCGGACCGGAATCCGCGCCGCGAAACGGACCGAGATGTCGATCACCTCTTGGTCCAGGTGATCCGATCCGCCGGTGTCGAGGCGCCAGGCATTGTCCCAGTCGAGGGCGATGCGATTACGGCGCCGCACGACCGGATCCTGGAGCAGCTCAGCTGCCAGGCCAGGGTCGTTGTCATGCAGCCGGTCCAGCAGCTCAGGTCGGACGGAGCGCACATTCACCCGCTCCAGGACCGTGAGCTTCGCCGTTTCCCCGCAAGCGGTACAGAGCACGAGGAGCCAGACGTCGATGAGCTTGTGGTGTGCGTTGACGCGAAATTTACCGTTTGCCCGGAAGCACTCGGAGGCGCACGAGTGGCAACGGCGGAGAACGAGCGGAAGGCAGGTGGGCGTGACCGCCCAGTTCTTGAGCACAGAAGTACACCAGTCCCGGTGAGAAGTCCGCAGCAAAAAGGAGCGCGGCGCACATGCGCGACGCGCGACGATTCAGCACTTGGGAGGTCTCACACGGTGTACAACGGCACGCCCTTGCCCAGACGACTCGGTCCGGCAGCACGGTAGTGGCGCACAACGGCGCCGCTCCACTGGTTTTCGCGTGCCGGCCCCCGGGCGCCAGGGCGGTCTCCGCCATTCAGCTCTGCTGGACGTCCTTGACGAACACGAGACCGTCGCTGTCGGCCAGGTGGGCCGGGTCGAGCGGGGCGTAGCCGAACCAGGGGGACACGCGGGTCTCGGGCCGTGTGGTGCCGAGGGCGGTGGCCAGCCGCGGGGCGTCGATGACGCAGCGGTCTTCCGGGAGCGCGTACAGGAGTCCTTCGACGGTGTCCGGCGGCGGTGTGTCCACTCCCTGGTGCCGGATCGTGCCAAGGGCTGCGGCCACGAAGGCGTACTCCTTGCCGAGTTGGGCGCTCACCAGCGCACCGGCGCTCCACCACTCCACCGGCCCCTGCCACATCTGCATCGTGCTCTTCTCCCGCTGGAGATGGGAGTTGTGGGCGTGGACGAGTACCGGGCCCCGTTCAGCGAGGGCGAGGAGGTTGTGGGCCATCATCAAGTCCCGCAGCGCGCACAGCCGGGTCATGCGGGCCGGTGAAGTGTCGGCCATCGAGTGGTGGTAGCGCAGCAGGCCGGTCGCGGTGCGCCCGTACAGGCGCGCCCGGTCCCAGTCGTCCCGCGAGTTCGCCGTGATCAGGTGCGGCGTCCGCGCGTCGAGCAGCGCCACCAGATCGTCGGTGAGCAGCCGCAGTTGACCGGCCTCGGCCGACTGCCCCGTGGATCGGGACGGGTCCATCATCGCGGCGGGATCGGTCCACCGGTCGTCGGCACCCAGCAGGCGGTCGAGGGTGTCCGCGGTGCAGGGGAGCAGGTCCGCTTCCACCCGGGCCGCGAGGTAGCCGTGGAGTGCGGTGAGGGCCTGCCGGGGGCTCGCGGCATGGGTGATCTCCAGCGGGCCGTCGAACCCGGCGAAGCGGAGCCGCTCGGACGCGGGCCGGCCGTCGGTCTCGGCGCGGACGTTGTAGGAGCGCATCCAGCGCACGAGCTCGCGGTTGGCCGCGAAGGTGCCCCAGCCGTGGCTGACTCCCTGCTCCATGACCTCGTCGAGAGTGCCCGTCCCCGAGGTGACGTAGTCGTCCACGACCAGTCCCATCATGCAGTCGCTCTCGATCGTGATCGTCCGGTAGCCCTCCTGCTCGACCAGCTGCTGGAAGAGCTCGTTGCGCAGGTCGAGCAGAGCATCCTGGCCGTGGGTGGGCTCGCCCAGGGCGAGCAGCCGAGGCCGGTACTGGAGCAGCCTCATGACGGCGGCAGCCTCGACGGCATGGACGGTGTCCTTGATGTCAGTAGCCATGCCTTCAACGGTATCGTTGAACGTTCGGTTGAAACTTTCCCGCGATATCGTCAGCTTCATGCGGAGAAACCTTCAAAGTGGTGATCGGCTCAGGCCGGTCGATCTGGCGCGCGGGCACGGTCTGTCCACGCAGGCGGTCAGGAACTACGAGGAGACCGGCATCCTGCCGGCCGCCGATCGCACACCCCACGGCTACCGCACCTACACCCCGCTGCACGCCGGGGCCCTGCGCGCGTTCCTCGCCCTGGTGCCCGGCCACGGCCACCGGACGGCGGCGGCGATCCTGCGGGCCGTGAACCAGGGTGCGGTCGACGAGGCGTTGCGCCTCATCGACGAGAGCCACGCCCAACTGCTCGGCGACCGGCGGACGCTCGAGGCTGTGGAGAGTGCCCTCCGCGACCTGGAGCCCGGTTTGAGGTCCGAGCCCGGTGTGGAGTCCGAGCCCGGTGTCGGGTCCGAGCCCGGTGTGGAGTCCGAGCCGGCCGCGGTGTCCGGGCCCGGCGGCACCTTCATTGGGCCCACGTTCATCGGGCCGCTGGCGGACCAGCTCGGAATCCGGCCCGCGACGCTGCGCAAATGGGAGCGCGCCGAGCTGGTGCGCCCGCGCCGCGACCCACGGACCGGTTACCGCGTCTACGACGAGGCCGACGTTCGGGATGCCCGGCTGGCCCATCAGCTCAGGCGGGGCGGCTATCTGCTGGAGCAGATCGCCCCGCTGATCACCCAGGTGCGGGCGGCCGGCGGCCTGGAGCCGCTGGAGGCCGCACTGTGCGACTGGCACGGTCGACTCTCCGCCCGCGGACGGTCGATGCTGACCGGGGCGGCAGAGCTGGAGGCGTACCTCCGCGAGCGCGGATGAGACCTCGATCGCGAGCCGGCTTCGGCTGCCCGCGGCGGCCGGGCCGGCCGGGACCCAACTCGGTCTGCACGATGTGCTGGTGCGGATCTCATCACCGTGGTTTCCTTGCGGCAAGACCCTGCTTGTGACCCGTCGCCACGTGGACTACGGGCGTGTCACCAGCACCGGTTGTCGCGCCGTGCGCTGACGCCACGCTCCCGGCGTCCTGCCGCCCTCTCCGGCCGCTGATCATCCCCCTTGTCTCCGCGCCTTCGGCGCGCTCTCCGCCTTCCTGCTGCTGCAGGGCGTGGAGACACTCAGCCTGCGCATCGAACGGCACTCGGCCAACGCCCAGGCGCTCGCCGAATGGCTGGAGCAGCGCGACGAGGTCGCCGCCGTCCACTACCCGGGCCTGCCGTCCAACCGGTGGTACGAGACCGGGCAGCGCTATCTGCCGCGTGGTGCCGGCGCGGTCCTGGCCTTCGAACTGCGTGACGGCGTCGAGGCGGGCAGCGCCGGGTCACCGCCAGGACGCTGGTCGCCGCAGTCGACTCCGACCGTCTCTACCCACCCGCCCAGCAGGCCGAGTTGGCAGCCGGTATTCCTTCGGCCGACCGGCTGCGAATGGTCCACTCCCCCTACGGTCACGACGGCTTTCTCATCGAAACCGAGCAGGTCGCCGCGCTCGTACGCGAACTCACCACCTCATGACGATCTCTGGGTGGACCGGGGATCTCAGGCGTCCGCCTGCCTGATGCGTTCACGGACGGCCGCACGGTCGATGCCCAGCTGCTCCATCAGCTCTGCCGCGGGATCCGGCCGCTCACAGTCAAGGATCGCGAGCAGCAGGTGCTCCGGCGTGATGCGCCGGCCGCCGGCCTTCTTCACCTCGACGAGGGCGCGCGGGAGGACCGAGCGGGCACCGGAGGTGAAGGGGGTGCGCTTGCGTGAGACGGGGACCGGCGGCCTCTCGACGCCCTGGACGTCGATGCCGATCGCGGCCAGTGCCGACCGGTCGAGGACGTCGAGGGCGGTACGTGCGGCCTCCAGGTCGGTACCGAGGGATCGGACCGCGAGCGAGCCGGGTTCGTGGAGGACTCCCAGGAGGAGGTGCTCGGTGCCGATGCGGCGATCGCCGCGCAGCCTGGCTTCTTCCAGAGCAGACGTGACCGCCGCGCGGGCACCTGTTGCGAACTGTTCGAACACTGTCGTCTCACTTCCCGTGTTTGGCGTGCGCCGATTGCCGTGACACGCCGAGGGCATCCCCGATCTGTTCCCAGGACCATCCCTGCTCCCTGGCGCGGACCACCGCTGCCGTTTCGATCTGCTCGGCGAGTCTGTGCAGGGCGCCCACCGCCCGTAGCCCGACGGCGGGGTCGTGCGACCTGAGGCGTTCTGCGAGATCTCCTGCTTCCATGACTGTCAGTCTGGGCTGACAGCCATCATGTTGTCAACCCAGACTGACAGTCCGCCGACGCGTTACGACCCATTGACCGCGGGCTGTCAGGCCCCCAGCGGCCCGTCATGGGAAGGACCTCAGCGGCGTTGCCACTCCTCGGCCAGGAGCCGGTAGGAACGCACCCGGTCGGCGTGGTCGTGCGTGATGGTCGTGATGACCAGCTCGTCGGCGCCGGTGGCCTCCTGAAGTCGTTCGAGCTGGTCGGCCACATGTCCTGCGGTGCCGACGAACTGGGTGTCGACGCGGTCGGCCACCAACGCCCGGTCCGCGTCGGTCCACACATGGGCGCGGGCCTGCTCGGGGGTGGGGAAGGCGATGGCGCCCTCGGCGGTGCGGATGCTGCGGACCCACGGACCGTAGCCGGCGGCGAGTTCACGGGCCGTCGCGTCGTCCTGGGCGACGACGACGTCGGCCGAGACGCTGACGTACGGCTTGTCGAGATCGTCGGAGGGCTGGAACGCGGCGCGGTAACCCTCGGTCGCCTCCAGGACAGTGGCCGGACTGACGTGGTAGTTGGAGGCGAAACGCAAACCGTTGCGGCCGGCGACGTCGGCGCTCTGCCCGCCGCTGCTGCCCAGGATCCACACCTGCACGGCGGCGCCCTCGCCGGGCACGGCGTGCGCCTCGACGCCGTCGGCCGAGCGGTAAGTGCCGCGCAGCAGGGCGAGGATGTCGTCGATCTGCTCGCCGTAATCCTGCGCCTCGGCGTTCGGTTGGCGCAGCAGGCGCTGCTGGAGG
This sequence comes from Streptomyces sp. SID13666, assembly GCF_010548325.1. Lineage (NCBI taxonomy): Bacteria > Bacillati > Actinomycetota > Actinomycetes > Kitasatosporales > Streptomycetaceae > Streptomyces > Streptomyces sp. SID13666. The sequence continues at coordinate 653,153 of NZ_JAAGLX010000001.1, read as the reverse complement.
GCGAACCGGGGTGAGCCGAGCAGGTGCTCGAAGGAGAACCGGGGTGGGATCCGCAGCCCGTTCGGAGTGTGTCCGTCGATGACCGGGGTCGCGGTCACGACGGGTCCCACGGCCGGAACGGAGTCCGCGCTCGGACTGGGGGGACGTCCCCCGGAGCGGCCGAGGCCCAGGTCGAGCCGCCCGGGGTGCAGGGCGTCGATGAGGCCGAACTCCTCGACGGTGGACAGGGCGGTGCGGTGGCCCAGCAGGACCGCCCCGGAACCGATCCTGATCGTGGAGGTCGCGGAGGCGGTCAGGGCCAGCACGACAGCGGGCGAGGTCCCGGCGACGCCCGGGTTGAGATGGTGCTCGGCGACCCAGTAGCGGGTGTAGCCGAACCGCTCGGCCTGGCGGGCGAGGTCGATGCTGTTGTGCAGCGCGTCGGCCGCGGTGGACCCGGCCGGAACCGGGACGAGGTCGAGAACCCCGAGAGGGATGCCGGACATGATCGGGGTGCTCCTCAGAAGTCGGCGGGTCGGGGCGCGGCGAGGACCGGGGTCCAGGGGAACGGTGGGTCGGGGATGTCGCGCCGCAGTACGGGCGCGATGTCGGACTGGAAGAGTTCCAGCGAGGCCCGGTGCCGGGCGTCGCCGAGCCCGCTCGCGTCCTCCTGCAGATGGAGCACGCTGTGGCCGAACTGCTCGTGGTAGCGGTGCACCTTGTCGATCACCTGTTGGGGGCTGCCGATCAGCGCCGAGCTGCGCTCCACGAAGTCCTCCAGAGTCGCGAACACCGGCTCCAGACCCAGCCGCTTCTGGAAGGCCAGCTGTCCCTCGAAGACCGGCCGGTAGGCGGCGATCGCCTCCTGCGAGGTGCGTGCCGCGTAGTACCCGGCGGTACCGGCGCCGACCACCGCGTGGGCGGCGTCGTGGCCGTAGTGGGCCCAGCGCTCCCGGTAGTGGCGGACGAGTTCGGCGTAGGGCTCGATGGGGTTGGTGACACTGGCCGAGAACAGCGGGTCGCCGTAGCGGGCGGCGAGGTCGACGGACTCCCGGCTGGTGGCGCTGCCGTGCCAGACCCGCACCGGCTGCTGGTACGGCCTGGGCCACACCTCGGCGGCGGTGAGCTCCGGGCGGAAGCGCGGTTCTGCGGTCACCTTGTCCTCCCGCCAGATCCGGCGGAACAGCTCATAGCTCTCGGCGTTGCGCTCCCACTGGTCATCGGGAGTGACCTGGAACAGCTCGCGCTGGGCGGTGCCGTTGCCCTTCCCGATGATCAGGTCCAGGCGGCCGTCGGACAGGTGGTCCAAGGTCGCGTAGCCCTCGTAGGCGCGTACCGGGTCGAGCAGGCTGAGGGTGGTGACGGCGGTGAACAGCCGGATCCTGGAGGTGAGCGCGGCGATGTGACTGAGCACGACCGGTGGCGACGAGGAGATGAACGGCCGCTCGTGGCGTTCGCCGACGCCGAAGCCGTCGAACCCGGTCTCCTCGGCGAACACCGCGTTGTCGATCACCTCGCGGAAACGGTCGTGGGTCGGCTTCAGCACCCCGGTCACCGGGTCGGGGGCGTGCACGATGAGGGTGATGGCCAGGAACTTCACGACGCCACCCGCCCGGTGCCCGGCTCGGCGGCGGCGTCGGGGTGGGCCAGACCCAGGTGGTCGCGCAGCGTAGTGCCCTCGTACGCGGTGCGGAAGACACCGCGCTCCTGGAGCAGCGGTACGACGGTGTCGGCGAAGCCGTCCAGACCGGTGGGGGTGATGTGCGGGACCAGGATGAAGCCGTCGGCGGCATCGGCCTGGACGAGGGTGTTGATGGACTCGGCGACGGTGGCCGGGGAGCCGACGAAGTTCTGCCGGCTGCCGGTCTCGATGACGAGGTCGCGGATCGACCAGTTGTTGGCCGCCGCGAGCTCACGCCACTGGCGGGCGGTGGCCAGCGGGTCACGGTACATCCGCACCTGCGCGCGGCCGCGGGCGATGGTGTGCTCACCGAGGTCCGGGTCGATGTCGGGCAGCGGGCCGTCCGGGTCGTAGCCCGACAGGTCGCGGTTCCAGACGAATTCCAGGTGCTTGAGCGCGGTCGCTCCGCTGACCTGCTGCCGGCGCACCTCGCGGGCCAGCTCCTGGGCCTCGGCGTCGGTGTCGCCGAGCACGAAGGTCGCGGCCGGCAGGATCAGCAGCTGCTCGGGGCGGCGCCCGTAGCGGGCGAGCCGGCGCTTGACGTCGGCGTGGAACTCCTGACCCTCCTTCAGGGTGCCGTACCGGCTGAAGATCGCGTCCGCGGTGGAGGCCGCGAACTCCCGGCCCTCCTCCGAGTCACCGGCTTGGAAGATCACCGGACGGCCCTGCGGACTGCGCGGGACATTGAACTGCCCGGCGATGTCGAAATGCTCTCCCTCATGGACGAAGGCCCCGGCGCGCGCGTCCTTCAGAAAGATGCCGGACTCCTGGTCGGCGACGATCTCCTCACCGTGCCAGGAGTCGAACAGCTCGGTGGCGGTCGCGAGGAACTCCGTGGCGCGGGAGTACCGCTGGTCCTGCGGGAGGAAGCCGCCGCGGCGGAAGTTCTCGCCGGTGAACGCGTCCCAGGAGGTGACGACGTTCCAGGCGGCACGCCCGTCCGACAGATGATCGAGGCTGGCGAACTGGCGGGCCACCTCGTAGGGCTCGTTGAAGGTGGAGTTGATGGTGCCGGTCAGGCCCAGGCGCTCGGTCACCGCGGCCAGAGCGGACAGCACCGTGAAGGTGTCCGGCCGCCCGACCACGTCCAGGTCGTAGATCTGCCCGGCCTGTTCGCGCAGCCGCAGCCCTTCGGCGAGGAACAGGAAGTCGAACTTGGCGCGTTCGGCGGTCCGCGCGAAGTGCGCGAACGAGCTGAACTCGATGTGGCTGCCGGCCCGCGGGTCGCTCCACACGGTGGTGTTGTTGACACCGGGGAAGTGGGCCGCGAGATGGATCTGCTTCAGTGGCTTGCTCATGGTCGGACGGTCCTCCCGGCTCAGACGGTGGCGTAGCGGTTGGCGGGACGGGACAGCCCGAGCAGCCCGCGCAGGGTGTCGGCCTCGTACACCCGCCGGAAGGCGCCGCGGCGCTGGAGTTCGGGCACCAGGCCGCGGGTGATCGCCGGAAGGTCATGGCCGATGACCCCGGGACGCAACCGGAAGCCGGACAGTCCGGCCTGCTGCCACTCCAGGAGCAGGTCGGCGAGCTGCGCGGGGCTTCCCGTGAAGATCTTCGCGTCGCTGGTGTACGGGTAACCCGCCAGGTCGTCCAGGCGTGTCTTGCGGTCCGCCGCCGCTGCCGCGTCGTCGTCGAGAAAGACCACCAGGTCACCGAAGATGTGCAGGGGCTCGTCGGAGCGCCCTGCCGCGGCTTGGGCCGCGCGGATCTCGTCGGAGATGGCGCGGGCGTGGCCGGGGTCGTGCGGGGCGACGTAGCCGATGTCGGTGGAACGGCCCACCAGTTGGAAGGGGACGCTCTGGTGCGCCAGGGCGGTGACGACCGGCTGTCCCTGGGGCGGCCGGGGGGTGATCGAGGGTCCCTTGACGCTGAAGTGCCGGCCCTCGAAGTCGACATAGTGCAGCTTGTCGCGGTCGACGAAGCGCCCGGTGGAGGTGTCGCGGATCTCCGCGTCGTCCTCCCAGCTGTCCCACAGACGGCGGACGGCCTCGACGTGGTCGGCGGCCTCCTCGAAGAGCTCGGCGGTCAACTCCCGGACCTCCGGGGTGTCCAGGTCCTCGATGCGCAGAGGCGGGAACGTACGACGGCCGAAGTGGGCCGCCTCGCTCTGCCGTGCCGACACCTGGACCCGCAGGCCCGCTCGGCCGGTGCTGACGTAGTCCAGGGTGGCGATCGCCTTGGAGATGTGGAACGGCTCGGTGTGGGTGGTGACGACGGTCGGCACCAGCCCGATGTGACGCGTCAGCGGTGCGACGCGGGCGGCGATGAGGACCGCGTCCAGCCGGCCGCGTACCTGATCGGTGCGATCGTCCGGCTCGGTGAAGCGCGACGACTGCAGCCCGAGGGCGTCCTCGAAGGTGACGAAGTCGAGCAGGCCGCGTTCCGCCTCGGTGACGAGGTCGGCCCAGTAGCCGGCGGTGAGCAGGTCGCGGGGCCTGGCCTGTGGTGCGCGCCAGGCGGCCGAGTGCCAGCCCGCGCCGTCCAGGGCTACGGCAAGATGCAGAGGTGAAGGAGGAAATGCGGGCACAACGATGTCTTCCTGATCGGCCGTACACGATCGCCGGGTCTGCTCGGCAGGGCCCGGCGCGGGGAACGCGTCAGGCGCAACAGAGCGCGCCGGCCACCCGCAGCAGGTCGATGTGGGACCGGGAGTACAGGTGCACGCAGCCACGCGGGACCAGGGGTTCGACGACGAACCGGCCGGATTCAGCCTGCATCGACGTCACCTCCACCCATCGTGTCCGCGGCTCACCGGATAGTGCCGTTTGGGAGGCATACCCACACCCCCGTCGCCCACAACGCAGCCGCCACGCCACCTATTCCGCCCCATGCTCAGGCGTCCGTACGAGGTGGAATCGCCCCCGGCCGCAGTGCGAGGCCACGGGCGATCGCCACCCGCTGCTGCTGGCCGCCGGACAACTGCCGGGGATGCGCACCGGTCTTGTCGGCCAGCCCCACCCGGTCGAGGAGGGTACGGGCCAGCGCCTGCGCCTCGGGCTTGCGCAGCAGGCCCGTCGCCACGGGCGCCGCTGCCACGTTGTCCAGCACGGTCGGTGCGGGAAGAGGTTGAAGTTCTGGAAGACGAAGCCGATCCGGCTGCGCTGGGCGAGGATCGCGCGCTCGCTCAGCTCCTTGAGCCGTTCGCCCTGTCTGCGGACGCCGATCAGTTCGCCGTTGAGGCTGGCGTAGCCGACCTCCGGCTTCCCAGGTGGTTGATCACCCGCAACAGGGTGGACTTGCCGGAGCCGGACGGCCCGAGGATCACCGTGACCTCTCCTGGCCGCACCGTCAGGTCCACGCCGTCCAGCACCCGGTGGTCGCCACCGTCTGGTACGTGATCCTCATCAGCGTGGTGTCCGTCGTCCAGTACCGGTCCATGAGACGGAGCCTCGGCCTTCTTGACTCCGTCACAGGGCGCAACCACACTGTTGAGGACGGTAACGATAGTCAGCGCCCACCTCGCGGGGTTCCTGCCCCAGTGGGTCATCGGCCCCGGCCCGCTGACAGGCAACCCTTCTCCGCGACGGGGTGCCCTGGGTGATGACCGGGTCCTGCCGGGGTGGCGGGACAAGCGTGGTCTCGTGTCTCACGAGCCCCGATGATGGGACCGGTGGAGATGCCGCGCACTGGCAGTGGGGCGGGGAAGGCGGGCGCCCGTCGGCCGCTCCTGACCCGACGTCTCCACATCGACCTGTTGCGGGTCTGCAGCGCGACCGGCAGCCCGGCGGTCTGACCGGGACAGCTCCTGAGGGGCTCCCGTAGGCGCACATCACCGGGCCAGGCGTCGTCCGCACACCCAGACACCGGGCTCTCCAGGCGTCCTGCCACCGACGCCGCTTCGGCACACCCAGGCTGCTTCCCTCCCCGCATTGGAGAGCCATGCCCGAGACAGCTCTGCCCAGCCCGCTCACCTCACGCCCGGCCACCCTCCGCGATCTCCGACCCGCCGTGTCCGACCCCCAGGTCACCCTGGCCGCCCGCGCGTCGCACTTCGGCAGCCGTATCGGCGTCGACCTCGCCGGCGGGTTCTATCCGGCGCCCCTCCGCTACAACGTGTACCTAGCGCCGGGCTGTCCGCGGTCCCTGCGGGTGTCGATCACCCTGGACCTGCTCGCCCTCACGGACTCGGTCACCATCACCCCCGTCCCCCAGTCGGCCGGCACCCCCGACCCGCTCGTGGCACTGCGCAGCGCCTACGAGGCCACCCGGCACCACTACGACGGTCCACTCACCGTGCCCGCGCTGTCCGACCGCTGGAGCGGACGCATCGTCAGCGATCAGACCCCCGACATCCTCCGCGACCTCGTCGACCTCGCCGACCACCTCACCGAGCACGGCCGGGACGGCCTGCCCCGCCTGCGCCCGCCGGCCCTCGTCGCGGACATCGAGACCATCCGGCAACTCCTTGACGAGGACATCGCCGAAGCCGCCCAACGGGCCGGTGCGGCCCCGGCATCGCACCGCCGAGGGGAGGCGCTGGAAACCCTGCTCGCGGCACTGGACCTTCTCGACCGCCAACTGGCCACCGGGCCCTATGCGCTGGGCGACGAACTGACCGCCGCAGACGTGGACCTCTGGGTGACCCTCGTACACCTCGACCTCGTCGACCGTCTCCACCTGGACGCCGACGCGGTACACGCCATCGCCCGGCACGACCGCCTGTGGGCCTACGTGCGACGCCTGCACGGCCACCCGGCCTTCCGCGACAACCTCCGCACGGACCGGATGGCCCGTCTGCACCGCCGCACCTGCCGTGGCCCGGAATCATCAGGCGCCGCGATCGAGCTCCCCGGAGTCCCGCCGATCAGCTGAGCGTTGCCGGCGCAACGGCGAGGTCAGTCCCGGTACCCGTAGTCCCGTTCGGACTGCCGGTAGCGCTCCACCAGGATCGCGTCCATCGGCGCGGTCTGCGGTCCGAAGAACTTGCCGAACTTCTCACGGTACTTCTCGAACCATTGCGCCCGCTCGGACAGGAAGAAGATGTCGTGCAGGGCGATGGAGCGAATCGCGAGGACGGGTACGGGTGCCTTGCTCACAGCGAACCGCGGATTCCTTGCTGCCCTCACATCGCAGTTCTCGTGGAACTGACCGACCATGAGGCCCTGCGCCACGTAGTCGTCCTTGACGCGTTCCTGCGCCTTGTCGAGCAGCTCGGTGTCCTCGCTGTGGAGATCGGGAAGGACGACCACCATGGCGCGCAGCATGGGATTCCGTCCCTGCCAGGAGGTCAGCAGGTACTCGTGCAGGCTGCTCCGTACGATCTCCTCCACCAGGTCGGGGGTCGACGAGTGCCCGACCAGGCGGATACGGATCTCCATGGTTCTGTTCTTGCGAGAGGGGGCCACGAAAGGGCAGATGGGGCCCATCCGGCCGATCTCCGGATGGTTCGTCGCAATGTAGTCGGTCAGCCATAAGTCGACCGATTCGAGCGCGGACTCGATATCGACGACGGATCCCGTGGAGTTCATGGTGTTCCCGTCAGATCCGACACGCGATCGCCCGCGATGCGCGCGAGGCGACGGATCTCGGACTCGTCCGGGACTCGGGTGTTCACCAGCGAAAGGATGTCGTCCTTCATCACGATGACCCAGGACGTCTCGATACGGAAGTGCTCGACGGTGGACAGCCATCGCACCATGAAGCTGCCGTCTCCGACGGAGATCGGTTCCTGGCCGACTTTCGTGATGTCCAGCTGGACGCCGTCGTTCAGTTCCATCCGGTAGTGCGTGCAGTCGCGTACTGCGGCGGAGATCTCCTCGAACACCTGCCGGCAGGCCTGGTTGCCGAACCGCGTGACGTTGTGGAATATCACCGAGCCCACGACGTTCGTGAACAGTGCGGAGGCATGCTGTGTCGCCTCCGGATGCGTGCCGTGCGTCAGCATGTTCGTCAGGTCGACAATGGCGCGCCCCGACTCGTCACCGGAAACGAAGCTGGGGTCGTAGGCGGCGCTCGGTTCCTCGCCGAAGAACGACTCTTCGAGGTCCTCTTCTCTCAGGAGCAGTGTCTGGAAGGCGGTGTCGTCCATCGCGTTCTCCTATCGGCGTACGAGGCTGAGGGGGCGTATGTCGGTCCAGTGCTCCTCGACGTAGTCGAGGCAGGACTGGCGGTCGGTCTCGGCGAGGGCGACCGTCCAGCCCGCGGGCACCTCGGCGAAGGCGGGCCACAGCGAGTGCTGGCCCTCGTTGTTGACGAGTACGAGGTAGCTGCCGTCAGGGTTCTCGAAGGGGTTGGCCATCGTTTCTCCCTACAGAAAGTGGTCAGATTCGGGTGGCTGCGCATGCTTCATGCCCGCGCCGGCATTGCCGGGCGGTGGGGTTCGTCATCTCTCTTCGACGACCCTCATCACGTACTTGTGAATCCCGTTGATCGAGGTGAACAACTCCATGTCCTCGAACTGCGGGTCTATGACGACACCGTGCTTCTCCTCCAGCACATGTTGGAGGACGAGCAGGGTGAGCGAGTCGATCACCAGTTCGGCATCGTCGGGAAACTCGTCCGGGGGCCCGAGCCCGGCATTCTCGGACAGGATCACTCTGATGTCACTCTTTGAGATCATGCTGTGTCCCATGGCTTGGAAGACGCCTCCGACGTGACGTACTCGTGCATCAGTGCGCGGTTGCGGGTCAACTTGCCCATCGAGTTCCGGGGCAGCTGCCGCGTGACGAAGAACCGCCTGGGGATTTTGGCCGCGCTCAACCGTTCCCGGCACCAGACGGTGAGTTCGTCCGCGGTGACCGCCTCATGGGCTCCGACGAACGCTTCGATGGCCTCCGCATGGGTCACCACGGCATCGGTCACCCGGGGATGGCTCAGCAGGGCCGCCTCCACTTCTGTGAGGTCGACCTTCAACCCGCCGACGATGACGAGCGAGTCGGTCCGGCCGAGCATGGTCAGCACCCCGGTCGTCGGGTCCTGGTGAAATCGGTCGAAGGTCCGCAGCCAGCCGTCCGTGAAGCGGTCGGCATACTCCCCGTAGAGGTACGGCGAGCGGTCCATCCGGACGTGGAGCTCCTCGTCGACGACTTTCACCTCGGCCCCCGGCACCGGTGGCCCCAGCTGTGGGGGCAGGCACGTCCCGGAGAGGTCACCAGCGATCAGCCCGATCTCGGTCAGGCCGTAGACCTGGCTGATCGGCAGGCCGAAGCGCTCACCGAACTGCTCGTAGGTCTCGTGCGGAACCCGCTCACCGCCCGAGACGGCCAGCCGCAGCGAGGGCAGGTCCAGCGGATCCCTTGTGCGCACCAGGAGTTCGTAGTGGGCGGGTGTCCCGTACACGGCGGAGATCTCGGCGGCTGACATCAGCCGCACCACCTCGGTGGGGCGGAGCGTCGGGGGGACGACCAGCGTCGCCCCGGACACCAGCGCATGCAGCACCCCACTGACCAGACCCATGTTGTGCATGACGGAGTTCAGCAGCAGAATCCGGTCGCCCTTGCCAGGAACCCCGGGGAGTGCGGCGTGCCGGTCGAGCTCGGCCAGCACGGAGTCGGCCGGGCGGCCGATGACCTTCGGCCTGCCCGTCGAACCCGAGCTGAACTGCACCAGGCGGATGTCGTCGTCGGCCGGCCGCCCGTTCGGCAGCCGCCGGACCGAGAATGCGGACTCCTGACGGAATCCGGCCACCGGCCCATCAGCCCCGGCCGCCGTAACCAGGTACTGCGGACGCACCAGCTCCACCAGCGGCTCGTATTCGGCCGGTCTCAGCCGAAAATCGACCAGAATTACTTGCGCCCCGCGGCTCCACAGAGCCAGCAGTACCTGCAGATACGTGAAACTCGGCTTCATGCGCAGTAGAACGGAGCTGCCGTGGGCAATACCGTGCTCCCGAAAATCGCCTGCAAGGCCACCGACCGCTGCCCGGAGTTCGCCACGGGTGACGGGAGCACGGGAAACCGCCCACAGCTCGTCGTCGGCCCCTCGACCCAACAGGTGTTCTCCCCACCATGCATCCGCCATAAACGCATCCTTACGAGAAAACCGGCCCGTGCAATATTCGCTCCGGCATTTGATGACGGTGAAGTTAGCACCGCCGAGAAACGCCGAGCAAGCACACCACCAACGCACCCGGACCGCCTCGGAAGGAGCCGGCATTCGACGCGATGCGCCGCTGGAGGACCCTGCGCGTGAGGTGACCGGCGTGGCAGTCGAAGCCGTTCGCACTCCTCTCACCAGCGAGTCCTCGGCGGCGCACACCTGCGGGGATCGTCGTCGGACCGCCCGCGAGGCTGCGCTCCCACAGGATTCCGTCGGCTGCGGCGTACGCCGGTTGTCCCGCCGGCGGGACACATACGAGACCTCCCACATTGATCTCCTTGACCACCCAGTGGCCTCGGGTTAGGTTTCTAGGGATTTTGGTTCAGGGCAGTTGCGCCGGTTCCGGCGTACGAGGCGACCCACCGTTCCGATGGTCAGACGGTCGCGCATTCTCCGATGTCCGGTCGCGCTTTCTCATTGTCTTCGCGGCTGTCAGGATTTCTTTTACCTTTCTCCCCCAGGCAATGTCCGCACGGGGGATATTCCGGAGGTGGGGACTTGTCCATCAGTGCTGGCGCCACACTGCCGCTCACGGCCGCGCAACGCGAGATATGGATGGCCGAACAGCGGTTGGCGGGAGCCAACCGGGTTTTCCGGGTGGGCGACTATCTGGAAATCCACGGACGAGTGGATCCGGTGCTCTTCGAGCAAGCCCTCCTGCGGGTTGTCTCCGAGACGGAGGCGCTGCACGTCCGTTTTGTGGAAGAGCGCGGCGACGGCCGACAGGTCCTCCACGGACTCGGTGACTGGTCGCCCGCGATGATCGACCTCAGCGCCGAACCCGACCCCGAACGAGCCGCCCACGCCTGGCTGGAGGCCGCGGTGGCCCGGCCGATGGACCTCGCCGGCGACCGGCTCTTCGAGTACGCGCTGCTCCGTCTGGGCCCCGACCGCTTCTACTGGTACCAGGGCTACCACCACGCCGTGATGGACGCCTTCGGAGCACTCCTGATCACCCGCCGGGTCGCCGAGGTCTACACCGCCCTTGTCCAGGACCACCCGGTGAAACCGAGCCCCTTCAGCCCGTTGCACGAGCTGCTGGCCGCCGATGAGAAGTACCGCGATTCCCAACAATTCTCCCTCGACCGGGAGTACTGGACCGAGCAATTCGCCGACCGCCCCGAACCGACCGGGTTCGTCGACCGGCCGTCGACCACCCCGGAGCACTACCTTCGGCGGACAGCCGGCCTGGGGGCCGTGGAGCTGAACGACTTACGCGCAGCGGCGCGGCACGCCCGGGCCCCTTGGTCACACCTGGTCATCGCGGCAACAGCCGTCTATCTCCATCGGATGACCGGCTCATCGTGCGTCGTGCTCGGCCTGCCGGTGACCGGGCGTCTGGACCAGCTCCAGCGCCGTACTCCCGGCATGGCCTCCAACGTCCTTCCGCTGCGGCTCTCGTTCCGACCGGATCTGTCGCTCGGTGACCTCCTCGGGCAGATCGCGGACCGAGTGGTCGAGCTGGGCAGGCACCAGCGGTACCGGGCCGAGGACCTGCAACGGGACCTGGACCTGCCGGGCAGTCTGGGAACGTGGTACGCACCGGTCGTCAACGTGATGTCGTTCGACTACGTGCTCGACTTCGCCGGTCTGCCGACCACCGCGCACAACCTTTCCTCGGGCCTGGTGGGCGACTTCACGGTCGCCGTGTGGGACCGGCGCGACGGGACCGGCCTCAAGGTCGATGTCAATGCCCACCCTGAGATCTGCTCGGACGGCGAGCTGGCCGCTCATCATCAGCGCCTGCTCACCGTGTTACGGGCCGTGACCACGGCCGATCCCACCCAACCCGTAGGCCGGATCGACCTGCTCACCGACGAGGACCGCACCGCCCTGCTGGGTATGGCCGCGGATGCTCCGCCGGTTGCAGAGACCACGCTGCCGGGGTTGTTCGAGGCGCAGGCCGAGCGTGCACCGGACGCGGTAGCCGTGACGTGCGACGACACCGCCCTGACCTACGCCGAACTCAACACCCGAGCCAATCGCTTGGCTCACCTCCTCATCACCCACGGCATCGGCCCCGAACACAACGTCGCCCTCGCCCTGCCCCGCTCCACCGACCTCGTCACCGCCATCCTCGCCGTCCTCAAAACCGGCGCCGCCTACCTCCCCCTCGACCCCCAATACCCCACCCCACGCCTCAACCACATGCTCACCGACGCCCAACCCACCCTCACCCTGACCACCACAACCCAGACCAACCTCCCCCACCACACCACCCCAACCCTCCACCTCGACCACCCCACCCTCGCAACAGACCTCACCCACCAACCCACCCACAACCCCACCGACCACGAACGCACCACCCCCCTCAACCCCCACCACCCCGCCTACATCATCTACACCTCCGGCTCCACCGGCCGCCCCAAAGGCGTCGTCAACACTCACCGGAACGTGGTCAGGCTGTTCGACGCCACCCGCCAGTGGTTCGGCTTCGGCGCCGACGACGTCTGGACGCTGTTCCACTCGTACGCCTTCGACTTCTCCGTCTGGGAGCTCTGGGGGCCGCTGCTGCACGGCGGCCGACTGGTCGTGGTGCCCTTCGAGGTGAGCCGAACACCGGGGGCGTTTCTGGACCTGCTCGCCGAGCAGGGTGTCACCGTTCTCAACCAGACACCGTCGGCCTTCTACCAGTTGGTGCAGGCCGATGCCGACACGTCCCGGCCGGCCCGGCAGCTCAGTTTGCGCGTTGTGGTGTTCGGCGGCGAGGCGCTGCAGCCCTCCCGCCTGGCCGACTGGTACCTGCGGCATCCCGACGATGCACCGGTGCTGGTCAACATGTATGGCATCACCGAGACCACGGTGCACGTGACCTATCAGCCGCTGACCCGTGATCGGGTGAGCAACGAGGCTGCGAGCGTGATCGGCGTCGGCATTCCCGACCTGCGCACCTATGTGCTGGACGGCGGTTTGCAGTTGGTGGCGCCTGGTGCGGTGGGTGAGTTGTACATCGCGGGCGCCGGTGTGGCCCGCGGCTACCTCGGCCGTTCCGCCCTGACAGCTGAGCGGTTCGTCGCCGACCCGTTCAGCCTGGAGCCCGGCGGACGGATGTACCGCACGGGCGACCTCGTGCGCTGGAACGGCGACGGTGAGCTGGAATTCATCGGCCGCGCCGACCACCAGGTCAAGATCCGCGGCTTCCGCATCGAACTCGGTGACGTCGAGGCGGCGTTGTCCGCTCATCCGTCGGTGGCTCAGACGACCGCGATCGTGTACGAGGAGCGGCCGGGTGACTCCCGTCTGGTGGCGTACGTGGTGGCACGGGATGCTCTTCTACCCCAGCAGGTACGGGATTTCGCGCAGGAGAACCTGCCGGAGCACATGGTCCCCTCGGCCGTGATCCTGCTCGATCGTCTGCCATTGACCACTAATGGCAAGCTCGACCGAGCCGCTCTGCCGGCGCCGGACTTCGCGTCGGTCGGGTCGGGCCGGGAGGCACGCACTCCGCAGGAGCAGATCGTCTGCGACCTGTTCGCGCAGGTACTGGGGCTGCCTCGGGCCGGGGTCGACGACAATTTCTTCGATCTGGGCGGGCACTCACTGCTCGCCACCCGCCTCATCGCGCAGATCCGATCGGTCTTCGGCGTCGAGGTCGGTCTACGAACGCTCTTCGAGGGCCCGACGCCGGCCGCGGTGGCGGCCCTGCTCGACACCGCTGCACCTGGACGACTGGCGCTCACCGTGCGGGAGCGGCCTGAGGTCATGCCGCTGTCGTTCGCTCAGCGCAGGTTGTGGTTCCTCCACCAGATGGAGGGGCCCAGCGCCACCTACAACATTCCCCTCGTGCTGCGGTTCACCGGCCAGTTGGACCGGCATGCGCTGCGCGCCGCGCTCGGTTACCTCGTCGCACGGCACGAAAGCCTGCGCACGATCCTGCCCGAGGTCGACGGCACTCCGTATCAACGAGTGCTCGACATAGCGACCATGGACCTGCCCATCACCGAAACCACTGAGTCCGAACTGGATGATGTGCTGCGCCGGGGAGCTCGGCATGCGTTCGACCTGACCGTGGAACCTCCGCTGCGAGCCGACCTCTTCGAGCTCTCCTCCCAGGAGCATGTCCTGCTGCTGGTGGTCCACCACATCGCGGGCGACGGCTGGTCTCTCGGACCCCTCGCCTCCGACCTCACGCACGCCTACACCGCCCGCACCCAAGGAGAAGTCCCGAACTGGGTTCCACTGCCGGTGCAGTACGCGGACTACACCCTGTGGCAGAACGAACTACTGGGCGACCAGAACGACCCCGACAGCCTCTTCGCCACCCAAATCGACTACTGGACGAACGCTCTGGCCGACCTTCCCGACCAGCTGAGCATCCCCACCGACCGGCCCCGTCCGGCCGTGATGACCTACCGCGGCGACTACGTCACCGTCGCCATCAACCCCGAACTCCACCAGCGTCTCGCCAACCTCGCCCGGTCCACCGGGACCAGTCTGTTCATGGTCCTCCAAGCAGGCCTCGCCTCCCTGCTGACCCGCCTCGGCGCGGGCCACGACATCCCCCTCGGCAGCCCCATCGCCGGCCGCACCGACCAGAACCTCGACCACCTCATCGGATTCTTCGTCAACACCCTCGTCCTGCGCACCGACACCACCGGCGACCCCACCTTCACCCAACTCCTCAACCAGGTCCGCGAAACCTCACTCGCCGCCTACGCCCACCAAGACGTTCCCTTCGAATACCTCGTCGAAATCCTCAACCCCACCCGCACCCTCGCCCACCACCCCCTCTTCCAAATCATGCTCGCCCTCCAAAACGCACCCGTGAGTGCGTTGGAGCTTCCCGGAGCGCGTGCCGGTGTCGAGCTGGGTAGGACGGGGACGGCAAAGTTCGACTTGTTCTTCAGTCTTGCCGAGCAACGCGGTCCCAACGGCGAGCCTCAGGGCATCGACGGTGCCGTCGAGTACTCGAGCGATATCTACGACGCACCTACGGTCCATGATCTGTTCGACCGCTGGATCCAGCTCCTCGACGCTGCGACCATCCACCCCGATCAGCCGCTCAGCACCATCGACGTTCTCACCCCCGCCGAACGCCACCAGCTCCACCACACCTGGCAGGACACCGCACTGTCCCTGCCCGAGGCCTCCCTGGCTGACCTGTTCACCCGGCAAGTGACGAAAACCCCGGACGCCCCCGCCCTCATCACCGCCCACACCACGCTTTCGTACGCGGAGCTGAACACTCGCGCCAACCACCTCGCGCACCATCTCATCGCCCGCGGAATCCGCCCCGGCGATGCCGTCGCCGTTCTCCTGCAACGCTCACCCGAGACCATCACGACGCTCCTGGCCCTGATGAAGACCGGCGCCGTCTACGTCCCCCTCGACGCCCGCTATCCGAGTGAACGCATCCACCACATCCTCGAGCAGACCGACACCGCACTCGTCCTCACCGACACCACCTCACAAACCGCACTCCCTACCGCAACACCTCACCTCCTCATCACCGAAACCGACGCGGCCCGGTTCGACGGCGACAGCCACCACGCACCCGATGTCACGGTTCAGCCGGACGCCGCCGCGTACGTGATGTACACCTCCGGCTCCACCGGCACCCCCAAAGGCGTCGTCGTCTCCCACCGCAACGTCACCTCACTCGCCCTCGACCCCCGCTTCGATCCCCACGCGCACCAGCGGGTTCTGCACCACTCACCCTCCGCCTTCGACGCCTCCACCTACGAAATCTGGGTCCCACTCCTCAACGGCGGCGCCATCGTCATCGCCCCCGCCGGAGACCTCGACATCCCCCTGCTCCAGAAAACCATCACCGACCACCACGTCACCGCAGCCTGGCTCACCAGCTCCCTGTTCAACGTCATGACCGAACACCACCCCGAAACCCTCACCGGGGTGCAGCAGATCTGGACCGGCGGCGAAGCCGTATCCGGAGCATCCGTCCAACGCCTCCAACAAGCCTGCCCCACCACCACCGTCACCGACGGCTACGGACCCACCGAAACCACCACCTTCGCCACCTGCTACCCCATCCCCACCCCCTACACGGGCAACGCCACCGTGCCCATCGGCCGCCCCATGGCCAACACCCGCGTATACATCCTCGACAACCACCTCCAACCCGTCCCACCCGGCGTCACCGGCGAGCTCTACATCGCCGGCACCGGCCTCGCCCACGGCTACCTCAACCAAACCGCACTCACCGCAGAACGCTTCACCGCCGACCCCCACAACCCACAACCCGGCACACGCATGTACCGCACCGGCGACCTCGCCCACTGGAACCCCGACGGCAACCTCGAATACACCGGCCGCGCCGACCACCAAATCAAAATCCGCGGCTTCCGCATCGAACCCGGCGAAATCGAAAAAATCCTCACCGACCACCCCGACATCACCCAAGCCGCCGTCATCACCCACGAAAACCAACCAGGTGACGCTCATCTGGTCGCCTATGTAGCAGCCGACCGTTCCGTCCCGACGAGCGACGAGGATGAGCGGGCTCAGATCGGCGAGTGGCAGGAGCTCTACGACTCGCTGTACACCGGGTCCGGTGCTGAGTTCGGTGAGGACTTCTCCGGCTGGAACAGCAGCTACGACGACAGCGCGATTCCGTTGTCGGAGATGCGGGAATGGCGTGAGGCGACCGTCGAGCGGGTCAGGGCGCTCAAGCCCGGCCGGGTCCTCGAGATCGGCGTCGGTACCGGCCTGCTGCTGGCGAAACTGGCGCCCGAGTGCAGCGAGTACTGGGCGACGGATCTCTCCCCGACCGTCATCGAGGCGATGCGGTGCCACGTCGATGCCGATCCCGAGCTCGCCGGGCGCGTCACCCTGCGCGCCCAGGCAGCGCACGAGCACGACGGACTCCCGCAGGGTCACTTCGACACGGTCATCCTGAACTCCGTTGTCCAGTACTTCCCCAACGCCGAATACCTCCGGCAGGTCATCGAGCAGGCCGTACGCCTGCTCGCTCCCGGCGGAGCCCTGTTCGTGGGTGACGTCCGCAACCCCCGCCTGCTGCGCACCTTCACCACCGCGGTCCAGGCCGCCCGCGCCGACGACGCCGACACCGCCGCCATCCGCCGCGCCGTCGAACAGAGCCTCGTCCTCGGCAAAGAACTCCTCATCGACCCCGAATACTTCACCGCCCTCACCCACCACATCCCCGACATCGCCGGCACCGACATCCAACTCAAACGCGGCACCGCACACAACGAACTCACCCGCTACCGCTACGACGCCACCCTCTACAAAACCGGCATCACCCCCCACCCCCTCACCCACACCCCCCACCAACCCTGGGACCAGGACATCGACACCCTCGCTGAGCGGCTGCGCAACGAGCGGCCCGAGCAGCTCCGGGTGACGAGCGTCCCCAACACTCGCATCGCCGACGATCTCGCCGTCCAGAAGGCCCTGGAGGCCGGCGCACCTCCGGCCGCCCCGCATACGGCGAACGTCGACCTGGAGGCGTTCCACCACCTCGGCGAGGAACTGGGATACTGGACCGCGATCACGTGGAGCAGCCACGACGCCGGCGCCGTCGAGATCACGTACGTCAACCGCCGAGTACTGGGCGACGCCGCTCCCATCGGCACCTACGCACCGGCGGGTGGCGCCGACGCCGGCACCCCCCTGTCCACCTGGGTCATCAACCCGGCCACTCACCGCGGCACCGCCGCCCTCCTCACCGCCCTCCGCGAACACACCCGCCAACACCTCCCCGACTACATGCAGCCCGCCGCCATCGTCCCTCTCGATCGCCTGCCACTGACCGCCAACGGCAAGCTCGACCGCGCCGCCCTGGTGGCCCTCGACCCCGAGCGCGCCGACATCGGCCGCGCTCCCGGCACTCCGCAGGAGCAGGTCGTCTGCGAGCTGTTCGCGGAGACCCTCGGCCGAAGTGTGGTCGGCGTGGACGAGGACTTCTTCGAGCTGGGTGGACACTCACTACTGGCCACTCGGCTGATCGCCCGACTGCGCAGCGCGTTCGGCGTCGAGCTGGGGCTGCGGAGCCTGTTCGAGGCGCCCACCCCGGGGAAGATCGCGGCACGGCTGGATGTGGACGATCCGGACGGCTCGTACGAGGTGGTGCTGCCGCTGCGCACCCGGGGCAGCCGGCCGCCGTTGTTCTGCATCCACCCCGGGGGCGGTATCAGCTGGTCCTACAGCGCTCTGATCAAGCACCTCGACCCGCAGTACCCGCTCTACGGCATCCAGGCGCGCAGCCTGGCCCGCCCGGAGCCCCGGCCGGACAGCATCGAGGAGATGGCGGTGGATTACGCCGACCAGATCCAGTCGGTGCAGCCGCACGGTCCGTACCATCTGGCCGGCTGGTCGTTCGGCGGGCTGTGCGCCCACGCGGTGGCCGCTGAGTTCCAGCGGCGCGGTGAGCGGGTGGCGCTGGTCGCCGTGCTCGATGTCATCCCGAACTGGCAAGGGCTGACGCATGCCGACGTTCCTGCCCCCGACGACCGGGTGATGCTCCTGTACCACGTCGGCCTGGTCGACGACGGCAGCCATCGCGACAGCGGCGAGGAGATGACCTTCGCCACGGCGCGGGAGATCCTGCGCCGCCAGGGAAGCGTCCTGGCAAATCTGGAGGAGGACCGGCTTGCGACGATCACCGAGATATCGGCGAACAACACGCACCTGACCGTCGATTACCAGCCTGGACCGATCGATGGCGACCTGGTGCTGATCGCCTGCTCGGAACAGCAGGACCCGCCCGTCACCGCCGAGGCCTGGCAGCCCCACATCCGCGGCACGGTCGAGGCCCATGTGGTGTCCGGTGACCATGGAACCATGCTCACCCGCCCGGGCACGCTGGCCCAGATCGGTCAGATCCTGTCGGCCAAGCTCCACGACATCGCCGGTGACGAGTGACACCCGCCGGCCGCACTTGAGGTTCCTTCCACTCACTGTCTGCGAGGACTGATATCGATGTTGACCGACGTGCTCTCTGTCGACCTGGACAAAACGTTGGAGGCCGTTGAGGGCTGGCTCAGCGGCTACATCCGTCAACCGCACAGCGAACTCGGGCGATCCGGTCCGGTGTGCCCGTTCGTCGCCCCGGCCCAGGACGCCGACGCACTGGAGATCAGAGTCAGACTCGTCGGACTCACCCCGAGCCAGGCGCTCATCGACGAGATCGTCCGCTGCGGTCTCGACGAGTTCAGCGAGGTCGGCTGGAAGGCGGGCAATCCGAACCTTCGCTCACTCCTCCTCGTACTGCCGGACCTGCCGCCCGAGCACCTGCACCTGCTGGACGCCGCGCACAGCGCGCTGAAGCCCGAGAGCGTGCGCCGCGGGCTGATGCTCGGGCAGTTCCACGAGAAGTGCCGTGAGAAGGCGGCCCGCAACCCGGCATTCGAGGTCAGTTGGGCCCCGGTGCCGATGGTGGCGATCCGCTCGATGGCCATCCACGACGTGCTGTTCCTGGCCGATCGCAGAGACTGGTTCGAGGAGTATGCACGCCGTTTCGGGATCCGCTACCGGAATTCGGCACACGGCGTCGACCCGCTCTTGACCAAGGTGTACGAGCACGCCTGCGCCGTCCACGGTCTGCGGGGCTGAGCGGATGGGCAACGCATCACAGCTGACGGGGTGGCGGCGATGACCGGCGTCGTCGTGTACCGGGGCATGAATCGGGCCACGCTGGACCGGCAGTACTCGCCGAGCTCCCGCGTGCGCAGTCTGCCGGCCTATCTGGACGAGTACCGGCGGCTGAGCGAAGCTGCCCGCCACGACCATCCAGTGCTCACCGGTCTCGCCTACGGACCGCATCCCGCCGAGACGCTCGACTACTTTCCCGGCACGAGCACGAGCACGAGCACGAGTACAAGTACGGGTTCGGGTACGGGTACGGGACGCCCGCCCCTGCTGGTCTTCGTGCACGGCGGGAACTGGCAGGCGCTCGGCCGGGCCGATTCGGCCTTCCCGGCACCGCCACTGCTCGCGGCGGGCGCGGCGGTCGCCGTGGTCGAGTACGGGCTGGCGCCTGATGTCGGGCTCGACACGATGGCGGGGATGGTGCGCCGCAGCGTGGACTGGCTGCTGCGGCACGCGGACGGACTCGGATTCGCCCCGGACCGCCTCCACCTGTGCGGGACCTCGGCCGGCGCCCAGCTGGCCGCGATGGCGCTGCTGCCTGATCCGTTCGACGGCCCGGACGTGTCCGGCCGGATCGCCGGAGCGGTCCTGCTGAGCGGCATCTACGACCTCGAACCGGTCCGGCTGTCCTACGTCAATGAGGCGCTGCGCCTGGACGAGGCCGCGGCGCTGCGCAACAGCCCGCTGCTTCTGCTGCCGCCGCGGCCGGCCAAGGTCGTGGTCGCCCGCGGCGGCAACGAGACCGAGGAGTACATCCGGCAGCACGAACGGATGGTGGGGGCGCTGCGGCCCCGGACAGCGGTGAGGGAGGTCGTCGCGGACCGGCGCAATCACTTCGACCTTCCCTACGACCTGGGGGTCCGCACGTCACGGCTCGGGAGCGCCGTCCTCGCGCAGATGGGACTGGAAGGGAGCACGACATGACCGCCGAGCAGAGCGCCGGCACCGGGTGCCCGTTCACCGGCGGCGCACCAGCGCACCCGGAGGACGCCACGGTGGCCGCGCCGACGGTTCAGCCGTCGGACGCGTCACCTCCGGGCAGCACCGCATACGCGCACTACGCGCAGATGGATGCGTTGCTTGCGCTGCAGCATCCGCTCAGCACGGCGGACACCGAGCCGGGCTTCATCATCATGAGCCAGGTCAAGGAGCTGCTGTTCAAGCTGCTGCACACAGAATTCAGCACGTCGCGTGACCAGTTGCGCAAGGACCAGCTCGACGACGCGCTGTGGACACTGCGCCGGTCGGCCCGGGTGCAGCAGGTCCTTCTGGTGTCCTGGGAGACGTTCTCCGTACTGTCGCCCGTGGAGTTCGCCGAGTTCCGGGACGTCCTCGGTTCCGCGTCCGGTTTCCAGTCGGCCGGCTACCGGCGGTTGGAGTTCCTGCTCGGCAACAAGAACCCGGGGATGGTGGAGCCGCACCGCGGCTCGGTCACCTACCACGAGGTGCTGAATCAACTGCACGAGCCGAGTCTGTACGACGAGGCGCTCGCGCTGCTGGCCCGCCGTGGGCTGCTGGCTGGGGACGACGTCCCGGCCCGTGACGCCGCGCAGCCGTATCGGGCCGGCGAGGAGGTCGAGGCGGCCTGGCGGGCGGTGTACCAGGATCCGATCCGTCACCGTGACCTGCATCTGCTCGCCGAGGCACTCATGGACACCGCTGACCAGTTCGCCCGCTGGCGCTACACCCACCTGGTGACCGTGCAACGGATGCTGGGCGCCAAACCGGGCACCGGCGGCACCGACGGCGTGTCCTGGCTGGCCCGGATCAGCGAGCACCGCTTCTTCCCGGAACTGTGGGCGGTGCGCTCGACGCTCTGACCGACGCGCGGCATCAGGCGTTCGGCACCCGCGAGCGGCACAGCGAAGGATCCCGCAGGACACGACCTGCCCAGCCACACGACAGACAAGGAGCAGCAATGGAAGGCGGCATCCCTCGCGCGGCGGCCGAGGAGCTGGACGCGGCCGATCCCCTGGCCGCGTTTCGTGAGCGGTTCGTCATCGCCGACCCGGAGCTGATCTATCTGGACGGCAACTCGCTGGGCAGAATGCCCACGGCCACCCCGGACCACCTGCGCGCGGTGGTGGAGCAGGGCTGGGGCGAGGGGCTGGTGCGTTCCTGGCAGGACTGGATCGACTGGGGCAGCCGGCTCGGTGACCGTCTCGCCGAGCACGTGCTCGGGGCCCGCTCCGGTGAGGTGGTGGTCTCCGACTCCACGTCGGTCAACCTGTACAAGCTGGCCGGCGCCGCGCTGGAGGCCGCGCCGGGGCGCGGTACCGTCCTGATGGACGCCGAGGACTTCCCGACCAACCGGTACGTCCTGCAGGGCCTGGCCGCGCAGCGCGGGCTGCGCCTGCACCAGGTCCCCTCCGACCTCGACGGCGGCATCGACCTCGACCGGTTGCGCTCCGCCCTGGACCAGGACGTCGCGCTGGTGGTGCTCTCGCTGGTGTCGTACCGCAGCGGCGCGCTGCTGGACATGGCGAGGGTGAACGAGCTGGCCCGCTCGGTCGGCACCCGGGTCCTGTGGGACCTGTCGCACGCGGCCGGAGCCGTTCCCGTGGAACTGGCGGCGACCGGCGCGGAGCTCGCCGTCGGCTGCACGTACAAGTACCTCAACGGCGGACCGGGCTCACCCGCCTACCTCTATGTGCGACGTGAGGTACAGACCCAGCTACGGCAGCCGATCTGGGGCTGGTTCGGACAGCGGGATCAGTTCCGGATGGGCCCCTCCTACGACCCCGTACCCGGCATCGAGCGGTTCTTGGTGAGCACACCACCGCTGCTGTCGCTGGCGGCAATCGACCCGGGTCTCACCCTTGTCGAGCAGGCCGGTGTGGCTCAGATCCGGGCCAAGGGCCTGCTCCTGAGCCAGCTGGTCGCCGATCTGGCGGCTGCCTGGCTGACCCCGCTGGGATTCGGACCGGCCTCACCTCCCGCGGCGGAGCAGCGCGGTTCACATGTGTCGCTGCACCACCCGGACGCCTGGCGGATCTGCCAGACGCTCGCTGCGGACGCGAAGGTCATCAGCGACTACCGGACCCCGGACCGGCTGCGGCTCGGACCGTCCCCGCTCTACACCCGGTACACCGAGATCTGGGACGCGATGGACCGCCTCCGCGAGGTCGCCGAACGGCGGACCTATCTGTCCCGGCCTGCCGGTCTGGCCCGAGTGACATGACATCCCGGTCGATGCCCAGCGCCTCGCCCCCGAACCCCTCCACCTCATCCGATACGGAGTAGCCATGTCAGACCCGTCCCCGCTCACCACCGATGGTCTGGTCCAGATCCTCTTCGGTTCGTCGGCCTTCCAGATGCTCAACGCCGGCCGCAACCTGGGCCTGTTCCCGCTCCTCCACCAGAAGCCGGGGCTGACGGCGCAGGAGATCGGGGAGGAGCTCGGTCTGGCGGACCGCCCGACCCAGATCCTGCTCCTGGGCACCACCGCGCTGCAGCTGACGACCCGCCAGGACGACCTCTACCGCAACGCCGATGTCCTGAGCGGCATGTTCGCGGACGGAACGTGGGACATCATCGAGGACCTCATCGAGTACGAGGAGCGGATCGTGCGCCCCGCCGAAGTCGACTTCACGGACTCACTGCGCGCCAATACCAACATCGGCCTGCGGCGGGTCAAGGGAACCGGCACCGACCTGTACCACCGGCTGTCGGCCGATCCGGACCTGGAGCAGCTGTTCTACCGCTGCATGCGGTCCTGGTCCCGGCTGTCGAACCCCATCCTGCTCGAGAAGGCCGACCTGACCGGAGTGCGCCGGGTACTCGACGTCGGCGGCGGCGACGGTGTGAACGCCATCGCCCTCGCGCAGGCGAATCCGGGGGTCGAGTTCACCGTCCTCGACCTGCCGGGGACCGTGGAGATCGCCCGCCGCAAGGTAGCCGAGCACGGCCTGAGCGACCGGATCTCCGTGCGGGAGGCTGACATCTTCGCCGACGCCTACCCCGCAGGGCACGACTGCGTGTTGTTCGCCAACCAGCTGGTGATCTGGTCGCCGGAGCAGAACGTGCGCCTGCTGGGCAAGGCCTACGCGGCCCTGCCGGACGGCGGACGGGTGCTGGTGTTCAACGCCATGTCCGACGACAGCGGCGACGGACCCCTGTACGCGGCGCTCGACAACGTCTACTTCGCGACCCTGCCCGCCGCGAGCAGCACCATCTATCGCTGGGGCCAGTACGAGGAGTGGTTCGCCGCGGCCGGATTCGCGAAGGCCGAGCGGCTCCCAGGCGGCCGGTGGACCCCGCACGGCGTGATCAGCGCGGTCAAGTGACGCCCCAGCGAGAACCGGAGCCGACCATGTCCCTCACTACCCACGGCACCTCGTCGACCGGCGGGGGCGCGACGTGCCCCGTCGGCCCGCACATGATGGACCCGGACCTGCTCGCGGACCCGTTCAGCGGGTACGGGCGGATGCGCGAGCAGAGCCCGGTGGTCCGTGGCCGGTTCGTCGACGGCACCCCGGTGTGGTTCGTGACCCGCTTCGACGACGTCCGCGCCGTGCTGCGCGACCCCCGATTCGTCAACACGCCCTCCCACGTTCCGGGCGAGGGCGGCACGGATCCACGCGAGAGCATGATGGACCTGCTCAACGTCCCCGAACATCTGCGGGCCTATCTGCTCGGCTCCATCCTGGACAGCGACCCGCCGGACCACCCCAGACTGCGGCGCCTGGTCACCCGGGCTTTCGCGGCTCGCCGCATCCTCGACCTGCGGCCGGACATCGAGCGGATCGCCGACCGGCTGCTCGCCGAGCTCCCGGACCATGAACAGGACGGTGCGGTCGACTTCCTGGAGCATTTCGCGTATCCACTGTCGATCACCGTGATCTGTGAGCTGGTCGGCATCCCGACGATCGATCTCGAACGGTGGCGGGTGTGGGGAGGCGATCTGGTGTCGATGCGGCCCGAACGGCTGCAGCACTCGTTCCCGGTCATGATCGACTACTGCCATGCACTGATCGAGCAGCGCCGCGCCGCGCTGGGGGACGATCTGCTGAGCGCGCTGATCCGGGCCCAGGACGACGACGGCAGCCGGCTCAGCGACATCGAGATGGTCACCATGATCGTGACCCTGGTGCTGGCCGGGCACGAGACGAGCGCGCATCTGATCGGCAACGGCACCGCGGCACTGCTCACCCACCGCGACCAGCTGGAGCAACTGCGCAAGGACCCGTCGCTGATTCCGCGCGCGGTCCACGAGCTGATGCGCTGGTGCGGTTCGGTGCAGGTGGCACGGCTGCGCTACGCCGCCGAGGAGCTGGAGATCTCCGGGACGCGCATTGCTCGTGGCGACGCGGTCCAACTGGTGCTGGTGTCCGCCAACTTCGACCCGCGCCAGTACCCGGACCCGGACCGGCTGGACGTCACGCGCCACCAGGACGGACAGGCCGAGAACCACGTGGGGTTCGGTCACGGTATCCACTACTGCCTGGGTGCCACGCTGGCCCGGCAGGAGGGCGAGGCGGCCTTCGCCAAGCTGCTGGAGCACTACCCTCATCTGGCGCCGGCCGACGGTGACGCGGGGTGGGACCGCGCGCTGCTCCCCGGCAGCTGGCGGCTGAACTCGCTGCGCCTTCGGCTGCGGGCCTGAGCCGGCCGGTCGCGGGGTGAGGGGGCCGACCGGTGCCGGGCGACCCCATCACCCCGCTGTCCCGCTCAGTTGGCGGACGGCTCGTCCGCCACGGCGATGGCCCGTACAGGACACGACAGGGCGGCCTCCGCCGCCTGCCGCCGCGTCGCTACCTCAGTACCTCCGGGTACGAGCCGGGAGTACCCGTCGTCATCCTGGGTGAACAGGTCAGGCGCCGTCAGGACGCACTGCCCCGAGCCGATACACGTATTGTGGTCAATGCCGATCAGCATGAGCGTGACTCTCCGGTGGTGGGCAGTCAAAGGTCCTTCAGTGATCCAGCTCGTGCGCGGCGGCGCGGTCGAGCGCCGCGACTATCCAGTCCTCGAAGTCCCGTTCAGCCTTGGACGCGGCCTCGCGCCAGAGCTCCACGCGGTCACCGGAGGCGCTGATCCGGGGGATGTGGTCACGTTGGGGTGTGGCCGCCCGGTTGCCCTGACGGCTCTCGCGCAGGGTGGCTCTGAGCTGATTCCTGGACCAACTGTGCTGCTCCGCCCGGTCGAGCCACACATCCGCCTCCGCGGGCGGGAGGGAAGCGACCTCGGCATGGTGGCCGAAGCTGAGAGCCTCGCGCCGTCGCCCGAGCTCGAAATGCCGCGCCACCCAGGCGTAGTTGCGCAGTGTCTGGTAGTCGAGGCCGGCAGCCTCCGAGCCGGCCTGGTAGCGGTCGGCGTACTGTTCCTGGCCGTACACCAACCAGTCCCCCAGGCACCAGGCGGAGGAGTCGGCGATCTGGAAGATGCGCTGTCCGGCCTTCTCCCAGCGGTCGTAAGTGAGTCTGGCTGGGAGCTGCAGGCCGACCCGGGTGGTCAGGATGCGCTCCGGTCCGGCGTTCCGGGGGCGCACTGTCCTACCACCCGTGGTGTGCCTGGCCGTTGATGGAATGATCCGCTGGTTTTCCTTGGTGATGTGCTCCATGTGGTGCTCCCCTGGAATTGAGGCACTGCCAAATCTCGTACCAGTCGTATGCGGCCGGGGGTCGTGATATGTAGCGGCCCAAAAAACCGTAGGTCAACCTTCAAGAATCAGTCAACAATCATTTCCGGTCGGCATATGACCGATCCGGTTGCGTTCCTGGGCTCCCAGCGATCAAGACCGTCCTAAAATCGCCTATAGGTGAGCGCGATAGGAGTCAGCCGCCCGGGGCGGGGGGTACTGCTGCCTTCACGCCTCCACGCGGCGGCGCAGCACCCCGCCCGCCCGGACCGTCCGGACCGTCCGCCCGTCCGCCCGCCCGTCAAAGAGCTGACGAGGTGGGGCGGTCGGAGCCGGCCGAGCTGGACAGGACCGCCGCGTCGATGCCGTCGAGGATCAGGTCCAGGCCCACCCGGAAGGCCTCCTTGGCCTCATGGTCCAGATAGGGCGCGGTGTCGCCGCTCCCTTCCTCGACGGCGACGGGGGCGGCGCCCGACTCCAAGGCCGCCACGGCCGGAAAGCGCTGGGCGAAGTCCGGAGCAGCCTCCATGAGCAGCGCGGACCGGACGGACCACCACTCCTCGTCGGACACGCCGGTCGCCGGCCCCGCCTGCTGAAGCTCCGCTGCGACCCGGGCCATCCCGCGAACGAACTGGAAGAGCACGGAGATGACACGACGGACCTTCAACGGCTCCAGCCCGATCCCGTCGAGAATCCGCACCACCGTCTCCAACTGCGTGTACTCGCCGGGGCCGAGTACGGGCCTGGCCTGGGAGACCTGCAGGACCCACGGGTGGCGCAGGTAGAACGCCCAGACGTCGTCGGCCCAGGAGACGACCGCGGGGCGCCATCCACCCCCGGTCTCGTACGCGGTGGGCAGCTCGGCCAGCACACGGTCGTGCATGAGGTCGATCAGTTCGTTCTTGCTCGGCACATAGGTGTAGAGCGCCATCGCGCTCCGCCCGAGCCACACGCCCACCGCCCGCATCGACAGGTCGGCCATGCCCTGCTCGTCGGCCACGGCGATACCCGCCGCCACGATCGTGTCGACGTCGAGACCGGGCTTGGGCCCGGGCGCCGTCCTGGCCTCCTTGGAACCGGCCGTGCGCCAGAGCAGGGCCATCGAACGGCGAGCGTCGCCCTGTCCGGAAAAAACAACCACCTTGCAACTCCTTACCGCATAAAGTAACCTCTTCCACGCATCTCTTTACAGCGTAAAGATATCACGTCGGCACGGGCTGCCCCGGGATGGCCGACGTCCATGGAAGGTTTCCAATGGCAGAACTCCCTGTATCTCTCATCCAGGTCACCGACATCACCCGCGTCACACCGCACATGGCCCGCGTGACCTTCGACGCCGACCAGCTCGACGCCTCCGTCGGCCGGACACCGGACCAGCAGGTGAAGCTCTGCTTCCCCCTCCCCGGCCAGCGGGTGCCCATCCTCCCGGAAGAGGGAGGAGACGCCACGAGCTGGTACTACGCGTTTCTGGCCATTCCGGAGGACGAACGTCCGACGATGCGCAGCTTCACCGTCCGCCGTCGCGTACCGGGCACCAACACGATCGAGATCGACTTCGTCCTCCACGGCGAGACCGGCCCCGCGACCCGCTGGGCCGCCTCCGCCCAGCCGGGCGATCAGCTCGGCATGGTCGGCCCCTCGGCCGTCTACGCGCTGCCGGTCTCGATCGACGACTCGATCGCGAACTCCGACTGGCTCCTGCTGATCGGTGACGAGACCGCCCTGCCCGCGATCGGCACCCTGCTGGAGGCGCTGCCCGAGGGAGCCCGCGCCCATGCCTACATCGAAGTCGCCGACCACACCGAGCGCCAGAGCTTCGAGACCAACGGCGACGTCAGCGTCAACTGGGTGTTCCGCAACGGAACCGCCGCCGGACAGAGCGACGTCCTGGTCGACACCGTAGGCAAGGCCGAGTTCGCCCCGGGCCGCCCCTTCGTCTGGCTGGCCGGCGAGTCGGGCACCGTCCGGGCACTCCGCCGTCACCTCGTTGACGATCGCGGACTGGACAAGCGGTCGATCGCCTTCAGCGGCTACTGGCGGTTCAAGCTGACCCAGGACGACGCGCCGACCGAGCAGGACATGGCCGAGGCGCAGGAGCGGCTGGCCGAGGCGACCGCGGAATGAGCCACAGCGAGGAGTACACGGTCGGGCCCTTACGTGATCCGAGCCAGGAGCCGTCCGCACACGAGGGAGATCCCATGATCACCGTGCGAGGTCTTGCCCGGCAGTTCGCCCTGCGGGGGCGAACCGTCGACGCGGTCAAGGGCATTGACTTCGATGTGGCCGCAGGCGAACTCGTCGGGTTCCTCGGGCCCAACGGAGCAGGCAAGACCACGACCCTGCGGATGCTGACCACGCTGCTGCGCCCCACCGGCGGGACCGCGACCGTGGGCGGCTGCGATCTGCTGACGGACCCTCAGGGAGTGCGCCGCAGGATCGGCTATGTGGCCCAGGGCGGCTCCACCTGGCCGGAGTCCCGGGTCGGCGAGGAGATCGAGCTGCAGGCCCGGCTGTACGGACTGTCGCGATCGGAGGCCAGACGCCGCGGAGCACTGCTGGCCGAGCAACTCGACCTCGCCGGCTTGGACCAACGTCCCGCCAAGACGCTCTCCGGAGGCCAGCGGCGGCGGCTCGACATCGCCCTGGGCCTGGTGCACGAACCGGCCCTCGTCTTCCTGGACGAGCCCACCACCGGACTGGATCCGCAGAGCCGGGCCAACCTCTGGGACCACGTCCGCCGGATGCGCGCCGAGCAGGGCATGACCGTCTTCCTCACCACCCACTACCTCGACGAGGCCGACGCCCTGTGCGACCGGATCCTCGTGACCGACCACGGAACGATCGTCGCGCAGGGCACCCCGGACGAACTCAAGGCCCGCGTAGCCGGCGACACGATCACCATCGAGGTGTCCGACCGGCCCACCGAGGCCGCCGACGCCGCCCAGCAGCTGCCGGGCGCCCACGAAGTCACCATCACCGACGACACCGTTCGGCTCCGGGTCCCGCACGGCGACGCCGCCCTGCCCGAACTGCTGCGCGTTCTGGACCGGCAGGGCATCACCATGACCTCGGTCAAGGTCAACCGCCCCACCCTCGACGACGTGTTCCTCAGCCTGACCGGTCGCTGTCTGCGCGACGACGAGGCCGCACCACCGGCCCTGGAGGCCACCCATGCTGCATGACACCGGACTCATCTTCACCAGGGACATGAAACTGTCGCTGCGCAATCCCACCTGGCTCCTCATCGGAATCATGCAGCCACTGTTGTACCTGTTCCTCTTCGGGCCACTCATGGTGACCGTGGTCCGCAACACCCCCGGCTTCCCCTCCGACGACGCCTGGACGGTCCTCACGCCGGCGCTCATCGTGCAGACGGCGTTGTTCAGCGGCTCGTTCGCCGGAGTCGGACTGCTCACCGAGTACCGGGTCGGCGTGGTCGACCGCTTCCGGGGCACCCCGGCCAGCCGGTCCGCCCTGCTGTTCGGCAAGGTACTGGCCCAAGCCGCCCAGGCCACAGCACAGTCCGCCCTGATCGTGGTCGTCACCCTGCTGGTCTTCGACCTGAACGCCCCCGTCTCCGGCATGCTGCTGAGCCTGCTGATCGCCGCGGTGCTGGCCATCACGCTCTCCTCGGGGTCGTACGCGCTCGCGCTGATCCTCAAGAGCGAGGCCGCGTTTCCCTCGCTGATGAACATGGTGCTGCTTCCGCTCCTGCTGCTGTCCGGCGTGCTGCTGCCGGTCACCAGGGAACTGGCCCCCGCCTGGCTCTACAACCTGGCGCGGATCAATCCCCTGACCCACATCGTCGATGCCGAACGTGCAGCGTTCCGAGGTGACCTGCAGGCGACCGGGCTGCTCACCGGTTGCCTGATCCTGTTGCTCATGACCGTGTTGGCACTGGTCTGGGGCACCCGCACGTTCCAGAAGGAGAACGCCTGACGAACCGTCGGCCGGGCGGGCCGCGGACCGACCCGCCCGGCCGATGACACCCCCTCCCCCGACCACCACCCGAGGTTCCCTCCGGAGCCTCACCCGTACCACCCCGAGGAGCGCATGTGAGTACCGAGGCCATCAAGGTGACCGGTGCGAGGGAGAACAACCTCAAGAACGTCTCGGTAGCGATCCCGAAGAACCAACTGACGGTCTTCACCGGTGTCTCCGGCTCGGGCAAGTCCTCCCTGGTGTTCGACACCATCGCGGCCGAGGCACAGCGCCAGCTCAACGAGACCTTCACGAGCTTCGTCCGCAACTTCCTGCCCGACCAGGGCCGCCCGGACATGGACGCCATCGAGAACATCTCCGCCGCGATCGTCATCGGCCAGAATCGCCTCGGCGGCAACCCGCGCTCCACCGTGGGCACCATCACCGACATCCACCCGCTGCTCCGACTGCTGTTCTCCCGCGCGGGAGAGCCGACCGGCCTTCCGCCGAGCGCCTTCTCCTTCAACAACCCCGCAGGCATGTGCCCGGTCTGCGAAGGCCTGGGCACGATCGTCGAGCTCGACCTCGACGCCTTCGTCGACCGCACCAAGTCCCTCAACCAAGGCGCCCTGCTGCACCCGGACTTCTCCCCTGACAGCTGGTACTGGCTGAGCTACGTGGAGTCCGGCCTCTTCAACGGCGACACCCCGCTGGCCGACTTCACCGATCACGAGTGGCAGCAACTGCTGCACGGCGAGACACCGCACAAAATCCGTCTCAATTGGCAGGGCAACACCCTGAACGTCAAGTACGAAGGCATCGCCGACAAGTTCACCAGGCTGTACATCAAGAAGGAGGACATGTCGGAGCGCGGCCGCCAGGTGTTCCAGCGGTTCACCCGCTCGGCAGCCTGCACCGCCTGCGACGGCACGCGCCTCGCCCCCGCCGTTCGCGCCACCCGCATCGCCGGCCACCACATCGCGGACCTCACCGCGATGGAGACCGAACATCTCGCGGCGGTCCTGGCGGCATGGGACCTGCCCCACGTGAAGCCCGTCCTGAACGACCTGACCTCCCGCCTCCGCCACCTGGTCGACATCGGTCTCGGCTATCTGAGCCTGGACCGGGAGACCCGCACGCTGTCGGGCGGGGAGTCGCAGCGCATCAAGATGGTCCGTCATCTGTCCAGCAGCCTGACCGGAATGATGTACGTCTTCGACGAACCCAGCGTCGGCCTGCACGCCCGGGACGTCCACCGGCTCAAGGAACTCCTGGTCAAACTACGGGACAAGGGCAACACCGTGCTGGTGGTCGAGCACGACCCCGACATCATGGCCATCGCCGACCATGTGGTGGACATGGGACCCCAGGCCGGAACGCTGGGCGGCGAAGTCGTCTTCGAGGGGACCTTCGCCGGCCTCGCCGACGCTGACACCCTCACCGGCCGCCACCTCCGGCACGCTCTTCCCCTGCGGTCCGAGCCCCGGCAGCCCACCGGGACCCTCACTGTCCGCAACGCGAGCGGCCACAACCTCAAGGACGTCACGGTCGACTTTCCCACCGCGTCCTGACCGTGGTCACCGGCGTGGCCGGGTCGGGAAAGAGCTCACTGGTCCATGACGAGTTCCTGAGCCGGTATCCGGATGCCATCGTCATCGACCAGTCCGCGGTGACGGGCAGCCGGCGGTCCAACACGGCCACCTACACAGGGCTGCTGGACACCATCCGCAAGTTGTTCGCCAAGGCCAACGGCGTCAGTGCCTCCCTGTTCAGCGCCAACTCCAAAGGCGCCTGTGAGAACTGTCAGGGGCTCGGCATGCTCTACACCGACCTGGCGTTCATGGAGACGCTGAAGTCCGTCTGCGAGGTCTGCCAGGGCCGCCGCTTCTCCGACGACGTCCTCGGCTACCGGCTGCGCGGCCGGTCGATCAGCGACGTACTGGAGATGACAGCGGCCGAGGCGGCGGGGTTCTTCACGGAACCCAAACTCCGCCAGGTCCTGCACGCGCTGACCGAGGTGGGCCTGGACTACCTCCGCCTCGGCCAGCCGCTCAGCACCCTGTCCGGCGGCGAGTGCCAACGTCTCAAGCTCGCGGCCGACCTGCACCGGGTCGGCAGCGTCTACGTCCTGGACGAGCCCACCACCGGTCTGCACATGTCCGACACCCAGCGACTCCTCGGCATCATCGAGCGCCTCGTCGACCAGGGCAACACCGTGATCGTCATCGAGCACAACATCGACGTCATCAAAAGTGCCGACCGGATCATCGACCTGGGCCCCGAAGGAGGCAGCGGCGGCGGCCGGATCCTGTTCGAAGGAACGCCCTCGGACCTCCTGAAGGCCGAGAACTCCCATACCGCCGAATTTCTTCGCCGGGACCTCGCGGGCACATGACGTGTCCGCACGCCGCCACACGGCCACTCCCCTGGCGGCTACGCCCGGGGAGTAGCCGTTTCCTCGGCCGGCACGGCCACTCCTATGACGCCTGACGCCCCCGCGAAGCGGGCTGCACTCCCCCGATCGGCTCGGCTCCCCTCTTCGGCCGCCCGTTCTCGCGATGGCTGATTCCCACTCAGCGACGACTCGCTCACTCCTGGTTGTTTGGCGGACGCCTAATCGAATGACCGCACAAGTGTCCACACATCGCGTTCTGTCATGTTTTGGTTACTGACGGCCCGTTCAAGGCAATGCCATGCCGACGACGACCGGACGAAACCGCAGCGGTGCGCGCAGCGCCCCGCCCGACACCAGGAGTGCCGTGAGCCCGATCCTGTTCATCTACGCCAAGGGCGGACCGCCTCTGGAATACGCCCTCCCGAAGATCGCTGCACACGGCGACGTGCATGTACTGGCGCTCGCACCACTGCCGCAGTCCACCGAGACGGCGTGGCAGCCCTGGTGTGCCTCGGTCACCCGCGTGCAGCCGCAGGAGGGTGCGGAGTTGGTGAACCTGATCTGCGCCCACGCCACTCGCGTCGAGGCCGCCGCCGTGCTGACACTCTCGGAATACGCGGTGGTGGCCGTCGCGCACGCCTGCCTGCAGCTCGGTCTGGCCGGTGCGGGCGAGCAGGTGCTGGCCGCCCGGGACAAGCGGCTGATGCGGCAGATCTGGCACGACGCCGGGGTTCCCGTTCCGGGCTTCGCCGAGATCCACTCGCCCGGCGACATCGCCCTCGCCTTCGAATCGCTGAAGCCGCCGCTGCTCCTCAAGGCGGCGTGGAGCGCGGGCTCCACAGCTCACCTCACGGTGCGGAACGAACAGGAGGCGGAGCGCGGCTGGCAGATCGGACGCTCCGTCATGGAGGCGTCGTCCGAGGAGGGTTACGCGGAACTGCACTCCGCGGACGAGGGCGTGAGCGACTTCCTCCTCGAAGAGATCGTCATCGGAGACGCGACCGACTGGTTCGACGGACCCGGCTGGGGGGACTACGTCAGCGTGGAGGGAATCGTCGCCGACGGTACCTACCACCCTTTGTGCATCACCGGACGCATGCCGACCATCCCGCCCTTCACCGAACGCGCCAGCATCACCCCGGCCGCACTGCCCGAGACGCTGCAACGTCGCATCGAGGACGTGTCCCGAGCCGCGGTCGACGCGCTCGGACTCGGCACCTGCGCCACGCACACCGAGATCAAGCTCGGTGCGGACGGCGCGATGTGGCTGATCGAGACCGCGGCCCGGTTCGGCGGCGTGATGACCACCTGCCAGGTGGAGACCGTTTTCGGCCTCGACATGATCGGCATGCTGGTGCGCCAGTTGCTCGGTGAGAAGGTCGTATACCCGTCGCGGATGCTGACCGAGGGCTCGGGCGCCGCGGGCTCGCTGGTCATCCTCGCCGCCGACACCGCGGGCGAGCCGTGGCAGCACCTTCCGCGCTGGGACTTCGCCGCGGTGGACTGGTCCTCCCTGCTCAGTGGCGGGTCCCGGATCGAGCTCGTCCGCGAGCTCAGTCTCCCGCCCGGCACGGTCATGCCTGCCTACGAGGAGGCCGGAGGAGCCAACTCCATGGCCGCCCTGTGCTTTGTCGCAGCCGATTCCGGCCCCGCACTGCTCGCCGACTGCGGACGCATCGTCGAATCCCTTCCCCACGAGCTCGCCGCCACCTGTCCGACCTCGCGGAGTACCTCATGACGAACTCCGGCACTCCCGTGCCCGGGACGGGCGCACCGACCACGGCTCACCAGGGAGCAGTCGTGGGCAGTGTGCTCACCCTGCCCCTGTTCGAGCAGCTGTGCGGCGTCCTCGGCGGCCACCCTTACGTCAAGGTCGTCGTGGACCGGCAACAGGGTGTGTGGCACATCCTCGACAGCGCCGTGCACTCCTTCCACGTCAACTACATCGCCACCGAGATCCAGGCGCTGACCCTGGAGGAACTCGACTCCGAGCTCGACAGTTTCAACCACAGCGTCTACCAGGACCCGGAGCGCCGGTTCCTGCTCGGTGTCCTGTCCCTGCACTTCGGCGGGCCCGAGGACCAGTCACAGCCGTTCCT
The DNA here is from genome assembly GCF_010548325.1 of Streptomyces sp. SID13666. Taxonomy (NCBI): domain Bacteria; kingdom Bacillati; phylum Actinomycetota; class Actinomycetes; order Kitasatosporales; family Streptomycetaceae; genus Streptomyces; species Streptomyces sp. SID13666. Next base: position 618,891 of record NZ_JAAGLX010000001.1, on the reverse strand, counting down.
GGTGCTGGAGACGACCGAGGCCGACACCATGGGCGCGACGCTGCTCATCGAGTTCTACTCCTTCGTCCGCGAGCAGCTCGACAGCGCGCTGGCGCTGCTGATCAAGCCGGCCAACCACGGCCAGGCGAACGCTCTCACCTCCGTGCCCGAGACCGTGCTGCCGCGCACCCAGGGCCACGAGCTCTTCGCGGCCGCCCCCTTCGTACCGCTCACCCTCGGCTCGGCCGTCGGCCGGCTGCGGGCCTTCACCTCCACCGAGGAGTACCTCGCCGCCCGCCCCGGACTCACGTGGTACGACATAGTCGCCATGCCGGTGGTCCCGGACGACATCCCGCGGCTCGCCGGCCTGATCAACGGCTCGCCCACGACCCCCCTGTCGCACACCAACATGCTGGCGGCCGGCTGGGGCATCCCCAACGCCATCGTGCGCGGTGTCCTGGACCGGATCGCCGCCGAGGACCTCGACGGCGCCTGGATCCGCTACGAGGTGCTGGCCGACACCGCTGTCGTCGAACGCTCCGAGCAGCCGTCCGACCTCAACGAACCGACGTGGCACACCCAGCGCATCAGGCTCGACGCCCCCCAGGTCGCCGACGTCCCCATCGTGCCGCTGAGCGAACTCCGCTCCCACGACCGGCGCAGCTACGGCACCAAGGCGGCCAACCTCGGCGAGCTGCACCATGTGCTGCGCCACGGCTCGGCCCGGCTGACCGGCTACTACTCCGTACCGCGCCCGCCCAGGCCCGACCTGCTCGGCCACCTGGCGGGCCGCCTGCAGTCGCCCGAGCACGCCGATCTGGCCGAGGCCGCCGGTGCGTTCCTGGCCCGGCGCGTCAGCGCACCGGAGGGGATAGCCGTCCCCTTCGCCGTCCAGCAGCGATTTCTGGACTCCTCGCCTGCGGTGCAGCAGAGCATCGGCAAGCTGAAGATGGCCCTGGAACTGGATGCCATGGACGCCGTGGACACCGCCTGCGTCCAGTTGCAGCACCTGGTGCGCACCCTGCCGGTGCCCGAGGACCTGGTCAGCGCGCTCGACACGCATCTGGTCAAGCACCTGGCCGGAACGAGCCGCTTCGCGGTGCGCTCCTCCTCCAACGCCGAAGACCTGCCGGGCTTCTCCGCCGCGGGCATCTACGAGTCGCACACCAAGGTCACCGATCTCCCCGGACTCCTGGACGCCATCCGCCACGTGTGGGCGTCCCTGCTGTCCCCCCGTAGCGTGCGGCTGCGCCACCAGGCAGGCATCTCCCTCGACGACACGTACATGGGCGTGATCGTCCAGCGGTACGAGGCATCCCCGCTCGGAGGCGTGATGGTCACCTGCAACCCGACCAACAGGGCCGACTTCCGCAACGTCTACCTGAACTGCGCGCACGGCTCCACCTCCGACATCGTCGACGGCACCACGCTGCCCCTGCAGTACCTCTACAACACCGTGGAGGGCGGCGGCCGTACCATCTCGCTCGGTGCGGCCTCCGAGGACCTGGACCCGCACACGCAGGACCACCTCGGCGAGCTCGCGCTGGCCGGCCGCCTGCTCCAGTCCCACTTCGCCACCGACTACACCTTCGCGGTGCCGCTCGACATCGAATGGCTCCTCGCACCCGGTGGCCGGCTCCACATCCTCCAGCTGAGGCCCTACAGCGCCTGACACCGCCCGGCAGGCCCCACCACCACAGGACTTCCGGTGTGGTGGGGCCCGTCCCCCGTGGTCGCCCGCGCACTCTCGGGGAAGCCGGCCCCTCGCACCGTCCCGCTCATCGACGAAGGTCACCCATGCCTGTTTCCCTGCTCGCGCGTGCGAAGCGCCGCGCCCCCCTGCGCAAGAACGTCCTGCGCGTGATCCGCCTGAACAACGGCTTCCAACTGCTGTTCAACCTGCTGTGGTGGATGCCGGTCTTCTACGAGTACCAGAAGCAGGCGGGGCTGTCGGACAGCCAGATCTTCGGCATCCAGAGCATCTACTACGTGGCGTTCTGCCTGCTGGAAATACCCACCGGTCTCCTCGCGGACCGCATCGGACAGCGACGCTGCCTGCAACTGGGCGCGGCGGTGATGACCGCCGCCAACCTGGTCCCGGTGGCCTGGCCCTCCTTCTCGGGCTTCCTGCTGCACTTTCTGGCCATCGCCGCCGCCCGGTCCCTGGTGTCCGGAGCCTCCAGCGCCTACCTGTACGAGTACCTGCACGCCAACGGTGCCGGCGAGCACTACGTCCAGGCGGAGGGCACCGCGAGGTCCCTCGGACTGTGGGCGAAAATCGCCTGCTGGCCGCTGGTCGGCGTCCTGATGCACCTCCAGCACCAAGCCCCCTACCTGCTGACAGCCGCCTGCACACTCGGTTCGCTGGCCTGCGCCGGCGCACTCCCCGCCCTCGCCGCGGACCACGAGGCACAGCGCCCGCACGCTGAGCGCGCCGGTCTCCTCAGCTCCGCCCGCCAGGCACTGACCTTGCTCAAGAACTCGCGATCTCTGGGGCCCTTGATGGTGCAGGGCGTCGCCATCTTCACGCTGGCCCGCATCTGCCAGGTCAACCTCTTCCAGCCGCTGCTCCTCGACAAGGCCATTCCGGTCGCCGACCACGGCGCGGTGCTGTCCGCCATGACCGTGGCCGAAGCCGTCGGTTCGGCACGGCCGGGCTGGGTCCGCGGCAAGCTGTCGGACACGGTCATCGTCACCGTCCTGAGCCTCGTGATGGCCCTGTCCCTGGCCGCCACCACCATGGCCGGGGCCATGGCCACCATCGGATGGCTGTGTGTCTTCGCGGCGGCGACCGGTCTCGCCTACCCGGTCCAGCGGAACCTGATCAACGCGGCGATCCCGCAGACCCCTTACCGCGCAACGCTCCTGTCGTTGGAGTCCATCATCGACCGCGGGGTGTGTGCCCTGGTGGCGCTGGCCGTCGGCGCCTACCTCGCGGCCGACCGCCTCGACGCCCTCCTGGTGCACGCGGCCGTGGGAACGTGCCTGCTGCTTCTGGTCGTCAGCGTCGTCCTGTGGCTCGTCCGTCGTGACCGGGTCCGTCCAGCTCCCGAGGAGGCCTGAGACCTGGTCAATGCCGGGAGAAGGCGTCGACGGCCCGCGGCGGCCAGGCGGTGGCGTCGAGAATGCCCAGAGCGTAGGCGCGAGCCACCATCGCCGGACGGGAAGCGGCGTCCAGCACACCGCGCAGTCGCCGCAGATGGTAGTCCAGCGCTTGCCGCGACAGTCCGAGGTCGGAGGCTATGACCGTGTTCGGGCGGCCGCCGGCCATCAACGTGAGCACGCGCAACTGCACCGGACTCAGACGCGGCCTTCCGCGGAACTCGGCGCTCAGCGCGGTCAGAACGGCTGCGATGTGGTCGGGCGCTCCTTGCCTCCTGACCACCGCCAGGTCGGTCCGCAGCACCCTGTTGCCGCCGGAGGCCGTACGGCAGACCACCGAGCCGCTGTACCGGGAGGTCCGACCCGCGACGAGGTCCGCCCATACGCGCCGCACCGTGCCGTCATCGAGACCACCGTCCAGATGCTCGGCGGCCCAGCTTCCCTCCAGGGCGCTGCGGCCGCTCCCCAGCAGTTGGGCGGCGCCGCCACTGACTCTCCGCACCCGACCGCTCAGGTCCAGCGTCACGACGGCGAGCCCCGTACGCTCCCGCAACGCGTGCAGTTCCTCGTCGGCGACGGTCTTGTCCTCCAGGACCCGGGTGTGGTCGGTGAGGTCGACATAGATGCCGCCCACACGCGGACCGCAGCCGACGTCGAGCACGAAGCGGTGCCCGGTCACCTGGCGGGGTAACCCGTCGGGATGCCGGAAGGACAGGGTATGACGGACGGGCCTGCCGGACAAGAGCACCTCGCGGTCGAGCGCGCGGAACATGGCCGCGTCGGCGGGTGTGTCGATCTCTTCGACGGTCCTCCCGACGACATCGTCGGGCTCCCTGCAATAAAGGTGTGCGTAGGCGGCGTTGACCCACAAATACCGGCCCTGCCCGTCCCGGATGAACGCCGGTGCCGGCGCGAACACGGCAATCGCCTCGAACCACCGCGCAAATTCCGAACGGTCCTGCTGCACCGGCGGCTTCCGGGCCGACGTCTCCCAATTGCCGGGCTCCCGCAGGGCCCGCCCGTCATCCGCTTCTGCGTACATACCCAACTCCCCCATTCTTCATCGGATCCCGTGGTCATCGGCTGGTAATCGGCGCCGGCGTATCGAGTGCAGCGGCCCATCGTCGAACGTGCCTGGTTCCCCACCACACAGACCATGATCGACGATCAGGCCCCTGACGTGCCAGCGCCGACGATGCACGATTCGTCAGCTCGGCACACCACCCCGTCGACGTGCCGGTGTCGAGCGCACCTGGTGAAGTGCGCTCGACACCGGCATCGCGCCTCTCCAGCAGTCCACGCCTCTGCTTCAGATGAGATCTCATGAGCGATACACCTCTCGGATCGGTTGACGCTACGCGCGAAAATTACCTTCCTGGCAAGCTCCACGGCTTTCCAGCGGCCCTTGGAGGTCCCTTCTCAGCCAGGCTTCCTGGCGCCCGGTGAGAACGGTTCCGATAGTGAACTGATAGCGAGGGCACGGGTATCCCGAACTCTGGTGGGTGGACACGCAGGACCTGCGTTGGGAGCTTGCAGGGACGGAATGGATCCCAGCAATGCAGTCAGACGCACCACGGCCGGAGGACGGGCGGTTCGATGGCCCGAAGGACCGGGCTCGCGACGAAGATGGGTTCGGTGCAGGCGGGTAGCAGCGTGGCTTGGTCGCCGTTGAGGTGACCGCGTGGAAAGGGACGAACGGCGCTGGCCGAGCTGCGCAGCTCGCTGCCGGCTGTCCGTGCCCTGTCGGGCAGTGCCGAGCCGATACAACCATTGGCGGTACCAGCGCTGTTGACGAGCACCCCCTGTCCCGCGCGATCACCCGGCTCGAGCGACAAGCTCGGGGTCACTCGGTTGGAGCGCAACAGCCGGAAGGTCGCCCTCACCGAAGCGGGAGCGGTGCTGCTCTCCGAGGGGCGCGCCATCCTCAGCGCGGTAGCCGCGGCGGAGCGGCGTACCCAGCAGGCCGCGCAACCGCGACCCAGCCTCGTCCTCGCCGTCAAATCCGGCGCCGCCGGCGACCCGAGTCCGCCGGCACCGACCTGAGCCGGGATCTCGCCGCCGTACCGGTCATGGATGCTCCGCCGGTGACAACGGTGATCGCTTGGCCGTCACAGAGCCGACTTCGCGCAGTCGCCGACCTGATCTGCGTAGCAACACGCCTCTGACCGGGGTGGGCCCGGGGGCCCAGGTCGCGTGTTGCCTGCCGCTCAGGCCCGCGTTGTCGTAGCGTCACGACCATGACGACCTGGAAAGAGTTCACCGAGGGCGCGCCGCGGATCGCCGGCATCTTCACCCGCCGTCATGCCGCCACAGGCAACCTGTGCCTCCTTGCCACTCTCCGCTCGGACGGATTCCCGCGGATCAGCCCGATCGAACCGAGAGTGTTCGAAGACCAGCTGTGGATCGTGGGCATGCCGGACACCACCAAATTCCAGGACCTGGGCCGCGACCCGCGCTTCTGCCTGCATACGGCAACGGTCGACGCCGAGGTCAAGGACGGTGACGCGAAGTTGTGGGGCGTCGTCGTCGACGTCCAGGACAAGGCGCTTCATCAGCGGTTCGCCACCGACCTGTTCGAAGACACCGGACTCGATCTCCGGGGGCGCGACTTCGACCACTTCTACGCGGCCGATGTGACCGCCGCGTCAGCGGTAGAGGTCGGCGGCGGCCACATGGACGTCACGATCTGGAAGCCGGGCACGCCGGAGCGCGTCGTACGGAAGCACTGACCTCGCTCCGGCGCATCCCGGTCTGGTCGGTCTAGTCGGCCCGATCGGCCTGATAGGTCACGACAGGATCTCGATGTACCCGTCGGTTCCGTGCACGCGGATCCGCTGCCCGTCCTTGATCAGCCGGGTGGCCTGCTCCACGCCGACGATGGCCGGCAAGCCGTACTCACGGGCGATCACGGCGCCATGGGTCATCAGGCCACCCACCTCCGTCACCAGGCCCGCGATGCCGACGAACAGCGGCGACCAGCTGGGGTCCGTGAAGGCGGTGACCAGGATGTCGCCCGCTTCGAGATCGGCCTCCGCCATGTCAAGGATGACGCGGGCCCGTCCCTCAATGGTCCCAGCGGAAACCGGCAGGCCGATCAGGGCGCCGGCCGGCGCGTCGTCACGTCGGTACGCCCCGGTGACGGCCTCACCGTCCGAGGTGAGCACCCGGGGCGGTGTGAGCGCGTGATACGAGCGGAACGCGTCCTTGCGCTCCTGGATGAGCTGGTCATCCACCTGGTGAGAGCGCACGACGTCGTGAAACTCCTGGAACGTGAGGTAGAAGATGTCCTCCTTGGCAGGGAGCACGTCAGCCTGCACAAGACGCTCGGCCTCCGCCAGCAGGGCCTGCTTGTAGACGAAGTAGCGGCTGATGATGCCGTACTTCGGGTACTCCCGGTACCCGATGAAGGTTCGGACCCGGTCGATCATCCGCTTGGTCTCGTCGGCTTTCCGGTCGCCGTCCGGCAGGGCCCGCAGGCGTGACAGGACGTCCTGCTCCTTCTTCAGCGCCTTCTGCCGCCCTTCCTCGAAACGCCGCTCGGCGGCGCCCGGCTCGAAGATCCTGACGTTGTCGAGGATCACGGGCACGAGCGTGGTGGGGCGCTCGCGCCAACGTGGCCTCGTGATGTCGATCTCGCCGACGCAGCGCATGCCGTACCGGTCGAGGTAGGCCTCGATGGCGTCACGCGCCTCGGTCCCGCCCGCGACCTTCGCCAGCTCGTCCAGGAAGCCCTCGTCCTCGACGCCCTGCAGGAACGTCACCACCTCCGGATACGGGCGGATCACGTCCGCCACGTCGAGCAGCGCCAGTCCCATCTCCGACGTGACGTTGTCGGGGGCGGACAGCGTGAGCGTGTCAGCCGCGTTCTTCTCGCCCAGCCACTCCTGCAGCTTGTCGTTGAGCCACCAGGTGGACTCCATCCCCGCCATGATCACCTGCAGGCTCAACGGGTCGCTGAGGACTCGCTTGTGCTCCTCGAAGGCCTCCCGCAGGAAGTCGAAGAGCGCCGGTCCGGTCTTCGTCCGGATGGCGCGCTCCAGGGCGGCGATGGACAGCCGGCTGCGCTCGATCAGCTCGGTGACGATGGCCGGATCGGTCTCGATCGGGGCGGGCGGGCTGCCGGCCTGCGGGCCGCCGGGACCTGCGTCCGGGAGCGACGGGACGAAGCCGTCGCGGTCGAGAACGGTCTCCAGAGCGTCCCTGACCAGCGGATCGCCCTTCCCCATGATGTCCAGGAGGCCGGCGCGGCTCGCGGGCGAGGCCAGGCGCCGGGTGACGTCGACGAACAGCCTCCCGCCGGCCTCGTGCATCGGCACCATGGCCGTCAGCTGCCACATGGAGAACCCCAGGGGCTTCATGGGGTCGGTCATCATCTGCTGGTGACCGACGGAGACGTAGACGTGATTCTCCTGGTCGCCCGACTCGGGGATGGGGAAGAGCGTCGTGATCGGCCGGCTCTGAACGATCTGGAAGCCGTCGTCGACCAGACACCATTCGATGTCCTGCGGGCGGCCGAAGTGCGCTTCGATCCGCCGCCCGAGCTGTACGAGCAGCACGACCTGCGCATCCGTCAGCGCCGGCTGCTCCTGCCGCTGCGAGTCGATCGCCACTTCCTGCGTGCCGCCGGCGGGCAGGGCGTAAATGGCACGCTGTTTGGCGCCGATCGCCTTGGCGATGACTTCGCCGTGTCGCACCGTGTAGACGTCCGGGTTCACCAGGCCGGAGACCAGGGCCTCGCCGAGGCCGAAGCCGGCGTCCACGGTGGCGACCTTCCGGTTGCCCGTGACGGGGTCGGCGGTGAACAGGATGCCGGCCGCATGCGGGAAGGCCATCTGCTGCACGACCACGGCCATGTGGACCGTACGGTGGTCGATTCCGTTGCGCCGGCGGTAGGTCACGGCCCGTTCGGTGAACAACGAGGCCCAGCACCGGCTGACGTGCTGAAGGATCGCCGTCGGCCCCACGATGTTCAGGTACGTGTCCTGCTGGCCGGCGAAGGACGCTGTCGGCAGGTCCTCCGCCGTCGCGCTGGACCGGACGGCGTAGGCGGCCTGCTCGCCGAGCCGGGCGAGCGAGCGGGTGATCGCCGCCGCGAGATCACCCGGGATGGCAATCCCTTCGATGGTCCGACGGATCTGCGCGCTGAGGGTGCGGATCGCCTCCCGGTCGTCCGGGTTCACACGCGACAACTGGTCGAGCTGGTCGTCGATCGACGGCGCTTCCGCCATGATCCGCCGGAACGCGTCCGTGGTCACGCAGAAGCCACCCGGCACGCGGATGCCTTCGATCCGCGACAGCCCGCCCAGGTGCGCGCCCTTGCCACCGACGACCGCGACCTGGGTCTCGTCGACCTCTTGAAGGTCCAACACGTACTGCTCAGTCATGGCGTTACCTCCGAGGCAGCCGTGGTCCGTTGCACTGCGGCGGCCGATCGAATCACCGGTGCCTCCAACTCTGTCGCGCCTCTTGGCGACAACAACACACGCACGTGGTGCTCCTCTTTCCGCAGGTTGTGGCCTCGGCCGACGATTCTGCGGCACCACCGGGGTCTTGCCGCAAGCCCCCCGGTGCGCTATAAGTTGAGAGTGGCAAGGAGAGAGTTCTCCTTGCCTTTGCCTTTTGCCGTCCCATGGAACCGTCGTCCAGAGCTTGGTCAGGGGTGGTCGCCGGCCTGCCCCCCTCCTCGTACTCGGGAACTTCGGGTGCCGGTTGCCTACTGAAACGAACGGGACATCGATCCTTGTGAGATCCGGTGTCCATTCTGCGTAGGTTTCATCGTCGAAGGGGTGCTCCCGCGACGTGTCGAGCGAATTCACACCCTTTGCAAAAGGACACGTCCTTGGCCCGCCCTGCGGTGACAGCCTCCAAGTCCTGTTCGTTCCGGGCCCTCTCGCACGCGATGCAGGTCAGCATCCGGCCGCCGGGGAAGGCGGCGCCGACGGACTCGTAGGCGTGGTCCATTGCCGCGACCACGAATCCGCTGCCGGCGAGTTCCTCGGCAAGGCCGGTGAGGGTGAAGCGCGAGACGCCGAACCCTGGGGAGAGCACCACCAGGGGATGACGGCGGCGGTCGGGCCAGGCGCCGACGCGGCCGTTGGTGGCCGTGGCGCTCAAGGTCTCGGCGGGGAAGGCATCATCCAAACCGAAGCTCTTCAGGAACAGCCCGGCCTCGCGCACGGTCGCGTACGGTGCCGGTGTTCCGGTGCCGGTGTTCCGGTGCCGGGGAGCGCGGGGTAGAACATGCCGATCATCAGCTCTCGAGCCCTGTCCGGCACCCACGGGTCCCGGCGTGCGCCGTCGACGAGGTGAAGGGTGTCCCGGCCGACGGCGTACGGGCCGGCGGGGCGGGGCAACGAGGTGCGCGCGTCTGCGTCGTCGCGGATGGAAGCGACACCGGCGGCCGCATGAGTCGGGGCCACGCCGCGGCGGCCGGCCACGCACCGGCGGTAGGCAGCGTCAGAGCGAGGGTGAGCAGCGCGATGGTCGGGGTTGCAGAAGATCTGAGCATGTCGTGGACGCAAAGTGCCGTGGCCGGTCCAGCACATCAGCCCCCAGTTGCGTCCTGATGCCTGGAGTGTCCACTTGCGGATGCAGTTCCGCGACGGTGGATTCAGCCTGTGGGATCAGCCTGGGCGTTCCGGTCGTCCTGGCCCACGTGGAGCGCGTGAAGGTCCCCGCTGACGAGTCGCTGACCTCCGGTTCACAGGAACCTGACAAGTTTTGGCGATCTTGTTGTCTTCAGACGGTCCCTGAAGCTGAAGCGGGTACTCCCCGGCAGCGGGACCTCGCACGCACCAGATCCGAGGGACACCCAGCGATGAGATTCCGAACGCGCGAACTGTTTCTGGCAGGGGCACTGACCGTCAGCACGGTGGGCCTGGCCGTGCCCGCCTCCGCCGCCTCGCCGGTGGCGGACCTCCGGACCGATGCCGCCACGCCTCCCGGGAAGCCCGAGCTCTTCCTGGCCAACATCGACGATGACGCCGGCATCTGCAAGGCCCGTTCCAAGGAGCTCCTGGTCGATGCCGCCGGTCGGGAGCAGGCCGACAACGAGAGCTTCCGGGTGCAGGAGGCGGCGCTGCGTGAGGAGGCCAAGGACCCCGCCAAGAAGGAGGCGGCGGAGCGGAAGTACGCCGCGCTGAGGCGGACCCATCGGCTGGCGCAGTATCAGGCCGACCGTGACATGGCCGGGTGCAACGACGCCGCTGACACGGTGGTCAACGGCGCCCAGGACGAGGCGGATCTGGCCCGGCTCCATACGGCCCCCTGGGCCGCTGCACCCGCCTCCGCGACCGGGCGCGTCACCGTGCCAGGCGCCGGGGCCGACCACGTCCGCCTGTTCGTCAAGCGCCCCAAGAGTGCGGCGCCCCGCGGCTGGGAAGTCGTCGGCCCCGACACGAAGCTGAGCGCCGCCGAGCTGCGCGCCGGAGTCGAGCTGGGCATCGAAGGGCGTGACATCGTCCGGGACTCCGCCGTATGGGCAGGCCGCGTCACCGTACGGCTGGACGTCACCGCGAACGGCGTGACCTCCTCTCGCACCGTTGCCCTCGAACAGGCCCCCGTTCTCACCCAGCTCAACACGCAGCGTCTGCAGGAGGCGCTCGCCTCAGACGACCAGGACCCGGAGACCGGCAAGCCCTTCACCGACGCCCTCGCCGCCGCCGTGAAGGCGAACGGCGTCGCTACTCCGCTGCGCAGGGTGGACACCGGCGGCGACCAGTGGATGCAGGACCTCTTCGAGCCGGGCTACGCCTCCATCCCCGGCCCCGGCGGCAAACCGCACGGGATGCGGGTGCTGATCCCCTCCGTCAACGAGAACCGGCACGCCGCCTCCCGTGTCGTGTTCACCGAACTCGCCGGGCCCGATGTGGCCGCTGTGCACATCGCGCACGTGCCGACCCCGGACGAGGACTCGACCTACGACTCGATGGGCAACCTGGAGACGGTCCCCGCGTACCCGGGGTACCCGGCGGGGCGCATCGTCATCGGGGGCGATCCCGCGGACGGGAAGAAGGGCCCCGCCGCGGAGATGCTCACCTTCCTGCGCTCGCAGAACATGCAGAAACCCCTGTCGCTCGACACGTCATGGCTGTCGGTCGGCCACATCGACGAGTTCGTCCAGTTCCTGCCCGCGCCGGGGAGCCGCCTCGGCTGGCGCGCGGTCGTCGCCGACCCACGAAGCGGCATGAGGATTCTCCAGGACGCGAAGAAGGCCGGGCACGGAGGCCAGATCATGCACGGCGGGCTGCCGGCGCTGGACTGGCGCTATACCGACCACATCGACCAGCGCAGCATCAGCGAGTTCCTCGCCGACCCGCAGTTCCTTCACGTCAACGACCGCAGCGCGAAGAGGATCGACGCGAACGTCGCCGTGCTGAAACGCGAGGTGGGTCTGACCGACGCCGACATCGTGCGGGTCCCCGCCTTGTTCACCGCCCGCACGATGGACTACCTGATGCTCCAGAGCGAGATCAGAGGCATGAAGCCGGGCCCGGACAGGGACGCGGCCGAGGCCCGGCTCCGCGCCATGGACCAGGCGGTCGCGTTGATCCCCGGCACGGTCAACGGCCTGGTGCTGAACAGCGGGGAATATGTCGCGCCGAAGCCCTTCGGTCCGCTGATCGGCGGGAAGGACGTGTTCACCGAGGCCATCGACAAGGCCTTCGCCACCACCGGCTACACGGTCCGCTACGTCGACGACCTGCTCTCCACGCATGTGTCCGAAGGAGAGATCCACTGCGCGACCAACACCCTGCGCGCGGTCTTTGCCACCGACCAGCGGTGGTGGCCGCACTCCGCATGACCGACCGCGGATAACACTCCGCCCAGGAAGCCCGGGAAGCAGCGCCACGTCCGCTCCGGTGCGGCGACGGTCGTCCGGCCCGAGGTTCGGAACGACGTCGCTGCACCGGCGCGGGCAGGACGCAACGCATCGCCCGAACCGTGGCAGGTGCGCTACCACCAGGACACAGCGCCCTACTGTCGTCGACATGACGGAACCAGTGGCAGCGACGCATCCGCACGAGAGCGACCTGGGCGCGACACGCCTGATCGCGCTGTCGGACGGTATCTATGCCATCGCGATGACCCTGCTCGTCATCAACGTGGCGATCCCCGCGCATCTGGGGGACGCCGCGTTCCACAAGGCGCTCGGCGATGCGCTTCCCAACGTCGGTGCCTTCGCCCTCAGCTTCAGCCTCATCGCCGGATTCTGGCGTGACCACCGCCGCATCCTCACCGCGCTGCCCACCGAGACGGTCGTGATCACCCGCCTGGTCCTCCTCGGCCTCGGCCTGGTCGCCCTGCTGCCCTTCCCCACCGCGCTCCTGGCCGAGTACGCGTCTCAGCCCGAAACCGTCGCCCTCTACGCGGGCACGCTGGCCGCGATCCACGCGGTGCACGCAACCTTGCTGCTGCTCACACAACGCCAAGTGCACCCCTCCGCCGCATCATCCGCGGCCGCGGCCCGCCGAGGCTTCACCGCCCAACTCGGCTCCAGCGTGCTGATCTTCGGCCTCTCCGTTCCCTTGGCCTTCGTCAACACCGCAGCAGCCATGTGGTTCTGGATCACGCTCCTCCCCGCCCACTACATCCTCGGCCAGTACCACCGCCGACGCCCCGAACGGTGAATCACCCGGTCCGGCTTGTCGGTCCCGTCGTCGCGTGATGTGCTTTCATGCTTCGGTGAATCGACAGGGTGTTCCTATGGCCGGTGAACCTTCGACCTGCCGCATTCGGCAGCGCGAGGCGTCTGATCTCGATGACTGTGTCGAGGTGCTCGCCGAGGTCCATTCCGGTGACGGCTATCCGGCGAACTGGCCCGACTGTCCCGGCGAGTGGCTGATGCAGCCTGCACTGCTCGCTGCCTGGGTGGCGGAACTGGACGGGCGCGTAGTCGGTCACATCGGTCTGTCCCGCAGCGGGGCGGGAGATGCGGCACCTGGCCTGTGGAGCCGCCGCGAGGGTGTGTCCGTCGAGGACACCGCTGTGATCAGCCGGTTGTTCGTCTCGCCTTCCGCTCGTGGCCACGGGATCGGCGCACTGCTGATGGAGCGGGCCGTACAGGACGCCCACGAGCGTGCCCTGCATCCGGTCCTCGACGTCCTGGCCTCCGACACGTCGGCCGCAGCCTTGTACGAACGCCTGGGCTGGAGCTTGCTGGCCACCGTCGATCAGCAGTGGAGTCCGACCCAGACGGTGACGGTCCAGTGCTATGCCGCACCTGCGTGACCAATCGGACCACGCCACAGCCTTTCGTTGCGCCCGGCACTGGATCCTGTCCCTGGGTCAGCGGTGGCGTCGGCCAGGACGAACAGGCGGTAGTCCTCGTCGGCCGCCTGCCGGAGCGTCGTCAGCACCACGCCGCTGATGTGCCGCCGCGAGTACGAGGGCGGCGGCGAGCGAGCCGCCGAAGCCCAGCATGCCGAGCCAGTCGATGCGGGAGGCGAGAGTGCGCGGCGAGCCGGGACGCACGGGGTCGGCGTTCCGTGGGATCCCGGTCAGCACCAGGACCAGGGTGACGGCCACGACCGGAATGTTGATCCAGAAGGCACTCCGCCAGCCCGCCCAGGCGACCAGCAGCCCGCCAAGGGCGGGACCGACCGCGACGGTGGCGGCGCCGGTGATCAACAGTCCGCCGAGCACCCCCGTGGTGGGGCCTCGTGCCCGGCCTGTTCGGCGCGGCGGCGTATCAGCAGCATCGCCGCCGGATTTCGCGCCGAGGTGCCCGCACCGATCAGCACCCGTGCCACGATCAGCGCGGTCAGCGAGTGGGCCGACGATCCGACGACCCCGGCCGTGAACACCAGCACGATGCCTGCGACGAAGACCCGCCGGGGCCCGAACTCCTCGGCGAGGCGCCCGGCGGCGGGCTGGGCCGGCGCGCTGGTGAGGTAGAGACAGGAGATCAGGATCGCGGTGTCCCCGACGGGAAGGTGGGCACGACGCACTGTCAACCACCCATTGGAAGGAGACACGCCGCAAGATGATCGTTCCTGCAGCCCTGACCGCCTAATCTGCAGGCGGATCGCTCAGCGGTCGCCGATGCGGCTGCCCCGCGGCTGGTCCCATGTTCTGTAGCGGAGGTAGTTGTCCTGTGTCGCCCCACGTCAATCCCACTGTCGGAAGACGCCGACTGGGATCGGAGTTTCGCGCGCTTCGAAAGAGCAGGGGTTTGACAGCCCAGCAAGTGGCAAAGCAGTTGCTGGTCTCGCAAGCAAAGATCAGCCTTCTGGAGAATGGCCGCCGCAGAGTCAACTCACGTGATGTCCGCGATCTCTGCGAGGTGTACGGGGTTCAGGATCCGCAGGTTGTCGATGCTCTGATGCGGATGGCCGAGGAATCCGGTCAAGCAGGCTGGTGGAAGGAGTACGGCGATATCCCGCACAGCGTCTACATCGACCTCGAGACCGACGCCGTGGCCATCCGCTGTTACCAATCCATGGTGATTCCCGAACTGCTGCAAACTCCGGCCTACGCCCGGGCCGTTATTGCAGGAACGATCCCGCACGCCACGGCAGAACAGATCGACACATGGGTTCACGTTCGGTTGCGCCGTCAGTGGCGGGTCGACGAGCTGGACCGCCCGTTGCGCCTGTGGGTCGTGCTGGACGAGTCGGCCCTGTGGCGCGTCGTGGGCGGTTCCGAGGTCATGAGGGAGCAGTTGGAGCGACTGCTCGACCTCGGTGGTCGCCCGCACATCACCGTGCAGGTCATCCCGCACCAGTTGGGAGCGCATCCTGGCATGGCGGGGCAGTTCTCGATCATCGAGTTCGCGGATGACTCGGACCGGAGCGTTGTGTACCTGGAAGGGTTGACCAGCGATCTCTACCTGGAGAAACCCCTCGACGTGCAGCGCTACGCCGTCATCCATGAGAGTTTGCAGGCCAGGGCGCTGGACCCGGTAGCTTCCGGGCAGCTCATCACTGATGTCATCAAGTCGTACATCGGAGCGGAGTTCGGAGACTCCGCACATCAGGAAATTCCGCCACCGCCCTGAGGCTCAGCGGCGAAGAAGCTGACGATCGACACCTTTTTCATCCCGCCCGTGATGTCCCATTGCGTCCATGCCTGCCGAAGGCACCTGCTCGCGCCGGCGGCGCGCGGCGGAATCGATGACGATCCGCCGCGCGCCGCCCGGACCACTCGCCCGTACGGACGACCGCTCCGAGAACTCAACGCTCCGCTGGATGCAGGGATCAGCCGCAACTTAGCTGATCTGCAGGGCGAGTGGGCATCACCTGCCCGGCCCGGCCTCGGTCCTATGCGTAGTCGCTGTGCTGATCTTCGTGATCGGCGCCGTAGCCGCCGTGCACGTCGTGCGGCCGGCCCTGGTCATCGTGACCCTGAGGCTGGTCACCGTAGCCATGGCCACCGGTCTCTCCGCCGTTGTCACCACCCGGATAGCCGCCGGTCTCGCCGCCGTTGTCACCACCGGGATAGCCACCGGTCTCTCCGCCGTTGTTCCCTCCGTTGTCACCACCCGGATAGCCGCCAGTGGTGCCTGCCGTGGGACTCCCGGTGGTACCCGCTGTGGGGCTGCCGGTGGTGCCCACCGAGGCGCTGCCCGTGGTACCGGCGATGAGACCGCCGGGAGTGCCGCCGATGACACCACCGGTCAGGACGCCGCCGAGCAGACCGCCGTTGGTGCCACCCGTGGTCACCCCGGCGATCAGGCCGCCCGAGGTGGTTCCGCCGGTTGCGGTGCCGCCGGTACTCGTGCCGGCGATCACGCCGGTACCACCGGTGATCACGCCACCCGCGGTGCCGGCCGCACACGTGGCCCGGGTGATCTTGTTGGTGTCCAGCGTCACCGAGCCGTTACGCGCCAGCGCCCGGCCGTCGATGCTCGCACCCGTGGTCACACTGATCGACGTCAGCGCCATGATGGTGCCCACGAAGGTGGAGTTGGTGCCGATGGTGGCCGAACTTCCGACCTGCCAGAACACATTGCACGGTGCGGCACCATTGACGAGGAGCACGCGGCTGGCGGACGCCGTCGTCAGACCGGAGCCGACCTGGAAGACCCAGACGGCGTTCGGGTCGCCCTGGGCGTCCAGGGTCAGGGTGCCGGTCAGGTGGAGCGTGGAGGAAGCGGTGTAGACGCCCGGGACCAGCCTCAGGCCGCCGGCATCCGGGGGAAGGGCACCGTTGGTGGCCTGACCGGCGGCGTTGTTGTAGGCCGCGACCAGGTCGCTCTTGGCTTGGAGCGCCACCCCGTCATGGGAGTGCTGAACTCCGTTCACCAGGCCGGGCGGAAAACCGGTGATCGACGTACCCGGATCCACTCCGAGGTCTCCGGTGATCACCGAAGGACCGGTGTTGGTGACCGACTCACCGGACAACACCGCGAAGCTGTCCGCCGTCGCCAGCGGTACGGGTGTGGCGATGGCCTGGGCCGGGCTCGACGTCATGGCGACCATCAGTGCGGCCATGACCGCCGCGACCAGCGCCGCGATCCAGGCCGAAAGGGTACGTGCATTGGGCACTACAGGGGCATTCAGGGTCATCGAGGGGCCAACTCCTGTGTGGGGGTAGTGGCGCAATCGGTGCTTCTTCGACAAACAGAGGCGCCGACTTCTGTCACCGGCATATTACGGAGTCACGTAATCCGGAATGCGGCGCATTCGGGTGATCGAGGAATGCCACCCATTTGCGACCGTGCGCTGCGATAAGCGCACGATCTCCTTCCATGAACGGGGTACTTTTATCAGCGGATATATGAGCGCAGGAAACGAGTTGGCCGCCATCCCGCCGGGGCAGATGACGCTGTCGGACCGGCGGAGCGCGGCCCATTGCTACGTGAGTAGCCGGCTTCATGGGGCCGGTCGGGCCCTTGGCAGGGCCCTGCGGCCCCTCCCTCAGCGGGTTCACGGCCTGCACGCTGGAACGGAGCCGGTCCGCCGGCCACCGGCGACCTCGGTGTCGGATACGCGCTACCGCGCCATACCGACTTCCACTTTGCGCGGTTCGAGGGCCACGGTGTGGCTGGATCGCACGGGACGGCAGGTCCCGGCGCCCGTGGCCGGCGAAGAGCTCATGTCGATGACGTTGGTCGGTGGTGCGCTGGGCGCCGGCTGCGCGGCATTCGCGATCGTCATGGTGCGCGGACTGGTCCGCCGGGGTGCCGATCGGCGGCGCATGACGGAATGGGAAAGGGCCTGGGCGTTGACCGCTCCCGAGTGGGGCCGGCGTCCGGTGTGACGACGAACCGCACCTCGAACCTGAGCACCGCAGAGCGCGGCGTGAACGTCACCGAGCGGCTGAACGGGCCCTCGAAGTAGGGACGTTCGGCCCGGGTCGCCGGGACTGCGGACCCCTGCGGTCCCGGATCCCGGGACAGCATATTGAGACCGGAAGCGCACCCCGCACTCCCCCGCACACAGACCGCGCCCGGCCCAGCCGGCCGGTCGCCCTCACCCCAGGAGATCGACCATGCCGCAGCAGACCCCGGAACTTGCCCGACGCGTGGTCGTCGGAGTCGACGGATCGGAGTGCTCCAAGTCGGCGCTGAAATGGGCGATGACCTACGCACGGCTGACCGACGCAACCGTTGAGGCGATCACCACATGGCAGAACCCCGACACCTACGTCTACAGCTATGGCTGGGCGCCCGGAGTGATCGACATCAGTGAGATCCCGGCCAGCGTCCGCAAGAACCTCGACGCAGCCATCGCCGACGTGGCCGGACAGGTCGACCGGCCCGTCGAGGTACTCGCCCGAGTGGTGCAGGGGCATCCGGCGGAGGTGCTCCTGGAGGCCGCGGCCGGAGCGCAGCTGCTGACCGTGGGCAGCCGGGGGCACGGCACCTTCGCCGGCATCCTCCTCGGCTCGGTCAGCCGGCACTGTGTCCAGCACGCACCGTGCCCGGTCGTCGTCGTTCCTGAGTGACGTGTCCGCAGACCACCGTCATGACAGACGCTCAAGGAGTCCGCCGCTCCAGCCTGCGAGACGGCGGTACCCAGCCCGTTCGAGTGCCGGATCCCGCCTTCAGCCGAGGGAGCGCCGCCGGTTCAGCCGGCTCCCCCTTCGCCCCGCTCCAGGGCGGCCGCGTGGTCGGATACGTAGGTCTGGAGATCGCGTGGCGGCCGCTCGTAGCCGGTGGACGGCGGGCGCTGGGGCAGTTCCAGCGTCGGCCGCGTCACCTCGCGGTACGGGATCGCCGACAGCAGATCGTTGATCATGTTGATCCGCGCGCTGCGCTTGTCGTCACTGGCGACGACGTTCCAGGGCGCCTCGGGGATGTCGGTGTGCACGAACATCTCGTCCTTGGCCCGCGAATACGCCTCCCACCGGGTGACGGACTCCAGGTCCATCGGTGACAACTTCCAGCGCCGGGTGGGATCTTCGAGCCGGGCACGGAAGCGCTCCTCCTGCACGGCGTCGCTCACCGAGAACCAGTACTTGCGCAGCAGGATGCCGTCCTCGACCAGCATCCGCTCGAAGATCGGGCACTGATGCAGGAAGCGTCCGTACTCCTCCTTGGTGCAGAACCCCATGACGTGCTCGACCCCCGCGCGGTTGTACCAGCTGCGGTCGAACAGCACGATCTCCCCGGCGGCGGGCAGCTGCTCGACATAGCGCTGGAAGTACCACTGGGTGCGCTCGCGCTCGGTCGGCGCGGGGAGCGCGGCGATCCGGGCGACCCGCGGATTGAGGCGCTCGGTGACGCGCTTGATGGTGCTGCCCTTGCCGGCCGCGTCACGTCCCTCGAAGACCACGACCAGCCGGACGCCCTCGGCACGCACCCACTCCTGCAGCTTGACCAGTTCCGTCTGCAGCCTGAGCAGCTCGCTCTCGTACAGCCGCCGCGGCAGCCGCTCCTGACGTGGGGCACTCGTTCGGGACTTCTTGCCGGATGCCACGGCGGCCTCCATCAGAGAGCGGGTACTGGGGGTCCACGCTATGGCTTTTCCGCGATGCGGGCCGGTTGGACCCCTGTACCGGGTCCGAGTGGCCCAAGCGGCCGGCACTGGTGCCGGGCCAGGCTGTACCTGAGGGGCTGCGGAGCGGGCACCGGCCCCACCGGCCCGGCCTACGGCCGGGTCCCCGGCGGGAAGCCCGCAGACAGCAGCAGATGGCCGCAGAAGCCGCAAGAAGCATTCGATGAAGGGAACGGCCATGAAGGCATTCGTTTTCCACGGCCCGGGGCAGTCCGCGTGGCACGACGTTCCCGACCCGGGGATCCAGGACGCCGCCGATGTGATCGTCCGTGTCGATGCCGTCACCATCTGCGGTACGGATCTGCACATCCTCAAGGGCGACGTACCGGATGTCCTGCCGGGCACGATCCTCGGCCACGAGGCCGTCGGTGAGGTCGTCGAGGTCGGCAGCGGGGTACGTACGGTCCGGCCCGGCGACCGGGTCCTGGTCTCCTGCATCTCGGCCTGCGGACTCTGCCGGTTCTGCCGGGAGGGCGCGTACGGGCAGTGCCTCGGCGGCGGTGGCTGGATCCTCGGCCACACCGTCGACGGCACGCAGGCCGAGTACGTCCGCGTACCGTTCGCCGACCTGTCGTTGCACCCGCTGCCCGCCACGGTGAACAGCCAGGATGCCGTGCTGCTGGCCGACATCTATCCCACCGCGTACGAGGTCGGCGTGCTGAATGGGCGGGTGGGTCCGGGCGACACCGTCGTCGTGGTCGGCGCCGGCCCCATCGGGCTTGCCGCGATCGCCACGGCTCAGCTGTTCTCGCCGGGCAGGATCATCGCCGTCGACCTCGTGCCGGCCCGTTTGGAAGCCGCCAAACGTATGGGCGCCGACACAGTGGTCAGCGCCGCGGAGGACCCCGAACAGCTGGTCACGGACCTCACCGACGGCCTGGGGGCCGATGTGGTCATCGAAGCCGTGGGCGTGCCCGCCAGCTTCGAGATGTGCACCCGCATGGTGCGCCCAGGAGGGCGGGTGGCCAACGTCGGGGTGCACGGCAAGCCCGCGACACTCCATCTGGAATCCCTGTGGAGCAAGAACCTGACGATCCGCACCGGACTGGTCGACACGTACTCCACCCCCGCCCTGCTACGGATGATGACCGCCGGACGGCTGCCCACATCGTCCCTCGTGACGCACGACTTCCCGCTCCACCGCATGGAGGAGGCGTACGACGTCTTCTCCCGGGCCGTCGACACCGGCGCTCTGAAGGTCGTACTCAGCAGCGGACCCGCGAAGGACCGGACATGACCGCTGCCAATGTCGTCGTCGGCGTCGACGGCTCCGTCGTCGCGATGCGGGCACTCGACAAGGCCTCCGCGGAGGCGGACCGGCGCGCCACCGGTCTGGAGATCGTCTATGCCGTGCCCGGCTTCGACGAGGCCGGACCGGTTCTCGCATCGGCCGTGACCCGGGCACGCCACCGCTACCCGGCGCTCGCGGTGAGCACTACGGCAGTGGTCGGCGACGCGGCCGAGGCCATCGTGAGCCGTGGCCGGGACGCCGCCCTCACCGTCGTCGGCACCCGTGATCTGCCCGGGTTCGCCGGGAGGCTGCTCGGGTCGGTCAGTCTGCGGGTGGCGGCTCGCACCCAGAGCCCGCTCCTGGTCGTCCGCGGCGACCACACCGCGTGGCACGACAGTTCAGGACCCGGCGGTGACGTCCTGCTCGGCCTGGAGGACGACACCGACACCGACACCGCCGGGTACGCCTTCGCCGAGGCGGACCGGCGCGCGGCGCCGCTACGGGTCGTGCATGCCTGGACCTACCGGCACCTGCCGCCCGTCGGATACGCCCCGGTACCCACCAGCCACCTTCAGGAGGACATCGTCCGGCGGGCGCGAACGGAGGAGGCGGTACCCGGCCACGTCGTGACACCCCTGCGGGAGACGTATCCGCAGGTTCCCGTGCAGACGCGCACCGTAAGGTCCGGCGCCACACACGCCCTGCTGGAAGCCACCTGCGGAGCGGCCGTCATCGTGGTCACCGCGCACCGCAGACCGGGCCTGCTGGGACCTCAACTCGGCCCGGTCGCCACCGCATTGCTGCACCACTCGCACTGCCCGGTCCTGCTCGTCCCCGAGACACCACAAGGCTCGTTGCCCGTCTCCCCGCGCGATTGAGCCGGGGCCGCTGAGCGGGGCATCGACGGAAAGGGCCGGCCCGCAGGCCGGCCCTTTCCGTCCGTCGGACGCTGTACCCCTCGGATGGGATCCCACGGAGCCGTGTGCGCGGTGGTGCACCGGACCGGCCCCGTGCCGGAGAGGCTAGAAATCGCCGTCGGCCAGCCACAGGTCGGGGCCGAAGACCTCGTAGTGGATGTTCCGGGCCGCCACACCGGCGCGGAGCAGCTGGCCGCGTATCACGCGCATGAACGGCAGCGGTCCGCACAGGAAGACACTCGCGTCGGACGGGACGTCCACGCCGTCCAGATCCATCAGACCGGCCCGGGCCCCGGGTGCCTGCACCGGATCCGGGCGCTCGTACCAGACCAGTTCGCGGGCCTGCGGCAGGCTCCCGACGCAACGGTGGAGATCGTCCCGTAGCGGATGGTCGGCGGGCGAGCGGTCGGCATGCAGTACGAGGACGGGGCGGGTCGCACCGGCAGCGCAGAGGTGTTCGAGCATGCTCATCAGGGGTGTGGTGCCGATGCCCGCGGAGACCAGTACGACCGGACGGTCGGATTCCTCCAGCACCACCTCCCCGAAGGGTGCCGAGCAGGTGAGTTCATCGCCGGCGACGACCGTGGAGTACAGGAGGTTGGACATCTCCCCGTCCGGGGCACCCGGCTCCTGAACCCGCTTCACGGTGATCCGGCGCGACTCGCCGCCGGGGGCACCGGACAGGCTGTACTGGCGTAGTTGGCGTACACCGTCGGGCATGGTCATCCGCACGCTGACGTACTGACCGGGCAGGGCCTCCGGGGCGGCGGCGCCGTCGGCGGGACGTATCAGGAACGACACGGTGTCCGGGGTCTCCTCGCGGCGCTCCACGACAAGCCACTGCCGCCAGCTGCCGCCGGGTTCGACCCCCGCGCCCTGGTACAGGCGCGTCTCACGGACGATCAGTGCACCGGCCATCAACCAGTACACCTCGTCCCAGGCCGCGACCACCTCCGGGGTCACGGCCTCGCCCAGCACCTCCGCGATCGCGGCGAACAGGTACTTGTGGACGATCGTGTACTGGTCGTCCGTGACACCGACCGCGGCGTGCTTGTGTGCGATGCGGTTCAGCAGAACATACGGCCGGGCGTCCGGATCGGCGAGCAGCGCGCCGGCGAAGGCCGCTATCGATCCGGCAAGGGCCCGGCGCTGGGCTCCGCTGGCCTGGTTGCCCCGGTTGAACATCCCGTCCAGGAGTTCCGGCCGCTCGCTGAACATGGCGCCGTAGAAGCGGGTGGTGATCTCGTCCAACGCGCCGCCGACCGCGGGCAGGGTGGCGCGTACCAGTACTGCGGACTCGGCAGAGAGCACCGTGACCTCCTGAGGTCGTTGGGGCACGGCAACGAGCCGGGCCCGGGAGCAACAGACCCGTGTATAGCAGCCAGAGATCATGCCTTTTGCGGCCGAATCGGACACTCGAACCAGACCGGGGACCCTTGACCGGCCAGATCGGGACCATGGTCCGGAGAGACCTCAAGGCGACAAGGACCCAACGGCCCTCCGGAGGAGCCCATCCGGCCCTCGCGGATCGCACTCGGCGTCGGGCCGGCCATTCGCCAGGATGAGCCGCATCGCCGCGAAGAACCGGACCGCCCACCGGAAGAGCAAACACTTCCCGTGGGCGGTCGGTCCGTCAGTCAGGATGTCGGCCGCTGAGAGGCGACCGACCCACTAGCGGACGAGGCCCCACGCCTGCCCGTTGTTGAAGTCGGCTGCGCAGGTCCACAGAGTGAGCCACGTGCCGTTCGCCAGCGAACCGCCCTTGTTGGTCAGGCACTTCCCGCCGGTGACGGTCCACGTGCGCTCGTTGGTCCCGTTGAACCTCTGCGGGTTGTTGAGCGAGTTGAAGTCACAGGTCCAGAGGGTGAGCACGGCGCCGTTGGTGCCCGAGGCGTTGCCGCGCGGCGTCAGACACTTGCCGCTCACATCGTGAACGATGAAGCCTTCCACCCAGTGCCAGTTCTGCAGGTTGCTGCCCGTGCACGACCAGGTGGTGATGACAGCGCCGTTGGACGTGCTGTTGCCCTCGGGAGTTGCACAGTTCCCGAGGTTGTACAGCCGGTCACCGGCGGCGTTGGCGGTACCGGTGGCGAGAACGCCACAGCCCAGCACGGTGAGCAGCGCGAGCAGCACTGCGGAAGCCTTGCGAATCACGTTCTGTTCCTCAATCGTCTTCTCCGGCCCGACGGCCGGCATGGTGTCCCGTTCTGTGACGCCGCCGCCGGGAGCAGATGCGGGTCTGGACGTCCGCCACCGGCATGCGTGTCTGTTTTTGGGCGCACGAGAGTCCGGCCCGCGAACCATGACGTTCGGGACCGCTGGCCCTGTGGAGTACCCCCTGGACGAGCGCGTATTTCGGGCTGACTCGCCATACGCACGCGTCGTTCACCGGAACTTTACATGGCCTCAAGCCAGGTGTTGATCTTGAGGGTCAGTCACATCTCGGATGCGGCTGGTTCAACGCCGGGCGTAGGGCCGGGTCATGATCTCCATGTTGTGGCCGGCCGGGTCGGCGAAGTACGCGCCGCGGCCGCCGAAGAGGCGGTTGATCCGGCCTGGATCGGTGTGGTCGGGGTTGGCGTAGTAGGTGACCGCGATCGCCTTCAGGCGAGCGATCATGGCGTCGAACTGATCGTCGGGCACGAGGAACGCGTAGTGCTGCGACTGGATCGGTTCGTCGCGCTTTTCGTAGTAGTCGAGCGTCACGCCGTTGCCGAGGTCGACGGGAAGGAACGGCCCCAGCGGGGCGCTGACCTTCAGGCCCAGGATCTCGGCGATGAACTCGGCCGACAACTGCCGGTCCGTGGCATACACGGCAGTGTGGTTGAGCTGGACGGCTGTGGTGGGTCGCTGCTGCTGGTCGTGCGACATTCTGTAGTGCCTCTCCGAGTCTTGGGTTCCACTGAGATGGGCGCCGCGAGAGGGCGCCGGAAGGGAAGACAAGGAGAGGGCGGCGGGCTTCTTGCCCGCGCGGTGCTCAGGGCGAGGCCGGGGGCCTCACTCGTGTATGGCCCAAGGCCGACCCGGCAGTCACCCGGCCGACCTTAATGCCCCGTCGGAGGCCAAGGCAACGCCCTATAGTGTGTCGTCGACCAAGGGGTGGCCACCGGCACGCCGCTGGCTTTCCTGAACCCGGCCGGTGCCGCGCGGCGTCTTGTTGGACGGACGGAGGGGATCGCGGCATGACCGGCCCCCACACCGATGAGGAGCCCGCCGAGCATCAGCGCTTCGCCCGCTACCTGCAGGCCCTGGAGGCCGTCGCCGAGCCGGACGAGGCCGGCCTGGTGGCCACCGTCCTGCGTGACGAGGACGCGACGACGGCGGACAGCGCGGTGGGCCGCCATCTGGACCGCCGGGCCGCGGACCTGCTGCCCGACCCCCGTTTCACCGCCTGGGCCCAGACCCTGACCGAGGTGATCGCGGACCGCGACTTCCTCGCCTGCCGCCTGCGCGAGTGGACCCTGCTCAGAACCATCGCCCTGGGCAGGCCGTGGGCCGCCGAGGATCTCACCAGGGCGTCCGACTGGTGCCAGCGCATGGCCGCAACCACGCAGATCGCGCCCTCATCCAAGGCCCTCAGCCTGCTGGCCGAACACGGACGGACCCGCCGCGTTCGAAACGCAGCAAAGCTGCAACTGCAGCGCTGGACGCAGCCCGACCGACGTGACCCATCGGTGATGCGGGCCGGAGCTATTCCCTGTGCTGGACCAGCTGATGGGTCTCCCGCGAGACCCTCCCTGTTCCCGTCGGCGGCAGACCGGTGATCGGCCGGACGTACCCGTCGTACACCAGGAACGCCACCACCGGGGTGCCCAGGGACAGGCCGTCCTTCTGTCCGAGCTTCCAGCCGGCGCCCGGAATCACACCGCGCACCTGCGGCTCGTCGTGCCGCTCCACCCGCAGAAAGCCGGGGCGTTCCTTGGCGGACACCAGTCGGCCCTCCTCCTGGTCCAGCACAAGAGCCAGGCCATCCGCACTCCAGCTCTCCACCCGCATCTCCGTCTCGCTCTCGTCCGAGCCGGGCGCTGCGTCCGGGTCGGTGAAGTAAGCCCGGTACTGCACGTCGTTAGTGTCCATCGGACGATCATGCCTCAGCGCGCACGGCAAGCGGGGCTCAGCAGGTCATTGACCTGAGTCTGTCGAGCGCCGTCCACCGGGCCGGCAGCTCAAGGGCCTTCCCGCCGGTGGTTCAGGGTGCCCCCGGGCGGTCGGCCTGGTAACCCGCGAGAAGGGGAATCGTGCCGCTCCCGTCCAGCACCGAGACGGCGAACGGCCGGTCGAGGCGCACCGGCGCCGTCCGCAGCAGCTGCCCCGGGCCGTCGAAATGGGCCCCGTTCGCCCAAGGCCGCGGCACCTTCCGCGTTCCGGGCACCGACCGGGCCGACGACCCCCCGCAGCTCTGTGCGGGTCGCCCCGTCCGCGCAGGCCTCCAGGGCCGCCAGCGCCAGCCACAGGCCGGCAGGCGAACACATCACGTCAGCCCTGGCACCACGGACCACCGGATCATCGGAGAGCAACTCCAGCCACAACTCGCCCAGGGCCGTGATGGCCCCGGCGGCGCCGGTTTCCGTTCGCACAACAGCCCTCCTGCCGACGGCTCCACAGGGGGCCGACTTCGTGGCATACCAGTGCGTTCCCTGGCGTTCCCGACGAGGTTACGGGCATGGCCGGCCGGGTGCTGAAGTCGGCCCCGCTGCTGTGCGGGACGTCAACTCGACCGCGACGCGCAGTGGCCGTCATCGGTCTCCGACCGATGACGGCCACTGCTCAGGTTGTCACCCGTGCCAGAGCTGGGTCGCACCTCCGTAGCAGTCCCACTGGTTCACGACGGTGCCGTTGCTGTGGCTCCACACGGCGTCCAGACACTTCCCGCTGTCCACGTTCACGACCTCGTATCCGCCGTTCACCAGCCGCAGCGTCCACAGTTGGGTAGCGCCGCCGTAGCAGTCCCACTGCGTCACGGCCGTGCCGTTGCTGTGACTCCACACGGCGTCCAGGCACTTGCCGCTGTCGGTGTTCACGATCTCCTGGCCGTTCCAGCTCCACTGCTGAGTCGCGCCGCCGTAGCAGTCCCACTGCGTCACCGAGGTGCCGTTGCTATGGCTCCACACGGCGTCCAGGCACTTGCCGCTGTCGACGTTGACGAAGTAGCCGCCGGCCACCGCGACGGCCGGGCCGACGGGCTTGACCTGAGCGCCGGCCGGTGCGGCCGCTACGAGACCGCCCCCGATGAGGGAGGCAACGCCGACCGCGAGGGCGGCCATACGCTGGACGTGATTCCACGCCATGATGAAGTGCTCCTTCGCTGATGCCACTGGTGTGGTGGGTACGGGCCGATCCTTGCTGTCCGTAGATCAGGTGATGACTCGGAGAAGCCGGCTTCCGTCTTCGATGCCAAAACTCTCGGATGTTCCGCCCTGGGTCGAGCAGCTTTTCGGACGATCCTGGATGTTCTCGGACAGAGCACCATCGATACCGGAATCACTGTCACGAGCGAACAAATTCACGACACCGACCGAGGTCGGGAACGCAGAAAGGGCCCCCGCAGGCTTTCGCCTGCGAAGACCCTTCGCACCGTCGGGACGCCCCGATATGAACCTACGGCTGCGCGCTGTGCGCGGCGTCGAGCTGGTGGTCCGACCAGATGTAGCTTTCGGGAAGCAGGCCGGTGATGGGGATGGTCCGGAGGCCGTCACTAGTGCCCACGATGACGTCGAGGGCCGGGAAGTAGTCGAGAAGGACCTGGCGGCAGCGGCCGCACGGAGGCACCACTCCGCGGTCGCGGTCTCCCACGGCGACGATGGTGTCCAGCTCGTAGGCGCCCTGCGCGGCCGCGGCACCGATGACGACCAGCTCTGCGCAGGGGCCGCCGGTGAAGTGGTAGGCATTCACCCCAGTGACGATCCGGCCGTCCCGGGCGCGGGCCGCCGCCGCCATGGTGTGGTTGTCGCCCCGGCAGCGTGTGGCCGCGACGTGCGCCGCGGCCTCGATCAGTTCATGGTCGACGCGGTCGGTCTGTGGGGTCATCTTCTCTGCCTTCATGCGGTGTCATGCGGTGTCATACGACGTTGGCCCGGCTGACGATGGCGCGGAGCCGGCATCAGCGTTGTGCAGGGCGAAGGCGTGCCCGTCCCCGCGGGCCCCGGGCTACCGGGTGAGGTCGAGGGCGGCCCGGATGATGCTGTCGGTGTCGATGCCGTGGTAGCGGTAGACGTCCTCCAGGGAGCCGGACTGCCCGAAGCGGGTCACGCCCAGGGTGCGTACCGGCACCTGGTGGATCGTGGCGAGGAACGCCAGGGTGTGCGGATGGCCGTCCAGCACGGTGACCAGAGGGGTCGCACGGGCGCGGGGGAAGGCCTGGTCGAGGATCCAGTCGGCGGCCTCCGGGTCCTGTCCGGTACGGGAACCCTGCGCTCGGAAGAGCAGGTCGGGGCTGGTCACGCAGACGACGTCCGCGGCGACACCCTGCGTCGCGAGCCGGTCCGCGGCGGTCAGGGCCTCGGTCACCATCGCGCCCATCGCCGCGATGGTGACCTCCGCGCCCGCGACGCGCCGCATTGGGTAGGCGCCGGCCACCACCTGCCGGCGGCGGCGCTCCCGGGCGGCGGGATCGGTGGGCACCGCGGCCAGCGCCTGGTCGACGGACCGGGTGGACAGCCGCAGATACGCCGACTCGCCGTCCGGGCGGCCCAGCTGGGCCAGCGCCGCGAGCAGGGTCCACTCGACGTCGATGGCGAAGGCCGGTTCCCACGTCGTGCAACCGGGCTGTTCGAGGCCCACCGACGGCGTGGTGATCGACTGGTGGGCGCCGCCCTCCGGCGCCAGCGTCACCCCGGACGGCGTGCCGACCAGGATCGACTGGCCGCCGGCGTAGATGCCGAACGACCACGGTTCCAGGGCGCGCTGCACGAAGGGGTCGTAGAGCACGCCGATCGGCAGCAGCGGCCGGCCCCAGCGGCTCCAGGTGGCGCCCAGTTCGCCGAGCAGACCGACCAGGTTCGTCTCCGCGATACCCAGCTCGATGTGCTGGCCGGTCGGCTTCTCCCGCCAGTGCAGGATGGTCTCCGGGTCGTCCGCGAACCAGTCCGTGCGCTCGGCCACCGACCACACGCCGACCTTGTTCACCCAACCGCCCAGGTTGGTGGAGGAGCTGACGTCCGGGCTGACCGTCACCACCCGCGCGGCGGCCTCGGGCGCCTGCCGGGTCAGATCGAGCAGCGCCCGGCCGAGCGCCGCCTGGGTGGTGCCGGAGCCCGTGGGGGTGCGGCCGATGTCGGTGGGCAGCGCGGGCGGCGGCTGGAGCACCGGGGCGTCTCGACGCAGCCGCTCGGCCGTTTCTGCGCACAGCCCCGCCGCCGCGGAGCCGGGCGCGAAGTCCGCCCAGGGTCGGGCGGTATCGCAGCCCAACTGCTCGGCCAGCTGGTCCATCTGCTCCTGGGTGAGCAGTGAGGAGTGGTTCTGGGGGTGGCCCTGGACCGGGAGGCCGTAGCCCTTGACGGTGTACGCCAGGATCACCGTCGGCCGGGTGTCGTCGACCGCGGACAGGGCGGCGTCCAGCATGGCCAGGTCGTGGCCGCCGAGGTTCCGGACGGCCGTGACGAGCTCCTCGTCCGCCAGTTCTGCGAGGAGTTCGGCGATCCCGGCCGCACCCGGTCCCGTACCGGGCAGGCGGCTGCGCAGCTCCAGTGCGGAACAGCGCAGCAGCCGCTGGTACTCGGCGTTCGTCATCGCGTCCAGACGGGCGCGCAGCGCGTCGCCACCGGGCCGGGCGAACAGCTCCTCCAGCGCTCGTCCGTACTTGACCTCCAGGACCTGCCAGCCGGCCGCCGCGAACATCCCGCGCAGTCGGTCCGCGGTGGCCAGCGGCACGACGCGGTCCAGCGACTGGCGGTTGAGATCGACGATCCACACCAGCTCACCGAGTCCGGCCACCGCCGGGTCGAGTACCGCCTCCCACACCGCGCCCTCGTCCAACTCGGCGTCGCCCACCAGCGCGTACTGCCGACCGGCGAATCCGCCGTCGGCCGCGGTCACCCAGCTCTCCGCTTCCGGCCTGGCCGCGTCGCCCGGACCCGTGCGGGTCCCGGCATCCGCGCCGTCCCGGACGTAGCGGCGGGCCAGCGCGCCCCAGATCGTCGCGGTCGCGCCGATGCCCACCGATCCGGTGGAGTAGTCGACCGGGTCGGGGTCCTTGGACCGGCTCGGGTAGCTCTGCAGGCCGCCCAGTTCCCGCAGCGTCGGCAGATACGCCTCCGGCAGCTCGCCGAGCAGGTAGTTGATGGCGTGCAGCACCGGCGAGGCGTGCGGCTTCACCGACACCTGGTCCTGCGGGCGCAGATGGCGGAACCACAGCGAGGTCATGATCGACACCATGGAGGCGCACGACGCCTGGTGGCCGCCGACCTTGAGTCCGGACGGGTTGGGACGCACCCGGTTCGCGTGGTGCACGATCGAGCTGGACAGCCAGAGCAGGCGGTCCTCCACCTCGCCCAGCACGCCGTAGGGGTCCGATCCGCTGGATTCGGCACGGTCCCCGAGTGGAGCGGCTGTGGTCATGGCGGGAGGTCCTCCTGGGGTTCTGCCGGGGTTCTGCAGGTCTTCGCCGGTCGGTGGCGTACGGCACGACGGTATGTGTTCGCTGCCGACCAGGAGACCAGCAGGCAACCCGGCACACAAGTCGGGGCCGCACCGGGCAGAGGTCGAGCTGACGGGCGCGCGGCGCCGGATCGGACCGCCGTCCTGATCCGGCGCCGCCCGGCCGTGGCGTGGTGTCAGGCCGCGTGGCGGTGGTGGTTGAGAGGTGCGCGGGCGTGGCGCTCGATCAGGACCGGCCGGCAGGCGGCGTGGCCTACTACGCGACGTGCCCCGTGTGG
This sequence comes from Streptomyces sp. SID13666, assembly GCF_010548325.1. NCBI lineage: Bacteria > Bacillati > Actinomycetota > Actinomycetes > Kitasatosporales > Streptomycetaceae > Streptomyces > Streptomyces sp. SID13666. Next base: position 588,848 of record NZ_JAAGLX010000001.1, on the reverse strand, counting down.
ATGATCGAGATGCGGCCCAGGTTGCACTCCCCAGCGCCGCCACCGGCCGCACGGTGGGTTTGCGCCCGCAGCGCGACGCTGGCCAAGGTGATCAACAGGTCCGCGTCCCTGTCGCCCCCCAGCACCACGGTCACCCACCCCGAACCCGGGAGCAGGCGCAGCGCGGTGGAGTGCCCCAGTTCCTCGTGCAGGCGCTCGATCGCCGGTCGGCCCAGGTACAGGTCGGCCTGTCGCTCGGAATGGAAGTGGACGATCTCCGCCCCGTCGGCCAGCACAGCCGTCCCCGTACCGCACCGGGCCGGGGCCGCGGACAGGCCCGGCCACGTCATCAGGTCTTCCATAGCGCGACGCGCAGATGCCATGCCCACATGATCGACCGTTTGCCCCCGGTGCCGCTACCCCGCCCTCGTAACATCCTGTGGTCCCGGCTGTTCGTGGACGCGCGCGGCGAGGACCGCGATGTCGTCGTCGGGCGTAGTGGGTGCGACCGTGGTCAGAACATGGTCCAGCAGGTCCTCCAGGGACTCGCCCGGGAGCGGGCGGCGCAGGCGGGTGAGTCGGGCAAGGGAGGCGTCGATGTCCTCGGTGCGCCGCTCGACCAGACCGTCGGTGTAGAGCAGCAGCACCTGCTCGGGGTCCAGTGAGTGGACCACCGCCTGGTACTCGCCCAGACCCGTTCCCAGCGGTGGCCCGGTGGGAACGGCCAGCAGTTCCGCCGGCCCGTCCGGGCGGAGCAGAGTGGGCGGCGGGTGCCCGGCGCTGGCGAAGGTGCACCGATGACGTGCCGGTTCCACCAGGGCGAGCAGACAGGTGGCGGGGCGGGTGGCGTCGCTCTGCGAGGTCAAGTGGTCCAGTTGCCGCAGGATGCGGTGCGGCGGCAGGTCGGTGGCCGCTACGTAGCGCAGCAGCATGCGGTAGGCATTCATGTCGACGGCCGCCTCCACCCCGTGGCCCATGACGTCGCCGATGACCAGCAGGGTGCGGCCGAAGGAGAGGCGGATGGTCTCGAACCAGTCGCCGCCCACCATCGCGGACGTACCGCAGGGCAGATACCGGGAGGCCAGCTCCAGATTCGCGTGCGGGCTGCCCGGATCGGCCAGCAGCGCCCCCTGCAACTCCATCGTCAGGTCCTGCGCCACGGCGTAGCGCCGAGCGTTGTCCACGCTCCGGGCCGCCCGGTCCGCGACCGCTTGCACTTTGGCGGCGTCGTCGTCGAAGGCGGCACTGGGTGGGGATCTGAGCAGCGACAGGACACCGATGAGCCGGCCGCCGGCCCGCAGCGGGACGACGAGCACCGACGCGGCACCGACGCCGCCCCCGAGCTCGCAGGACCAGTCCTCGCCGGCGCCGGCTCCCTGTCCGCCGGTCCTTTCGTGGCTCAGGAAGGCCTGGCCGCTCTCCAGGCACTGCGCGGTCGGGCACCCGGGCAGATGACGCACCCACTCCCCGGCCGGCGCAAGGGTCTCCATGCCGTGACGCAGTCCCGGAACCGCCTCCAGGGCGGTGCGCCGCACTCGCAGCGGGCCGGCCCCGACGGTCAGCCCGGCTGGAAGCGCCTCTGGGGGCAGGATCTCGACACTCGCCAGGTCCGCGAAGCGCGGGACCGCGAACCGCGCCAGTTCCGCGCAGGTGACGTCCAGGTCCAGGCTGGTCCCGATCTGCTCCGTGGCCTCGTCCAGCAGCGCCAGCCGCGCCCGGTCGGCCAGCAGTGCACGCAGGGCATCGGCGTTGTCGAAGGCCGACCCAAGCACCGTCTCACCTTCGCCCGGGCCGGTGCCCGCTGCTGTGGAACGCACCCTCGCCTCCCTGGTCCGGCCCCCGTCCCGGAAGAGCAATCATCGGTTCCCCGGACGCCGTGCGCACCCCGGCACCCTGTGAGGTAGCCGACACCCGGCAATCCTATGCCGTCACACACGCAACACAGCCCCCAGGGGACCCACGATCGCCGGGTCGAGGTCCGGCGCGCACCACTGCGAAAGCCGCCCGCCGTGCCTACGCTGGTGCAGGTCTCCAGCGATGGCTTCGCCGAGTCGGATCGCTCACCGTCCGAAGTACCGGGAAGCCCGTGAAAGAAATCCGTGCGGCGGTGTCGGATCGGGGCGGAGCTGCTCGTAGTAAGGGTGAGCGGTCGCCCGGGAGGGGCGTCGCCGAAGCGCAGGAGATGGTGCGAGATGCAGTATCTGGTTTCCGTGATCACGGACACGACCGACAACCTCGCCACCCCGGACGAGGACGCTGCGATCGACGTGTTCAACGAGCACCTCCAGGCCGACGGTCACTGGGTCTTCGCCGGCGGCCTCGGCGGGCCCGACACGGCCACGGTGATCGACAACCGCGGAGCGGAGGCGTTGTTCACCGACGGGCCCTTCGTCGAGTCGAAGGAGTTCCTCATCGGCTTCTGGATCATCGAAGCGCCCGACCTCGACGTGGCGCTCAAGCTGGCGGCCGAGGGGTCGAAGGCCTGCAACCGGAAGACCGAGGTGCGGCCGTTCCTGTGAGCGTGACCGACGTCCGGGAGGCGATCAGCCGGGCCCACCACGAGGAGTGGGCCCGGGTGGTCGCCGCCCTGACCGGACGATTCGGCGACCTCGACATCGCCGAGGAGGCGGCGGCCGAGGCGTTCGCGACCGCCGTCGAGCGGTGGCCGGCCGACGGCGTGCCGCCCAACCCCGGCGCCTGGCTGACCACCACCGCCCGCCGCAAGGCCATCGACCGGGTCCGGCGCGAGAACAAGCGCGTCGACAAGCAGAAGGAGGCTCAGCTGATGTACGACGACCCGCCCGAGCCTCCCGGCCCCATCGACGACGAGCGGCTACGGCTGATCTTCACCTGCTGTCACCCGGCGCTGGCGATGGAGACCCGGGTGGCGCTGACACTGCGCATGGTCGGCGGTCTGACCGCGACCGAGATCGCCCGTGCCTTTCTGGTGCAGGAGACCGCCATGGGCCAGCGGATCACCCGTGCGAAGGCCAAGATCAAGGCGGCTCGCATCCCCTACCGGGTGCCGTCCGCGGCGGACCTCCCGGCACGCGTGTCCGGCGTACTGGCCGTTCTCTACCTCGTCTTCAACGAGGGCTACCTGGCGACCGGCCCCGACACCGACCCCGTACGCCACGACCTGACCGCCGAGGCGATCCGGCTCACCCGCCTGATCCGTGCCCTCCTGCCGCAGGACGGTGAGGTGGCCGGGCTGCTGGCGCTGATGCTTCTCATCGAGGCCCGCCGTACCGCCCGGGTCTCGGGCAGCGGCGAACTCATCGCCCTCGATGAGCAGGACCGTGGGGCCTGGGACGCGGCGCTGATCACCGAGGGCCACCGGCTGGTACGCGAGCGCCTGGCGACCGGTGCGGCTCCGGGCCGCTACCAGATCCTCGCGGCGATCAACGCCGTGCACACCTCCGCCCGCGACGTACGCGACACCGACTGGTCGCAGGTCGTCGCCCTCTACGACCAGCTCGTCCGCCTCGACCCCTCGCCGATCGTCGCCCTCAACCGGGCCATCGCGGTCGCCGAGCTCGACGGCCCGCAGGTGGCGCTGGCGGCCGTCGACCGTCTCGAGGAAAAGCTGGCGGGCTATCACGCCTACCACGCGACGCGCGCCGACCTGCTGCGCCGGCTGGGCTACGGTCAGCAGTCACGCGCGGCGTACGACAAGGCCATCGATCTGGCGGGCAACACCGCCGAGATCACCTATCTGACGCGCCGCCGCGACCAGCTGGGGTAGCGACGCTTCCGGCGTGACCGTCGGGTGACGAGCCAGTGGGCCACCTCGCTCCTGCTCGGGCTGTACGACTCCCACGGCTGGAGCTGCAGCAGCACGTCACCGCCTGTCGGAAGACGCGGTCAGGCGGGCTGCCACAGCTCGACCCGGTTGCCCTCAGGATCGGTGACCCAGCCGAATCGGCCGACACCCGCCATGTCCTGCGTCTCCGGAGCCACGTCCGCTCCCTTGGCGCGCAACTGAGCGAGCATCGCATCGAGGTCGCCGACCCGGAAGTTGAGCATGCTCTGCTGGGCGCGGGACCCGAAGTAGTCGGTCTCGGACTCAAAGGTCGCGAACACCGTCGGCCCGGCTCCCGGACGCCACAGGCCGTTCTCATCGGCGTCCAGGCCCAGGCAGTCGCGATACCAGGCGCCCAGAGCCGCCGGATCCGCTGCCCGCAGGAAATATCCACCGATTCCCAGCACACGTTCCATGCCGCCATCCTGCCAGGACGGCGATCGCGCGTGGTGGCACCTTGCCGGGTTGCTCGCAACAACGCGGATCCCCGGCTTGCACGGCGGGAGCGCGCGAGTTCGTGAGCGAACACCGCACTCACGGCAGCACTCTGATCAGGCTTCACCCGATCGCAGTAGCTCCGATGCTTCTGTCGCCGAGAGGGAGTGGCCCCATCGCCGAGCGTCCGAACTTCGCGGAACTGCTGCGCCGGCAGCGGCGCGCGGCCGCCGTACGCACTGGCTGATCTCGGCCGGTGTCCGGGGTTGCTGGCCCGCCGCGGCGAAAACGTCTCCCGTTCGGCCACGGTGGCCGCCGTCATCACCCAGGCAGCCGAGGACCTCAACGGCCGGCCCTGACGGCCGCGGGCACTCGCCCCATCCGTCCACCGTCTCGACCTCGGCGCGGGTGACAGCGACATCGACAGTCCCGGTGGCGGCGAGTGGATGACCGATGACCTCCTGGACTGGCTGGCCGCCGGGGCCGGCTCACCATCTGCCTGAGCGCCATGATGCGGTCCCTTCTCGGCGAACCCGGTCGGGTGGGATCTGGTTCGGGGTACGTGCGACCCAGGCGGCGGCTGTGCGTCCTGCGGAGACTGCGTCAGCCGCGCCGTGGCCACCGGTGGGTGGTCCCTCGAGCGCGTGTGCTCAGGCCTGGTGCCTCACTCGGACCGCGACTGCGGTGTGGAGCCGGCAAGGCGTAGCGATGCCTCTTCCCCCTCCTCCCGCCCGTTCGGGCATCGGAAGCCCGAAGTGCCCGTGGATGATTTATACCCTCGGGCCGAGACGACGGGCAGTTCCGCAACCGACCGGAACAGGCCCGAAATATGCCCGCTTTCGAGAAGGATGAGAGCAGGTCAGGGCCTTACACAGCACGGGGGGCCGCACCGCTGATGCCCGAAGACCCCACTGTCGGCACCCGATGCTCGGCAACACCGGTCATTCTTCTGGCAGTTACTGCCGGAGCTCGGGTTCCGCCCTGGTCAGGGCACCCTGACCGAAGGCGGCAGGGGGGCTTGACCCGATGTCGGACACCGGCGACACTCACACTCGGATCCCGAGGGTCCGAGTGGGCCGGAGTCCCGGGCCGGTGGTGATGAATCACCACCCGCCGGAGTTCACACCGGACACGGTCACGCTGAACCAGGCGTGGCCGGGACCGACGATCGAGTCGGTCCCCGACGACCTCGGGATCAACCCGGAGCCACTGCGGAGCTGGATCCGGGAGCGGCCAACACCCCACGCCGGGGCGCCGACCGCCGCTGCGGGCAGCGGTCTCAGAACCGAGGCTGCACCCTGCCTGTCGCCCGCGACGGCGCGTCCCATGCCCCATCGCAACCACAGGCTACGCAGAGCCGAGACAACGCCCTTACCTTCGACAGCGCTGGTGGACACCGTGCCCGGTGTCCGGTCCAGCACGCCGGAAGCAGGACAGCGCGCGAGTCGGAACTCTGCTTCCTCAGAGGGAGAGACCGTCATGGAGAACGGTTGCCTGCGGGTCGAGACTCTCGGACCGCTCCGCGCATTTGCCGAAAGGCGGGAGATTCCCCTCGGGCCGCCGAAGCAGCGCGCGGTGTTCGCCGTTCTCACGCTGAGGACCAACAGTGTCGTTTCGCGGGACGATCTGATCGACTGCATCTGGGGCGAGTCACCGCCGGCCACCGCGGCCGGCAGCCTCCACACCTACGTTTCCGGGCTGCGCCGGGCCCTGGCCGGTCTGGGCGAACCACTGACCAGCTCGGGATCGGGCTATGCGCTCCAACTCGGCCCCGGACAGCTGGATATCGGAGTGGTCGAGCGGCTGGCCGCACGGGCCCGGACCAGCCGGGCCCACCAGAACCCGGCCGCCGCGGTCACCGCCTTCGACGAGGCGCTGGCCTGCTGGCACCCGGGTTCCGCACTCAGCGGACTGCCGGGTCCGTTCGCCGCCGAGCACCGGACGTGGGCGTCGGATCTGCGGCTCCGTCTGCTGATGGAGCGGGCCGAGCTTCTCCTGGAACTCAAGCAACCAGCTTCTGTGGCACACGAGTTGCGAGGCCAGATACCGGACAACCCGTACCACGAGCAGCTCCGTGCCCTGCTGATGACAGCGCTGGACCGGAGCGGCCGGACCGCCGATGCGCTCGCGCAGTACCACGACCTGCGGAACCTGCTCGCCCAGGATCTGGGGATCGACCCGTCCGCCGAATTACAGACCCTGTACGCGTCGATCCTCGCCGACAACACCGGCACACGGACCACCCCGATCAGGCCGGCGGCCCCGACCATGGCAGTGGGACCGGTCCGGCCGGCGCAACTGCCTCGCGGCGTCGGTGGATTCGTCGGGCGTGTCCCGTCGGTCCGGCAGGTGCTGGACGCGGCGCGTACCGCGTCGGCCGACGGCGGAGTTGAGGCCCTGTCCCCGCAGATCGTGATGATCGTCGGCGTCGGCGGAGTCGGCAAGACCGCGCTGGCCGTACAGTGCGCCCACCTGCTGGCCGCCGCGTACCCCGACGGCCAGTTGTACGTGAACCTGCGTGGCTTCGACCCCAAACACCCGGCGAGCTCCCCCGCGGATGCCCTGCACCACCTGCTCACCTCGGTGAACGCGGGAACGATTCCGGCGGACCAGGAGGAGCGGGTCGCGCTGTGGCGCAGCATCGTCCGGGACAGGAGCATGCTCATCGTGCTGGACAACGCCGAGTCCGCCGACCAGGTGGAGGATCTGCTGCCCGGCGGTGGTCCCTCCTTCACCGTCGTGACGAGCCGTAACCGGCTCAGCGGCCTCGCGGTCCGCTATGCGGCCCGCCGGGTGACGCTGGCCCCGTTCAGCGCCGAAGAATCGATGCACCTGCTCTCCGACTCGATCGGGAGCGCCCGGGTCGGCGCCGAACCGTCGGCGGCACGGCGCCTCGCCGATCTGTGCGACCACTTGCCGTTGGCCTTGCGGATCGCCTCGGAGCAGGTGACAGCGGGGCCCCGGTCGCGGATCGCCGATCTGGTGGCGGATCTGGAGGATGTGCGGCGCCGGCTCGATGCCTTGCAGATCCCGGACGACGAGTTGTATTCCGTGCGCGGCGTTCTCTCGTGGTCCTACGCCAGACTCGACGCCGGAGCAGCCCACGCGTTCCGCACACTGGGGTTGTTCCCGGGGGTGGCCATCCGCGTGGAGGCGGCCGCCGCCCTGCTGGACGTCCCGCTGTCAGCGGCTGCTGCCGCGCTGCGGACCCTCGCTGCCCAGCATCTGGTGGAGACCACCGGCAGCACCTATCGGATGCATGACCTGACCCGCATCTACGCCGAGGAGGTCTCCCGCAGTGGCGAGACGCCCGACTCACGGCGGCGGACTCTCGAGCGGGTGCTCCGCTGGTACGTCGGGACCCTGGCACCGGACGGCCAGGACGCCGGCATCGAACTCCCCTTCACCCTCGATGGCGAGGCTCGCCACGAGCCGTTGCGCTTCGACGATCAGAGGGAACTCGTGGCGTGGTGTGCCCAGGAGTGGGACAACATCGCTCCGTTGGTCCGCACGGCGCAGCGGATCGGCTGCCACGAGCAGGCTTGGCAACTGGCGTACCTGCTCTTCGACTACTTCTACGCGGCCGGGAAGGCCCGGGAGTGGGTGGACACGTTGCGGATCGGGATGCGCAGCGCCGAACTGACCGGGAACCGGCGGGCCCAGGCCGTCCTGCTCAACCACCTGAGCGTGGCCCTGTCGCGCCTGGGACAGAACGGTGCTGCGGTGCACCAGCTTCGGCGTGGTCTGCGGCTGCTCGAGGACCTCGGCGATGACGTGCTGCGCACCAGTCTTCTCGGCAATCTGGCATCAACCCTCCGGGGAGCCAAGGACTACGCGGTGGCCCTGTCCTACGCCAGAGCGGCTCTGGACCTGGCCCGCCGCATCGGGTCGGAGTACTACGCGGCGGGCTGCCTCGACGTCCTCTGCGAGCTGCACGCCGAACTCGGCGAGTTCGAGGAGTCGTTGCGGTGCGGGAGACGCGGCCTCGCGGCGGCACGACGCTGCCGGAACGTGCTGCTCGAGGCGAACATCCTGATCAACCTGGGTGTGGCGGAACACGGGCGCGGCAACGCGGAGCGGGCGCGGCGGCACCTCCAGGACGCGCTGTCGCTCTGCGAGTCCAGTGGCGACCACTACCACGAGGCCCTGGCGCTCTTCGGTCTCGCCAAGGTGCACCGGACGGAATCGGCCCGGCAGGCGGCCCACGACCTGGCGAACCGAGCGCTGCGGCTGCTGAAGGATCTGGAGGCCGAGGAGGTCGCCGACGTCACGGATTTCCTCCATGGCCTGGGTGCAGGCTCGGGGCCGGCGCCAGAGGAGGATTCGGTGCTCCGCGCCGGATAGCACCGTCCTGTTGGTGGCGCTGCCAGATCAGCACCGCCTCGACCCTGCTGCCGGCCCCCAGCGACCTGAAGATCCGGTTGATGTGGTTCTTCACGGTCTTCTCGCTGACCTGCAGTCGTGCGGCGATCTCGCTGTTGCGGGCGCCGCGGGACACCAGGGCCATCACCTCGTGCTGACGCTGTGACAGGGCGACCAGCAGCCGGTCGGCGTCGGGGGCCGGCACCGGAACCGGATGGGGCGGGATCTCCGGGGCCGGGTGCTCGGCCGTGGGACGGCCGCCGACCTCGACCACGCTCAGCCGGTACTCCGCGCAGAGCCGGCGCGAGGCGTGGACACCTGCCCGGGAGGCGGGACCGCCCACCCGCTCCAACGCGGTCCCCACCGCGGACCGGTCGGGGCCGGCAGCACCGGCCGCAGCACCGGCGGCCGGTCTGACGATGACCTCGACGTAGGGCATGCGGACGAACTCCAGGGCCAGGTTCTTGCTGGCGAACACCTGGCGGATCTGGGCCAGGATGTCCGGGCTCGTGATGGCGATCCGCACGCTGGTGGGACTGATCGGCACGGGCGTGGCGACGATGGTCATGCACTCAGCGTGGCGGAGCGTGCTTCATACCTTCTTCATGTCCGCTGCAGACGTTGTCCCGGCATCGGTGCCGGCTGCCGGCGAGCCCGCGGCGGACAACTCGGCCAGTTGGGCCAGCACCTCGTCCTCGGTGGGGACGTCGATGCGGTCCGCCCAGCGCAGCGTCGTCACGATCATGTCGAAGAGCAGGACGACGGCCTGGACCGGCTCAGCGTCGACATCGCCGTCGGTCAGGACGGTGAAGGTCAGCAGTCCCCACGTACCGGGCGCGTCCGGATGGGAGACGTAGTACGAGACCCGCCAGGACGGTGCCCTGCGCCCGACCCGGCCGCTGTCCACGACCGAGGCGACGCGGACCGCCGGAGCACCGCCGATCTCCCGGTAGGACCCTTCGGCCCCCGCGTCGGCGAGGATGGAGGCCAGCAGCCGTTCCGGGTCCTCTGCCTCGTCCTCGCCTTCGAGAACCGTCACCAGCATCGATCCCGGCAGCCGGACCCCACTGAACTCCTCCAGCGGCAGGAGTACCGAGCGGGCGCTCTGGCGTGCGGCCTCGTCGGTCGCCTCGATGAGTTCCTTGCGCAGCATCCGGCGCCACGGACCCGCCTTGTCCCGCGGCAGCGAGTCGGGCAGGTGGTGGCGGATCACGTCCTCGATGATCCTGCGGCGCAGCGCGGTCGTGTCGGGTGTGGTGGGAATCTGCACCCAGCCGTGCGGGACGACGAGTTCGAAGTCGATCACGGCTGTGCTCCTTCGGTGGCCGCGACGAAACCGAGCCGGGCCCGGCCCGCATCGCCGGGAGCGCATTCGTCGGCAATCTGCTGCATCAGCAGCTCCACTCCGGCACCGATCAACGCCATCAATCCCATCTCGAAGACGAACGTGGCCAGTAGGACGTCAGTGCTGACGCCCGGCGCGCCGCCGCTCGGTGGCACGTCGAGACGTAGTGCGGCGTGCACGCGCGCGTAGCCCGCGCCCTCCGCGCCGCGACATAGGGCGAACACCCGCAGCCCGTCACCGATCGGGGTGGTCACGTAGTCGATGACGGGCTCACGCGCGTCGCTCTCCACTCCGCGGGCGCCCACCACGTCCATGAGGTAGTTGGGATCCTCGGCCACCGGCCCGCAGAACTCCACGACGACGGGGACGGGCGCCCACCTGGGCCGGCCGTTCACGAACACCGCGCCCCAGGCCAGCCGGGACCACACGGGCAGCTGGTCCGCACGTTCCCGCAGCCACGTGGCGGCGTCCCGTCCCAGCATGTCCGACGTGAAGGGGAACTCCGTCCCCGCGTCGGCCGGCCAGACCGCGCGCACGGCGGCGAGGCCCTCGGACGTCCACTCCTCGAACAGGGCCACCATGCGCTCGGTCCAGACCTCGTGCTCCGGCTCGCCCGGTCGCACGGGCGGTACCCACTCCCAGTGCCACTCCACCTGCGTCGGCGCCGTCCGGTCGTCGCTCATCGTCTCTCCCGTCCTCACGAGGCGGCCTGGCCCGGCGGGTTGACCGCGGGGATCCAGCCGACCAGGCGCCCGCCGGTGTAGATGAAGCCGGCGCCGATGCCGAACGCGCCGTTCACGCCGCCCCAGACGAACCACAGCGACGAGATGCCCCCGAGGCCGGCCGCCTTGGTGATGGCCGACAGGTCGAGGGGCCCCTTGATACCGCCGAGGATGCTCGCGAAGTCCTTTCCGAACTTCGCCGGATCGCTCAGCAGGGTGCCCCACATCTTGCCGGCGCCCTGGAGCCCGGCCCAGTTCGATGCCCAGAACCCGATCTCGGGGGTGGTGGCGCCGAATTTGCCCAGCAGCCAGTTGGTGGCCGGATTGTTGAACCACTCCGACGTGTTCTGCCAGTCGGCGGCCACGTTCGGCGGCGGTGCCCCGGCCGGTTGGGAGCCCGGGGCAGGGCGACCCGGCACGTTTCCCGGCCTGTTGTTCGGCCCGAACGGCCGGGAGAAGTTCGGGACACCTCCACCGGGACGCGGGTTGCCCGCCCCGAACGGCCTGGAGAAGTTCGGAATGGAGCCGGCGGGCGGACGCAACGGCACCAGTTGGATGCCGCCGGCTCCGCCCGGCCGGTTCGCGAGGGCGGCGGCCTTGGCGATACTGGAGATCCCCTTGCCCACCACCGCGACGATGGCGCCCAGACCGGCCAGGCCGAGCCCGACCGCCCCGAGCACGACGTCCAGGACGCTGCCCTTGCCGTCGACGTACAGCACGATGTTGGCGATCAGCGTGACGGCACCGGCGACCACCCCGGCGATGACGATGACGTTCACACCGGGGATGAGGATCGCGAGGACGCCCAGGATCATGCCGATGATGGCGAAGATCTGGCTGATCTTGGCCATGACGGCATCGAGCTTGTCCTTGTAGGAGTCGGTCAGCCCATCGGTGTACCTTCTGGCGCTGACCGCGTCGCCGAAGCGCTTGCCGGCCACGTTGAGAGCGTCCACGGCGTTGTTGAGCCGTGTCTTCGCCGCTGCCATCTTCGAGTCCGCCTCGGAGTTGGCCTTCTCCTTGTCGGTGCCCTTCTGCTGTTCCTCGGGGGTGATGGTGCCGTCCGGACTCTTCGTCGGATCCGGTAGGCCCTTCGCCTTGGTCTGGGAGCCCTGCGCCTCGTCGGCGTCCTGCAGCGCGCCGGCGGTCTCGCTGAGCCCCCGGTCCAGATCCGGCTCGTACTTGCCGATCTCGTTCGCGACATCGTGGTAGCGCACCGCGGCCTTGCCGAGGCTGTCCTTGAGGGTGCCCGCCTCGGACTTCAGCCCCTCGACGTACTGGCCGGCGAGGCTGTCACTGTCGCTGTCCACGATCTGCCCGAGCTTGGCGGTCGCGTCATCGATGGTCGTGGCGATGTGGCTGTAACGCTTCTGCGCCGCGCTCACCACGTCGGGGTCGGCGTAGGCGGGGTCCGAGTCCAGGTCCAGCGACGACCAGTCGAGATTTCTGATTGCCATGCGGTTCTCCTTGAGCGACTCGTCAACCGTTCTGGAACGTGTCCATCAGCTGTTGTTCCCCCTGCGACCACGCATCGTCGATCTTGGTCACCTTGTCGCGGAGGGATTTCATGTCCTTGACCATCGCGTCGCGGTGGACGGTCCAGTTGTCGGCGAAGTCGCCCATCGACAGATTGGCGTTGTGCTGTCCCCAGAGCCCCTTGTCGTCGTTCTGGAAGTCCAACGCCCCCTCGAACTGGCTGATCAGTTCGTTGAGATCGCTGACCAGGTCCTTCAGGTCCTTCACCACCAGGTCTGCCATCACTGCTCCCGCGTGTCGTGGGTGGGTCCGCCGGGCCGGGCCGGCGCTGCCGAAGGGATCTGGGTGGTCAGCAGGCTGCCGCTGCCCAGGTGGACCAGTGCCGCGCCCGGCACGACCCTGGCGGCGATCTGAGAACGCGTCAGCCGGACGCCGACCAGGTCGCCGTCGCCCATGCCGGGAGGGGACAGCAGCGCGCCGCGCCGGTTCTTCTTGACCTCCGCCTGCCAGCCGGAGAAGCCCGCCGCTACCGAGGCGACGTTCCCGCCGAGGATCACGCCCCGGTTGCTCCCCGAGGCCTTGCGGACGAACGCCTTCAGCCAGTCCCGGCAGCGCAGGTCGCGCCATGCCTCGGCATCGTCGACCAGGAGCACCACCGGACCGTCACCGGGGTCCAGCAGTTCGGAGAACTCCCGCTCGGCCGGCTCCTCGCCGGTGATGACACCCCGCACCCCGGGCCGGCCCTCGAAGCCGCGCAGCGGGGAGTTCATGGGGGCACCGATGACGATCTCGGTGCCACCGCGCAGCAGCGACTCCGCCATGACGGCGAGCGCCGTGCTGCGCCCGGACCGGGAAGGTCCGGCGACCAGGAAGGTCGGCTGATCACCCAGCAGGTCGGCCCCGACCGGCTCGAGGTCGTCGCCGCCGACCCCCACCAGTGCCCACATGGGGGCCGGGGTCCCGACCGCCTCCCACGCCTGCTCGAACGTGAGGTCCGTGGGCAGCACCGCGATCCGGTTCGGCCGCGCCGACTTCTCGACCCCCGCTTCCCGCTCGACGAGCCGGGCGGCCAGCGCATGCACCGCGGCCACCTGCGCCGGACCCGCCGGGTCGGCCGCCACCAGCGCGACCTGGGTCTCGATCGCGCTGCCCGCGCGGTAACCACGGCCCGGTGGCAGGTTCTCCGGGATCTTCCGCGGGTTCAGCCCGGCCAGGCTGGCGTCGCTGCGGTCCGACAGCCGCAGCACCAGCTTGTCCTCGCAGAGCGAACTCATCCGGCCGGTCAGCAACATGCGGTCACCGGCGATGACCACGTGCACCCCGGCGCTGGCGCCCTCGCGGTGCAGGGTCTGGATCAGTTCGGTCAGCGCCCCGGCGTCGTACTCGTTGAGGGTTCCCATGAACCCTTCCCAGCGGTCGAGCAACAACACGATATGCGGCAGCCGCTCGGACTCCTGGGCGGCCGCCCGCTGCTCCGACACATCGGCGAAGCCTCCCTCACCGAGCAGTCGCTGACGGTTCCGCACCTCGGCGTCCAGGCGTTGCAGCAGCCGGACGGCCCGGTCGGTCTCCGAGCGCTGCACCACCGCGCCGCAGTGCGGCAGCTTGGTGAGCGGAAGCAGGGCTCCGTTGCCGCAGTCGAGCCCGTACAGGTGCAGGTCGGCGACGCTGGACGCACTGGCCGCCGCGGCCGCGAAGGTCCGCAGCGCCGCGGAGCGCCCGGAGCGCGGGCCTCCGATGATGTGCAGGTGCCCGAAGGTGGCCAGGTCCACCGTCACCGGTTCCTGGCGCTGCTGCGTCGGCAGGTCCTGTACCGCCCAGGAGAAGGACGGATCCTCCCGGGTACCGCGGACCGGATCCGCCGCCAGCTCGACCACCGGCGACAGCGGCAGCGGCGGCAGCCAGGGCCGGCGCTGCGGGGCGATGCCCACCATGTCGTTGGCCTGTCTGATCGCTGTCACCAGGACTGACAGGTCGGTCAGTTCGTTGGTCTCGGCCGTGCTGTGCGGGCGCTGCGGCGCGGGCAGGCCGAGGTCCAGCCACGAGACCGGCTGCAGGAACGGGACGGCCACGACCGCTGTCCGGTCGGCCGGCGGGCGGCGGCCCCCCACCCGGCCGGTCTGGAACGGGATCAGCGAGCTGTGCCCGAGCCGGGCGTAGCCCCGCCCCGGAGTCGACGCCGAGATGCTCGCGGCTTCCCGGGCATCGATGACATCGGTGCTCTCTCCGGAATCGGTCACCCGCAGCGCGACCCGCAGGTTGGTGTTGGCGCGGATTTCCGCCGACACCACACCGGACGGGCGTTGGGTCGCCAGGATCAGATGGATGCCCAGCGAACGGCCGCGCTGGGCGACGTTGACCAGGCCGGTGACGAAGTCGGGCAGCTCGCGCGCCATGGAGGCGAACTCGTCGATGACGATGAGCAGGCGTGGTATGGGAGCCAGTTCGGGCCGTCGGCTGGCGTAGTCGAGGTAGTCCTCCAGGTCTTTCGCGCCCGCGGCCGCGAGCCGGTGCTCGCGATGGGTCAACTCGGCGCTCAGCGAGGCCAGGGCCCGCTCGACGAGATGCGTGTCCAGGTCCGTCACCAGGCCGACGGTGTGGGGCAGTTGGACGCAGTCCTTGAACGCGGCACCGCCCTTGTAGTCGACCAGGACGAAGGTCATGGCGTCCGGGCGGTTGGCCACGGCCAGCGACGCCACCAGGGTCTGCAGGAACTCCGACTTGCCCGAACCGGTCGTGCCCGCCACCAGGCCGTGCGGGCCGTGGTTGACCAGGTCGAGCGCGAACGGGCCGCTGAGCGAGTAGCCGACCACAGCCTTGGTGGTACGGCCCGATGAACGCCAGCGGGCAGCGATCGAGGCACCGGTCGGCTCCTCCAGTCCGAGGACCTCCAGCAGGCGCGCGGCTGCGGGCAGCGCGGCCTCGCCCTGGTTGTCGCTGACATCGCGCAGGGGCGCCAGCCGGCGCCCGGTCGCCGCGTACCAGCTGTCCGCCACCTCGTCCGCGAGGATGTCGTCGATCTGTGCCGCGCGCTGCTGCCGTAGGGTGGCCGGCCGCGCGGCGCCCCCGACCAGGACGGTCGCGCACTCCTCAGGCAGGGTGCGTTCGTCGGCGTCCACACAGATGCTGTAGACGCCGACCGCGGGTCCTTCCTGCAGGATCGTCACCATTCCGGGCAACGCCCGCAGTCGTCGGGCACCGTCCAGCACCACGACGACGTCCGGGTCGGCGAGCACCGCCCCGAAGCCGGCGTTGAGACGCGCCTGCTGACGTGCGTTGATGAGCTCGGTCAGCTCGGCGACCCGGCGGCCGAGCGTCTCGGCGTCGGCACCCAGCAGAGCCAGCGCCTGCTGCCCCAGCATCGGCCGGGTGTGCGGCAGCCAAGCCGCCCACTCCCATAGCGACTCCCCCGCCGGGTCGGTCAGGATGTACAGCTGCACGTCGCGAGGACTCTGCAGCACGGCCAGTTGACCGACCAGCCAGCGCGCGGTACGACGCGGCCAGTCGCCGAGCCCCGCGACACCGACGACACCCGTCTGCGCGATGGAGAAGGCCGCGGGGACGTCCCGCACCGCGCGGACTTCCCGTTGGCGGTGCGTGCCGTCTCCCCCCTCGACAGAGATCTTGGTGGGCAGGTCGGCGATGCCGACCCGGACCAGCAGGTGGTCAGGATCGGTGCGGCGGCGTTCCCAGAGCCGGGCCCGCGGACCGGTCGCGATGACGAGCAACTCGGCCGGGTCCGGGCTGGCGGCGCGGTAGTCCAGGCGTTCCTGCTCCAGCGCCGCCGTGATCTCGGCTTCGGTGGCCTCGATCTGGGCCTGGTGTTCGGCCAGCTGACGCCGGTTGCTGATCCGGCCCTGACGCCGCCCGGTGAACCAGTTCCCGAGGACCATGACCGGCGACATCGCCGCCATCATCAGGAACAACGGGTTGTCCATCATCACCGCGAACGCGCCGCCGAAGACGGCGGGCAGCGCTGCCGCCAGCCAGGGCAGTGCGCTCGGTGCCGACGGCTTGGGCCGGTTCGGGAGGCGGAACGCGGTGCGCTGCTCGAAGGGAAGCAGCCGAGGGGGACGGTTGTAGTCCAGGTACTCACCCTCTGGCGAGGGTTCGACGACGGCATCCGGGCGCAGCAGCGGATACGCCTCCAGGATGGTGTTCCCGACCAGGAGTTGGGAGGTCTCCCGCCAGGCGACCTCGTGGTCGGGCAGCGGGGTGCGGTCGAGCAGGGCGGAGGACGTGCCCGCGCGCACGTGCACCGAGGCGTCGAGGGACACCCGGACGACGGCGACCACCGCCGGCTGGTCACTGCCCATGATGATGCGGCAACCGGCACCGGATCCGATGCGGTGCTCGCCCGCGTCGAGGTACCAGACCCGCCCGGCGTCGGCGCCCGCCACGGCCCTGACCGTGGCCAGACCGGTGTCCGGGCCCGCGACGGGGCCGGGCGTGCCGAGCCACAGGACGGTGCCGTCGTGGATCCCGCTGTCCGCCAGGGGCGTGGAGAGGTCGAGCGGCTGATCGGCGAGATAGACCGCCGTCACACCCGGATCGCCGGACGGCGGGGTCTGCGACGCATCAAGGCTGTCCAGCAGGTTCTTGACGACGTCGCGGAGGGCGGTGGTGGGATCGGCATCCACGACCACGTCGGCCGACCAGTCCGGTAGCCGGGCAATGGTGATCATCATGGGCATGGTTCCCCACCCTCATCAGTCCGGGCGCCCGAGCCGGGGGAGCGGCCGGCGCGGGGCGCACGTACGGCGCCGGCCGCTCTGGGCCGGCTACTTCTGGTTGAGGGAACCGGAGAGCTGGGTGTCCATGTCACGCAGCGCGTCCACGGCCTTGTCGAGCCACACCGACAGCTGGTCCAGGGTCTCCATGGCCTGATTGGCCGAGGTGACGAACTCGGTGTGCACTTCGTCGAACTTTCCCGACGCCTGCTCGGTGACGAAGCCGTTGGCCGTCAGGCCGTCGACGATGCTCTTGCACTGCGTGAGTTTGTCGTCGATATCGGCCTTGTTGGTGCGCATCGTGTTCGCGGTGTCCGACATCTCCTGGTAGGTGACGTTCAGATTCGCCATGGTGTGTCCCTTCTGGTGTCGCCGAGCGTCTCGGTACGCACCGACTCGTTCGGCACGGACGCTGCCGATGCTAGGAACGGACCCAGTGGCGGTCCAGAACACCGGCTGGAGGCTTGGGCCCAAGGGCCCAAGCCCTCCCCCTGCCCGGCGTTGACACTTCCCTGGCGGGAAGGCCAACGTTCGGGGCACGACGAAAACCCCGTGCGCTCCGCTCGTGGTGGGGCGGCTCCTGACGACGCGGCCAGCCGCGCCTGGCGGGGTGCGCGCCCGACACGACCAGCCGCCCACAACCGAGGAGACACAGGTGACACTGCCGAGCCGATCCGTTGATCGCGTTCCTCGCCGCGGCGACTGGCGTGCCCGGCTGCGCAGGTCGCGAAGGGCCGAGCCACGATCGGGGCCGGCCCGGGGCGCCGATCACGGCCTGTGGACCGTGGACCGGGTCGTGCGCGTCCTGGCCACCGCCTGCGACCGCGAGAACCGCGGTGTTCCCGTGGCCCATGTGGTCGTCGTCGGACCCGACACCGTCTGGCTTCGCCTCAAGACCCCCGACGAGCGTCCCCCCGTCGGGTGGACCGCCGATCACGGCGGCCGGACCTGGCATGCGCGGCTGCGCATGCTGCAGAGCGCGAGTGTGGCGGAGTCGCTGCCGGACCCGTACCCGAAGCTGGTCTCGCTCGGCGACACCGCCTCGGGCTTCGCGCTGCTGAACCTCAGTCAGGTCGGCGGCATCATCAGCCTGGAGGGCGACGCCCGGCAGGCAAGGGCCCTGGCCGAGGCCTGGACCCGCGAGCTCACCACGAGCCCGTGGTCACAGGGTGTGCAGGTGGTCCGGATCGGGTTCAGACCAGGGACCGCGGAGCGGTTCGGATCGGCCGAGTCACCGACCCAGGCCCTGACCGACGGCGATGCCGCGCTGGACGACGTGAGCGGCGGGGTGGCACTGCTGGTCGGTCTGCCCGGCGGCCGTGACCGCCAACGCGAACGCATCACCAAGCTGGCGGACGATCCGGACGGACGCTGGTCGGTGGTCGTCGTCGGCCGGGTCGACCAGCCGCGGTGGCGCTTCACCATCGACGCGAACGGTGTCGTGGACACCGGCCTCCTGGACGAGCCCGTGGCACGCCGGCTGCATCCGTCATCGGACGCGCCCGCCCATGAGGAGGCGGGTGCCGATCCTGCCGGCCACCCCGTCGGCGGGGCCGCACCCGAGAACCGCCGGAGAGGAGGGCCGTTCACCCGCCGCTGGGTGATCGTGGCGACCGCGGTCGGCGCCTGCCTGATGGGCACTGCCCTCGTTCTCACGCTGAAGGACTCCTCATCGTCCTCCGCACCCGGGGCCAAGGCCTCCGGCACCCAGGGGGCTCCCCAGGACGCCGCCACTTCGAAGCCGACGGCGCGCACTCCCCCCGCGAACGCGGCGCCCGCGAGCGGCGGAACCACCAACGGGGGCAATGCCGGAACGGCGACCGCGCTGGTGAACCCCGGCACCGGCAAGTGCCTCAGCGGATCGAAGGCCTCGGACGGCACACCGCTGATCCTGGCGGCGTGCGACGGCAGCGCGAACCAGAAGTGGGACCCCTCGAACGGCACGGTCCGGACGAAAGGCCTCTGCATGGACGCCGCCTGGGGTGCCACCGCCCCCGGCACGGTGGTGCAGCTCGCGAACTGCAGTGGCAATCCGGCGCAGCGGTTCTCCGTCCGCGCCGGCAACAGCACCGTCTACTCCGAGCAGGCCAAACTGTGCGTGGGCACGGTGAACGGCGGCACGGCGATCCAGCTGCTTCCCTGCGGCCACAACAAGGCCGAGGCGGTCTTCAAACGAGGCTGAACGCCGAACTGGCGCAGGTGGTAGTCGGCGGCGAGCCCTGGCTGGGCCGCCGCCGATCACTGCACCCGCGCGGCGTGGGTCATTCGGCTCCCGCTGCGGCGTTGGCTGCCGCAGCAGCGGTGCCGGTCCGGCCGAAGACGACCGCGACCAGGGCCAGGCCCACAACGGCGCCGGCGAGTTGGGCGCCGATGAAGCCGGGCACCGAGCTCGGGGCGATCCCGGCGAAGGTGTCGGTGAAAGCCCGGCCGATCGTCACCGCCGGATTGGCGAACGACGTCGACGAGGTGAACCAGTAGGCGGCACCGATGTACGACGCGACGGCGACCGGTGCGAAGCGCAGTCGGCCGGTGCGGGCCAGGCCGAAGATCAGCAGGACGAGTCCGGCGGTGGCGACGACCTCGCCCAGCAGCAGGTGTCCGGTCGAGCGGTCGTGCGTGGACCACTTCACGAGCGGTTCGCCGAACATGGCGTCCGCCAGAACCGCGCCGCCGATCGCCCCGACCACTTGCGCGGGGAGGTACACGGCAACCTCGCGGCCGGTCACGCCTGCGCCGCCGCGCCGTGCGTTCCACCACTCGGCGAGGGTGACGGCGGGGTTGAAGTGGGCACCGGAGACCGGGCCGAGCAGCAGGACCAGGATGCCGAGGCCGAAGACCGTGGCAGTGGAGTTGGCCAGCAGTTGCAGGCCCACATCCTTGCTGAGCCGGGTTGCCTGGATGCCGGAGCCGACGACCACAGCCACGAGGGCGGCGGTGCCGACCAATTCCGCTGCCGCCCGGTGGGCCAGCGGGACGCGGGGCGGGGTGGCGCCCGGGGCAGGCTGGGGACCGGTCTCAGGTATGGGCGGCGATTCCGCCGTGATCGCGGCGCCGGCCTCGGTGGCACTCAACGGGACTCCTCAATGCAGGTACGGAGATCAGGGGCAGGAACGCTTGAGGTTGCCCTCGGCGGTGGCGCGAGCGGTGGCGGCGAGCTCGGTGAAGGACCCGGCCAGGGCTTCCATGACGTCCGGCCGCAGCTTGTAGTACGTGAATCGGCCGCAGGGTTCGGTATCGACCACGCCCGCCTCGCGCAGCACCCTGAGGTGGTTCGAGAGGTTGGTCTGTCTGGCCCCGGTCTCCTCCACCAGGTGCGTGGTGCACAAGGTCTCCCGGGCGAGAAGGGTCACGATCTGCAGCCTGAGCGGGTCGGCGAGAACCCGCATCAGGTCAGTGTCGACTGACGTCATCATCTGCTGATACTTTCACATCAGTGAGTGCTGATGCCAGCTCCTGCCCACGACGCTCGCCGACAGAAGGAACGAGAACACCGTGTCCGACAAGCCATCCGTCCTCTTCGTCTGCGTCCACAACGCCGGCCGCTCCCAGATGGCGGCCGCATGGCTCACCCACCTGGCCGGAGACCGCGTCGAGGTCCGCTCCGCCGGGTCCGCCCCCGGCGCCCAGGTGAATCCGGCGGCAGTGGAGGCGATGCGCGAGGTCGGCATCGACATCTCGGCGGAGATCCCCAAGGTACTGACGGTCGAGTCCGTCCAGGCGTCCGACGTCTGCATCACGATGGGCTGCGGCGACGTCTGCCCGGTCTTCCCCGGCAAGCGGTACGTGGACTGGAAGCTGGAGGACCCGGCCGGCCAGGGCGTCGAGGCCGTCCGCCCGATCCGCGATGAGATCAAGGCCCTCATCGAGAACCTGATCGCCGAGATCGCCCCGGAGCCCGCTCCATGAGCGCGGTCGGCCGGTGCGGTCCGCCGGTACGCGCTGTCGGAGCCGTTCGCTAAGGTCTGCGGCCATGACTGAGTTCACTGCGGAAACATGGCCGGAACCTCCCCTCGCCGGTACCGAGGCGGCAGCCGTCCTCGGCGCCCTCGAACGCCAGCGGGCCACGCTCGCCTGGAAGTGCTCCGGCCTGGACAGCGCCGGTCTGCAAGCCACGGTTGGCGCATCCACCGTCACCCTGGGCGGGCTGCTCAAACATCTGGCGCACGTGGAAGACAGCCACTTCGCCCGGCTGTGGCTCGGCTCCGCCGCCGGCGCCCCCTGGGACACCGTCGACTGGGACTACCGCTCGGCCGCCGAGGACACTCCCGAGCAACTGCGCACTCTCTGGCAGGAATCGGTCGCCCGCTCCCGTGCCACCGTTGACCAAGCACTCAGCGAGGGCGGACTGGATGAGCTCGGCGCCTATGTCACCCGCAGCGGCGAACACCCCAACCTCCGCCGCATCCTGCTGGACCTCATCGAGGAGTACGCCCGCCACGTCGGTCACGCCGACCTCATCCGCGAATCCGTCGACGGCCTGACGGGCGAGGATCCGCCGAGGTGATCAGGCCGCGTGCGCAGGCGTCCGCTTCCTGGGCGGTGTTCCGGCGGTCGTAACGCGCTCGGGAGGGGGTCCGGAACCGACTCCCGCGGGACCCCGTTACGAAGTCGGCTTCGCGTAGTCTCCGTAGCCGGTCCAGTCCAGCGCCACGCAGGGTTCGTCGCCGACCACCCAGGCGTCGTGTCCTGGTGCGATCTGGATGAAGTCGCCCGGACCCGCCTCGGCGCTCTCGCCGTCGTCCATGACGACCTTGATCCGGCCGCTCACCACGTACCCGGTATGGGCCGACTGGCAGCTGTCGGTGCCGGCCATCGGCTTGATGTGCTCCGACCAGTGCCAGCCGGGCTCAAAGACCGCCCGACCGACCGGTCCACCATCGGTTTCGAGCAGGTCCAGCCTGCCCTTGCCGTCCTCGAACGGTCTTGTCTCGTCAGCGGAGTCGAAACTCCGGAACACCAGTCCGGTCATGATCAACCACCTCAGCGGGAAATGGCCCCGAGTCCACCTCCAGCCTAGACCCGCCCCGGGTACGTGGCGATTCAGCCGATGAGCGGCGGAGCCCGACCACCGCCCGTCACGTACTTTCATTACGCCGGGGTCACGCCGCCCTCTCGCGTCATGAAGGTCCGACGTGGCCGCCCTTGCCGTAGAGAGGTGCCTGCTCGGTCGTGGGGCCGGTGGGCGGGATCATCAGGCCCGCTACCAGGGCCGCGAGCAGCAGGATGCCGGCCACCCACCAGAGGGTGGAGGTGTATCCGCTCATGGTCGCTTCGGCGAGCGGCTTCGACAGCGACGGTGGGAGCCCTCGCTGGCTGCTGGCGCGCCCGCTCCGGGCCAGCTCGTCAAGGCCTGGCGGGAGCCCGGACAGATCGTGCACCCGGGCGACGATGGCCGAGCCGAGGATGCTGCTGAACCCCACGACTCCGATCAAACCCCCGAACTGTTGGGCGGTGTTCACCGATGCCGAGGTCACACCGGAGTCCTGCGGGGTGGTGCCGGCCGTCGCGATGGCGAAGAGCGGCATCAAGGCCATGCCTGTGCCGAGACCGGTGAGGAGCATGCTCGGCAGCACCTGGGCGGAGTAGGTGCTGTCGAGCGTGAGGCGCGTCAGGAGCAGAACGCCGACGGCCACGAGTGCCAGGCCCGGCACCATCAAGGCGCGGGGTCCGACGCGGTGCAGCAGGCGGGCGGAGATCTGGGTGGAGCCGATGACCATCGCGCCGACCGTGGGCAGGAAGGCGACGCCGGACCGGAACGGGTCGTAACCGAGGACATCCTGGAGGTAGAAGGTCTGGGTCAGGAACAGCGCGACAAGTCCCATACTTGCCACGACCATGGTGAGGAAGGCGCCGAGGCGGGCTCGGTCCCTGAAGACGTAGGGCGGCAGGAACGGGCTCGACGCCTGGGTCTGCCACCCCACGAAGGCCGCGAGCAGCAGGACGCCACCCACCAGTAGGGCCGCGATCCGGGGGTCGGTCCAGCCCCATGTCCCGGCCTTGTTGAAGCCGAGGGTGAGGGCGAAGAGTCCGCCGGCGCCGAGCACCGCGCCGAGTAGGTCCAGGCGCACCGCAGTGCGGCCCGGACGCTCGTGCACCAGGGTGGCCGCGCCGATCACGGCGACCACGGCGATCAGGACGTTGATGTACAGACCGAGGCGCCAGTCCAGTTTCGTGACCACCCAACCGCCCACGAGCAGTCCGATCGCCGAGCCGCCGCCGGCAATGACACCGAAGACCCCGAAGGCCCTGCCGCGCTCCTTCGGGTCGGTGAAGGAGGTGGCCAGCAGGGACAGCGCCGACGGCCACAGCAGTGCGGCGAAGACACCCTGCAGCGCCATGGCCCAGATGAGCATGTCGCCGCCCGCGGCCGCGCCGCCGAGCGCGGAGGCCACCGCGAAGCCGGCCAGACCGATGATCAGCGCCCGTTTACGGCCCATGAGATCCGCGATGCGCCCGCCGAGGAGGAGCAGACCCCCGAAGGCGAGGGGATGGGCGAGGTACAGCAGGCTCAGGTCGTCGTGAGGGATCTGCAGATCGGCCATGACGGCCGGCTCGATCATGTCCAGGTACGACCCATTGATCAGCACCAGCAACTGTGCCAGCGTGATCACCGCCAGGCCCCACCAGCGCCGGGGATGCGGGCCGTGGACGTCCGCCGGGACAGGGGGCGCGGGCCAGGAGCCGGGGTACGGCCCCGGTGGCGGGCCGAAGCCCGGAGCCGGACGGAAGTCCGCCGGGGCCGTCGGGGTGTACACGGGCATGGGGGGCAGCGGCTGGACGGGGACGACGGGAGCCGGGGCCGGCGGAGCGGTCCGCATCGCAGGGGCATAGTCCAGCAACTGAGCCGCATGTCGGCCGAGTTGGGCCAGCACGGGGCCAGGGAGCCATTCACCGTTCCCGTCCGCCGCCGTGTGCGCCGCGATCCGCTGCAGTGCGGGCCGCTCGGCCGGGTTCTTGTGCAGACAGGCGCGTACGAGATCGACCAGCGATTCCGGTACGCCGGTCAGGTCCGCTTCCTCCTCGGCGATCCGGAAGAGGTGGGCGTTGAGGCCGGTGTCCGTGGCGCCGAACAGGAGGCGCCCGGTGGCGGCGTAGACGAGCACGGCACCCAAGCAGAAGACGTCGCTGGCGGGGGTGAGTTCAAGGCCGCGTACCTGCTCCGGCGACATGAACCCCGGGGAGCCGATCAGCATGCCGGTGCGGGTGTGCAGGCTGTCCCCGGCGAGGCTGTCCATCGCCCGAGCGATGCCGAAGTCGATGACGCGGGGGCCGTCGACGGTGACGAGGACGTTGGACGGCTTCAGGTCGCGGTGGATCAGGCCCACCTCGTGAACAGCCTGCAGCGCGAGGGCGAGGCGGTTGGCGAGGGTGCGTACCGAATGCTCGGGCAGCGGTCCGAAGTCCTTGGCGACCACCGTCTGCAGGTCCGGCCCCGGGATGTACTGGGTCGCCACCCAGGGCACGGCGGCCTCGGTGTCGGCGTCGAGCACGTCCGCCGTCCAGGCCCCGCCCACCCGACGGGCGGCCGCTACCTCGCGCGCGAACCGCTTGCGGAATTCGGGGTGCTGGGCGTGCTCGGCCTGCACCACCTTCACGGCCACGGTCCGTCCGGCCTCCGAACGGCCCAGGTAGACCAGACCCATTCCGCCCGCGCCCAGGCGGGCGATCAGGCGGTACGGGCCTATATGGGTCGGGTCTTCGGTGATCAACTGGTCCACCGCAGCAAGATACTTGAGGAGCCAGGACTCCGGTGTCCGATCCTGGAGTCCGGTGCGGAAGTCCCTTATGCGGGGGGGGTGTCGTGACTGCGGCCATCTGCGAGCAACCCGTCCCGCGTGCGGTTCACCCGCTCCGGCGCGTCCTGTCGGCCCTGGTCGGTAAGGTCCTATCGATCGAGCAGCTGGAGCCGCCACCCATGAGCGCACCCCCGACACCCGTACCCCTGACCCCTGGCTGGCCGCACTGCGGGCATGGTGCGGATCCGGCTCACGACCCCATTGGTTGCCGAGGCGTCCACACCCCTGGCAGTACCGCCTGCCTGGCTCACCTCGCCGACGCCGACCGCGCCGCCCACCTCGCCGGCCTGACGTCCGGCAGTGATGTGGACCTCCGCGGAACCCCGCTCACCCGGTCCCTCCTCAACCAGGTCCTCGACGCGGTGCGCGACCCCGCCACGGGGAACCCGCATTTCGGCTCCGCCTACTTCGCCGAGGCGACGTTCCGCGAGAACGTCCGGTTCAACGGGGCGCAGTTCACCGGACCCGCCTGGTTCCACGGTGCACGGTTCACCGGGCAAGCCCGCTTCCGCGAGGTCCAGTTCCACGACGCCGTCTGGTTCACCGAGGCGCAGTTCTCCAAGAGTGTCTGGTTCAGCGGGACACGGTTCATGAAGGACGCCTGGTTCGACGGGACGCGGTTCGCTGAGGACGCCGCGTTCGACATGGCGCAGTTCACCGAGGATGCCCACTTCGACAGAGCGGAGTTCAGCGGACCTGCTGGATTCCGCGAGACCCGGTTCAGCGATAACGCCTGGTTCAGCGAGGCTGAATTCGCCGTTAATGCCTCGTTCGACACGGCCTGCTTCACCAAGGGCGCCCGGTTCCTCGATGCGCGGTTCAGCGGCGAAGCCGGTTTCGACGGGGTTCAGTTCAGTGGGGACGCCCAGTTCGATGGAGCGCAGTTCGCTGGGGACGCCCAGTTCCTTGCGACGCAGTTCACCGGGGAAGCTGGTTTCGACGGGGCGCAGTTCAGTGGGGACGCCCGGTTCTCCAGCGCGCGGTTTGCGGCAGCGTCGTCCTTCGGGCCGGTGCTCTGTGCCCGGACAGTCAATCTGAGCGGCGCGGTATTCGAGACGCCGGTGACCCTCGAAATCGCGGCGCGTCGAGTGGACTGCGTACGGACCCGATGGGAGGCGACGATGACGATGCGGCTCCGCTACGCGGCAGTGGACCTCAGCCACGCGGTCCTGTCCGCCCCCGCCGCGGTCACCGCCCACCCGGCTCCCTTCTCCTACCGCGCGCCGAGCGGCGAGAGCCTGTTGGCCGGGGCAGCTCCCCAGGCCAAGGTGCAATCGGTTCAGGGTGTCGATGCCGCACACCTGGTCCTGACCGACACCGATCTGACCAAGTGCCTGTTCTCCGGGGCCTTCCACCTCGACCAGCTCCGCTTGGAGGGCCGCTGCACTCTCGCCCCGGCCCCCGTCGGCTGGCACCTCCGCGGCATCCGGCCCTACCGGTGGACCCGCCGGCGGACGTTGGCGGAAGAGCACCACTGGCGCGCCCGGAACGCCGGCCACCCCGCACCGGTGGCCGGCCGGCCACCGTCGGCCCGGGTCTGGAGCGAAGGTCCTCACCACCCCGACCCCGGCCTCACTCCCGACCCCGAAGACGTGGCCGCGCTCTACCGACAGTTGCGCAAAGCGTTCGAGGACGGCAAGAACGAGCCTGGCGCCGCCGACTTCTACTACGGCGAGATGGAGATGCGCCGCCACGACCGCGCCTCCACCCCTCGCGGCGAACGCGGCCTGTTGTGGGGCTACTGGCTGCTCTCCGGGTACGGCCTGCGCTCCTCCCGCGCCCTGGCCTGGCTAGTGGCAGCCATGTCCGTGACGATCCTCCTGCTCACCGGTTTCGGGCTGCCCGACCACGACCCCGACCCCGCCACCACAGGAACCCTCCGCGGCAGCGCCATCAGCCTCACCACCAGCTCACCCGATCCTTCCCTGCGCGGCAGTCTCAGCCGGCGCATGACCGCGGCGCGCACCGAGAAAGCCACTCGCGTCGCCGTCAACTCCGTGGTCTTCCGCTCCTCCGGACAGAACCTCACCACTGCCGGCACCTACATCGAGATGACTTCCCGTCTGCTGGAACCCATCCTCCTGGCCCTGGCCGCACTCGCCGTGCGCGGACGCATCAAACGCTGACCGCCGCCATGCGGGCACCGGCCCGATCGTCCGCGCTGAATGCCCAGGAGGCAGCCACGCCTTCATCACTCCAAGTCATTGCACCACTACTCACTGTCTCAACTCCCACGTCCGGTCCAGCATCAGCACCCCGTGGTCGGCACAGTGAGCGGGATCGGCATTGTCGTGGAACGCTGGTAGAGGAGCTGCCGACCGGCCTGCTCAGAGGGCCGCTCCGTGCGACTCCCCTGATCACGGAGGCACCTATGGCCAGCAACGTCAACCAGCCGCAGGCCGCAGGCACCCGTACCGGCGGGTCATCGTTCACCAGTCAGTCCGGTTGGATTGTGTTCGCGGCGATCATGATGATCTTCAGCGGCGCCATGGCCATCCTCGAGGGGATTTCCGCCATCGCCAAGGACGACCTGTTCGTCAGAACCACGAACTACACGTTCCAGTTCAACCTGACCAGCTGGGGCTGGATCCATCTCATCCTGGGCATCATCGTGCTTCTCGCCGGCTGCGCTCTCTTCTCCGGAGCCCTGTGGGCGCGCGCCGTGGGCGTCATCCTCGTCGGACTGAGCCTGATCGCCAACTTCATGTGGGTGCCCTACAACCCGTTCTGGGCGATCGTCCTGATCGCCATCGACATCTTCGTCATCTATGCCCTGTGCACCCCCGCACGCTCCGGGACATCAGCAGCCCGATCCTGACCGATGAGTGCCGCCGCCGTGAGTTGAGCAGATCCCATCTGCTCAACTCACCGAACGCGGCTCTCCCGTGGAGGCAGCCATGGTGCTTGACCTCGTCGTCATCGGTCTGGCCATCACCTTGGGGCCCCTGCACAACACCGCGTTCATCCTGCTGCTCTCGGGGCTCAAAGGAGTGCGCAAGGGACTGGCGTTCATCCTGGCCTGGCTGGCGTGTCTGGTCCTTGTCATCGCCGGAGTGGTCCTGATGACCGGCGGGGAACCCCTCGTGCACAAGAGCGCGCCGTCCACCGCCGCCCTGGCCGTGAAACTGTTGCTGGGCTTCGGCATGGTGTTCTACGGCGAGCGCAAACGGCGCCGTGGGCGCCGGCCACGCCAGTCCCCCAAGTGGTTCGCCCGACTCGACAACATATCCCTGTGGTCCGCGGCGGGACTGGGAATCCTGCTGCAGCCATGGGGCATCGTCGCCGCCGGTGGAGCGACGGTGGTGCAGGCGAACCTGTCGTCCCTCGCCACCTACCTGGCCTTGATCGGCTACGTCCTGCTGGCCACCTCCAGCCTGCTGGTCATGGAGCTCTACGCCACCTTCAGGCCGACCGCCGCCGCGACCGGACTCAGCGGTCTGCGCTCCTGGATCGAGGGTCACCAGGACCAGGCGATCGTGAGCCTGTCGCTCGGACTCGGCCTATGGCTGGTGGGACAGAGCCTTTACGGACTCGTCAGTTGAGACCACAACCGGCGACCTGAGAACAACCGCGACCGACGGAGGAGACCATGAACCAATCGGTGAGCCTGGCATCGGACTATCCGATGCTGAACCTGTTCTGGACCATAGCGGTCATCTTTCTGTGGGTGCTGTGGTTCATGCTGCTGTTCCGTGTCATCGCTGACATCTTCCGTGACCACGAGCTGAACGGCTGGATGAAGGCCTTCTGGGCGTTCTTCGTCCTGGTCCTGCCGTTCCTGGGCGTCTTCGTGTACCTGATCGTCCGGGGCAGCGGCATGCACGAACGCGACGTGCACCAGGCCAGGCGCCACGAGGAGGAGTTCCAGACGTACGTGCGTGCCGCCGCCGGCACCAGCAGCACCACCGACGAGCTCGCCAGGCTCGCCGAACTCAAGAAGCACGGCGACATCACGGACAAGGAATTCGAGCAGGCCAAGACCAAACTCCTGGCCTGAGGGCGGAGCGGCAGACCGCTCTTCTCAGCCCGCGACGAGCTTGATGTCCTGCCGCCCGGCCACGTGGAGCCTCGGCAGGGGGAGACCTCCGCTGGAGTCCAGTTCCATCACGGTGGCTTCAACACGGACGGCGCCTGCTGTGACGGTGCCCGGGGCGAGCTTCTCGGAGTTGACCCAACGGTGCTCCGTCTGGTCGCAGACGGCGTTGGTGCCACCGATGCCGTAGCGGACACGGGTGTCGCCCTGGGACACGGAGGAGGACACGAACACGGGGTTCGGTCCACTTGCACAGCGGTAGGTGCCGGAGAGGGTGATGGTCCCGTCGGCTGCGAGGCTACCGGTTGGGTCGACGGTCACTACCTCGCTCGGGTCCGCCGATGCCATGGGGACATTGAGCAGGAGCAGCAGCGCGGCACTGGCGACGGCGCCGAGAACGGGGCGCAAGGACATGAGGGCACCTCTGGGAGTATGCGGCCAGGAACAAGAGGTTCCACATGTACCGGATCCCCGCCCTCCGCCGACCGAACGTCCGACGGCATACATCCCACGTCACCCGGTTGCATCACAGCCAAGCGCTTGAGGACAGGCCGGCGGGGAGCAGGCGAACTCGTCAGCAGGGCAGCGTCGAGTCGATCCCGCGGCACGACCGTGCCCGCCTCCGGTGCGGTGGAGGCGGGCACTGCGTGGGTGCGCTCTCGCGTGGTCAGACCTGCGCCGAGTTCTTCGCGTACGGCGACTCGTCGACGAGCTCCGGCGCGGCCGCGGGCGCGGGGCCGCCTTCGCTGAGGCCGAACCGCGCGTGGAAGGTGCGCAGGAAGCCGGGCGCGTACCAGGCCGAGCGGCCGAGCACACGCAGCGACCGCCCTGCTGCTCAGTGCGTGGGGGCACCTGCACGGCCTCGTCGTCCTGGAGGTGTTCGGGCACACCTCGTTCCTCGGCGACCAACAGGACGAGATCTTCCGCATGGCCATGCAGAACCTGCTGGAGGACGTCCACCGCCGGATCCCGTGAGCGCTGCGGCCCCGGGGGCCGCACGCACGCGAGGCCGGGCCCCGCAGATGCTCTCTGCGGGGCCCGGCCTCGTGCGCTGGGTGGCTCAGCGGCGCGGCGCCAGCACCTGGGCGAGCACGTCGTGCACGTAGGTGTTGGGGTGCTTGCCGGAGAAGCGGTCCGACAGCGGGCCGCTGGCCGTCACCGGCACGTCCACGCTGGTGTGACCCGACGTCGTCCAGTCCAGGGTGAACGTCCTGCTGCTGCCCGCGATGGTGAACGGGCCGTCCTCGGCGGAGATGGCGGTTCCGGACTCGTCGTTGGGGTCGTTCTCCTCCACCGCCAGGCCACCGGTCTCGTGGTCACCGGTGACGACCAGCAGGGTGTCGGGGTGAGTGGCGACGTAGGCGCGGGCGACCGCGACGGTCTTCTCCAGCTGCTGCATCGACTGCAGGAGACGGGCACCGTTGTTGGAGTGCGCGAACTCGTCGGTGCCCTCTTCCTCGACGAACAGGAAGAAGCCCTTCCTGTTCTTGTCCAGGGTCGTCAGGGCCTTGGTGGTCATGGTCGCGAGATCGACCACCGGGCTGTAGACGTCGCCCTGGCCCTCGGGCCGCTGCTGGAACATCTCCTCGTTGCTGAACAGACCGAGAAGCTTGCCGCCCTTGGCCTTGTCCAACTGCTTGGCGCTGGAGACGTAGGTGTATCCCGCGTTCTTCGCCTTGTTGATGAGGTTGCCCTTGGTGCCGAGGCTGCCCTCGGTCGGGTCCTCGGCGGGCTTGTCCTGGAACGCGCCCGGGGTGCCCTTGGGCAGCCACCAGTCCTCGCCGCCGCCGAGGATGACGTCCGGCTTGCTGACGTCGAGGTACTGGCGGGCGATCTCGTCCTGCGCCGATCGGTTCGCGGTGTTGGCGAAGAACGCCGCCGGGGAAGCGTCCGTAACCTGGGCCGTGGTGACCAGACCGGTGGACTTTCCGGCCGCCTTGGCCTGCTGGCCCAGCGTCGCCAGCGGGTTGCCGTCGACGTCGACGCTGATCGCGCCGTTGTACGTCTTCTCACCCGTGGCCCACGCGGTCGCAGCCGCCGCGGAGTCCGTCACCACGGACTTCGGGTCGTGCGGGGTCGTGGTCAACTGACCGGACGCGGTGAGCTTGTCCATCGCCAGCTGCCCGTCCAGTCCGGCCAGGTGCAGTCGGGCCGCCTCGCGGGCCGCGGCCCCCATGCCGTCACCGTTGATGAAGATGACGTTCTTCGCCTGGGTCCTCGCCTGCGCGCTCGGCGCGGTGGCGGAGGCACCCATCGTCGGGCTGATCACCATGGTCACCGACGCCGCGGCCACCGCCGCCACCAGGGGCACACCCCAACGCCGCGCATTATGCAACCGCCCGCTCACGGAATCTCCTATAGACACTTGACTATCTCTTGACCCCCTGAACGTAGAGAGTGATGGGGTATCGCACCTGAACGCCGTGCGTCTACGGGAGGAACCTCCGGGGCCCTTGTCGCCGACTGCTCCTAGGCCGGAAGGGGACCCCGCGCGAGAATCCGGGCCGCGGCGAACTCCTCGCGGGCCTCCTGTTCCGCCTGGTCCAGATAGCCGTACGCGTCGTCGCCGACCGGGATCCGCAGGGGTGTGGGCGCGGGGGCGGCGACGATGTCGAGGACCCGTGCCGCGAAGTCCTCGGGGCGGCCGGTCTCGGGATGGTCCGCAAGGCCGCGGGAGCCTTCGAGCATCTCGCGGTTCGTCCCGTCGTAGGCGGGGACCCGATGGCCCGCTTCCGTCATGGACGTGCCGTAGCGCGTGGCGAACATGCCCGGTTCGAGCACGGTGACGCGGATGTTGTGCGGGGCGGCCTCGATGGTCAGCGCCTGGCTCATGCCTTCGAGGGCGTGCTTTCCGGCGACGTAGGCGGCCAGCCCCGGGAAGGCTATCCGGCCCACCACGGAGGAGACGTTGAGGATGTGGCCATGTCCCTGGGTCCGCATCAACGGCAGGACGAGGCGGGTGAGCCGCCATGGGCCGACCAGCAGCGTCTCCAGCTGGTCGCGGAGTTCGGCGTCCGAGACCTCCTCGACCGCGCCGAACAGTCCGACGCCGGCGTTGTTCACGAGGATGTCGATACCGCCGAGACGGTCGACCGCGATACGGACGGCCTCCTCGCACGAGGCGGCGTCACGTAACTCGAGGGGAATCGGGGTGATACGGCCGGGCCAGGTGGCGGCCAGCTCCTCCAGGTCGGCGGTCTTGCGGGCGGTGACCGCCAGTTCGTCCCCGGCCCGGGCCGCGGCCGTGGCCAGTGCGTGCCCGAGGCCGGAGGAGCATCCCGTGACCAGCCAGCGTCGTCCCATCGTTCCCCCGTCATGACTGAGTTGTTCCGGATGATCGTGGCGCCCCGCGGTGACCGCCGTGCCGTGGCCGCCCCCGCGGAGTCGCGGCCGCGGCCGCCCGGCTGATGGCAGCAGTTCATGGTCAGGGGATTCCGGTGCACGGTCACCCCTCCCGCGGGGGCGCACGGAGGCGCCCGGGCGCACAGACAGGCGCCCCCACGCGGCCCGGCCGCCGCAGGCACCATCGGCGGCCACCCCGACGGTCAGCTCACGGCGGCACCGGCCCATCGGACGATGGCGCCGATGCCGGGCCGACGTCCCGTGGAGTGATCTGACTCACACGCTGTCACAGGGACCGGCCCCGCGGTGTCTTGTGCCCGAATAGCCGACAACGAATGGAGACACCGTGACCGGGAACAGCAATGTGGTCGTGATCGGCGGAGGATACGCCGGCGTCATGGCGGCCAACCGCCTGACGCAGCGCGACGACGTGACCGTGACGCTGATCAACCCGCGCCGGAGCTTCGTCGAGCGGATCCGGCTGCACCAACTGGTGGGCGGGTCCGACGACGCTGTCGTCGAGTACAGCGAAGTCCTGCGTTCGGGAATCGAGTTGGTGGTCGATTCCGTGGCCCGGATCGACGCGGCCGAACGCAGCGTGGCGTTGGCGTCGGGCGGCGCGGTCGGCTACGACTACCTGATCTACGCGGTGGGCAGTGGCAGCGCCGATCCGCGCGTGCCCGGAGCGGGCGAGTTCGCCTACCCGATCGCCAGTCTGGAGGAGGCACAGCGGCTGCGGCCGGTCCTCGACGCCGCGCCGGCAACGGCCGCGGTGACGGTGGTCGGAGCGGGTCCGACCGGTATCGAGACCGCCGCCGAACTGGCGGAG
Organism: Streptomyces sp. SID13666; assembly: GCF_010548325.1. Taxonomy (NCBI): domain Bacteria; kingdom Bacillati; phylum Actinomycetota; class Actinomycetes; order Kitasatosporales; family Streptomycetaceae; genus Streptomyces; species Streptomyces sp. SID13666. The sequence continues at coordinate 555,997 of NZ_JAAGLX010000001.1, read as the reverse complement.
GCCGGCCGCACCGTGACCCTGGTCTGCGGAGGGGTGCTCGGCCCGTACCTGCACCCCCGGGGCCGACGCTCGGTCGCCAAGCGGCTGGCCACCCTCGGAGTGACCGTGCTCGACGGCCCCGGCACGAAGGTGACGGCGGTGGCGCGCGACACTGTCCAACTCCGCGACGGCCGCACGCTGCCCAGTGCGGTGACCGTGTGGACCGCCGGCTTCGGTGTGCCGGACCTGGCCGCCCGCAGCGGGCTGAGCACCGACGCCGTGGGCCGCCTGCTCACGGACGAGACGTTGACCAGCGTGGACGACGAGCGCATCGTCGCGGCCGGGGACTCGGCGGCACCGTCGGACCTACCGCTGCGGATGAGCTGCCAGGCCGCGATGCCGCTGGGCGCGCGGGCCGCCGACACGGTGCTCAGCCGGATCGCCGGTGAGCAGCCCTCGCCCCTCAACCAGGCGTTCGCCGGCCAGTGCATCAGCCTGGGCCGGCGCGCCGGCATCTTCCAGTTCGCCCACCGCTACGACGTCGCGCTCTGGTTCCACATCGACGGTCGCTCCGGTGCGAGGCTCAAGGAGTTCGTGTGCAAGGGGATCGTCAAGCATCTGGCCGACGAGGCGGGCAAGCCCGGTTCGTACAGCCTGCACCGCGTTTCCGGAGGTGCCAAGCGCCAGCAGTTGCTGCAGGACCGGCGCGGCGAGACGAAAGCCACCGCCCAGCCCGCGGCCTGACCTGGCCCCCGGGGCGGATCCGGGCTGCTGACGAATGAGAATCTTGCCGTCGATACACGCTTGAGGGCCGTCGGCAACCAAGGCCGGCCGCGAAGGAGAAGGGTCGAGATATGAGCGACCAGGCCACTGACCTGGCGACCGAGACGTTCGTCGCCCACCGCAACCTGCTCTTCACCGTCGCCTACGAGATGCTCGGATCAGCGGCCGACGCCGAGGACGTCCTCCAGGAGACGTGGCTGCGCTGGGTCAAGGTCGACCTGGAGCAGGTGCGCGACCAGCGCGCCTACCTGGTCCGGATCACGACCCGGCAGGCGCTCAACCGGCTGCGCGCGATGAGTCGCCGCAGGGAGGCGTATGTCGGCCAGTGGCTGCCCGAGCCGCTGCTCACCGCGCCGGACGTGGCCGATGACGTCGAGCTCGCCGAGAGCGTGTCGATGGCGATGATGCTCATCCTCGAGACGCTGTCGCCGACCGAGCGCGCCGTCTTCGTACTGCGCGAGGCGTTCGATGTCGGCTACGACGAGATCGCGGCCGCCGTCGACAAGAGCCCCGCGGCCGTCCGCCAGATCGCGCACCGCGCCCGCCGGCACGTCGACGCCCGGCGCCCTCGCCAGGTGGTCTCCCAGGGCGAGACCCGGGCCGCCCTGGAGTCGTTCCGGCGTGTACTCGAAACCGGCAATCCGCAGGACCTCCTCGACGTGCTCGCCCCGGAGGTCGTCCTGATGGGCGATGGCGGCGGAGTCAAGCGGGCCGCGCTGCGGCCGATCATCGGCGCCGAGAAGGTGGCCCGCTTCATGATCGGTGGTCTCGGCAAGGAGAAGAGCCCGATCACTGTCGCCCCCACCATGATCAACGGCAACCCGGCACTCCTCGTACACCTGGACGGGGAGCTCGACGGCATCATGGCGGTCCGTGTCGAGGACGCCCGCATCAGCGGCATCTACTACGTCCGCAACCCCGAGAAGCTGTCCCGCGTCGCATCCGAGACCCCGCTCACCCTGGGATGAGGCCTCGTACGCGCTCTTCGGTCCCCGGGTCGAGAGCGGCGGGCCGGCCGTCGGCGCGGGGCAGTGGACGCCCCGCGCCGACGGAGACGGATCAGAGGGCGCTGAGGGCGAGCCATGCGGACCATGAGACATTCCAGTCTCCGTAGCCGTTGCCGGCGGCGACCTGGTCCTTGGATCCGGTGACGCGGATGACGTCGCCGGGGATGACCTGCTCGAAGAAGCGGCGGGCCGTTCCGTCGCTGGCGAGGCCGATGCAGCCGTGGGTGACGTTGCTGTGGCCGCCGTAGGTGTTGGCCTTGGGGTTCTCGTGGAGGTAGGTGCCCGAGGTCGTGAGGTGGACGGCGTAGTTGTACCGCCCGAGGTAGGAGTCGCCGTAGCCGACCGTGCGGGAGTCCATCATCACCGAGCGTTCCTTGTCGGAGACGACCATCGTGCCGTTCCAGGTGTCCATACCCGGTGCGCCCGCGGTGATCGGGATGGTCCGGTTCGCGGCTCCGTCCTTGACGACGGTCATCCGGTGGGTGCGGACGTCAACGGTGGCGACAAGGGAGCGGGCAATGGTGAAGGTACGGGAGATACCGGGGCCCGCGTGGAGGCTGACCTTGGTGCCCGGCTTCCAGTAGGCCTTCGGGCGGAAGTCGACGCGCTGGCCGTCGTTCAGATTGCGGTCCTTGATCCAGGCCCAGCTCCCCGTGACCCCCGGGTCGGCCGTGACCTTCAACAAACGCTCGACGTCGGCGCGTTCGGCCGCGGGTATCGGGTGCTTGAAGGTCACCGATATCGGCATGCCGACGCCGGCCTCCAGACCGTCGGAGATATTGACCGAGGCGGTGGCCAGACGGTCGAGGGCGGCCCGGGACGGCGCGGGCTGCGTGGGCTCGGTCGCGGTCGGCGCGGCGGCAGCGGCCGTGGTGGCGGGCCGGCTGCGCTCCGCTGCGGCGGCGTTCGGTGTCACACCGGCGCCCTGGCATGCGGTGAGCGACAACCCGCCGATCAGGCCGGCTGCGGCGAGAGCGGTGGTGGCGCGGTGACGGACGCGGGTGTGGCGTGGCATGGGATCCTCCCCCGGGGAAAGACAGCTGCAGGTCAGCTGGCTCGGTACGGCTTCTGTACGCATGGGAGGGGCGGCAGGTTGCATCTGGGACACGGAAATCTCCGCAGGGAACCACGAGCCCGGAACGGGAGTCCTTGCGCTCGTGACCGAGGAGGAATTCGATGTCTTCTACGCGGCGGCGTTCCCCCGTCTCGTAGGGCAGCTGTACGCGCTGACGGGCGATCACAGCGAGGCGCAGGACGTGGTGCAGGAAGCCTTTGTACGGGCCTGGGACCGGCGCGGGGCACTCCTGGCCGAGGGCGCGCCGGAGGCGTGGATCCGTACGGTGGCGGTACGGCTCGCCGTGAGCCGCTGGCGGCGGACACGGCGGTGGCTGGAGCTGGTGCGGCACAACCCGCCGCAGGACCGTACGCCCGGTCCCGGGCTGGAGCACACGGTGCTGGTGGAGGCATTGCGGCAGTTGCCCGAGGCGCAGCGGACGGCAGTGGTGCTGCATCATCTGTGCGACATGAGTGTGGAAGAGGTCGCGGTCGCCACCGGTGCTGCGGTCGGGACCGTCAAGGCACGGCTGTCGCGGGGCAGGGCCGCTCTCGCCCGGCTGCTGAGTGTGCGGGACAGGGAAGGCAGCCATGTCTGACGTCGACGGCGAGCGGGACGAGTTCGACTCCGTGCTGCGCGGACTTGCTGCCGAGGGCGAGACGTCTCCTTCGCTGACCGGCGCGCAGATCCGCCGGCGCGGTGCGGGACGGCGCCGGCGTCGGCGGGTCGCGGCGTCCGCCGCGGTGACGGTGGCGCTGGTGGCGACTGCCGCGGTGGCGGCACCGCGGGTGCTGCAGTCGCACCGGCCGCCGGCCTCGCCCGCCGCGTCGGCGCCGGCCGCCCCGAGCCCGGACCCGAGCCCTTCTCGGACCGGGCGGGCGACGGTGTCCCTCGATCTGAGCCGGCAGCGGGTCGTCGTCGAGCGAGACGGCCACCAGGTTCGGACGATCCCGGTGTCCGTGCGGAGCTCCTCGCCGGCGGAGCGGCTGACCGTGGTGTCCAAATCCGCCGAGCGCACCGTGGCCGCGCCCACGCTCGGCTCCGGCGAACAGTACGACTACCGGGCCCAATGGGTGGTGGAACTGAAGTCGGACGGCGGTGCGACCGTCCTGCTGCTCGAGTGGCCGTTCAAGTCACCACGCGGCAGCCAGATCGGAGTGCCACTGAGCGAGAACGCCCAGTGGCTGTACCAGCAGCTCGAGATCGGAGCCACGATCACCGTGGACCACAGGTGAGCGGCGTGGAGGATGGCTCGGCGCCCCATCCCGACCAGGAGTCCTGACGCAGAGTCCTGACTCAGCGGCCGGCGGACGGGCGGCGGCGGTTCATGAGGACCAGGCCGGCGCCCGCCCCGGGGGCGACGACGGCACCGCCGACGGCCCACTGCGGGGTGTCCCCAGCGCCGGTGGAGGCAAGCTCGGTACCGCTGTTCCCCGCGGGGGCGGCGGCGTTCGGCGCGGAGGTCACGACGGCGGCGGGCTTGCCGCTGACCTCGGTTCCCGGCTTCGGCTGGTCACCGGTGGTCGGCTTGTCGCCCGTGCCGGGCGTCGGGGTGGGCTTGTTGTTGGCCGCGTCCTCGGCGGCCTTGTCCTTGGCGCGGGCCTCGTACTGGCCCACTTCGAGGAAGTACTTGATGCTCTCGGGAGTCCCGGTGCGGAGTGCGGCCTTGCCGGCCTTCTGCACTTCGGGGCCGCCGGCGTTGATGATCTGGGAGACCTTGACCTGGTCGTCCTCGAACTTGGCCTTGTACTGGCCGACTTCGAGGAAGTACTTGATGGCTTCGGGAGTGTTGGCGGTCAGCGCGGCTTCGCCGGCCTCCTGCAGCGAGGGGCCGCCGTCGCTGATGATCTGGGCGATCCGGACCCGGTCGTCCTGAAGGCGGGCCTGGTACTGGCCGACCTCGAGGAAGTACCGCAGGTCCTCCGGAGTACCGTCGAGCGCCTTCTGCGCCGCCTCCCGCACGGCCCGGCCGGTGTTCTTGTCGGCGAGGATCCTGAGGATCGCGACCCGGTCGTCGTCCGCCGAGGAGTCCGAACCGTGGGCGGGATCGGCCGGCTTCGTGTCCGGGGCCGTGTCGGGCGCCGAGGTGGTGACCGGCTGCGTACCTTCGGCGGCGACCGCCGGAGAGGAGAAGAGCACGGCCGGCGCGATCGCGGCCGCGGCGACGATCGCCGATATACGAGCCAGCTTCATCTGGGGAACCTACTTTTTATAAGAAAAATCTGAGAATGTCCCCATAGAGTAAGCTCGATTTGATCTTGTCTTGACCATAGTCCCCCTCGCCGCGCCCGACCCCCTCATCGCCCCGCAGGTGGGTCCGTTCTCCCGGAAGGGTGGTGCCGGGGCCGGGGCGACGGGACTATGGAGGCAGCGGGCGGGTATCCCCAGGCCACACACCATGGTGCGGGTACAGGGACGAACTTGAGGGGGGCCATGCGTAGCTACGGCCGTGTGGTGATCGGCAACCTTGGCTGCGCCGTGATCCTGTGTTTTCCGGTTCCGCTCGCCTTGCTCGTGGGATACAGCGCCTGGCGTGCGGGCGAGGACTGGGCCTGGATCGCGCTCGCCATCGGAGGGGTCGGCCTGGTCGCGATCCCGCTGCCGACCCTCCGGTTCACGCGCCGTGCCTTCCCCCGGATCACGCGCAGGGACCGGCTGAAGGACCGAAGCGTCCCGTACGGGGACGACACCTTCGTGCTGTGGGCTCCTCGGTCGGAACCGAGCTCGGTGCAGGCGCGGTTGGTGCGGGCGGACGTCCTGGAGGCGTCGCTCGTGCGTTACGACCCCGAGGGCGGTGCGGGGTTCACCACCTACGGCGGCGGCCTCTCCCCCGATGAGTTCACACCGCTGGTCAGGATGTGGCTGCGCGTGCACGACGGCGACGAGGCCGAGGTCGCCGACCGGTTCGAGACCACGGGCGAGTGGCGGGTGCCGTCCCTGTGCCTGTCGGCGGTCACCGCGGGCCGGCTGGCCGTCCTGGTCGATCCAGGCCGTCCCGCCGACCCGGCCGATCCGCGGGTCCCCGGACGGGTCACCCCCCATTGGCCGCGCAGCGCCCTGCTCGCGGGCACGAGAACCTGCCGGGTGATCGACCTCGACGGCCGACCGACCGATGTGACCCGGCGCCCCGTGCGCCAGTTGCGCCAGATGCGGATCTCCCGGGAGGCCGGGGGCATCGAGATGACCGGCGACACGACCGATCTGCGGCGCCTGGACCCGGCCGTCGCGGCGCGCTACACCGCCGTGGCCGAACAGGACCGCGCCGCCCCGGAGGACCGGGCGCCGGTGACCGAGCCGGGCGAGGAGTCCCGGTGGCTCGTGGACAGCCTTCCGGGTGAGGCGGCGGGGTTCGGTCCCGTCGGCCGACGGTGGTCCCGCCGCGGTGGCGTGCTGGTGCGGGCCCGGTTCCTGCAGATGACCGCCACCAACACGTTCCAGAGCCACGGCCCGGTCCTCGACACGGTGTTGCGCATCCATCCGGCCGACGGCACACCCGCGTTCGACGCCGCCCGGCGGCTGACGGTGCCGATGAACTATCTCGCCGTCCTGCATCGCACGCGGGAGGTCGTCCTGTACGCCGCTCCGAACGGCAGCTCGTTCGTCGTCGACTGGGCCCGCACCAACCTCCTCGCCGGCACCACCGCGGCCACGGTCATCACGCCCGAAGGACAAGAACTCCCCGTCACGGAGCGCCCTGACGTGATCTGGGCCCTGATGAACCTGCTGGCATCCCGGGGCATCTCGAACCCGGCACCTGTCCTGGACCTCCGCAAGCGCCGCATGAGCGCGGCGTCCGGGGCGGTGATGGACGCGGTGCGGGGCAGCGCGTCCGAGGTGGGTGCGGGACGCGGATAGGCCGTAGAGAGGCAGCTCGCCCAGGTTGCTTGACTGAATCCAGAGGCATCTCTAACTTTGGAGTACTCTCTAAGTCAAGGTGAAGGGGTGTGTGCGTATGCAGACGGTCGAAGGGGGGCTGCGTGAGCAGCACAAGGCCCAGCGACGGCTCCGGATCCTCGACGCGACGCGCGAACTCCTGCGGGACAACCCGGAAGCGGTGATCAGTACCGAGCGGATCGCCGAGCGAGCGGCGGTCGCCCCGGCCACCGTGTACAACCTGATCGGACCGCGCGACAAGATCTGGGAGGCGCTCGCCGCCGGGTTCACGGACGAACTCGAGCGCCGCCTCACGGCGCTCGGAGCCGGTGGCCCGCAGGAGGTCGTCAGGTCGACCGTCCAGCTGTTCGTGGACGACCCGGTCGTGTCGCGCCGGATGGTGCGCGAGTGGGAGGAGAGCGGGCTCGTACTGGACCGCAGTCCCCTCACCCAACTCCGCCAGGCGATGGCGGATGCACAGACGCAGGGTCTGCTACGCGCCGACATCGACACCGAGGCGTTGGCCGCCGTCGTCGGCACCGCGTGCGTGGGTGCGCTCCACCAGTGGGTCGCCGCCCTGATCAATGAGGACCGGTTCCTCGCACGTGCCCTGTTCGCGCTGGACGTCGCGCTCGCCGCGGCGGCCGCGGATGCCCACCGCGACCAACTCCTGGCGCCGCTGCGAACCCGAGGCGCGCCATGACGGCCGGTGCACTGCCGCGGGCCCGACGTTTCGTGGGCCGCGGCGGGATCCTGCTCACCGCGGATGTGTGGGGCGAGTCGTCCTCGCCGCCTCTCGTCCTGCTGCACGGCGGCGGCCAGACGCGACACGCCTGGGGTCGGACCGGTCCTCGACTCGCCGCACTGGGGTGGCGGGTCATCGCCCCGGACCTGCGGGGGCACGGCACCAGCGAATGGTCGGCCGATGGTGACTACGACCTCGACCTGTTCGCCGAGGACGTCCGGGCGCTCGTCGCCGAAGTCGGCGACCGGCCGGTGCTCGTCGGTGCCTCGCTCGGCGGCCTGAGTTCGCTGCTCGCCGCCGGAGAGGCACCCAGGGCGGCGATTCGCGCCCTGGTGCTCGTCGACGTCGCCCATCGACCGGACCCTCGCGGGGTTCGCCGGATCGTCGAGTTCATGCGCCGTGAGCCGGACGGATTCGCCGGCGTCGGGGAAGCGGCCGCGGCGGTCTCCGCCCATCTGCCGCATCGCTCACGTCCGGACGACCCCGAGGGGATACGGAAGAACCTGCGACGCCACGGCGATCGGTGGGTCTGGCACTGGGACCCCCGGATGCTGGACAGCTTCGAGGGGCGGATGGACCCGCCCGGCATGGCGGAGCGGCTCCTCGACGCAGCGCGCCACGCCGAGGCGCCGATTCTGCTCGTCCGCGGCGGGATCAGCGATGTGGTGCGGGAAGACATCGCCGAGGAGTTCTGCGCCAGGGTTCCCCACGCGCGGCGCGTCGATGTGGCGGGCGCGGGGCACATGGTGGCCGGAGATCGGAACGAGCACTTCATCGATGCGGTCATCCCGTTCCTGGACGGAATCGACTGAGCGACCCGTCTGAAGGCGTGGCAGGGTAGGTGTCATGTGTGGCCGATACGTCTCCACCCGCAGCCCCCAGCATCTGGCCCCGTTGTTCCAGGTCACCGCTCGGAATCCCGAACAGATCCTCGCGCCGAGCTGGAATGTCGCTCCGACGGATGACGTGTGGGCGGTGCTGGAGCGTGCCGACCACGACAGCGGCGAGCTGGTGCGGCAGCTGCGGCCGCTGCGATGGGGCCTGGTGCCGTCCTGGGCCAAGAGCCTGGGCGTCGGCGCGAAGATGATCAACGCCAGGGTGGAGACGGTCCACGAGAAGCCCGCCTACCGTCGCGCGTTCGCCAAGCGGCGCTGCCTGCTGCCGGCGGACGGCTTCTACGAGTGGCAGGCCGTTCCGGCGACGGACAGTGCGAAGGCGCACAAGCAGCCGTACTTCATCAGCCCCGAGGACGGGGCGGTGATGGCGATGGCGGGACTGTACGAGTTCTGGCGCGACCCGGAGGTCGCGGAGGACGATGCGGCGGCGTGGTGGACGACCTGCACCATCATCACCACCGAGGCCACCGACCTGGCCGGGCGGATCCACCCGCGCATGCCGCTGGCCATCGCCCCGGCCGACCACGACGCCTGGCTCGACCCCACCCACCAGGACCCGCACGAACTCCGGGCGCTCCTGGCCACTCCCGCCGACGGACACCTCGACACCCGTGCGGTGTCCACCGCGGTCAACAACGTCCGCAACAACGGACCGCAACTCCTCGACGCCCCACCGGCAGATGCCGGCACCGGGTGAAGTGCGGCGGCGGGTGCGGTCAGGTGCGCCGTCACGCACTCCCTGGCTCGGTTTTGCGGGCGAGCAGGTGGATCTCCTGGAACTGCCGTCGGTCGGTGGGCTGAGGCTCGCGCACCATCCGGGCCACCTCGGCCAATCCCGCCTCGCGCAGCATCGCGGCGAGGTGGTCGGGTGACCACCGATAGGCCGGCACGACGGCGTGATCGAAGACCTGCGTCGGGTGGGACGCGTCATCGCTGGCCGAGAAGCCGATCAGAAGGTGGCCGCCAGGTGCCAGCACACGATGGAACTCCGCGAGTATGACGGGGAGTTCCCGCGGCGGCGTGTGGATGACGGACCACCGTGAGAGTACGCCGCTCAGCACACCGTCAGCGATGTTCAACGCGGCCATCGAGCCCACGTCGAACCGCAGGCCCGGATAAGCCTGCCGAGCCAATCCGATCATCGCGGGCGAGGCATCGATGCCGAACACCGCCGGCCCCAACTCGGCAAGATGCGCGGCGATATGGCCGGGCCCGCATCCCAGGTCCGCGACCCGGCCGCCCCCACTCCCACTGACGACCTCGGCGAAGGCCCTCAGGATCGCGCGGTCCAAGGGCCTGTCACGCAGCTCGTCGCGGAACCGCTGCGCATACAGGGAGGCAGCGGCGTCGTATCCCTCGCGGGTGGCATCGAGGGCATCGTGTTCGACCATGCCCGCGACAGTAGTTCCCGGGGAGGGGGCGAGCGGGAGAATCACGATTCGCCCGCCCGCCTGTGCCGGGTTCGCCGCGGGCACCGGGGCTCGGGTCAGGTCGGCTGCTTGCCGGGGTGAAGTGCATGGGTCGGCTCAGACATGCAGGGTGGGCCGGTAGACGAGCTCCTGGATGCGGCCGTCGAGGGTGCGGCTCTCGATCAACTCGAGGTCGAAGTCTGCGGCGCCCTGGAAGACCGGGGCCAGACCGTTCCGACCGGTGATCACAGGGAAGAGGGTCACCTGGACGCGGTCGACCAGACCGGCGGCCATCAGCGCCCGGTTCATCGACAGGCTGCCGTGCGAGCGCAGCGGTACCTCGGACTCCTCCTTGAGCCGGGCGACGACGTCGACGGCATCGCCGCTCACGACCTTCGCATCCGGCCAGTCGAGGGGTCCTTCCAGCGTGGTGGAGACCACCGTTGCCGGCAGGCTCCTCATCCGGGTGACCCAGGCGTCACGCACATCGGAGTCCTCGGTGCTCGCGGCCAGCATCTCCGCGAACGCCCGATACGTGTTGGCTCCCATGACCATCCGCTGCTCCTCGGCGTACAGAGCGAGGCGGTGGTCGAGGAGCTCGGGGCCTTGCTTGCCCCAGTAGCCGGTCCAGTTGCCGCTGGCGCCGCCGAAGCCGTCGAGGCTGGAAAAGACGTCGAATGTGTAGGTGGCGGTCATGATGCGCTCCTCGAGTGTGGTTGATGGCGTGCTGGGGATAAAGACCGGCAATCGCTGCGAAACTCATCGCCCTGCGACTGTTCCCCGGGCCCAGCAGGACACTCGGCCCGGTCCTCCGTTCGGCGGACACCAGCACGCCCATGCGCTCCTCGGCCGTCCCGGCCGCCACCCGAGAGCCCCTGCTGGACGAGCACACCGCTCTCATGAGCCGCTGAGCCGCGTTCCTTGATCCTCCTCGCCGGCCACGGCGCCGGCCGAGAGGAGCGTCGCAGCGGCGAGGCTGCCCCAGAGGGCGGCCGAGCCGTGGGGTGCGAGAGTGGTGATGACCGCCGGGGAGACGGCGAGGCCGAAGCCCGTGGAGAGCTGGAAGCGGGCGAGTGAGCGTCCCAGGACGTGGGCCGGGGCGAGGACGGTGACGAGCGCGGTGGCACTGCCGGCATAGAGGATCTCGCCGATGGTGCAGGCCACGGACACCGTGGCGACGGCCGGGGCGGCCCAGCCGTCTCCCAGTGAGGTGGCCGCGAGGAAGCCGAGGTAGGACGCGGTGAGTACCCCGCCGGCGAGAGCCAGCACCGTACGCCGGGAGAAGCGGGACATCAGCACGGTGACCGGAACCTGCAGGGTGACCACCAGCACCGTGTTGGCCACGAAGATGGCTGCCGACCACATCGGGGATGCGTGCAGCTGTGTTACCAGTACCAGCGGGAGCGCGATTTCGGGGATGTTGAGGCAGAAGGCGTAGATCACGTTGGCGGCCAGCAGCGCGCGCATCCGTGGTGCGGGCCCGCCGCCCCCTTCCGTGGCCGGGGTAGCGGCCGGGTCCGCGTGCAGATGGACCGACCATGCCAGGGCCGCCGCGGTGAGATAGGCGAGCCCGGTGACGGCGGCCAGCGCCTGCAATGCGGTGGTGCCGCCCGCCAGGCAGGCGGTGGCAAGGAGCGCGCCGGCGCCCAGGCCGGCGTTGCGCAGGGCGCGGCCTGCCGCGAGAGCGGTGTCGCGTTCCCGGCCGTGGGCGACCGTGGCCACGAGAGCCGCGTGGGCGGCCGGCCATGCCTGGTTCCCGATACCGAGGAAGAGGGCCGCCGTCGCGAACAGCCCGACGTGCCCTGCCGGGGTGGCCAGCAGCAGCGCCACGCCCACCACCCGCACCAGCATCGACGCCGCCACGACCGTGCTGCGTGCGCCCCGGTCCAGCCACCGGCCCACCGCGGGCATGCACACCAGGCCCACGACGACCCCGACCGTCATGGCGATGCCGGTGGCCGGCGCGGACAGCCTCAGCACCGTCACCCCGTAGAGCAGCAGAAAGGGCCGCAGCAGGCCGGTGCCGAGCGCGTCCACGGCCAGGGCGACGGCATAGCGGGGACCTCCGGAGGCCCGGACGAGGGCACCGGGCTGGATCTTGGTGATGATTGCCATGGCGTCAACGGTGCGTTCGGCCGCCGGGCCGGGAACGCCGGTTGACGGACACCGTCAACCGACGCCGTCGTCGCCCTTCCGGTCGGTGATGATGAGGGGGTGACCTTGAGGATCGACATCAGCGGCCTGCCGGCCGAGCGACTGCGGTTCGCCGCCTCCCCGCTGGCCGAGCTGACCGCGATGCTGCACGTGCTGGCCGAACCCGGACACCACCCGCAGCTCGCCGGCTGGGCCGGCGAGGTCTGGGCCGGGCTGCGGCCGGAACTGGCCGAGCGGTTGCGCGAGGCGGAGTTCCTCTGGCGTTCCTCGTAGGCCGACTTCCTGATCCCCGCCCGTCCTCGGCCGACCCTCGCCGAGGAGTTGGACGACGTGGACCGGATCGACGACGAAACGTATGTGCGGGCAGCACTCGTCACCACCTGCGGCAGCAACCGGGTCCACTTCGGCACGCCGTCGCCCCTCACCGATGCCGCCGCCCGCGAGCGGGCCCTGGACGTCGCCCAGGCCCGCGGCGCGCTGCAAGAGGCTTTCGCGGAACGGCTGCTCGCGGACCCGGCCGCTGTGCGGGCGCGGGTCCGCCACACCCTCGAACAGTGCGCCGAGGCCTTCTTCGACGCCGCTTGGACGGACGTCGCCGTGCGGCTCGCCACCGACCTGCGCATCAAGAACGACCTGCTGAAGCGCCAGGGCATCGGGGTGGCACTCGCATCGGTCTCCGGCTCGGTCACCGTGGCACCGGACGGCGACTGCATCATCGTGGACAAGCTGCAGGACAAGGCGACCGCCGCCCACGGCACCGGGGTCACCTTCATCCCCAGCGTCTTCGGCCGCCCGCACCTGGTGGCGGTCCACGCGCCCGGGTGGCAGCCGGTGGTGCAGTACCCCGTGGCCGAGCCGAGCCCCTCGGAGCCGGTATCCCTGGAAACGGTCACACTGCGGCTGGAGGCACTCGCACATCCGGTACGGCTGCGGCTGCTGCGTACCCTGGCCCGCGGCCCGCACACCACCGGTGAGCTGGCCCACGCCTGGGAACTCTCACCCCCGGAGGTCTCCCGCCACCTCGCTGTCCTGCGCCGCGCGGGCCTGCTCACAGCCCGGCGGCACGGTCGCTACGTCCGCTACACCCTCAATCTGCCCGATCTGACCGCGCTGGGCGCCGACCTGCTGGCGGCCGTACTGCGCTGACACCCGTCGGCGGCCGCCCGGTCGGCACCGGGATGGTCGGCCCCGGGACGATCGGCACCGGGACGATCGGCACCGTCGTGATCGGGAACCCGGGGGGACCCTACGGGCGGGCCAGCCGGTGGCGGTCCGCCCAGGCGCCGATCGCCGCGGCCAACTCCTCGGGGCGGTCCTCCGGGGAGTGGTGGCCGGCCAGGCCGAGGCGGGAGACCTCCAGGCCCGCGATGTTCTGCTCGCACCAGGCCACGGCCCCTTGGTCGGTCATCGCGCCCGGGCCCGGCTCGAACGCGGCGAGCAGCTTGGGGACGTCGGGGCTGGCGGCCAGCCAGGCGTCGTAGTGCTCGATGCGGGCCACGACGTCGGCGGGCTCGCCGTCCAGCGGCATCATGCGCGTCCACGCCAGAACCGGGCGGCGGCTGTGCGGGGTCGGGAAAGGGCGTCGGTAGACATCGAGGTCGGCAGGGTCGAGCGGGGTGGCGAGCGTGCCCGGGAGTCCCTCGATGAACAGTGACTTCTCCAGGATCATCTCCTCCCCCACGCCGGGGGTGCGCAGGAGGGTGAACAACTCCCGCCCGGCCGCCGGGAATTCGTCGCCGACCAGCGGTTTGATGATCGTCTCGGTGAAGGCTAGACCGCGGACGGCGCTCGGCAGGCGGGCGGCACGGTCGAAGGCGAGCGCGCCGCCCCAGTCGTGGCCGACGAGGACCGCCTCGGTGAGGCCGAGGGCGTCGAACCAGGCGTCGAGGTAGCGGGCGTGGTCGTCGAAGGAGTAGGCGAGGTCGGGCTTGCCGGAGTCGCCCATGCCGATGAGGTCGGGGGCCAGCAGGCGGCGGCCGGGCGCGGCCACACCCGGCAGAACGTTCCGCCACAGGTGGGAGGAGGTGGGGTTGCCGTGGAGGAAGACGAACGGCAGCCCGTCGGGGTCGCCGGACTCCCGGTAGTGGACGGTGGAATCAAGGACGGGGATGGTGGGCATCTCGGGGTCACTTCGCTTTCAGTACGGGGAGGGGAAGGTTGAGGCTCAGGACGCGGTCGACGGCGATCTCGACGACGGCCAGGTCCAACGGGGCGGGCGGTGCCGCCCCGTAGCGGACGGTGTAGCGGCGGACCGCCTCGGCCAGGCGCGCGGGTTCGTCCGTGACGGTGGCCCGGCCTTCGAGGGTGACCCAGTCGAATCCGTCCGCCTGGCAGAGCGCGACCCGGGCCGCCGGGCCGCCCGCCGCCACGTTCCGGGACTTGCGGGCTCCCGCCCGGGTGGTCACCCGGGCCAGACCGGTGGTCGCGTCGAAGGTGAAGCGGACGGGCGTGACGTGCGGGGTGCCGTCGGGGCGGAGGGTGGTGAAGGTGGCCGTGTGGGGACGGGCGAAGAACGCCCGTGTGATGGCCGGGAGTTCAACGGCCCGGCTCACTTCTTCTTCACTCCCTCCTTCCAGATCAGCTTGGCGATGTTCGGCTGCACAGCCGTGGTGATGACACCCATGGCCGCACGGACGTACCGTCGCTCCTCCATTTCGCGCAGCATGCTCGCGGCGAGGTCGGCACGGGCGGTGAAGACGCCGTCGGCGCTGGTCTCGGCGGTGTGGAAATCCGTGACGACGGGGTGCTCGAAGAGGCCGGACGGCCGCACGAGGGTCCAGTCCAGGCCCGTCCCACGAATCACGGCCTCCATCCGGCGCATGTCCTCGTGGAGGGTGCGGCCGAGGCGTCGGTTCACCAGCGGGTCGAGCACGTGGTTGAAGAAGTGCGCTCCGGTGGGACGCCAGTTGGGGTCGGCGATGCTGGAGCTGACAGTGAGCAGCCGCTTGACGCCGTGCCGGTCCATGGCCTCGGTGATGACGGTGGCGCTCGCGGAGTACGTGGTGATGGCCTCCTTGCTGAAGCGTGCGCCCAGCGCGGACAGGACGGCGTCCGTCCCGCCGATCGCGGCGTCGACGGCCGCCGGGTCGGTGGCGTCGGCGACGGCTACGGTCAGTCCTGGCCGCGCGGCGATGGAGCCGGGGCGACGGGTCACGGCGACGACCTCGTGGCCGGTTGCCAGGGCTTGTTCGGTGAGGTGGCGGCCGGTCGGTCCATTGGCGCCGAAGACTGCGATACGCATGATGTCGGGTCATCCCTCCGTGTGGTTTCCGGAACGCCCTTGACTGTGCCGATCATGAAACGCAAGCTCAACGCTGATGAATAACACCGCCCCCGCCCCAGCCCGCACGCGCGGCCGCCCGCGTGGCAACCCGCCGACCCGCGAGTCGATCGTCGTGGCGGCCCGCGCGCTGTTCCTGGAGCGCGGCTACCGGCGCACCACCCTGCGCGCGGTGGCCGGCGCCGCCGGGGTCGACCCGGCACTCATCGCGTACCACTTCGGGTCGAAGAAGGGCCTGTTCGCAGACGTGATGCAGTTCCAGTGCGCCAACGCACTGGCAGTGGACGATGTCCTCCTCGGCGACCCGGCGACCCTCCCCGACCGCTTGATCGACGCGGTGACGGACCTGTGGGAGGACGCCGACTTCCGCCGGCTCACCGCCCAGGGCGACGAGGCCTCCGAGGTGATCCGCGAATATCTGGAACAGGAACTGCTGGCCCGGCTTGTTGAATTTCTCGGCGGCCGGGACGCGACCGCCCGTGCCATGGCCGTGGTGACGATCCTCGGCGGCCTCATCTACACCCGCTACCTCAACCCCCTCCCCACGCCCCCCGCCCTCACCCCCGCCGAGGCCCGCCACATCCTCACCCCGGCGCTGCGCGCCGCACTGACGCCGAGGGCGCGCACCGCGGCAGCCACGAGAGCAGCCCACCGGGGCTAGCGCGAACCCCTCCGCGGCTCCACGGTCTCCGGCTCTTCGACGGAACGCCGGATGGCTGAGGGCCGTCGGCCGGGCCTGCCGCAGGCGCGTATTTCCATTGCCGACGAGTCACACCTGTCCATACGGTCCCCAGTGGTACGGCATGAACACAGCACAAGGGAGAGCGTGTGGCCAGGGTCGCGCAGCTGTTGTCCTACCCCGTCAAGGGCTGCGCCCCCATGCCGACGCACACCGCGGTGCTGACCCCCGCGGGCCTCGCGCATGACCGCAGTTTCATGGTCACCGGCGAGGACGGAGTCTTCCGCAGCCAGCGGCGCAACCCGCGACTGGCAGTGATCCGCCCCGAGCTCAGCGACGGCGGAGAGCGGCTCACCCTGCACGCCCCGGGCGCGGACCCGACGGGCATCGACGTCGACACCTCCGGCCGTCCTCGGGACGTCACGCTGTTCGGGGCTCCGTTCAGGGGTATCGACCAGGGAACCGAAGCCGCCGCATGGCTGTCCGACGTTCTCGGCACCCCGAGCCGCCTGGTGCGCGTTCCGGCCGACCACCACCGCGTCACCGACGGCCGGACACCCGGCACCTCCGGCTACGCCGACAGCTGCGCCGTCCACGTCCTTTCCCGGTCCACCGTGGATCTGCTGAACGAGCGGCTGGGCGAACACGGCAGCCCGCCCCTCCCCATGGACCGCTTCCGCCCGAACATCGTCGTCGACGGCTGGGACACCCCCCACACCGAGGACCGCGCCCACCGCATCACTATCGGCGACAGCGAACTCGGCTACGCCAAGCTCGCCATCCGGTGCGCCGTCACCATGGTCGACCAGCAGGCCGGCACCAAGGCGGGCCCCGAGCCACTGCGCACCCTGGCCACCTACCGCCGGGCCGCCGAGGGCGGCGTCGCCTTCGGCACCAAGTACGCCGTACTGCGACCCGGAAATCTGTCCACCGGCGACGAGGTGCACGTCACCTCCTGGGGGGCATCGGAGCTGTGAACCGGGCATCGGATCGCCGGCCGGAGGCCCGCCGGTGGGACCGTCGCGAACCGGCCACCGGGATCCGCCCGTTCGCCGGGGCCGCTCTCCGGCACGGGACCGGTGTCCGGAACAATCCGGTGGCATGAGCGTGAGACCCTCCGACAACCTGGCCGCCGCCTTCGCCCGCCTGGGCGGTGAGGAGGACGGACAGGTCTGGAGCGACCTGTGGGACGACCTGTGTCACCAGGAATCCGTCTACGACGACAGCTTCCTCGCCCTCCCGTACCTGGCGGCCATCGCGACCGGCCGCTCCCCCGGGGAGCCGCAAGGGGCCGTCCTGATGGCGGGCCTCATCGCCTCGGCGGCGGACGACGACCGCCGCACGCGGTACGCCGAGGAGATCGCCGTCTTCGCGATCGCGGAGCAGGTCGAGGAGAGCTACCGATGAGCGACGCGCTCGCGCGGCTCGACGACGTCGACTGGGCGGCGCTGAGGCACGCCTACGGTGCCGCCGAGGACGTGCCCGGCATGCTGCGGGATCTCCACCGGCCGGAGAAGGCCGCGGCCGCTGCCGACGATCTGCTCACGCACGTCCACCATCAGGGCGGCGCGGTCCATTCCTCGGCTCCGGCCGCTCTTGGGTACGTCATCGCGGCCGCCGTCGACCCGGCCATCGACGCGGACGTCCGCCAGGAGCTCCTGGACCTCGTCGGGGCGCTGGCCGACGCGGCGAACACCGCAGCACCCCGCTTCGTCACCTCGGCCTGGCCCGCCGCGTGGGACCTGGCGGTGACGGACCTGTTGCCGCTGCTGGACGGTCCGCTGGCGGTGCACCGTACCGCCGTCGCTGACGCCCTCGCGCAGGCCCACCACCGGGCCGACGAGGTGACCGCGGGGCTGCGGACCCGGTGGGCCGTGGAGTCCGACCCACAAACGAGGATCCAACTCGTCGACTCGGTCGGCTCGTTGATCGCCCATGCTCGCGAACAGCGCGGCGCCTCGATCGGCTGGCTGCGGGAACTCATGGACGGCGCCGAGCCCTCCGTACGCCTCGCAGCCGTGCAGGCCTTGCGCCGCGCGCTTCCGGGGCAGGACGACTCCGTGTACGCACAGACAGTGTCCAACGTGCTGTCCGGCAGCGAACCGGAGACGTGGCGGCCGGGACGCGGCGCGGCCAAGCCCACGGTCGTCTGGGCCGTCGGCCTGCTGGGAGAGGACCGGGCGGCCCTGGCCGACGCAATCCAGAGACTGATGGGCCACCCCGACCCCTCCGTGCGCGCGGGCGCGCTGCAGGCGGCCGCCCAGGCGCTCAGCCGTCGGCGCTCCGCCGTCGCGGAGTTGCTACCGGCTGTGGCCCGTTCACTGTCCGACCCCGAGCCCGACAACCGGCTCTTCGCCGCCCGGGTCCTCGGCATGTGCGGGCACGCCGCCCGTCCCTGGTCGGACGCGCTGGCGGCCATGGTGACGGACGAGGGCGAGCCGTACCTGCCCGCCCGGTCCCACGCGATCTGGGCCCTGTCCCGGCTCGGTGACGCCCGGTGCGTACCACCGCTGGTGCGGCGGCTGGCCCAAGCGCAGCTCGGGTTCGCGTACCACGCGTCCCACGCCGACGGCTGGTGGACGTACGAGCTGAGCCTCAACGAGGTCGCCGCAGGGCTCAGCGCCCACGCCGACGCACTGCTGCCCCCGCTGCGGGCCCGGCTCGCCGCCGCATCCACCCTCGACGAACGCCGCGAGCTCTGCCGCTTGCTGGAGTCCTGGGGCGCCGCGGCCGCCCCCGCCCTCCCGGAACTGCTGGGCCTCCTGGACACCCACGCCGTGGTGTGGGCTTTGGACGCACTCGCCGCGATCGGACCGGCCGCGGCCCGCGCCGTGCCCCGCGAGCGGCTGCGCGCCCTGCTCGACACCCCGCCCACGGACCAGCCGTTCGCGCCGCGCAGCCTGGCGCTCGCGTACGGGCGGCTGACCGGCGACCGGGAGCCCGCGCTGGCGCTGCTGGTCCCGCAGTTGGGCGAGCCGTACGACCAGGACAACGCCGCCGTTCTGCTGGCGGAACTGGGCACGCCGGGCGCCGCGTACGTCGGGCGGCTGCGCGAACTCCTCACCGTGCACCAGGAGGGCTGGCTACCGCTGCGTGTCGGCGAGGCGCTGTGGCGGATCACCGGGCGAACCGACGAGGTGGTCCCTGTCCTGGTCCGGGCGATCGCACCGTTCACCGAGCGGGGCGGCGTTCATCGGGCGGTCGTCGAGACCGTGAAGCTGCTGGCCGAGATCGGCGCCGACGCCGCCCCGGCGGAGCCCGTCCTGCGGGCGTTCCTCGACGCCGACGAGCGCCCCGTCAGACAGGGAACCTGGCGCTCCGTCCCGGAGGACGACGAACTGTGCGACGCGGCGCGCGCCGCACTCCACGCCATCTCCGGACCTGGCGCCGCCTGACACCGCCTGACACGGCACGAGCCACGGCGCCCACCCGCCCGTACAGAGGACCGGGCGGAGGCTCTGATCTGACCCATGCGTCCCCCTGTTCGCACCGTTCCTCGATGTCATGATGGCGGGTGTGAGCTTCCCCTATACGGCACCCAAGGCCGTCCTCGTGCGGGACCGCTGGCGCGCCCGGGAGGCGCCTGACGGGGACTTCATCATGTTCGGCGACGGATCCCTGTCGGTCATGAATCTCATGCGGTTCTCCCCCGCCGACCGGCTCCATGACCGGCGGGCCGAGGACTGGCAGTGGTGGGAAGTTCTACGGGCCACCGCGTGGACCCCCAGTACCTGGATCGACGTCGATACGACCTTCGCCACCTGCGTCCACGCTGGAAGCCGCGCCCTGGCAGGGGAATCATCGGCCCACGGCAGCATCGGCTGGGTCGCCCTGACCCGGGACGACGACGACCACACTCTGCAATGGATCGCGGTCTCCTGCGACTCCAACCCGTTCACCGAAGTCACGCTGGACGCAACCACAGTGACCGCCACCAGCACCCTGGGCCACATCTGGACCTTCCCCAGAGACAACCCCCAGCAGGTGAAGATCACCGAAGATCCGGCCTGTCCCTGGCCCAAGCCACCTCAGGCAGTGGTCCCGCCGGCTGGAGATCACCCAGGAGCGAACTACCCCTGAAGCGACGCCAACGTCGTCACCACAACGTCGGTTGCCCTCCTGTACCGCTCCGACTCACCCGGCTGAGCCCGTCCCGACGGTCCCACGCTCTCGCTGTGCGCGACGAGCCTGAAGATCAGTGCACGAATCAGCATCTGCTGCCAGGCCGGATGATCACTGACACTCGTCAGCAGATCCGACGGAAGATCGAACCACAGCAGACCGTCTGCGATCACGATGGCCTCGGCGAACACCGGTGGCCGCCAGTACGGCGAAAAGTCGATGACTACAGGCACGTCGTCTGCCGCGAAAAGCACATTCCCGGTGAGATCGCCGTGAATGAGCTGAGCTGCCTCCTGCTGCACCGGCCGCCTCAGCTCCAGCAGCGTCGAATACGCCGCGGAGAGGTCATCGATCACGTCGCTGTCCTGTTCGCCCCACGCGACCCGGTCGGCCACAGCCCAGGGATGGGCCCGCCGGTCGAGGAACTCGGGCCGGGGCAGGTTTCGCAAAGCGGCATGGAAGGAACGGCCGGCACTGATCACCCCGGCCCAGTGTCCCCGCGGACCAGGCTCTCCGGTCAGGAACTCGCCGGCGGTCCAGCCGTCCACGACACTTCGCCCATCAGCCGCCCGCAGCGGCCGCGGGACGCGGAAACCACTGCCTGCTGCCAGCCCCTCGAGCAGGGAAGCCGCCCACTCGGTCTCGTCCTCAGGCCCCTCAGCAGGCTTGAACACAAACCCACCGACGAGAACGCTTCGCCCTTGCCCACCGGCCAGCGGGACCGGGCTGCCCCTCACCCCGAAGGCCTCAAGGACGGACGCGGACGGGAGTGCGTTGCTCAACTGCTCGGTCACGCCGCGCATCCTGCCGACACCGACCCGCCCGGCGCACCTTCTTTTCGCCCACCCGTGGCCTTCGCACCGGCGGCTGGACTTCTGCACGGCAGGCGAGAGCGGGTGTGCCTCAGCAAAGCGCTCTGCCGGCCCCTGGCCGCGTTACCGGGGCGTCAGTACGCAGAACTCGTTGCCGTCGGGATCGGTCATCGCCACCGCGCCGAGCTCGCCCTGGCCGGTGTCGGTTCGGGTCGCGCCGTGGGAGAGCAGCTGGTCGACCTCTGTCTGCCGATCGCCGTCGGTGGATGGAGCGAGGTCGAAGTGCAGGCGGTTCCTGCCTGTTCTGGGAGCCACTGGTGGGCCGCCCCAGGTGATCTTCGGGCCACCGTGCGGTGAGCGGATCGCGGTCTCCTGGTCCTGGTCCCAGACCAGCGGCCATCCCAGCGCTTCGCTCCAGAAGTACCCGACTTCCTGCGAACCGTCGCAGGCCAGGGCACCGATGAATCCGCAGTCGGCGAGGAACTTGTTGCCCGGCTCGATGACGCAGAACTCGTTGCCTTCGGGGTCGGCGAGTACCACGTGACCGTCCTCCGGGGTCTGGCCGATGTCGATGTGCCGTGCGCCAAGACCGAGCGACCTGGTCACCGTCTGCTGCTGGTCCTCCAGGGATGTACTGGTCAGATCGAAGTGCATCCGGTTCTGGCCGGCCTTCCGATCCTGACTCGGCAGGAAACGGATGCGGAACCCGGTGTCATCACTGGGCAGGAGCATGATGCCGTCGTGTGGATCGTCGACCATCTCCCAGCCCAGGACCCCGGACCAGAACCTCGCGAGCCGCAGCGGCTCGCTCGCATCGAAACAGACCGCGAACAGTTGACACGTCATACCCTGCGCATCTCCGATCACTGACCGACCGCTGTCGACAGGGCGCCTTTGTCAGCCCCTCGAACGGGAGCCTATGGGCGACCCCACGTCACCCGCATCCAGGTTTTCGCCCGCACGCCCTGGTGCAGCCGGGATGCTGAACGCGGTCAGCCCGCACCCTCGTGCGAAACGGCTCAAACCAGGACGGGTTGCGGTTCCGGTTGCTGCACCGGTGCGGCCTTCAGATCCCACAGCTTGGTGGTCCGCAGGTAGCCGTGCACCACCGACGCCATCGCGAGAAGAAGAAGCGGTCCGGACAGCCACGCGTGTTCGGCCATTTCCATCGGCAGATAGCGATACGCCACCAGGAGCCCGGCGAAGACCGCTGCGCCGTGAGCGACCAGCCGTATTCCTGACCGTTCCCAGCCACGGTCGTGCGCGCGCAGCCCTGCCTCGATCGTGAAGGCGAACACCACGCCGGCAACGAGATCCGCACCGTAGTGATAACCGAATCCCAGCGTCGCGCAGAGCGTGGCGATCAGCCAGAACGTGCCCGCGTAACGCAGAGAGCGCGGGCCCTTGCGGGAATGAATGAAGATCGCGGTGGCCCACGCTGTGTGCAGGCTGGGCATGCAGTTGCGGGGGGTGACCGCGTCGAAGAGCACCGGGTGCGGGGCGGCGATCGGCGGCAGTGTGTTCGGCCACAGGTTGGCCAGCGCCCAGTGCTCGCCGCCGCCGGCGCCGATGCCGACGCCGTAGGCGTAGATCGGTCCGACGACCGGGAAGAGCATGTAGATGGCCGGCCCGAGCAGGCCGATGACGAGGAAGGTGCGCACCAGATGATGGCGCGGGAAGCGGCGCTCGGTCGCCACATGGCGCAGCTGGTACAGCGCGACGAGGACAGCGGCCACCGCGAGCTGAATGTAGACGGCGTCGAGAAGATGGGTGCCGATCGGGCCGCTGGCCCTGACGATCCGGCCCATCAGCCACGACGGATTGCCCAGCGCGCGATCGGCGGTCGCCACGTACTGGTCGAGCACCATCGGGCGGGTCTTCGACGTGATGAGTAGCCAGGCATCGCCGGTCTTGCGGCCGGTCACCAGCAGCAGGCCCAGCCCGACGCCCTTCAGCAGCAGGACACGTTCCCGGCCGGTGCGACGCGTGACAGCGATGACCCCATAGCTCAAAAGCACCCACAACGCGCCGTTGCCGAAGGTCAGCCTGGAGTCGGCCGTCCACCGCACCAGGAAGAAGACGACGTCGATGCCGAGCGCGGCACCGAGCGCGATGAACCGTTGCCGCCAGGTGAGCACCAGCATCATCAACGCCATGCCGGCGTACAGCAGCGGCCCCGATTTGGGGCCGAATATCAACTCCTGCACCTGGTTGGTGATCGGCCCCCGCAGGCCGTAGCGGCGCGCGGTGATCTCCAGCGCGATGAGGAACGCGAGGGCCGCCACACTCACCGCGGCCCACAGCATCACCCGCGGTTGGCGCCATGCGGCGAACGCAATTCTGGAGTTAATTCGTGAAAACATGCGCGATGCTATAGATATCAATTGTTTGGCCGATTTGTTAGATGTAAATAAAGACGCTCTTTGTGCTGGTCGGTATGGCTTTCTGGTGAATGAACGGGCGATCAGGGTGATCGTCGCGCGGTCGATCATCCTATCGGAGCGGGTGCGGGTGGGTTTCACCGGTCGCGGATGAAGCGAAGGTGGGCCAAGTGGTCTCAGCGCAGTCGGCGTGCGCGCAGCACCAGGTCGTCGGTGTGGTGCGCACCGGCACCGCCGTCGGGTGCGAGGCGCGGCCGCTGCTCATCCACCTCCACCTCCCAGTCGTCGTCGAGCAGGGCAGCGACCATCTGGGGCCAGACGTAGTCGGCCGGGTCGAAGCCGCTGTCGTCCGGGTGCTGGGTGTCCATGCCCGCGTGGTGCACGAGCAGCAGCACGCCGCCGGGCGCGACGGCCGCGAGCATCGCTCGCTCGGCCGCGGCGTCGGGGGTGCGCAGCAGGGCGGGGTACTGGGCGGAGACCAGGTCGAAGGAGCCCGGTGGGAGGGCCGCGTGCGCCAGTTCGGCGTGCACCCAGCGGACGGCGAGACCGGCGTCCCGGGCGTGGCCGGCCGCCCGCTCCAGCGCCACGCTCGAGACTTCGAGCGCGGTCACGTCCCAGCCGCCGCGTGCGAGCCAGAGCGCGTCGGCTCCCTCGCCGCAGCCGACGTCGAGGACCCGCCCGGGTGTGAGATCGGCGGCCTCGGCCACGAGCGCACCGTTGGGCCGGCCGCTCCACAACTGCTGCCGGTCGGCGTACCGGCTGTCCCACTCCTCCCGTACCGCGGGGTCCCCGGCATACCCGTCGGCGGGTGCGGGAGCGTCGGACGCGGGCGAACCTGTTGCGATGTCGTCGGTCATGCGCCCACCGTCGCCCCTTGCGTCCCGCTCACGCCACTCCTGTTGCCGCCCCGGCAAAATTCCGGGCGCCCCCGTGGATCCCTCGGCCCGGGACCACATCGATCACCGTGAACCGCCGCGCCGCTCCTCGACCCTGCCGAGCGGCGCGGCGGCGGCCTCATCCTCCCGCGCGCGGTTGCCGGGTCCCAGCGGTGGGCCCGGTGGTCGGGCAGGTGACATCCGCGGCGGGCAGCCTTCCGGTGCGCAGGTAGACGTTGACCGTGTTGTCGGCGCAGGTGTTGCCGTACGCGCCGTAGATACCGTGCCGGTCGGCACCGTCGACGGTGACCAGGCGCGAACTGGGCCACGCGCGATGCATCGCCGTGGCGCCGGCATAGGGCGTACGGGGGTCGCCCGTGGCGTTGACCATCAGCGCGGGAAGGTCGTGGCGTACGACGGTGGGGCGTTCGCGTGGCCGGTCCCAGAAGGCGCAGGGGCTGATGTCGTTCGTGAACGGCCCCACCAGCGGGTGGAGCTCACGGCTGCGCTGGACGTCACGCCAGTAGACCTCCGGGTTGCGCGGGGCTGCCACGTCACCGCAGAGGATCGCGGTCTGCACGCTGCCGTAGGCCGATGCCTCGTCGCCTCCCTTCAGCAGGAAATCCAGCGCCTCCGCGAAGTCGGCGTCGGGCTCGGCCCGTCGCCCTTCCGCCGCCTGCTCCAGGGTGCGGATCGAGGAGGCGAACGACCGCCGCGCCTGCTCCGTATCGTCCGACAGACCGTTGAAGACGACGAACGGCACAATGTGTTCGTCGAGCTGATAGGACACCGAGGACCCGCCACCGATCACCAGGGGCCGCTCGGTGGCGGTGCGCTGGATGCGGTCGATCGTGCCCAGGACGGCGTCACGGGTCGTGCCCAGGCCGTATGCGGAATCGTGCTCGGCGGCCCATGCGGCCCAGTGGCTCAGCGCCGTCTCGTTGGCGGTCTCGGTGCCGACCAGCAGCCGGGGGCCGTACCGGGACGGGTCGATCACGCCGTCGAGGATCATCCGGTCGGTGCGGCCGGGGAACATCGTCGAGTAGACCTCGCCGAGGTAACTGCCGTACGAGTAGCCGAGATAGGAGACGCGGCGCTCGCCGAGGGCGCCACGGACGACGTCCATGTCGCGGGCGGTGTTGCGGGTGGTGATGTACGGCAGCACGTCCGCGTTCGTCGTCCGGCAGCGGTCGGCCAGGTCCCGTTGGAACGCCGTCACGCGGTCGAACCCGGCGCGGTCCGAACCTGCCCAGCGGAAGGGGCTGCCGGTGGGCCATCCGCAGTCCAGCGGAGTGCTGCGGCCGACGAACCGGGGATCCATGCCCACGATGTCGTAGCGACCGCCCACGTCCTTCATCGCGTCGTGCACCCAGGGCGGGTCGCCGATGTCCTGTCCGCCGGGGCCGCCCGTGTTGAGCAGCAGGGAGCCGATGCGGTGAGCGGTGTCGGTGGCCTTGATCCGCGAGACGGCGACGGTGATCGTACAGCCGCCGGGATCGGCGTAGTCGAGTGGCACGATGACGTCCGCGCAGCGGGCCCCGGCCTTCTCCAGCTCCTTGCCGGTGGCGTCGTCGGGGCCGAGGACACAGCTCTTCCAGGCCAACGACTGGTGTTCGTAGCGGTCGAGTCCGGCGGCGGTCGTCGGGGCGGCGGCCGGGGGGTGCGAGACGGCGGCGGGTGGGGCCGACGCTGACGCCGGCGTACCCGCCGCCAGCACGAACGCGGCAGCAAGGGTCGCCGTCACTGTGCGCGGATTGTTCACAAGTCCCATGCACACGACGCTAGGCCGAGCCGGTCGCCGGCTCACTCCGGCCAGCTCCCGGCCGCACCTGGTGCCAACCCCACCGCCGTTGATCGGGACATCCCCCGGCAGGTGACCCTGGACTCCGCGGCACAACGCCGGCCCAGTCCGGTGGCCTGGGCCGGCGTTCACCTCACACCGGTATCGGCGTCTTGAGATGAGTGGTGGTCACCTTGGCGGTCCAACCGGGCTCGGCGGTGACCATCACGCCGGGAATGGGGTGGTCGGCGGGAAAGGCCTGTGCCGTTCCAGCGCCTCGCCCCGCGGTGTCGACCGTGGCGGCGGTGTGCCGCCCGTGCGGGGACCGGCCAGGGTGCGGTCCGCCGGGACCGCACCCTGGCGCACGGCCCAGCCCATCGAAGGGCGCGCGCCGCCGGGCTGGCTACCGCACCGTGATGGTGGTCAGACGCGTCATCTCCGGCCGCGCGAGGTAGGTCCTGAATGCACCGAGGTCGATGGCACCGGCCGTCAGCTGGAGGGTGCCCCCTGAGAAGCCCAGTTCCTCCACCGAGAAGGTGCCCCACACGGCGGCGGCGAACGCGGCCGCCAGGGCCGTGGCCCGTTCGGCGAACTTGAACTGGCCGGCGAGTTCGATGACCTGGACCGGTTTCTCCTTGCTCCAGTCCCTGCAGGCCCGCCAGTTGTCCGTGTCCGGGTCGTCCCAGAAGTCCGCGAAGGGATCGGTCGCGAAGATGTCCTCACTCTCCGAGGACGACGAACTCGCCACGACTGCGGCCTTCGGCGCCGCCTCGACCGCGGTCCGCTGCGCCCGGCGCACGACGGCCAGCTCGGCGGCGCGGTGGTCGGCCAGCCAGGCGGCCAGCGGGTCCGCCTCGGTATCGGGTGTGACCTGCGCCTTCCAGGCCGCCGGGTCCTTCGTCCTGGTCATGATGCCCAGCAGCCGCTGGGCGTCCGGGTTGCCCTCGAGGCGCTTCCACAGCGCCAGGCAGGCCGCCGGGCCGGCGGTGTGACCGAACGCCATGCAGGCGTTGAAGGAGTCCACATAGCTCGGGGAGAGCTGGGCCTCCGCCTCGCCGAATTCGGTGAGCGGAGACCGGTAGGAAGCGCCCGTGAACCAGCCGACCGGCTGATCGTGGGAGTCCCAGCCCTGCTGGTACACGTCGATGACGGGCACGATGTGGGTCGACCAGAACTTGAGCAGGTGGTTCCCGGTGGCCTGCGCCCGCTCCTGCGAGGTGAGGGCCGCCCAGCCGGCGCGGCGCTCGGCCGTGCCGGCGGTGAAGTAGGAGGCGACGAAGCGGTCCAGCGCGGTCACGGGCGCGGGAACGGCGGCCGGAGCGGGTTCCGTCCGCAGTCGCTTGGTCACCCTCGCGCGCGACTTCTCCGTCAGACCGTACAGATAGTTGAGGAAGTCCCACGCGCTCAGCGAGCCGCGGTACTGGCGGGCGTCGTGCAGGATCAGCAGGGACTCCAGCTTCTTGGAGGAGGCCAGGATGAACGACGCCTCGCGGGCGCCCGGGGCGGTGGAGGCGAGCTTGTGGAACGCGGGGATCGCCACGTCCGGGGACTTCGTCATCCGCTCGAACCAGACCTTGGCCTCGTCGATGTAGCGCGCCAGGTGGGCGTTCGGCTCCGCGTAGGTGTCGGTCGCCGGGAACGTGGTCGTCATCTTGCTCTGCCCCGACTCGCTCGCCTTCCCCACGCAGAAGGCGAGCCGGATGTCGGTGTCATGGACCCGGCCCAGGATGCCGTCACACTGATGCCGGCCGCCCGTGCAGCCCTTGAGGTCCGTGCAGAGCTGGGTCTCGTTCCCGAACCCCTCGGTGAAGCCGATGTAGATGATCGTGTTCTTCGAGGAGTCGACGGTGCGCATCCGCTGGTACTCGGGATGGGTGAGCGGACCGATCCGGTAGTTGTGGACCTTCGAGGTCTTCCCGGCCGTCGCGTCGAAGGTGGTCGGCGGCTCGAAGCCCCCTTGTGTGGACAGGACCGCCATGCCGATGGTGATGGCCAGCAGGGTGTTGACCTCTGCGTAGATGCCGATTCTGCTGCCGGTCGGGACGAAAGTGTCGGGCTCGCTGTAATTCCCGTGGCCCATGATGAAGGTGGTCACCTGCTACTCCCCCGGTTTGTGACTACCGGCCCGCCGAGCGGGCCCCCACGGAGCAATGTACGCGAACCAGCCCACAACGTACGGGAGTTGGAGCCAATTGACCAGCTCCGCCCGGGTACGGGCCGTCCGGCGAAAGTGGTTTGCCGACCGGGTGTCGCGTGGGTAGCGTCGCCGCCCGTGACCCCTACGCTGCGCACCGAGCGACTGCTCCTGGAACCGTATGTCCCCGAGGACGAAGAGGGCTTCGTCGCACTGTTCCAGGACACCAGGGTGTCGCAGTGGATGGGTGACGGCCCCGCCTCCGAAGCGGCGGACCGGGCCCTGTTCGGGCGGATCTTCACGAAGGTCTATGCCCAGGAGTTGTTCGATGTCTGGGCCGTCCGTCGGAACGGGCTCCTGGTCGGGCATGCCGAGATCAAGCCGACCGAGGTTTCCGGAGGCCACGAGATCATCTACGCTCTGGCGCCGGCGGCCTGGGGGTCAGGCCTGGGAACCGAACTGGCGGAAGCGATCACCGCCTACGGCTTCGGCACCCTCGGACTGACCAGGGTTCACGCCACCGTAGCCGCGACCAACAAGGCCTCACTGACCCTGCTGGACAGAATCGGCTTCAAGCATGTCCGGGACGTCACCGAGGACGACGGCAGCACCACCCGCGTGTTGGTCCGCCCTCTCCACGCGAGCGACACGTCACCCGTCGCACGATAGCGACGGGCGAGCGCGCGGCCACGACCGCCTGCCCCGGTTCAGCCGACACCGACGGTCTGCCGCTCGGGCTCGATCACGGCCACGACGCGCTCCTGTCCTCGGGAGTACGGCGCACCGGTGTACTTCGTCGAGATCCGGTCGATGATCGCCCAGGCCGCATCTCCCTCGATCCATTCGACGACGCCACGGCCGGCGACAAGGCGACGGCCTCCGGTCCGAGCTGACGAGCGGCGTCCGGGATCGCGATAGGCCTCACCGCACGAGCGACGGCCCGCCTGCTGCCTCGGGATATCCACAGCTACGGCGGGCCGACGCTCGATCAGTACGGTCCCCGGCGTCGGGCCGGCTCCGCCGGCCACCTCGGGGATGCGGTCCCCTCAGTCGTCCTCGGACGTCGTCCCCGGCGCCTCGTCGGCGCGGGACCGTTCCGACTCGTCCCCCTCGTCGGCCAGGTCCGCCTGATCCGGAGGATCACTGGTCCGCGCGACAGGCGGCGTCGGCGCCGTGATCGTCTGCGGTTCATCGGAGCCCGGGCGCGTGCTCGGCTGGGAGCCGGGAGCGTGGGGCGTCTTCGTTTCGTCGTCAGGATTCGCCATGAATGACGTGTTCCCACTTTTTCCTGTTCAAACGCCCCGCGGTGCGCCGTCCCGGTGATGCAGCGGCCGGTGCCGCGACGACACGACCCAGGCCCGGCGGGCGTCGGCGAGCTGGGCGGGACGGCGCCGAACCACCAGGCCCTTGACCAGCTCGCCAGCGCCGCCTACGGCCTCAGTGCCGCCGACTCCCGACTGCGCGGTCGCGCCACGCGCACCCCCGGCGCGCTCTCCCTCACCCATGCGCGAGCCCTGCGCGTCCTCGCCGATCAGGGGCCGCTGCCGGTCGGCCGGCTGGCCGCCGCCACCGAGACCACCGGGGCCGCCGCCACGCAACTGGTCAACGGCCTCGCCGCAGCCGGCTACGTCACTCGCGAACGCCCCGCGGGCGACAAGCGATCGGTCACGGTCGCCCTCACCGACAGCGGCCGCCTTCTGCACCAGGAGCGCCAGGCCGCCCTGACCCAGGCCCTCGACACCGCACTCGCCCACCACGGCACCGCCGCCCTTGGCACCGCGACCGACGTACTGCGGGAGCTGGTCACCATCCACGACCGACTGTGACGACAACAACGCCTCCCGCCGAGGACCGTGGGCGAGAGACGTGGCGCTGTCGCCGCGGTCAGCGCACCAGGGGGAGGAAGACCGTGTCGACGATCTCTTCGAGGACGTGGTCGGGTACGGGGGCGAAGGTCGTGAGGACCTCCTGGCGCAGCAGGTCGAAGGGAAGGGACTTGATGCGTTCGGTGAGGAGTTCCGGCTTGATCTCCCCGCGGTCGACGGCACGGTCGAAGAGCACGTCGACGGAGTTCTCACGCCCTGTCGCGAGGAGGTCCCGGGGGCTGGTTCCCGTCTCCTGGTAGTAGCCGGCCAGGTGCACGCTCATGACGGTGATGAACTGGACGCGGGTGGCGTTGATCTCCCGCATGAGGGTGAGGACGTCCCCCCGCAGGCTTCCCGTGTCGGGAACGTCGAGGCGGTTCTCCTCCAGACTGCGGATGATGGTCGCCCGGACCAGCTCGTCGCGGTCGGACCAGCGGCGGTAGAGAACGGGCGGACTGGTGCCCGCGCGCTGAACGACCGCGTCCATGGTGAAACTGGCGTACCCGTTGGCCACCAGTTCT
This sequence comes from Streptomyces sp. SID13666, assembly GCF_010548325.1. NCBI lineage: Bacteria > Bacillati > Actinomycetota > Actinomycetes > Kitasatosporales > Streptomycetaceae > Streptomyces > Streptomyces sp. SID13666. Next base: position 525,648 of record NZ_JAAGLX010000001.1, on the reverse strand, counting down.
TCCCAGGCCGCATCGAGGAGCGCTTTCTCCAGTGCCGCTCCGCGGCGTCGCTCGGGCATCCATACCTCCTTGGATAGACTTGCCTATCTTATTCTAGCGCCCTACTCTGGCATCCGTAAGATAGACCTCTATATCTTAGGTGGCCGTTCATGAGTACTCCCCACGGGACCGGAACCGCACTCGCGGCGGCGGACCCCTCTCCTGGCTCGCCCCGGTCGTTGCGCGAGGCCTGGGTGGCCTTGGCCGGACTGTCGGCAGTGTTTCTGTTCGAGATGCTGGACAACTCGATCCTGAACGTCGCGTTGCCCACGATCGGACGCGATCTGCACGCTTCGACGATCGCGCTGCAGTGGGTGACAGGCGCCTACGCCGTCGTGTTCGGCGGGTTGATGCTGGCGTGCGGCGCGATCGCCGACCGGTTCGGCAGGCGACGGATCATGCTCATCGGGCTGGTTCTGCTCGGCGTGGCGAGCCTGGCGACCGCCTTTGTCTCCACTGTGGAGCAACTCATCGCCGTCCGGGTGGCGATGGGGGTCGCGGCCGCGATGACGACCCCGGGATCGATGGCGCTGGCATTCCGGCTGTTCGACGAGGACGGTATGCGTGTCCGTGCGACCACCCTCATCTCGACCGTGGGTCTGGTGGGGCTCGCGATCGGCCCGACCGTGGGTGGCTTCGTGCTGGCGATCGCGCCATGGCAGGTCCTGCTGCTGGTGAACGTGCCGATCGCCGTGCTCGCATTCATCGGTGTGCGGTCCGGTATCGCCGCGGACGTCGCGGCCGATCTGCACCGCGATCCGGTGGACATCGCAGGTGCGGTGCTGGGTACGGCGACGATCGTGCTCGCGCTCGTCGCACCGACGCTGTTCGTCCACCAGGGCGCCGCATCGTGGATCCCGTGGGCGACCACGGCAGCGGCCGTCGTGGCTGCGATGCTCTTCGTCCTCCGCGAGCACTCGGCGCGTTACCCGCTCCTCGACCTCGAACTCGTTGCTCACCCTCTGGTGTCCAGCGGCCTGGCGTTCAAGGCCGCGGCCGGGCTGGCCACCGCCGGCCTCGGATACCTGGTGACGCTGCAGCTGCAGCTCGACTGGGGGTGGACGCCCGCACTCGCCGCTCTCGGAATGCTGCCGCAGGTCATCGTCCTCGTCGCGGGCGGCGCGTTCGTCAATCCGTTCGTGCAACGGGTCGGCCTCGAACGGGCCGCATGGCTCAGTGCCGCAGCGGTCGTGTTCGGGCTCGCCGTCTACGGTCTGCTGGGCAGGTTCGGATATGTGTGGGTCGCGATCGCACTCGTGCTCGTGGCAGCGGGAATGCGCGTGGTCGGCGTGGTCGCCGGAGTCAACGTGCTCCGTGGTCTGCCGAAGAATCGCACCACGATCGGCGCTGCCCTCGTCGACACTGCCACCGAAGTCACCTCCGGAATCGCCATCGCCGTCACCGGCACCATCCTCGCGGCCCTGTTCACCGGCAACCTCGCCACAGCGAACTGGAGCACGCAACAGACCGCGGAATTCGAGGAGGCGGTCACGATCGCGGGCCTCACGCTCACCGTCGTGGCCGCAGCACTCGTCGGCTGGGGAATCGTCCGTACGCGACGCGTCACGAACGGCCGGGTGACCACCTCCGCCGACGACGCGATCGGCGAGAAGGCCACGGCATGATGCGTCGATCGGGAGAACCGGCGCGGACCGACCGCCGCCGGGTCCTGGTCGCCCATCGATCCGTACGGCACGCTCCGACGAAGCTCCGACGCGACACCCTCCAGCGGGCCGTGCCTACTGCCCTTCGTGGTACCGGTCCCCCGCCGGACCGGCCATGCTGCGCAGGACGGCGGCGCTGTCGGCGTCCGCCGGATAGTAGGACTCGATCGAGATCTCTTCGAGCGTGATGTCCTGAGGGGTTCCGAACGTCGTGATGGTCGAGAAGAGTCGCACCTCGTCTCCGTCCAGCCGGAAGACCATCGGAATCGCCACCTCGGACTCCAGCCCAGGGGTTGATCCGGCAGGCTCGTCGTCCGCGAAGAACTCGTCGTACAGGGCGCCGATCACCGGATCACCGGTCCTGGCGACCTGGCGGGACAACCGGGCGCGAAAGAACGAGCGAACGTCCGCCAGGTTCACGATCCGGGAGGCGAGACCCCGTGGATCGAGCCCCAGCCGCACCATGTTGACCGGAGCGACAAGGAGTTCAGGGGCGACGTCGGCGAGGAAGTGCGCGACCGGTGCGTTGGTCATCAGAATGTTCCAACGCCGGTCCACGACCAGGGCCGGATAGGGCTCGTGCGCCTGCAGCACCCTGGCCACGGCGTCCCGAACGGCCGACATGTCCGGCTCGTCGAGCGGCCGTTCGCGATAGCGGGGCGCGAACCCGGCCGCCACCAGCAGCCGGTTGCGATGCCGCAGCGGCACCTCCAGCTGAGCGGCGAGCCGCAGCACCATGTCGGCGCTGGGCCGGGATCGGCCGGTCTCGATGAGGCTGACGTACCGGGGCGAAACTCCCGCCGCCAGCGCGAGATCGAGCTGGCTCAGCCGTCGGCTGTGGCGCCACTCGCGCAACAGGCCCCCGACCGTCTCCACAGCGCCGACCCTAGTCGTACCCTCCGACCACGGTCCATGAACTGCGAGTTCATCGACAGTCCCCGACCACCCCAGCACACTCGGGGACATGAGCACTGACTACAAGGAACTGGTCCTCACCTGCCTGGCGCGGTACGGCAAAGGCGACCTCGATGCCGTCGCGCCGCTCCTGCGCGACGACTACACGGATCACGGGCTGCCGTTCCGGACCACCACGAAAGCGGATTGGATCGCGGCAGCACGGAAGCTGCCCCTCACCGACATGCGGATCGACATCCGCCGCCTCGTGGCAGAAGGCGACTACGTGACGATGTTCTCCCGGCGGTGGCTGCCCGGAGGCGGGCTCGACATCGCGGTGGCCGATGTCTTTCGCCTCCAGGACGGCCTGATCGCCGAGCGGTGGGAGATCGTCGAACCGATCACGGCAGATGCTCCAGATCCGGTGGCGACTTTGTAGCCCAGGGGGCCAGACCCGGTACAGGCCCGCAACCCCGTGCGTCACCGACTCGCGGCAGGGTGCGGGCGACCGTCGGCCGGGCCGGCAGGGGCATCCACCCGGTCGGTGCGCCGGTACCGCCACCACGGCGCGAGCTGTACGGCGCCGAAGGCCACCTCGACGACGAAGAACAGCCAGAGCAACCGCATGGCACCGTGGGTCAGTGCGTACGCCTGCCACGCCGCGAACAGCGTGCGCGCGGCGCCGTCGAACAACCCGTGCACCGGCAGCGGCCGGACGATGCGCAGGACGGCCCAGACGACCACGACCGAACCCATCAGATTCGCGTACAGGGTCTGTACCGGGTCGAGTTCGGGCAGGTGGCCCATCCCGAGCGTGTCGCCCAGTGATGACAGCGCATTGTGCAGCAGCGCGTACGTCCACGGTGTCGCGAATCCTGCCGTGACGACGAGGTCGTACCAGGCGCTCGCCCGTACGACGTGAAGGTAGGACGGGCGTGCGGGGGTGAGGTGAGGGATCACGGTGAGGCTCCTGCTGTTCTTGGGGCAGCGACACCTCACGCTAAACAGTGGAGTACGGTCCAAGGTCAAGCCCATCGTGCGACGGAGGACCATGCGTATCGGAGAGCTGGCCGCGCAGGCGGGCATGACCAGGGACACCATCCGGTTCTACGAAAAGGTCGGCCTCGTCCAGGGCCGGCGGTTGCCCAACGGCTACCGCGACTTCCCGCCCGAGACGGTCGCCTGGCTGCACTACGTCCGCACCGCGCAGACGCTCGGGTTCTCCCTCGCGGAGATCGCACGGACCGGCGAGGAGCTACGCGAGCGTCCGGATACCGCGGAAGCGCTGTCGGCGCTGTTCGAGGAGAAGCTCCACGTCGTCGACGCCCGCATGGCTGAACTCGCGGCCCTGCGGGCCGAACTGGCCGCGCGCGTGGGCACCGGCTGCCCGCTACGGGCAGCACAGGGCTGATCCATCGCCAACCCTGCCCGCGGAAGTGCTGCCTTCCTCGATGGCACGACGAGGGAGCACCGCCGGGCCCAGGCGTCGCGCTCCGGGCATGGAGCCCGCAGAATGGAAGGTGGGGAGCTCGCCGGTCGAGGAGTGAGCGCAATGTGGCGACCCGATGGCTGGGACGTACGGGTGCGCCTCGGCGTACTGACACCGCACGCCGACGTGGGACCGGAGTCGGAGCTGCGCGCGATGGCCCCACCCGACGTGGGCATTCACGCCGCCCGGGTGCCGTTCGGCGGTATACGGCAGGGCGGTGCCATGGACCCGACGATCCCGCTCGCCCCGGTCCGGGCCTTCGCTGATCCGCCGGATGTCGACGACGCCACCGAACAGCTCGCCACCGCGCCCGTAGCGGCCGTCGCTTTCGGGTTCACCAGCTCCGCGTACGTCATCGGTGCGGACGGCGAAGCAGCGATGCTCAGGCGCCTTTCGGCTCGTGCCCACGGACTGCCGGTGGTCGCCACCTGCGCCGCAGCCGTCGACGCACTGCACACCCTCGGAGCCACCCGCATCTGCCTGATCGATCCGCCGTGGTTCGATACCGAACTCGACGATCTCGGCCGGACCTACTACCAGGACGCCGGATTCGACGTGGTGTTCTCCGCCCCCTGCGCGCTGCCCAGCGGACAGGCACTCATCCGGCCGGAAGACCTGCACGACTGGGCGGCCGACCACGTCCCCGAGGGCACCGAAGCCGTCGTCATCGGAGGCAACGGCTTCCGCGCCGTCGGCGCGATCGAAAACCTCGAGACCACCCTCGGCCGGCCTGTCCTCACCGCCAATCAGGTACTGCTGTGGTCGGCCCTCCGCGCGGCCCGTACGAGCACCACCGAAATCACCGGCTACGGACAACTCTTCGCAGCCTGACGCCTCCCCAACTGTCCACACCGTGGCCGCATCAGAGCCGGATTCTCACCCGAGTGCGGGGAAACCGCGCGCCTCCCTCCCCTGTTGGGCCCGTCGCACGTCGCTCCAGTCCAGCGCCGTCACCGCCTGATGCTGTACCTGTTGGGCGGCCTCCCGCGTCGCGGCCAGCACATCGCCGCGTTCTTCTATCAGGCGACCGTAGATCGGCGGGTGCTCTGTCACTTCTGCGTTGCTCATAGTGCTGGCTCCTGCCCGCGATCCGATGATCTAACGGACCGTACCCTGACGGATTCATTCCCCGCCGCGCACCTCCCACCGGGAGCACCGGTTCCGGCCCGTCAGGTCAGCCGCGCCGACTCGCGTGAGTAGCCGTACTCATGATCTCCCTCTTGTTTTCGGGCAGGCTGGGCGGACCAACCCATCGCAAGGGAGATCACGTGCGTACGACCAGCGGATCCCGTAAGACCGCGGCTGCGGGCGGCAACCGCCCGACGCGGTTCGTGCTCGGCCTCGCCATGGCCTGTGTGGCGGCCGTGGCCCTGACCGGCTGTTCCACCGAGGACGCGATCTGCGGTGGCGGCGAGTACCCGGTCCTGGCCGTGGGCACCACCGGTAAGGCCTGCGCGCCCAACGGCCAGGAGCCGCCGAAGGGGTACGTCCGTTATCCGGAGGGCAAGGTCCCCCAGCACGTCGGCGACACATGGGACACGTACTGGAACACCCACACGATCGACAAGAACGGCAACATCGTCGAGGCCTCCGCCACCGGATGACGGGGGCCACGGACCGCGCCGGCGGATCGGACGGCGCATCGGACAGCGCATCGGACGGGATCGGACGGGATCGGACGGCGGATCAGACAGCGGGCACCGGGGCGGTGGCGGCGATCAGTTGCTCGTCACGCAGGTCCTGCCAGAACGCGGCCGGGATCTTCTCGTCCAGGGCCGCCACGTCCTCGGCGATACGGCTCGGCCTGGTCGCGCCGGGGATCGCCGCGACCGTGGCGGGGTGGGCCGGCGAGAACTGGAGAGCGGCGGCCTTGATGCCGATGCCGTGCCGCTCGGTGAGCTTCTTGATGCGGGTCACCTTGTCGATGATCTCCGCGGGCGCCTTCTGGTACTCGAAGTGCTGACCGCCGGCGAGAATGCCTGAGCTGTAGGGCCCGCCGACCACCACGTCGACGTCCAAGGCTCACCTCAGCCCTCCGCAACCGCCCGGTAGGGGCGGAAGAATGCGCGCAGCTCCTCCGCGTAGAGCTCGGGCTCCTCGAAGGCGGCGAAGTGGCCACCGCGCGCGGGCTCGGTCACGCGCACGACGTTCGCCGTACGCTCCAGCCACGCCCGGGGCGGGCGCACGATGTCGCCGGGGAAGAGCGAGAAGCCCGACGGCACCTCGACCCGGCGGGCGAGCTGCGCCGGTGGGATCGCGGCGTTCGCGCGGTACATGCGCATCGACGAGCCGATGGTCCCCGTCAGCCAGTAGATCGTGAGGTTGGTGAGGATCTCGTCCTTCGTGAAGGACCGCTCGATGTCTCCGTCGCAGTCGCTCCACGCCCGGAGCTTCTCGACGATCCACGCGGCGAGACCGGCCGGCGAATCGGTGAGCCCGAAGGCGGCGGTCTGGGGCTTCGTACGGTGCATGGCGGCGTAGGCTCCCTCGGCTCCTCCCCAGGCCACAGCGCTGTCGAGCCAGGCGCGCTCCTCAGGGGCGAGGTCCGCCGGGTCCCCGGCGAAGACGGGGACACCCGCGTCCGTACGGTGGACGGCCACCATCCGGTCGGGGTGGTCGAGCGCTAGGTAGCGGCTCACATGGCTGCCGATGTCCCCACCCGCGGCGCCGAATCGCGCGTAGCCCAGAACGCTCATGAGTTCGGCCCACAGGCCGGCGACGGCGATGGAGTCGAGGGGCGGACCGGTGGGGCGGTCGGAGTACCCGTACCCCGGCATGTCGGGCACGACGACGTCGAACGCGTCAGCGGGGTCGGCGCCGTGCGCGCCCGGGTCCGTCAGGAGCGGGATGACCTTCGCGTAGCGCCAGAACGAGTCCGGCCAGCCGTGGCTGAGGACCAGCGGCAGGACGGGTCCGGCCGGCGCGACAGCGCGGACGTGAGCGAAGTGGATCCCGAGGCCGCCGAGCGGGACGCGGTAGCGGGCGAAGCGGGCGAGTGCCGCCTCCTGCGCCGGCCAGTCGAACCCGTCCGCCCAGTACGCGACGAGCTCACGGAGGTAACCGAGGTCGGAACCGAGCGACCACCCGGCGTCCTCGGGCGTGTCCGGCCAGCGCGTCGCACGCAGCCGCGCCCGGAGGTCTTCGAGCGCCCCTGGGGCGGTCTGCGGGATGAACGGCTCGGGGCGGGGCACGGCGTCCGGCATGGGCGCATGCTAACGCGGCGGAGACGACCGGGACGGGCAGGCGGGCCGATGACGACATGGAGTTACCCACGCCCTTGAACCGGTGGGCCGGGCGCCCTGGGGGCAAGAGCCGCCCGGGGTCAGCGCGGGGGGCCGACGATGATCTGGCCGTAGGCGTCAGCTGCTTCGGCCAGGCGCTCCGGGGAGATCTGGAAGCCCTCGGGCCGGGGTGTGGACAGATCGCGTCCTGCGTGGCGGAACATGCCCTCGATGCCGCCAGGGGTGCAGATCATCAGCAGGTCGGCGGTGTCGGAGGTGATCCGGTAGCCGTGCGGGACGTTCTTGGGGAGATAGACGATGCCGCCTTCGGAGAGTTCCCATTCCTCGCCGTCGGACCACACCAGGGCTTCGCCCTTGAGCAGCATGAAGACCTCGTCCTCACGGGTGTGCAGGTGATACGGCGGCGCCTCGCCCTTGTTGACGGCGAATCGGCCGACGGTCAGTTGGCCGTCGGTGGCCGCGCTGTCCAGCAGAACGGAGAAGACTCCGCCGTCGAGCCATTCGAGCTTCTGCTGCTCATCGGGCTGCGCAAGGTAGGCCATGCTCATGAGGGCGTCCATTCGAGGGGATCAGGGCGATGACGGGCTGACGCGTTCGGCCGTCCCGCCCCGAAATGATCGCACTCGGCGGCCTGCTCGGGCGGATCCGTGTCCCCATGACCGCCGTCCCGCCCCGTTCCGCGGCCCCGCGCCGCAGAGCGGCACCCCCTGCATGATCCGTCCGACGGCCCCTAAGCTTTCGCCGTGAACGACACCACACATGGCATACAGATCAGACCGGGCAGCCTGGCCGACGCACCAGCCATTCTCGACATGCTCGACGCGGCAGTGGCCTGGATGAACGCTCGCGGCAACACCGAGCAGTGGGGCACGACACCGTATTCGCGGCGGCCCGGCGGAGTGGCACGGGTCGAGCGGTACACGACGGAGAACGCCCCCTACATCGCGGAGTTGGACGGAAGACCGGCCGGAGCCCTGGTGCTGGGTTCCGGACCCAACCCACAGGTGCCGATCGCGCCGGCCGGCGAACCCGAGCGGTATGTGCGGCTGCTGGTCTCCGACCGCCGCTGCGCCGGTCTCGGCATCGGGGCGGCACTGCTGGCTCATGCCGCCGACGAAACCCGGCGGGCCGGTGTGGAGCTGCTGCGCGTCGACTGCTGGGCGGGCGGCGGGGGCGAACTGGTCGCGTTCTACGAGCGCAACAACTTCGAACCCACCGACCGATTCCTGTTCAAGGAGTGGCCCGGACAGGTACTGGCCCGTCGGGTCGGCTGACCACCGGATGCCCGCTAATGCCGGACGCGGACGACGAGTTTGCCCGTGGCGCGATCGTGTTCCATGTCGTCATGGGCTTGCGCCACCTGCTCCAGGCCGTCGTAGACGCGGTCCACGGGGAAGGCCAGCTGCCCTGCCGCGACCGCGTCGAGGATCTCCTGGAAGGTTTCCCGGGGCAGATCGGCGGCGTCGCCGAAGTAGCCCGCCAGGCGCACGCCTCTGGGCAGGTACTCGTTCGGGGAGAAATCCCGCACCGTCCACTGGTTGGACAGGCTGCCGCCGAAGCAGGCCGTGCCGTGCACGCGCACCGCGCGCAAAGTGTCGGGCAGGGTCGGCGTGCCGACCAGATCAAGGGCGGCGTCGACGCCGCCCGGATACAGCTCGCGCACGGCGGGCGCGACCTCGCCGGTGTCGAGCAGAGGGTGGTCGACACCGTGCTCCTTCAGCGAAGTGAGGCGATCGGCCCGCCGGGTGGTGGACAGCACCGTGGCGCCGCGCCAGGCGGCCAGAGCGGCGGCGGCCAGGCCCACCGAGGACGTTCCGCCGCGGATCAACACGGACTGACCGGGCTTCAGGTCCAGGCCGATGGTGAGCGAGCCGTTGGCGGTCTGCACCATCTCCGGCAGAGCGCCCAGCACCTCCCAGGGCAGGTCGGTGTCGACGGGGATGACCTGCGACAACGGCACCAAGGTGTATTCGGCATAGCCGCCGTCGAAGGTGCGCCCCATGTCCCCCATCATGGCGACGACCTTCTGCCCAGGAGCCAGTCCACTGCCGGCCGGTGCCGCGTCGACGGTGCCGGCGGCCTCGATACCCGGCACCCGGGGGAAACTGACACCCGTGCTCACACCCAGCCGCAGCTTCAACTCCGAGCGGTTGAGGCCGAACGCCTCGACGCGGATGCGCACCCAGCCGTCCCTCTCGGGTGGGAGAGGGAGCGTGGTCAGCCGCAGATTGTCGACGGGGCCGGGGCCGGAGAGTCGAACGGCGCGCATAGTGGTCGGCGAGGACGTCATGAGCCTGCCTTCTTCCCGAGCTAGAAGAGTCGATCAGCGGTCATCAACATGCGGCCGCTGCGGCTTCATTCCCGACTCCCCTGGGTTTCCGCCTGTTGGGACCTGCCCTCGTCCGTTCGGGCGGGACTTCGGGCCGGCCGGCCCGAGGGGCGTACTGCCGCTCTGTCGGTGCTTTGAGGTAAGAAGGGAGAATCAAACAGACCTGGTCAGAGGGGGGTTCGAGAATGGGGCCACGGAATCGGCCGTTGCGGGCGCTGGAGCACGGCAGCGAAGCGGACGCTTTCGCGGGCCTGACGGTGCCGCTGCGGGTCGCCGCATCGCTGCTGGGGATCTCGACCTACACGCTCGACAAACTGATAGCCGACGGGGTGTTCGTCGTCGAGCGCGAGGACGGTTCGCCGCAACGGGTCATCGCCCTGCCGCGAGTCCTGGCGGTCCGCCGCTGGATGCTCGACGGCTCCGCCACGCACTGAGGCAGTACGAAGACCTCGTCCACGCGGGGGCATGGTCGCCCCGGCGTCAAGGGCTCAGACGTCGTTCCGGAGCCGGTCGCGCTGGATCTGGCAGGCGAGGGCGCGACGCACGGAGGCCGATCCGGTGGCGGTGACCTGCGCGGGGAGGTCGAGGCCGCGGCTGATCTCGTCGTACGCGTTCCGGTATCCGACGGGCAGCTCTGCCCGGTGCAGCCTCAGGTCCTCTTCGACGAGGCGGCGCAGCTCGTCGACGTTCTGGGGCGTGAAGCGCTTCTTCCCCCTGGCGAGGGCGTTGACGTAGCGCGCGCTGCGGGCGGAGTCGACGGTCTCGGCGATCTCCTCGGCGAGGCCCCACAGGCGCCCTTCGAGCCACGGCACGTCGCGCTGGTCGAGGGAGAAGGTCGCCGCGGGCAGTGGGTCGCCCAACCTGTATTTCGCCACCTGCTTGGAGACGGCCGGCTGACTCATGTCGGTGAGCTGGGCAATCCTGTCCTGGGTCCAGCCGAGGTCCGCAAAGATCTTGATCATGTCGGCGCGCAGCTTCCGCATCTCCTCGCCCGCGCGGATGACCTCGTTCATGTCGGCGAGTATCCGTTCGGCCTGCGCCTCGGTCAGCCCCTCGGGGATCTGGTGCGTGTTCTCCTCGCCCGTCATGACCCGGTTATATACCCTGAGCACCAGGCCGTCATAACCGGGTTGTATAACGTGGTTATAAGTGCCAGGATCCACGGCATGCCCACCTTCTCCGCACATGACGGAACCCAGCTCTCCTACCGCGTCCTCGGGGACGGCGACCCGGTCGTCTGCATCCCCGGCGGTCCCACCGACTCCCGCTACCTCGGCGATCTCGGCGGCCTGTCCGGGCACCGCAAGCTGATCTTCCTGGACCTCCGCGGCACCGGCGGGTCGGCCGTTCCGCAGGACCCCTCCTCCTACCGCTGCGACCGTCTCGTCGACGACGTCGAGGCGCTGCGCGAGCACCTCGGACTCGGCAGGACGGATCTGCTCGGCCACTCCGCCGGCGCGAACATCGCGACGCAGTACGTGGCCCGGTTCCCGGAGAACGTCGGCAGACTCGCCCTGATCGGCCCTGGCACCCGAGCTGTCGGGGTGGACATCAGCGGGGAGACGCGCCGCGAGCTCGCGCAGCGGCGGAAGAACGAGCCGTGGTTCCCGGCGGCCTTCGCCGCGTTGGAGGCGATCACCGAAGGTACCGGCAGCGACTGGGAAGCCATTGCTCCGTTCTTCTGCGGCCGGTGGGATGCCGCGGCGCAGAAGCACTATGCGGCCGGCCGGCCGAGCAACCAGGACGCCGTCGCCGGCTTCGCCGCCGAGGGCGCCTTCAGCCCGGAGGCCACGCGTGCGGCGCTCGCCACCTGCGACGTCCCGGTCCTGTTGCTCGGCGGCGAGTTCGACCTGAACAGCCCTCCTCGGCCGGTGGCGGAATTTGCGGCACTGTTCCCCGACGCCACCCTCGCGGTGCAGCCGGGGGCGGGCCACTGTCCCTGGCTCGACGACCCCGACCGGTTCGTGGCGACCACTGCCGCGTTCCTGAGTTGAAGCACCGGCCGGAAGTGCTACCGGATCACGCCTCGACCGTGCTCCCTTGGCCCTGATGCGGGATCCGCCCGCAGACCAGGTTGCCGGGCTCGGCAGGGTCGTCACTGATCCAGAACTGGGACCACAGCACGGCGAACTCCGGGCGGCTGAGGTGACCGTCACCGTCCAGGTCGAGAAGGTCGAAGACCTCGTCGGTGTCGATGCTCTGCCCGTGCCAGGTTTCGATGAGTCGGCGGTGTTCGCTGCGGGAGATCCGGCCGTCCCCGTTCTCGTCGACGGCGTCGAAGATCGCGTCGGCGGTCGCCGTGACGGACTCGCGCATGGACGGCAGCCGGTCCACGAGCACGACGAGTTCGTCGAAGTCGACACTGCCGTCGTTGTTGGCGTCGCCGACCGCCAGCAGTCCCTCCCACCAGCCCATGACGACCGCCTCCACCCGGGCGCGCAGCTCCGTCCCCGGCCCCACTCCCGGGAGTCGGCCCCAACGGACCACGAGGGCCTCGAAGTCGTCCCTTCGCAGGTAGCCGTCCCCGTCCGCATCGAACGCCGCGAACATTCCCTTGATCTTGTTCCGCTGGAACACGCTGGCCATGAACAGCCCTCCCTCACGCCGAACCACAAGAACGCCATCGCACCAGGCGATCCGCCATGCATGGTTCAACGAACGATCACGCCCTAGGAAACGACAGCCGCAACGGAGGTGACGTCGACGGGATGTACGGCCGGCTCGGCGATCAGGGACGGCAGATGCGCAGGACGAGCTCCTCCCAGCCCTGAGCCATGCGCTCCTCGACGCGGAGGGCAGCGTCGGCGTGCTCCGGCGCGGACAAGTACAGCAGGAACGGGCCTTCCAGCGCGGCCGTGAGCTGCACTGCGAGCAGGTCGAGATCGGTGACGCCGAGGTCGGCCAGCCCCAGCAGCATGCGGATGCGGACCTGGGAGATCGTCCCGTCCCCGGCCGCGATCGGCCGGGTGCCGTCCAGGGCGGCGCGGGCGATGTCGTAGTGCCCGAGCTGGAAGGCGATCCGGGCCCGGCCGTAGGCGATCAGGCGGGCGGTCGGCGCGGCGCCCGGGCCCAAGGGGGCCGGCCCGGCCAGTACCTGTTCCTGGAAGGACCGCTCGTCGTCGTCCAGGAGCGCGTGGAAGATGCCCGCGCGGCTGCCGAACCGGCGGAACACCGTGCCCTTGCCCAGCCCCGCCCGTTCGGCCAGACCGTCCATGGTCACGGCCTGCCGCTGATGGTCGCCATCATCGGCGGTCCCATGGGCCGCTTCGCACCCCACGTCGACCTCACGGTCGCGAGGTGATTCCCGGGGTCCGGGAACTGCTGGCTGCTCCTCCGGACCGGCCTCTTCCGTCCGAGCAGCACGCGACCGTGAAGAGCACGACCGTGAAGAGCACGGGCTGAGCCGCGGGAGCCGTCAGGAAGCATCAGGAGGGCAGCGGCAGATCGGAGAGGATGTCGCTCAGGTCAGCGGAAGCCTCATGATCGTCAGGTCGAGCCACCGGCCGAACTTGGTGCCGGCCTCCGGCACGGTGCCCACGTGGCGGAAGCCGAACCGTTCGTGCAGCCGAATCGAGGCGGTGTTGCGCGCCTCGATGTCGGCGATCATCACGTGATGGCCGGTCTCGCGCGCCGAGGCGATGAGGGCCGTCATCAGAGCTGAGCCGATGCCGAGCCCGTGAGCGTCCTCGCGGACATAGACCGAGTTCCCCACCGTGTGGCGATATCCGTCCTTCGGCCGCCATGGTTCGTAGACCGCGAAGCCCGCGACCCCGCCCGCCTTCTCGGCCACGAACGCCGAGCCCCGCTCCAGGTGAACGGCGAGCCAGGCGGCTCCTTCGGCCGGGGTCTGCAGCGTCGTGGTCCACAGGGCCGTCGAGTGCTCGATCGCCTGGTTGCGGATGGCGAGAACGGCTTCCGCGTCCTTGGTCTGTGCCGGGCGGATCGTCACCGATCCAGAGTTCTCGTATATTGGATCCATGTCCAATATAGTAGACCCACTGGTGAGGCAGATCGCAGCTCGTATCCACACCGAACGGAACCGGCGGCAGTGGACCCTGGCGCAACTCGCCGCCGCCTCCGGTGTGTCCCGCGCCATGATCAACCGGATCGAGCGCGGAGAGAGCAGCCCCACCGCTGTGGTCCTGGGCAAACTGTCCGCCGCCTTCCAGCTCAGTGTCTCCTCCCTGCTGGCGCTCGCCGAAGGCGCGGCCGGCGAGAGCGGGGAGGCGACCGCGGGCGTGCGCCGCTCGGCCGACGCCGTGGAGTGGCGCGATCCGGCCACCGGGTACCGCCGGCGCCAGATCACCGGGCCGCACTTCCCCGCCGAGATCGCCGACGTCCGACTGCCCGCCGGTGCCCGCGTGCCGTATCCGGCCGCGGCCTTCGTCTTCATCCGGCAGGTCGTCTGGGTGCTGGCGGGCCGGCTGACGTTCCACGAGGGCGACGCGGTGCACGAACTCGACGCGGGCGACACGATCGAACTGGGCGAGCCCGCCGCATGCGTCTTCGCCAACAACACCGAAGCCGAGTGCCGTTACGCCATCGTCCTCGCCCGGGGCGAAACGCCGTGAAGGGGATCGGCAACGCCATCGGCCGGGGGACAACGCCGGCCCCTGCCACCGGCCGGGGCCCGGAAAAGGAGCGGCGCCGTACGGGCGGAGTGCAGTAACGTGCGGCCGGCACGTCCACCGTGTCCTGCACGAACGTCCTCGCAGCAAGGAGAGAGACATGCGCCGTCATCTCGGAGCAGTCGCGTCGCCCCACGCCCTCTCTCTGCCTCCCGAGGACCACCTTGACCTCCACGCCCCTGAATCTGGGCATCCTCGCCCACGTCGACGCCGGTAAGACCAGCCTCACCGAGCGGCTGCTGTTCGAACACGGAGCCCTCGCCGCGCTCGGCAGCGTCGACAAGGGCAACACCACCACCGATACGGGCGAGCTCGAACGCGAACGCGGGATCACCATCCGCACGGCGGTGGCGCCGCTCATCATGGCCGGCCGCCACGTCAACCTAGTCGACACCCCCGGCCACCCCGACTTCATCGCGGAGGTCGAACGCGCCCTCTCCGTCCTCGACGCGGCCGTCCTCGTCGTGTCGGCGGTCGAGGGGATCCAGGCCCAGACCCGGGTCCTGATGACGTCACTCCGCCGGCTGCGCCTGCCCACACTGATCTTCGTGAACAAGATCGACCGCCGGGGCGCCCGTGAAACCGCGCTGCTGGCGGAACTGCGCCGCGCGCTGGCGCCCCGCCTCGTTCCGCTCGTGTCGACGGTCGGCGCCGGCACCCCGGCCGCCCGCGCGGTCCCGGTCCCGCTCACCGGCGAGCGGGGCGGGTCTCCGGCGGCAGAAGTACTCGCCGAGCACGACACCGCCCTGCTGTCCCGGCTCCTCGACGGTCCGCCACCCACCGAGGCGGAGATCCGCGAGCAGTTGCTCCAGCAGACGGCCGCCGCGCTGGTGCAGCCCGTCTTCTTCGGCTCGGCCCTCAGCGGAGCGGGCATCGCCGAACTCGCCGAGGGCATCGCGACCCTGCTGCCCGCAGCGCCCGCGGACGAACTGGCCCCCGCCCGCGGCACGGTGTTCGCCGTCGACCGTGCGGAAGGCGGGGAGAAGAGGGCGTACATCCGGCTGTTCTCCGGCCTGCTGCGCGACCGGCAGCGTCTCGCCCTGCACCGGGACGAGGCGGAGGGAACGCCGACCGTCACCGGGCGGATCTCCCGGCTCGACGTCGTGACCGCGAAGAGCAGCGACGACGCGCAGCGCCGGGGAGTGCTCACCCCCGGCGGGATCGCGGTCCTGCGCGGCCTCCCGGGCGTCCGGGTCGGCGACCGCGTCGGTGCGGCCCGCGGCGACCGGCCGGCTGCCCGGCTCGCCCCGCCGGGACTGGAGGCCGTCGTACGTGCGAGCCACCCCGGGCAACGCGGCGCCCTGCACGCCGCGCTGAGCGCGCTTGCCGACGAAGACCCGTTCATCAGGACGCGAACCGCCTCCGACGGGACGCTCTCGCTGCTGTTGCACGGGGCGGTCCAACGCGAGGTCCTCGCGGACCGCCTCCAGCGGGAGTTCGGTATCGCGGCGGAGTTCGCCGCGGTTACGCCCGTCTACCGGGAGCGGCCGGTCGGCGCCGGCGCCGCAGTGCAGGAACTCGGCCCCGGACCGGGTGAGTTCTTCGCCACGGTCGGCCTGCGCGTCGAGGCCGCCCCCTACGGTTCGGGCGTCCGGTACGCGCGGGAGACCGAATGGGGCGCGCTGCCCCGCGCGTTCCACCGCGCCATCGAGGAGACAGTGCGCCTCGGCCTGCGGCAGGGGCTCCTCGGCTGGGAGGTCACCGACTGCACCGTCACCGTCATCCGCACGGGCTGGGCCTCCCCGATGAGTACCGCGGCCGACTTCCGCAAGCTCACGCCGATGGTGCTGATGCGCGCGCTGAACAGCGCGGGAACGCGGGTCCACGAGCCGTGCAGGGAGGTGGAGGCGGAGATCCCCGAGGACACGCTGGGACCGGTCGCCGCCAGGATCGCCGAACTCGGCGGGACCATCGGTGCCACGGAGGAGAGCGGCGACCGGTGGACCCTCCATGCCGAGCTGCCGACCGCGAGGATGCAGGAGCTCGGCGACGCCCTTCCCGGCCTCACCCGTGGAGAAGGCGCCTTGTGGTCCCGCCCCGGCACGGACCGCCCGGTACGCGGTGTCACTCCTCGCCGCCCCCGGACCGACGGCAATCCACTCGATCCGGAGGAGTACCTGCGGTTCCTCGCGGACCCTTCCCTGGCGCGGTGAAGGGTTCACAGAGCGGCGGTTGGCCCCAAAGCCCTGGGACCACAGAAAGGGGCATTGCCCTGCAATATTGCTGGATACGGCGAAATACCCCGAAGGGGACAATCGCCTCCCCGGACTCGCGCCGCCCGCCGGGGACATGGAGGACATCCGAGAAGGCTGTGAGAGATTCCTAACTCTCTCATTTGCATTCTTAGACCATTTGACACTTAAACGTGATCAGATTCGGCACTTCGTCAGGGACACTTCGACGTCGAACAAAGTGCCCCACCGCACCTTGACGAACTGAACGCCGTCCAGCCGATTTGTGCGCGAAGCGCGCCCCAGAGGGAGCTCCACGTGGTCAGCGCTTCGCGCGCACCGGTCCGTCGCCACCGCATCAGGCGACGTGCGGACATGCCCCTGCTCGGCGGAATTCGGCCGCCGGTCGCCGCGTTGCTGGTGCTCCTGCTGTCGGTGGCGGGAGCGACCGCCCTGATCCTCGGCCGTACCGACGCCTCCGGCGTCTCCCGGGCGGTCCTCGCCTCGCAGCAGCATGTGGCTGAGGACGGGGCGACCGCACTGCGTGCCTCGCTCGACGAATCCACCAGCGACCTGCAGCGCGCCGCGGCGCTGGCCAACGCGGCCGCTCCCGTCACTCCTGACGAGGTGCTCTCCACGCTCGGTGCCGTCTACCAGAAGTGGCGCGGCACAGCGGTGGTCGACCCGTCCAGCGGAGCTCTGCTGGCCGCCCGCGGCGAGAACGTTCCGCTGTCCGCCATCGACGTCAACGCCCTTCCCGAGGGACTGCCGCCACGGCTGGTCACCACCAAGTCCGGTGAGACCCGGCTGCTGGTCTTCGCGGTACTCAGCCAGCCCGCAGGAAAGCGGCTCCTGGTCGCCTCGGACACCTTGAGCGTGCCGAGCATCACCACCGGCGACGGCCGTTCGCTCATCGTTCTCAACTCCTCAGGCACCATCCTCGCCTCCGACGGACCCGACGCACGGGGCAAGGCGGCCCGGCAGCTCTCCGTCGACGCCGCCCGCACCGCCCACGGCAAGCGACCCTCCGAGACCGCCGCCTCCGGCGGATTCGACAGCCCCAGCGGCAGCCTGCTCGGTGAGACGGCCAACGGGCGCCGCACCGTCGCGGGGTACGCCTCCATCACCTCCGGGATCGACGCCAACGGCAAGACCACACAGCAGAAGGCCGCGAGCTCGGGAGAGCTCGGTCTCAGCGTCCTCACCACGGTGCAGGTCGCACAGGACGCGGCGCCGGGCAACCACCGGCTCTTCGCCGTCATCGCCGCCGGCGTGCTGCTCCTCCTGGCCGCCCTGGTCACCTGGGTGCTGTACGTCGTGCTCCAACGGCCCCTGCTGCGGCTGCACCTCGAAGCCCGCCGGCTGAGCAACAGAGAGCTGTCCCGACCCGTGGACGTGCCGCGGTTCGCCGAATCCGGCCGCATCGGGGCCGCCCTCGAGTCGATGCGCCGCGAGCTGACCGGTCAGGCGCCCGCTCCTGAGGCGCGGGGCAGGAAGGGCCTCGGCGGGACCAGGGCCGTCCTGATCGTCTGCGCCATCGTGCTGCTCTCGTGGGCCGCACCCCTGCTGTTCCTCTTCAACCGGGCCGAGCAGGTGGCCGTCGTGCCGCAGCAACTCGTCACCGACCAGCGGCAGCGCACCGAGACCGCCGCCGACCGGGTCCGCGAAGGACTCAACGAGGGGTACGCCGACGTCGCCGCCATCGCCACCGTGGTCGGTGACGGAGCCGGCGCCGAACAGGCGCACAGCGTCCTGGTGAGCACGCTCGCCGCGCATGCCCGCTACCGCTCCCTGTACGTGGTGGACAAGGACGGCACCGTCGTGGCGCGTGCCGGCGACTCCCCGCACACACCGACGGCGCTACGGACGAAGCGCGGCGTCGGCCTCGTTGACGACACCCTCAACCAACCGGTCATTGCCGCCCGGGCGCCGGTCGCGGGCAAGACCCAGCGAACGGTCGTCGGAGAGTTCGACATCCCCTACCTCGGCGCCATCATGGACCGCCCTGGCCTCGGCCGAGTGTGGCTGGTCGACACCGGCGACCGCATCGTCGCCTCCAACCAGGGATTCCGCGCCTTCGAGGGCCTGCACGCGGCCCGGCTCGAGAACCTCGCGAAATCCGCCGCCAGCAAGTCCTCCGGAGCGCTGCTGAGCAACGGCGAGCACGCACTGGCGGCCGCCGCGCCGCTCACCGGCGGTGGTGAGGCGAGCGCGCTCAAGACCTGGCATGTGGTCTCCGAGCAGCCCGCCGGCTGGCTGGACCTGCCCGAGTACGTCGCCCAGCGGCGCACCATGCTGGCCGGAATGCTGGGGCTGGCGGCGGCCGCGACCTGTCTGGGTTGGCTGCACATCGTGATCGTCCGCCCGCTGCGGGCCATGGCCGACAGCGCCGAGGCCCTCGCGCACGGAGACCGCAAGACCGTGCTGTACCCCGCCAACCACGACGAGGTCGGCTCGGTCGTCCGCAGCCTGGAACTGATCAGGCAGCAGCTCGTTGACCGGCACCGGGCCCACACCGCCCAGTTCGTCCCCGGGCAACGCGGCCCCCAGAGCCGCCGTCATCTGCGCAGGCCGCACACGTAGCACCGGCCCGCCCCGCCCGCCCAGACCTCACTGAGAAGACACCGAGACCCCTGTGCTGTTCCTCTACTGCGTCCTGCTGATCTGCTGCGCCGTGCTGCTCGTGGCCGGCGTCGTCGAGCAGCGGCGGCACTTCGTCAACCTCGACCAGATACCTACCCGGGTGTTGGTCAACGGCATCCGCGGCAAGTCCTCCATCACCCGCTTGTGCGCAGGGGCGCTGCGTGGCGGCGGCCTGGTGACCGTCGCCAAGACCACCGGGACCGCGGCCCGGTTCATCCACCCCGACGCGACCGAGGAGCCGGTCTACCGGAAATTCGGGATCGCCAACGTGGTGGAGCAGATCGGAATCGTGCGCCGGGCCGCGAGCTACCGGCCGGACGCCCTGGTCATCGAGTGCATGGCCGTCATGCCGGCGCTTCAGGAGGTCAACCAGACCAAGCTGATCCGCTCGACGATCGGCGTGCTGTGCAACGTCCGTGAGGACCATCTCGCCGAGATGGGTCCGACCCTGGACGACGTCGCACGCTCGCTGTCCCGCTCCATGCCGGTCGGCGGGATCTGCGTGACCGCCGAACGCGACCGCCTCCACATCCTCCAGGAGGAGGCCGCCGACCGGGACTGCGAACTGATTCTCGTGGAGCCGGAGACCGTCAGCGACGCCGAGCTGCGCGGGTTCTCGTGGTTCACCTTCAAGGAGAACGTGGCGATCGCTCTCAAGGTGGCCGAACTGCTCGGTGTCGATCGGGACGTTGCCCTGCAGGGGATGTACGACGCCCCGCCGGACCCGGGCGTGCTGTCGGTTGAGCGCTACGCGACGGTGGACGGCAAGCGGCTGCGCTTCGCCAATGTCTTCGCCGCCAACGACCCCGAGTCGACGCTGATGAACGTGAACCAGCTGCTGTCGCTGGGAGCGATCCACCGACCGCTGCATGTGGTGATCAACTGCCGTCCGGACCGTGTCGAGCGCAACGGTCAGATGGGATCGATCATCCCGCAGCTGGACCCCGACACCGTCTTCCTCATCGGCCACCCGACCAAGAGCGCCCGCGACGGCATCCCGGCCGGCTGGTCGGGACGCGTCGTCGATCTCGGCGGTGACCGGCGCGACCCGGCAACCCTCACCCGGGAACTGCTGGCCGAGCTCGGCCCGGAATCGTCCATGGTCGCCATCGGCAACATCCATGGCCAGGGCGAGCTGCTGCTCGAGCACCTGGCGGAACTTCCCGCGGACGTCCCGGCCGGGCCGACGGTCGCAGCGGACTCGTACGCCTACGGAGAGAACCAGTGATCCCCACCATCCTCACCCCCGAGATCGCCGCCATCGGCATCGCGCTGGGGCTTCTCTTCTCGCTGGTCTGCTATCTGACGACCAATCTCTCACCGGGCGGCATGATCACCCCGGGCTGGCTGGCACTGACCCTCATCGAGGACCTCCAGCGTGCCGCCATGGTCGTCGGCATCACGCTGCTGACCTACCTGTGCACCCGCTTGCTCCAGCGCAACGTCATCCTCTACGGCAAGCGGCTGTTCGCCGCGGTGGTGCTGACCGGCGTCGTGCTCCAGGCCGGCGTGTACCTGGTCATGCAAACGCAGTTCCCGCTGATGTACGCCAACCAGACGCTCGGTTTCATCGTGCCGGGCCTCATCGCCTACCAGCTGGAGCGGCAGCCCAAGGGCGCCACCTTGCTGTCGGTGTCCACCGTCACCCTCGCGAACTACGTGGTGCTGATGTCCGGGCTGCTGCTCGGCCTGCTGCCCAGCGCGTGATCGTCCTCCGGACAGGAGTAAGCCGATGAGCCCGAAGAAACGCCGCAGCAAGATCCGCACCGCGCTCAACACAGCAGTCCTCCTCGCCCTGCTCGCGACGAGTGGCTGGCTGACGGTGGAGATGCGGCAGCGCACCGACAACGGGCGGTTGCCCGCGCTCGGCTCGCTGCAGGCCGAGCCCACCACGCCGGACGACACCGCAGGCGCCAAGGCCGCAGCGGGCCGGATGACGTATCTGCGACTGGCCCATCCGGCGCGCACCGTGGTGCGCGACACCGACGGCGAGGTCGTGGCCACCTTCACCGACGGTGCCCGCACGGCCGTCCTCACCGGCCCCGGCCGCACCTTCGCCGAGCCGCGGACCACCCGGGCGACCGTGGTCACGGACAGCTGGGTTCGGCTGCTGCCGCGCGCCTGGGCCAAGGGCGCCGAACAGCAGAAGTGGTTCGCCAGCTGGTTCCACCAGTACCGGGGCAGTACGGCCGACGACGTCTTCGCGATCGCCCTGCAGTACGGCGACGGCGCCAAGCCGGCGAAGAACGCCCTGGGCCAGCGTTTCCGGGGGGACTCCCAGTTCGGCCCCGTGGACGTGGTGAACCAGCGCAAGGAGCAGTCCGACTTCTACGACTACCTCGGCACGAGCTGGAAGTTCAAGGACGGCCTGCGCGAGACCCCCGAGAAGAACAAGTACGGCGCCCTCGACTGTTCCGGCTTCGTCCGCATGGTCTACGGCTACCGCAGCGGCTACCTCCTGAACGCCACCGACAAGTCGACCGGCGCCGGACTGCCCCGCACCGCGAACGGCATCGCCACCGGTAAACCGGGGCTGCCGATTCTGCCGCTCGTCAAAACCGGCAACACCCGCAATCCCCTCTACTACTACGCCCGGCCCTCCTCCATCGACGCCCTGCAACCGGGCGACCTCGTCTTCTTCGAAATGGACAAGCGCACCGGGACCCGCCTCGACCACATGGCCATCTACCTCGGCCTGGACACCGACGGGCACGCCCGTTTCATCTCCAGCCGCAAGGAGGCCAACGGACCCACGCTGGGAGACCTGGGCGGGGATTCACGGCTGGACGGCGACGGCTTCTACGCCAAGTGGCTGCGCAGCGCCAAACGGATCTGACGATGTGGCGGCGCGCACCCGCCGCCAAGGATGGGACCACATGCCTCCCTGGAACCGAACTGCCGAACCGCGCCGCACGGCCCTGCTGTCCGGCCTGGCGCTGCTGGCGACGACCGCCGTCGCCCTCGCCGTCGCCGTGCTGCCCCGTTCGCACGGAACACCGTCGCCCGGCGTCACCGGAAGCCCGCCGCCGGTCGATCTGATCGACCGGATCGGCTCCTTCGTCGCCGGATTCTCCGGGACCGACGGCTATCGCACCCCCGACGCCGCCGAGCGCGCACACCTGAGCCGGGGGGTGGAACTCGTCCTGAACGGCAGGACGAGCGCGGCGCGCAAGGAACTGTCGGGTGTCGGCTTCACCGTGCGCGTCCTGCGGCTGACGGGATCGAACCGCCAGGTCGCCGAGGTGTCCGAGGAACGGTCCACGGCACGAGGCTGGGGGCGGGTCTACGTGGATCTCAGCCGCCCGGCCCGGTGGAGCGTGCAGGTGCCCCACCCGCGCTCCGACCTGCGCAGCGAGCTGATCGGAGCGGACCTGTTCAGCAGGGTGCCGGGTGGAGTCCTGGTACTCGCCGGCGCGCCGCGTGACGTCGGCCAGGGCAACGCCGCGGACGTCGCGCACCGCCGGGACACCACCTTCAACGCCGTGTGCGACATGCTCGTCGCGCGCGGCTTCCCCGCCGTCCAGGTGCACGGGTTCGCCGACGAGAGCTCACCCGGCCACGATGTCGTCGTCTCGCCGGGAGTTGCGGCCGCGAATTCCGACGTGCGGCGCGCCGCCGACCTGATCGCAGCGGCAGGACAGCGTGTGTGCCGCGTCTGGGAACAGTCGTGCGGCCGGCTCGAAGGCACGACCAACATACAGAGCGCGTCCGCCGCCGACCGCGGCGTCCCCTTCCTGCACATCGAGAACAGCCGCGGTGTGCGCGACTCCGCAGCTGCCCGCGCAGAAGTCGCCGGTGCGCTGGCCGAAGTGGCCCAGCACTGGAACCGGTAGAGGCCTCGGACGTGCGCCCCACTGGGGCGGATTCACCTCAACGGTGCCGGTCCGGCGGGACGCCCGCGTTTCCCAGGGTGGTGCGCGGCCGGTCCCGCGATACTGCACAGCATGCGCATCCTGATCGTCACCGCCGGGTCCCGAGGCGACGTGGCCCCGTACACCGGCCTCGGCGCACGGCTGCGCAGGGCGGGTCATGAGGTGTCGGTGGCCACGCACACGGGGTTCGCGGCCTCCGTCCGGGAGGCGGGGCTCGGCTTCCACGCCCTGCCCGCCGACCCACGCGCCGAGCTGTCGTCCGCCGCCGGGCAGCGGCTGCTGCATGCCGGCACCGGCGCTCGTGCCGTCATCGAACTGCTGCGCATGGGGCGGGCCCTCATGCCCGCTCTGGGACAGGGCATTCTCGCCGCCGCCTCGCACGGCACGGACCTGCTTCTCCTGTCGGCCACCACCGCGCCCCTGGGCCGGGTCGTCGCCGAAGCACTCGGACTGCCCAGCATGGGCGTCTTCCTCCAGCCACTCGCCCCCACCGGTGCCTTCGCGCCCCTGCTCGCAGGGAACCGCGTCCAGGGCGGAGAGCACGTCAACCGGCTCGTGGGCCGGACGGTCCAGTCCGCCACCGACCACCTCTTCGCGCCAACCGTCCGCACGCTCCGCCGACAGCTCGGGCTCCCTGCCCGCAGCGCCCTGGCCCAACGACGGCACGACGTACGGCAGCTCTGGCCCGTCCTGCACGGCTTCTCCCCCAGCGTCGTCCCGCGGCCCGCCGACTGGCCGCCGGGGATGCGAGTAGCCGGCTACTGGTGGCCTTCCCCGGCACCGGACTGGCACCCTTCGCCGCAGCTGGCCGACTTCCTGCGGGCCGGGCCACCGCCGGTCTACGTAGGGTTCGGCTCCCTGGTCGTCGCGGACGCCGCGCGCCTCGGCAACATCGTCACCACCGCCCTGCGGAGCGCAGGACTGCGGGCCGTCGTCCAGCCCGGCTGGACGGGACTGAAGGTGACCGGTGACGACGTCCTGACCGTGGACGAGGTCCCTCACCACTGGCTGTTCCCGCGCATGGCGGCCGTCGTCCACCACGCCGGCGCCGGCACCACCGCGGCGGGGCTGCGTGCGGGCGTACCCGCGGTCCCGGTACCGGCCCAGATGGACGCTCCCTTCTGGGCCGCCCGCCTCACCCGCCTGGGCGTCAGCCCCGGGCCCGTCCCCCTGCGCGACCTGTCCGCCGACCGACTGACCGCCGCCTTGCGACAGGCAACCGACACTCCCGCCTTCCGCGGCCGCGCCCAAGCCCTCGCCACCCGGATCGCCGGCGAGGACGGAGCGGGTGCCGTCGTGGCCGCGGTCGGCCGGCTCTCCGGCGGCTGACGACGCCGGCTCTCGAGACGGCCTCCGTCGACCGGGCGCGTCGACCGGGCGCAGGGGCGATCCCTGCGCGATCGCGTCGGCGGATGTCACATCCGCGCGCCCGGCGGTGTCTTCATGCCGAACAGGCAGACGTCCAAGGAGGACACCATGGCGCTACGCGCTCCGAAGGCTGAGCTCCCCACCGAGCTCAGCGAAAACATGATCAAGCAGTTCGGTGCCGTGCCCGAACCCTTCGAGGTGACGGCGCACAACCCCAAGGTCGCCCAGGACTCCGCGGAGATCGGGGGCAAGGTGAGCGAGTGGGACATGGCCGACGAGGGTCTCAAGACGTTCGCGCACATGGCGGTCGCGGCTCAGGTCGGGTGCAGCTGGTGCCTCGACATCAACTACTTCCAGGCGCTGAACAAGAACCTGGACCTGGCCAAGGCGAGCCAGGTGCCGCGCTGGCGGGAGTCGGAGGTGTTCACACCGCTGGAGAGGGACGTGCTCGAGTACGCCGAAGCCATGACCAGCACGCCCCCGACCGTCACCGATGAACAGTACGCAAGCCTGCTCGACCGGCTCGGCCCGGCGGCGATGGTCGAGCTCACCGCGTCCATCGGCTTCGCCAACATGGCGACCAGGAACAACTCGGCGCACGGGATCACCTCGCAGGGCTTCTCCGATGCCTGCGGGATTCCGCTGGCCAAGCGTCCTGAGAAGTCCCGGGCAGCGTCGACGGCATGACCGAGGACCCGTTCGTCGCCCATCGCAGCCTGCTGTTCACGGTCGCCTACGAGATGCTCGGGTCGGCGGCCGACGCGGAGGACGTGGTGCAGGAGTCCTGGCTGCGGTGGGCCGACGTCGACCGCTCGCAGGTGCGTGACCCGCGGGCCTACCTCGTACGGGTCGTCACACGTCAAGCGCTCAACCGCCTGCGGTCGTTGTCGCGCAGCCGCGAGGAGTACGTCGGTGAGTGGCTACCGGAACCGCTCCTGACCAGCCCCGATGTCGCCGAGGACATCGAACTCGCGGAGAGCGTGTCGATCGCGATGCTGACGGTGCTGGAAACGCTCGGACCGACGGAGCGGGCGGTGTTCGTGCTCCGCGAGGTCTTCGACATCCCGTACGGCGAGATCGCCGAAGCCGTGGGGAAGACCGCGGCCACGGTGCGGCAGATCGCGCGGCGGGCCCGCGAGCATGTGGCGGCCCGGCAGCCGCGGGTGCAGGTGAGCCGGTCGGAACAGCAGGCCGTGGTGGAACGGTTCCTGGCAGCGTTGCGAACCGGGAAGTTGCAGGAGCTGGTGGAGGTCATGGCACCGGACGTGGTCCTCATCGCCGATGGTGGCGGGTTCGCGGCCGCCGCTCTGGCTCCGGTCCACGGGGTCGACCTGGTGGCGCAGGTGCTCGCGCGCGCGAACCGGGTGGACGTGGCCTCGCTCGGGACAACGGCCGTATGGCTCAACGGCGCGCCCGCGGTCCGGATCGAGATCGACGGCGAGTTGGCGGCGACGCTGAGCGTCGTGGTGGAGAACGGGCAGGTCACACGGGTCTACCTGGTGAGAAACCCACGGAAGCTGACGCGGCTGGACGAACCGGCCGAACTCTCCAGGTAAGCCGGCTTCCGCTCTGTCGCTGTGGCGTTCCGGCCGACCGCCCGGAACGCCACGCGGCATCCGCACGACCGTCCGATCGTTGGCGGAAATCAGTTTCCCCGAGCCGGTCTCGCTCGTGCGGATCTTCCGCATCCGGGACGGGAAGATCGCCCGCCTGCGTGACTACTTCGCGCCGGAGCTGATGAGTTGAGGACGCCACCGGTGTCCCCGGCAACCGGGCTGCCCCCTACCGCAATTGGGCGTGGGCGTGAGCGCGGGCGTGTGTCGTGATCGCGGCCGTGCCGATGACGATCCAGATCAGGTTGAGGACCGCTGAGGGCCACGCCCGGTGGTACGCGGAGTTGGCGGTCAGGGCGGCGGCGCCGAACAGGTTGAGCAGCTGGAAGGCGACGCCGCCGGCACGGATCCGTTCGGCCGAGACCAGGGCGTAGGCCGCCAGCAGGAAGGCCGCTCCCGCCCAGCCGATGGCCGCCAGGAACATCTCCACCGAACTACCGGTCCTGGTCCACGAGCGCGAAGGCCCGTACGGGGAAGGTGCCCAGGCCCTCGACCGCCGGCGGTGCGGCGGTGAAGCGGAAACCGTGGGGCGGCAGCTGCTCCAGCCCCCGCAGGTGCTCGACCACGGGGATGCCCGCCGCGAGCAGCAGGGTGTGGGCGGGCCGGGTCCCGTCCGTCGTGCTGTCGATGTTGAGTGAGTCGATCCCCACGAGGGCCGGCCGCTGGTCGGCGAGCCAGGCCGCCGCCTCGGCGGTCAGGAAGGGGTGACCGACGCCGTACTGCTCGGTGCCCCAGTGCCGGTCCCAGCCGGTGTGGATCAGCACGGCCTTTCCGGTCACCTCGTGCGGCAGCAGGAGCGCCCGGTCGACCGCGGGCCCCTCGGTGCCCGTCACGCGGATCACCACGCCGTCCAGGTCGGTCAGCCGCTCCAGCGGCAGCGCGGCGAGGTCGTCCCCGTCAGCAAAGCGGTGGAAGGGGGCGTCGACGTACGTACCCGTGTTGGCCACCATCGCGATGTGTCCGATGGAGAACTCGGTACCCGGCGCATAGGTGCCGCGAGAGGCCTCCCGGGACAGGTGCTCGCCGATCTCGGGTCCTGGCACCCCCGGAAGGGTCACCATGCCCTGACGGATCGGATGGCTCAGGTCCACGGTCCGTCCCCCGGAACGAGCGCTCCCCTCGGTGCCGCGCGATCCCTTGTGGGGTTCGCGCAGCAGCTGCCGCTCGCTGATCCGCACCTCGCCGACCATGAGCAGGCCGAGGTGGCGCACGAGCAGCTCCCCGACCTCCTGGTCGCTGAGGTCCGGACCCGGCACGTCCAGCCGGAACCCCTGGGTCTGCAGGCCTCCGCCGTTGGCGAAGACGACATCGGCGTCGAACTGCACACGCCATTCCTCACTGGTTTCCATGCTCCGATGATCAGTGAAGCCCTGCTTTATTTCAATCACGATTTTCTGAAGTGCCACTACAGTTCTGCTTATGGAACTCGACCCCCGGCGGCTTCGCGTCCTGCGCGCGGTCGCTCTGCGCGGGGGCGTCATGGACGCGGCCCAGCTCCTGCATCTGTCCCCGTCCGCCGTCTCCCAGCAGCTCGCCCAGCTGGAGCGGGAGGTGGGGCTGCCGCTGGTGGACCGCTCCCGCCGCAGAGTCGGGCTCACTCCCGCAGGACACCTGCTCGCCGCCCGCGCGGAACGCATCGAACAGGAGCTGGCCGAGGCGCGACGCGAGCTGACGGAACTCAGCGGCCGGGTGGCCGGGCCTGTCACGATCGCCGCGTTCTCCACGGCGATCTGCCACCTGGTGGCGCCGGCGCTGCGCGCGATCGTGGAGGCGTATCCCGAGCTGGAGCCACGGGTGGTCGAGCTGGAGGGCCCGGCGGCCCTCCGCGAACTGCGCACCGGCGGTTGCGACATGGTCGTCACCGAGCACGACGGCGACGGTGTCGCGTCCTCCGACGGGCACGATCTGGCCTCCTCCCCGGTGGCCGACGACGAGTACCGCGTGGTCACGCCCGTCGGCTGGCCGCGGCCGGCCTCGATCCGGGACCTGGCCGGCCGCCCCTGGGTCGCCAGCCCTGACGACACCGCCTGCGGCCGGGCGCTGCTGCGGATCTGCGCCGACAACGGCTTCACCGCCCGCCGCGACCACACGTGCCGAGAGTTCCCCACCGTTCTGGCCATGGTGGCAGCAGGTGCGGGAGCGGCCGTCGTGCCCACTTTGGCGCTCGGCTCGACACCGCCGGCGCCGGTCGCGGTGCCGGCCGTTCCGGTCGTCGGCCACCGCAGGATCACCGCGCTGTTCCGCCGCTCGGGACCCGATCCCGTCGCCTCCGCCGTCGTCCAGGCCTTGCGGGAGTCGGCCGACCAGGCCGGGTTGATCCCGGTGCGGGTGCCGTGACCGCACAGGTCCGCCGGGTTGGCCGACGCCGGCCACGGGCGGTCCTCGAGCATCCGGCGGTCGGCATCGAGCTGCGACTCGGCACCGGCAGAGCCCAGATCACGGTGCCTCGCGACGCGATCGTCGACGTCGAGGATCTGCACACCGGGTGGAAGGATGCGCGCTACAAAGCCCCGCAGCACTCCCGCCTCAATGGGCCGAGGATCCGGATCTCGGGGACCATGGGCTTCGGACGGTTGAAGACCCGCCACGCGCGGCGTTGAGGTCCAGGACTCACGCCTCGTGGACCCGATCGCAGCGACCCGCGCCTGACCGGGCAACGCAGCGTCGGAAACAACCCTGATCCACGCCAGGACCACCCGAATGGCCCTATCTGTTGGCGCGCCCCGGAGCGGCGTGATGCGCTGGTGAGTGCCCTACCGTGCGCCACCGCACAGGTGATCACGACGCAGCAGTCCGTCGACGCATGGGCGCTCGGAGCCGGGCTCGTACAGGGGCCGACGCGGCCGGAGTCATCGTTGCCGCGGTCGTCGATTGCCTGACCTGACCCGCGAGCGCGGGTGGAAGGTGAGCACGATGGAAACAGGAAGAGTCCAGCGGAACCCCGAGGCGCCGGAATCGCCGCAGCAGCCGAGATCCGGCCGGGATCTGGACCGCGAAGCAGCCGAGCGGCTCGATGAGATCCGGCAGCACTTCAAGGACCTGTACGCGCGCCGCGACGTCATCGCCCGTACGACGACGGCCTCCGGTCAGGAGCTCGACTGGATTCCCGCGGAATCCCAGGCAGCCGGCGCCCTGGCCGAGCCACCCGCGCTGGAGCAC
Organism: Streptomyces sp. SID13666; assembly: GCF_010548325.1. NCBI lineage: Bacteria > Bacillati > Actinomycetota > Actinomycetes > Kitasatosporales > Streptomycetaceae > Streptomyces > Streptomyces sp. SID13666. The sequence continues at coordinate 496,537 of NZ_JAAGLX010000001.1, read as the reverse complement.
ACAGAGCTGGTGCGCGACGCCGACCGTCCTTCGCAGTCCCCGCCTTTCGAGCTCGCAGCACCCGGCAACGAGCCGGGCCCGCCCGGAACGGTCCCGGTCCTGCGCAAGCCCCTGGACCGGGTCTCCCCCGCCGGCACCCTTCAGGACTACCTCGCGAAGGGGATCCGGGCCAAACGATCCACGCCGCCCGACGATCCGGGCCCGGCCACGCCCAGCGCCTCCGACGCGGTGCACAAGTACGCCCATGCCAGTCAGTCGGTGGTGAACTTCGGCACCGAGGGGATCATCAACACGTGGCGGCCCTACGTCCAGTGGTCGAACGAGTTCTCCCTGGGGCAGCTGTGGGTGGTGCGCGGCGGCGGAGCCGGACTGCAGACCGTCGAGGTGGGCGCGCAGACCTACTTCGACCTCTACAACGACTGGAACCCGCATCTGTTCATCTTCTTCACGACCAACGGCTACACCCAGGGCGGCAATGATCTCGGCGGCTACAACACCGATGTGACCGGCTGGGTGCAGCGGTCGTCGGTGGCCTATCCGGGCATGCGGCTCGCCGAGAGCATCCTGGGCGGGGATCAGTACGAGCTCTCCTTGAAGGTCACTCTCTCGCTGGGCAACTGGTGGGTCCGGGTGGGCAACGAATGGATGGGCTACTACCCCAACGGCCTGTTCAACTCCGGCGGGCTGCGCGACCAGGCGGCGACGGTGGACTGGGGTGGTGAGATAGTCGACGACGTGGCCAACCACCCGGAACCCACGGCCACATGGATGGGCAGCGGCCACTTCCCCTTCGAGGGGTGGCAACACGCGGCCTACATGCGCAATCTGGCCTATCAGACCGATGCGGTGGGCACGATGGCCGCGATGCAGGGGTACCCCTCGGTGACCAATCCGAACGCCTACCAGATCGCGGCGGACTTCAGCGGAGCGTCCACCTGGGGATCGTATTTCTACTGGGGCGGACCGGGCGGAGTTGCCTGACATGCCAACCGAGGACAACCGTCCCGACATCATTCCCTCCGAGGTCGATCCCGATGTCGAATGCGTCCGGATCGACGATGCGGGTGACCTCGCGGAACCCCCGGAAGCACCCGTGCCCGCCGACGCCCAGGAGCCGAAACTCTGCCCGGACGGCTATCTCCCCCGGCGGCGCAGCCGCGGTGACCACCCACTGGCGGGCAAACGTGTCATCACCGACGAGCCACCGATCCGCAACCCCGACGATCCGGCCACTTACCAGCCGGGCCACCGCTTTCCTCCGTCCAAGGGGGTCTTCCCGTGACCGCTCACATCTCCCCGCAACCGTTCGACCGGTTCCTCGAATCCGTGGCTTCGACCCGGTACGAAGACTTCCGCCGACTGCCCGGGTCCGAAGTGGAAAGCTCGGCCGCCTTCGAGGAGATGCAGGCGTATGTGCTGGAGCTGTACCGGGGTGTGAAAGCCGTCGAGAGCTCCGTCGAGACCGACGGACAGGTCATCGACCACATCGTCGCGGACACGCATCCTGCCGCGCGGCGCTGGGGCGGTCTCGCCGTCGCCCCGGCCGACGGCCCGCCGCAGGTTCCCGAACCCGACGAGCCGACCCCGCCGGACCCCAGGTCGCAGGAGACCGTGCGCCCAGGGCCGCAGAACCCGGCGCCTGCCCGGACCTCTCCTGCCGACACCACGCCCCTGTACCGCACCACCTTGTCGGGGCTGTGCCGCTTCCCGAATCTGGCGGCCTTCTCGGCGAAGGAGAAGCCGTTCGGCCTCGCAGCGCCCGCCGCCGAGTCACCGGTGGCCCTGCTTCCGAACAAGAGATACGCGACCGGGGAACTGGACATCGACTGTCTGGGCGGGTCGAGCAGGGTCAATGTGTGGAGCCCGTTCGCCGCGCCCTCCTTTCAGTCGACCTTCAGCCAGCAGTGGTACCTCGCAGGGCACGACGGCACCCTCCTGCAAACCGTCGAATGCGGATGGCATGTCGACATCGCGCGGTATCACGACGCCAGACCGCACCTCTTCGTCTTCGCGAACCGGGACAACTACGAGGACGGCGATCGCGTCTACAACCTGGACGACGGTGTGTTCCGTCCCGTTGCCAACCCGTACGTGAATCCGGGAAGCCCGTTGTTCGTTTCCCAGAGCGGCGGATCCCAGGTCGAGCACCGGATGGGCTTCTTCCTCACCGACAACGCGTGGTGGTTCTACTTCGACGACCATCCGATCGGCTGCTTCCCGGTGTCCTGGTTCAACAACGGACCGCTGACCACCAAGGCCACCCGGGCCCGATTCGGTGGTGAGGTCGGGTCCGCGGTCAGCACATGGCCCCCGATGGGCTCCGGCCAACACGCCACGGCGGGCTTCGGCCAAGCCGCGTACCAACGGACAGCGACGGTCTTCCCGGTGGGCGGCGGCGCGGTGTACCCGAACCTTGCGCAAGCGGGCTCGGTCACCGGAACGTGCTACTCACTCCAGATCACCAACAACTCGGTGTCGTACGACTGGGGCACCTACCTGTTCTTCGGCGGCCCGGGCGGGAACTGCTGACGTCACGGCGTCGGTCGTCAAGCGACGCGCCGACGTGGCGGGTTTGTATCGGGCCGGTATCAGCGAGCGCTTCGTTGTCCATCGAATCGATGCGCCGGGCCGTGGCGAAGAGGAGGCACGGAGGGCCTGGCATATCGTTCCTTCCAGGTCGCCGGCCGCGTCAGCCCACCCGGGACCTCTGCCACCCGATCGTCCGAACAGGAGCCAGCTGCCCGTGTCCCCCGCCACCCCGGCCCCGGCCGCTCCGCGGCCTGCGCGCGTGCTGCTGGTGGAGGACGACGACCTGATGCGCCGGTCCTTCACCGTCGCCCTCGATCGCTACGGCTACCGGATGAAGGCCGCGGCCGACGGGCTGACGGGGCTGGAGCTCTTCCGCGACGACAGCTTCGACCTGCTGATCCTGGATGTGATGCTGCCCGGCCTGGACGGCATCGGCCTGTGCCGCAAGGTCCGGGAGACCAGCCTGGTGCCGGTTCTGATGATGTCCGCCCGCGGCGACGGGCTCGACGTCGTCGCCGGTCTGGAGGCCGGGGCGGACGACTACGTGGTCAAACCCGTGGAGACCGGCGTGCTCGTGGCACGCATCCGTTCGCTGCTGCGCCGGGCGACCTACCCGCCCGCACCGGCACCCGGGCAGGCCGCGGGCGACGAGCCGCTCCTCTCCGAGGGGGAACTGCTGGTCCTAGGGGACCTGACCATCGACACCGGCGGCCTGGAGGTGTTCGTCGCCGGCAGCCCGGTGGCGCTGACTCCGACCGAACTGAAGCTGCTGCTGGAGTTCGCCGCCCACCCGGGCATCGTGCTGGAGCGGCACACCCTGCTCCGGAACGTGTGGGAGTACGGCTGGGACGGCGACAGCCGGGTCGTGGACCTGTGCGTGCAGCGGCTGCGCAGGAAGCTGGGCCGGGACAGGATCGAGACGGTCCGCGGCTTCGGCTACAAGCTCAGGCGTTGAGGCCGGTGCACCCATTCCACCGCCTGCGTCCGGCCCGCGTGCCCCTGCGCTGGAAGATCACCGCACTGGCCGCGGCCACGGCCTGCCTGGTCGCGGCCGCGGTAGGCCTGCTGGTGCACGCATGGACCGCGCAGGACATTCTGGGCAGAGCCGAAATGCGGGCCTCCAACGGTGTGTACTCGGCCGTGGACACCTACCGGCGTACCGGAACTCTCACCGACGGTGCCGAGCTCGATCCGGCCGAACTGCCCTACACGCTACGGAACCCGGCCGACGGTGACCGGCACACGGCCTACGACGGGAGCGTCCACGGCAATGTGGGACCCAGCGTTTGGGCCGCCCAGCGGGTCGACGGCCCGGGCAGCCCGGTGCTGGCCCTGCAGGTCAACATGAGCACGGAGCGCCACGAACTGTTCCGGCTCGACGTGGTCATGGTGGTTGCCTCGCTGATCGCGCTCGCGGCGGCCACGCCCCTGGCGGTCTACGGAGCCGGGCTGATCGGCCGCCGGCTGGGGCGGGTCTCCGAGACCGCGGGCCGGATCTCCGCAGGTGACCTGGATGCCCGCACCGGCCATATCAAGGGCCGCGACGAGGTCGCCGACATCGCCGCCACCGTCGACCTCATGGCGGACACCCTCAGCCAACGACTGCGCACCGAGCGGCAGTTCACCGCCGACGTGGCCCACGAGCTGCGCACCCCCGTCGGCGGTCTGCTGGCCACCGCCGACCTGCTGCCGCCCGGCGAGACGGAGGATCTGCTCCGGGCCCGGGTGCGCGACCTGCGCGGCCTGGTCGAGGACCTGCTGGAGATCTCCCGGCTGGACGCCGGCGCCGAACAGCCGGTCCACGCCCATGTCCCGCTCGGCGCGGTCGTCGCCGAGGCCGTGGCGCGCACCGGCCTGGACACCGCGGTCACCGTCGCCGACCCGCAGTCCGGGCAGACCGGACACACCGTGGAGACCGACCCGCGCCGCCTCGAACGGATCGTCAGCAACCTCGTCATCAACGCCCACCGGCACGGGGCCACCCCGGTGCAGGTCACCGTCGAGGGCCGTACGGTCGTCGTGCGCGACCACGGCCCCGGATTCCCCCCGGACCTGCTGCGCGACGGCCCGCGCCGCTTCCAGACGGGCGCGACGGAGCGAGGCTCGGGCCACGGTCTGGGCCTGACCATCGCCCTGGGCCAGGCCCGGCTCCTCGGCGCGGAACTGCTGCTGGACAGCGCCCCGGACGGCGGCGCCGTCGCCACCCTGCGCCTGCCGGCCTGACCCGCCCGGCCCTACGGCGCCGGCCTGACCGCCCGGCCCCGCAGAACTGATACGCAGAACCGATACGCAGCCGAGCGGGCGCCGATACACGGCGGTCCAGGTCCCGATACGTACCCCGGACACCCTTCGAAGTGCACCTTTCGGCACCGAAGAGGAGTTCCCCGTGACCGCCGCACCCCTTGACGCTCGCATCTCGCACCGGACGACCGGGGCCGCGGCCGCCGTCACCGGCCTGTCCAAGGTCTACGGCAGCGGCGACACCCGTGTCGTCGCCCTGGACGATGTCAGCATCGCGTTCCGGGAGGGCGAGTTCACCGCGATCATGGGTCCCTCCGGCTGTGGCAAGTCCACACTAATGCACTGCGCCGCCGGGCTCGATTCGTTCACCTCAGGCTCCGCGCGCATCGGAACCACCGAACTGAGCACGCTGAACGACCGGCAGCTCACCCAGCTGCGCCGCGACCGGATCGGCTTCATCTTCCAGGCGTTCAACCTGCTGCCGACGCTGACCGCGCTGGAGAACATCACGCTGCCGCTGACCATCGCCGGTCGCCGGCCCGACCGGCAGTGGCTGGACCGTGTGATTTCCATGGTCGGCCTCTCCCAGCGCCTCGACCACCGGCCCGGACAGCTGTCCGGCGGGCAGCAGCAGCGCGTCGCGGTGGCCCGGGCCCTGGTCTCCCGCCCCGGGATCATCTTCGGCGACGAGCCCACCGGCAACCTCGACTCCCGTGCCGGGGCCGAGGTGCTCGGATTCCTGCGCGACTCGGTACGCGAGCTCGGCCGGACCGTGGTCATGGTCACCCACGACCCCGTCGCCGCCGGCTACGCCGACCGGGTGGTCTTCCTCTCCGACGGCCGCCTGGTCGACGAGATGGCTCAGCCCACACCGGACCGGGTCCTGGAACGGATGAAGGCCTTCGACACCCGCGTACGCACGAGCTGACCCGCGCGCCCGCCGGCACCCGAACCAGCCATCCGCTCGCATCGCCGAGCCCGCACCCTGACTCAGGATCCGCACCCATGTTCCGTACCGCCCTGCGCAACGTGTCCGCGCACAAGGCCCGCCTGCTGATGACCGCGTTCGCGGTCATGCTCGGCGTCACCTTCATCACCGGCAGCCTCGTCTTCGGCGACACCCTGAACCGCGCCGCCACCGCCCAGGCCACCGACGGCTACGAGCGCATCGCCGTCGAGGTCGATCTCAACGGCTCCCCCGGCGGCGGCCCCGGGCCGGGCTCCATCGACGCCCAGGCCGTGACCACCCTGGCCAACATCCCCGGCGTCGCCGTCGCGGCGGGCCGGGTCGACGGCCGCGACGGCCGACCGCTCGGTCACGGCGAGTCCCACCAGGGCGCCAACTTCGCCCCGGGACCGGGCGGTACGGACCCCGCTTACCGCTTCACCCAGGGTTCCGGCCCGGCCGGCAACGACACGATCGCCCTCGACGAGACCAGCGCCGCGCGGGGCGGCTACCGCGTCGGTGACACCGTGCGCGTGGGCACGGACAAGGGTGCCGCCTCCTACACCCTCAGCGGGGTCTTCCGCACCGACGGGATGCGGCTCACCACCGGAAGCAGCCTGGTGCTGTTCACCAACGCCACCGCCCAGCGGCTCTTCCTCCAGCCCGGCCACTACCGGAGCGTCGAGCTCACGGCCGCACCCGGCACGCAGCCGCAGGAGCTCCTGCGCCGTGTGGAATCGGTGCTGCCCCAGGGCACCAGCGCGGTCACCGGGGTCCAGCTCGCCCGGATCAAGACGAACCTCGCCACGAGCACGAGCAGCACCATGAGCCAGATCCTGCTGGGATTCGCCGCGGTCGCCGTGTTCGTCGCCACCTTCCTCATCTCCAACACCTTCACCATGCTGATCGCCCGGCGCACCAGGGAGCTGGCCCTGATGCGGGCCGTCGGCGCCTCACGCCGACAGGTGCGCCGCATCCTGCTCACCGAGTCCCTCCTCGTCGGCGCGATCGCCTCCGCAGCCGGCCTCGCCGCCGGCACCGGGGTCGCCGCCCTGCTCCGGACGCTCTTCACCCCCGCCGACACCCCGGCCGGTCCACTGGTCCTCACCCCGGGCACCGTAACCGTCGCCCTGCTGGTCGGCACCCTGCTGCCCATGGTCGCCGGATGGCTTCCGATCCGCCGGGCCATGACCATCCCGCCCGTCGCCGCGCTCAGCGCGGCCGAGCCCACGGCGCCCGCGCGCGCCGGCTCCCTGCGCACCGGCCTCAGCGCCGCGCTGGCGCTCACCGGCACCGCCGCCGTGGTGTACGGAGCCCTCACTACGGGGAAGGACGCCCGGACCGTCATCGGACTCGGCGGGGCACTCGCCCTGACAGGGACGATTGGCCTGATCCCGCTGCTGTCCCGGCCGTTCGTGGCCCTGGTTCAACCGTTGTTGACGCGCCTCCAGCCGGTGCACGGCGACCTCGCCGCCCGCAACACCGTGCGCGACCCGCGCCGCACCGGCGCCACCGCCGCCGCGCTCGCCATCGCCCTCACCCTCGCGTCGGGCCTGTCCGTCCTCGGCGCCTCCGCCACCCGGTACCTCGACCGTGCGACCGCCCACGACTTCATCGCCGACTACCAGGTGAAGCCCGCCGACGGCGGCATGCGGATGACCCCTGCCACCGCGGCGCTCCTCAGGAAGCTGCCCGGCACGGCCTTCAGCCCGCTCAACCAGTCCACCCAATACCGTCTGGGCGGCGCCCCCTCCGTACTGACCGGCGTCGACCCCGCCACCATCGGCCGGCTGCTGCGGTACGACGTGATCGAGGGGTCTCTCGACTGCCTCGCCAAGGGCCAGATCGCAGTGGCCGACTTCAAGGCCGAGCGGGCGGGCTGGCACGTCGGTCAGACCCTCCCCCTGCAGCGTCAGGACGACCAGCGCGGCAGCGTCACCATCGGCGCTGTCTACCAGGCGGACGAGCAGAGCAACCTGCTGCCCAGCATCACCGCACCCGACTCCCTCGTCGCCCGCTACGACTCCAGCCCGAACACCGCAGCGATCCTCGTCGCCACGGATGACGGACCCGGCCGGGCCGCACTCGGCACCCTCACCCACGCCCTCGGCGACAACCCGGCCCTGGCCGTCCTCGACCAGGCAGACATCCGAGCTCAGGACAGCGGACCCATCGGCGACCAACTCAACGTCTTCTACGCCCTGCTCAGCATGGCCCTGGCCATCGCCGCGCTGGGTATCGCCAACACCCTCGCGATGTCCGTCCTCGAACGCCGCAAGGAGATCGGCACGCTGCGCGCCCTCGGCCTGGACCGCGCCGGAGTGACCCGGATGATCCGCCTGGAGGCCCTGCTCCTCGGCGGACTCGGCGCGACCCTCGGCACGGTCATGGGGATCTTCCTGGGCTGGGCGCTCGGGCGCACCCTCCAGGAGAGCGTCGTGGGCTACGCGTTGGTCCTCCCCTGGGGACGCCTCGCGCTCGGCGTGCTCATCGCCCTGGCCGGCGCGCTGCTCGCCTCGCTGTGGCCGGCCCGCAGGGCCGCGAGCGTCGACATCGCCGCCGCGACGTCGGCACAGTGAACTCGCGCCCACCGGCCCCGGCTCAGCGTTCCGGTAGCGGCCGCCCCGCCAGCCGGTACCAGAAGCGGGCCTCCTCCGGTGCGCCCTCCGCGTCCGCCACATCACCGAGGAGCGCGAGCACCGCGGCCGGCAGCGGGTGCGGTGCCTGGGCAACGGGCTCGCCGGGTGCCGCCGGCGCGAGCCGCGGGGCCTCGGCCGGCGCGGCGAGGTCGGCGGGGTCGGCCGGCGCCTCCTGGTCCTCGGCCACCTGCGGGGTGTAGACCTCCTCGGCCCGGTCGCGGTGCCCCGCGCTCAGCAGCAGCTCGGCGTAGTCGTAGCGGGCCACGGCCTCCGTGTCGGGGTCGCCGCACTCGATGGCCTGCTCGAACCACGGGTACGCGTCCGCCGGCCGGCCGGCGGCCGTCAGCACCTGGCCGAGCAGCAGCAGCGCCTGCGGCCGGTGCTCGGTGTCGTCCGACGTGGCCAGCGGCAGCAATGTCCGCTCCGCCTCGGCGTACTGCAGCAGCCGGAACAACGTGCTGCCGAGGTAGCGGCGGGCCATCGGCTCCACCGACGGCTCGCCGGAGGCGAGGGCGTCGGACAGCAGCTGCCGGGCCTCCTCCAGGTCGTTGATCGAGCGGCGTACGACGCCGAGCAGTACGGCGGCCCGGGGGGCGGTCTCCTCATCGGCGATCTCCATCGCGGCGGCCAGCAGTTCACCGGCCGCCTGCACCTCGCCGGTGTCCAGCAGGTACTCGCCGGTCCCGAGGTAGGCGAGCGCGATGGCCTCCTGGTCACCGGAGTTCTCCACCCCGGCCAGCAGCTCCTCGGCCGCCTCCTCGTCGCCACCGCGCAGCAGCTGGACCGCGAGGTAGGCGCGGGCCACTTCGGTGACGTCGGTGGGCTCGTCGTCCACCACGGACCGCAGCAGTTCCTCGGCGGTCTCGGCGTCGCCGTCCTCGACGAGGCACTTCGCCAGCTGGAACCGGGCCATCTGCGAGGCCGGGGCGGCGTTCGCGTCGCTCGCCGCCCTCAGGTGGCCCAGTCCCTCGGGCCGCTGGTCGTTCTGGATCAGGACCATGCCGAGCACGGTGACCGCCCAGGTCGCGACGGTGGGGTCGTCGGAGTCCGCGACCACCCGCAGCAGGCTCTCGGCGCGTCCCAGGTCGCCCTGGTCGGCAAGCATCAGGGCGAGGTCCATCCGGGCGATCTGCGACCACTGCTCGTGACCCGAGTCGATGGCGGTCCGGTACGCGGCCTCCGCCTCCTCGTACCGGCCCTCCTGGGACAGGAAGTCGCCGAGCAGGTCGGCGGCGCCCGGCGACAGGTCCGGGTGGCCGGCGGCGATCGCACCGGTCAGCTCCTCCACCACCCGGTCCGGCTCGTTGCCCGGTGCCCTGAGCATCAGGCCGAGGTCGATCCGGGCGATGGGTGACCAGTGTTGGTGCCCGGAGCCGATGGCGGTCCGGTACGCGGCCTCAGCCTCCTCGTACCGGCCCTCCTGGGACAGGAAGTCGCCGAGCATGTCGGCGGCGCCCGGCGACAGGTCCGGGTGGCCGGCGGCGATCGCGGTGGTCAGGAGAGTCACCGCCCGCTCCGTACCGCCCGGCTCGTCCCCGGCACTGTCACCCTCCGGGGCGCCGTCCTCGGCACCGCGCCGTGCCAGGCCGATGACGACGTCGGCGAGGTCGACGAGACCGGCCACCGACCAGTCCGGGTGTCCGGTGGCGATCGCCCGCTCCAGCCACTCGACGGCCGCGGGCCCGTCGCCCTGCGCGGAGTAGCACTCCCCGAGCGCACAGGCCGCCCGCGGCGCCTGGTCGGGGTTGTCGGAGCCGGCCACCTCCAGCAGCAGTTCCATCGCCTCGTCGATGCGCTCCTGGTGCAGCAGCGTGATCGCCAGGAAGACCTTGGCGAGCGGGGTCAGCAGCGGGTGCCCGGAGCGGACCAGCGCCCGCAGCAGCGTCTCGGCCTCCTCGTACCGCCCCCGCACGATCAGGAGTTCACCCAGGCAGGCCTGGGCCAACGGCACCGCGTGGAACTGCCCGCTGTCCAGCACCGAACGGAGCAGTTCCTCGGCACGGTCCAGCTTGCCCTGGTTCACCAGCAGGCCGCCGAGGTTGGCGCGGGCCATCGCGGTGATCTGGCCGGCGATCGACTCACCGACCGCCCGGGACAGGGTCCACGGCTGCTCGGCCGGCTCCGCCGGACCGCCCCGGACGATGGCCGGGGCGGCGCCGGCCCCGGACTTGCCGTGCACCGCGCCCGGCCTGCGGCCGGCCCGTACGCCCGCCGGTTCGCCGTCGCTGAGCGTGAGAGCCTTGACCAACTGGGCCTGCGCCAACGGCGTCACCTCGGTGTCCCCGGCGGCGAGCACCGCCTCCAGCAGCCGCTCCGCCCGGTCGCTCTCCCCCTGTTTGACCAGCACTCCGGCCAGCCCCACCTGTGCCATCTGGGAGACCTGCGGATCGCGCGATCCCACCGCGGCCTCCAGCAGCTCCCGGGCCCTGGTCCGGTCGCCGGTCACCATCAGCGCCCCGGCCAGCACGACCTGCGCCAGCGGCACCACGCTCTCCACATCGGAGGCCACCGCGCTGTCCAACTGCTCCACCGCGGGACCGAACCGGGCCAGGTACAGATACATCTCGCCCAGCATCAGCGCCGCCCAGGCCGGGTTGTCCCGGTCGTCGGACGCCGTCGCGACGATCCGCAGCAGCGTCTGCTCGGCGATCTCGGTCTCGTCACGGATCAGCGCGGTGTACGCGGTCGCCAGCAGCTCGCCGGGCGGCCGGCTGTCGGTGAGGTACTGCCAGGCGAACCGCGGCACGGCGGCCGACGGGTCGTCGTCGCGGGTGTCCAGGTACTCCGCCATGTACGGGGTCGCGGCGTAGCCCGGGGCGCCGTCCGGCCCCGGCACCTGCTGGACCAGTGCGATGCTGCCGGCCACCGGCTGCCGGGCCCAGGCCAGTGCGGTCCGGTACCCGGCGTCGTCGGCGTCGAGTTCGGGGTGGTAGGCGTAGAGGTAGGCGTCGAACAGTTCCCGCAGTGCCTCCTCCGGGACGCCCTCGGCCAGGCCCATCCGCAGCCAGTCGGTGGCCGCCCGCGCCAGTGCCCAGCCTGCCGGATCGCTGTCCGCGCCGTCGTTGAAGCGCTGCTCCAGCCCGGGTGCGGCGACCATGAGTTCACCGATGCCGCGGACGTCGAAGTCCTCCCGGGGGTACAGCTCCCGGGCCCGCTCCGTGTCCTCCGTACTCAGCAGCGACGGCAGTTCCACGGTCCGCGCCTTGGCCAGGACGGTTCGGGTGGTGCGGCCGACATCGTTCTCCATGCCGGTGAGGGCGGCCCGGTGCTTGGCCGGGATGGTCGCCACCACCGTGATCCCCGGCTGGGCGGTGAACCGTTCGAGGATCTGCAGGTCCAGGCCCCCGGGCCGCAGGAAGCGGTGCAGGTCGTCCAGCCAGACCACCACCGGGTCGGAGCCGGTGGGCAGCGGCAGCAGTCGGCTCAGATCGTCCAGCACCCGCCGGTCCGGACCGTCCGGGCGCGGCACGATCAGCCGGGCGCCGGGCATCGTCCGGAGCAACGCCTCGTACAGAGTGCGGGACTTGCCTGCCTTGGACCGGCCGGCCAGCACCACGAAGCGCTCCTCGGCGAGGTACGCGTCCAGTTGGTCGTCCTGGGGGCGGCGGGACACATAGGGCGCGCCCTCCCGCAGGTCGCTGTACTTGGAGCGGGAGACCCCGATGTCGTGCGGGTCCACCTCGTCCACCCGGGGGATCGCGCCGTCCCCGGTCAGCGGCAGCCACAGCAGGCTCTCCAGCCGGTCGCGCAGCTCGGTGGTCGTGGTGTCCCTGATGAACGGGGCGAGGCCGGGCCAGTACCGGGCCACCGTCTCGACCCGGACGGCGTACGCGGTCCGCCGGTCCACCGCGACCACCTTGTCGCGGGCGACCAGCATTCCGACCACGCCCTCGATGTTGACGTCCCAGACGGGCGAGCCGGAGAAGCCCTGCTCGAGCCCCCAGCCCGCGTGCGGGCCGGCTTCCACCTGGAGCCACTCGTCGCCGGCGTGCCCGATGATCTCGCCGCGCACCGGCACACCCTGGCGGCGGTGCTCGGCCGGGTAGCCGTACGCCCGGAAACGGTGGTCCCAGGTGCCGGTACCGGTGGTCCGCAGCGGAGCCGGCCGCGCCCGCCAGTTCCACGTGGTCGCGCCCGATCCCGTCGGACGGCGTCCACTGCGCCAGCAGGGCACTGGCCGATGGTGGTGTGGTCCGGGGCGGGCTGCCAGCGGGCCGTCAGTAAACCGTCCCCCGGTCCCGCCGCCGCGTCACCGCCCGCCCGGGTAGAGCTGTCCGAGTGGCAGCAGTCCATCACCGCCACCAGGTGCACCCCGCGCGCCGCCACCTCCGCGATCAGCGTGGCGAGTTCCTTGTCGTAGAGGTCCGCGGTCCCGTCGTGCCGGCTGTCCACGCACAGCACCGTCTGGAGCATGCGGCCCGGCTCCAGCCGTACGAGGTGGGCGGCTTCGTCCGGCGGCGGGGCCTGCGACCCGTGGCCGCAGAACCAGAACACCGCGCTGTCCCCGGCTCCGGCCCGCCCCAGATGGTCCCGGAAGCCGTCGACCACCGCGGCCCGGGTCGCGTCCTCATCCAGAAGGCACAGCGGGAAGTACGCGTCGGGCGGCACGCTCCCGGCCAGGAAGGCCTGCGCTGCCGCAATGTCGTTGCGGGCGCCGTTCAGCCGTTGGACCGGAGCCTCGTACGCGTCGATGCCGACCAGCAGTGCGTACAAGGCCATGGTTCCCCCTCATTCAGACATGACGACCCGCATGGTGGTTCCCTCCGACGCCGTTATTGCAAGGCAAGCCCTACCTTATTTAATATGAGCGTCGTTGAGGGAGACGATGCATCGGTGACGCACCGCGCAGTATGCCCGACATCATCCACGATGTCCTCGGGATCGGCTTCGGCCCGTCACATCTGGCTCTCGCCATAGCCGTTGAGGAACACAACGCACAACTCCCCGAGGACCAGAGGCTGAATGCCCTTTTCCTGGAACGGCAGCCACGCTTCGGATGGCATCGGGGCATGCTCATCGACGATGCGACCATGCAGGTGTCCTTCCTGAAGGACCTGGTCACGATGCGCACCCACCGGGGAACATCAGATCCTCGCATCGGACATCCTCGTCCACGCCACCGGCTACCGCTCCCAGGACATCGGCACTCTGCTCGACGAGTCGGCGAAGATCTGCCTGCGCGACGACGGGGACGCGGTCCGCGTCGGCCGCGACCACCGCGTCACCGCCTGCTCACCACGGGCGGCCCGGCGCAGACGTATGCAGGGGCGCAGCAGCTCGGTCCACCGTTAGCGAGGTCGGTGGGAGATGTTCGGCGGCAAGCCGGGAGAATCGCTCATCGTTCACAACGACCATGACCCGACCTGCCACTGGCATCTCTTCCGCCGGCCAGGCGACGCCTCCTGGAGCGGACGGTCAGGAGGAGGGGGTGGCGAAGTAGTGCCCCTTGTCGAGGTCGTCTATGAGGCCCGGCTGCGTCGGCTGCCATCCCAGCAATTCGCGGGTATGCGCACTGGAGGTGGGACTGTCCATGCCGAGGAAAGCGGCCAGCCAGGTGAAGTGTCCGGCCGCGTCGTCGCGGTGGACCGAGGCCACGGGCAGGGCGAGGTGCCGTCCGATGACCTCGGCGACGGAACGGATCGGCACGCCCTCGTCCGCGACCGCGTGCAGTGTGGAGCCGGCCGGAGCACTCTCCAGCGCGAGGCGGAAGAGGTGGGCGGCGTCGGATCGGTGCACGGCGGGCCAGCGGTTGGCGCCGTCGCCGATGTAGCCGGAGACGCCCTTCTCGCGGGCGATGGCGACCACGGCGGCGAGGAAGCCGTGATCCCCGTCGCCGTGCACGGTCGGCGGAAGCCGTACGACCGACGAGCGGATGCCGCGCTCCGCGAGAGCGGCCGTCGCGTGTGCGTTGGCCACCCGCTTGGCCAGGCCGCCGGTCCAGTGGTCGCCGACCGGGGCGGACGCCTGGCCGTCCTGCTCGGTGGCGACCTGCCCCGGCGCCAGCCCGAGGGTCCCGGAGGCGATGAGGAACGGGCGGTCGGAGCCGGCGAGCGCCTCGCCGAAGGTGTCGATGGCACGCCGGTCCGCGTCGGCGGCGTCCTCGAAGCCGCCGCTGAACGCGATGTCGTGCTTGAAGGCGAGGTGGATCACGCCGTCGGATTCGGCGGCCGCGCTGCGCAGGGTGTCGAGATCGTCGATCGTGCCGCGCCGCACCTCGGCGCCGGCCGCGGTGAGGGCGGCGGCCGAGGCGTCCGAGCGGGCGAGCCCGACGACCTGATGGCCGGCGCCGATGAGCTCCGGAACCACGGCTGAACCGATCCAGCCGGACGCGCCGGTGATGAACACACGCATGAGGAGAACCTCCGGATAGGTCGACCGTCCTCGCCGCGCGGTACCGGGACACGGAATGTGCGGCGATCGAGCCGATGTCAGTGACTGACATCAACCGTAGCACCCGATGTCAGTCACTGTCATCACGTAAGATCTCGGATATGGGCCGATGGGAACCGAACGCGCGCGGACGACTGGAACAGGCGGCGCTGGACCTCTACAGCGAGCACGGGTTCGAGCAGACAACCGCCGCGCAGATCGCCGAACGCGCCGGGCTCACCGAGCGGACCTTCTTCCGGCACTACGCCGACAAGCGCGAGGTGCTGTTCGGGGGTGCGCACGCCCTGGAACAGGCCTTCGTGGACACCCTGGCCGACACCCCGGCCGCGGCCGCACCGATCGACGCGATGGCTTCGACGCTGGAGACCGTCGCCGCCTTCTTCCTGGAGCGCCATGAGTTCGCCCAGCAGCGCCAGGCCGTCATCATGGCCAACGCGGAGCTGCGCGAGCGCGAGCTGATCAAGCTCGCCTCGCTGTCCGCCGCGCTCGCCGCCACCCTGCGCCGGCGCGGCGTCAAGGACCCGGCCGCGAGCCTCACCGCGGAGGCGGGCATCGCCGTGTTCAAGGTCGGCTTCGAGCGCTGGGTGGCCGACACCGGGCAACGCACCCTGGCGGAGTACCTACGGGAGTCGCTCGACGAACTCAAAGCCGTGACCTCGGGCGAGTGACCGCAGGCCCGGCCGGTGCGGGAGGGTCCAGGACGCGTGGATCGAAGCCGTTGCCGGACTCCGAACTCCACCTGCCGGATTCGGGCGCTGCCGTCACTCGGCGATGGCCCGGGTGAGCATGACCACGGCGACGAAGCCGCGGTACAGACGGATCGGGTCGGCGTCGGTGAGACACACGGTCAACGCGTCCTCGCGCACCGCACCGTTGATCCACGTCGCCATCTCGGCCAGGTCGGCGTTGCGGAACCGGACGGTGAGGGTGGCGGGGATTCCGATCGTGGGTGGTGCGGCGTGCGCCAGGTCCTGGACCGCCTCATGGGCGGCGTCCCGGATCACCTCTCGAGCCTGCGCCGGGTGCATGCCGTCGGCGGCGAAGCGCGACACCGAGGTCTTGACCACAGCGGCGCGAATGCCGGGGCAGAACGGCTCGATCTCCTCGGCCGTGGTCAGGTCACCCGTGATCAGTACCACCGGCACCCCGTGCCCGAGTGCGACCAGGCCGTTGATGCCGCTCTCCAACTGCAGCAGCCCGTACGCGAACCCACGGCGGGGCTCCTTCGCACCGCAGCGCTCGTTGCTGTAGCCGAGCGCAGGGGAAACTGGTGGGCCGATCGTCCTAGACCGCAAGGCCGCCCGGACTCTCCGTCGGCTTGCCGGACAATCCCGGCACGGGGAAGTCTGCTGATAAGGAGAGGACACTTCGATGACATCCACCGCACCGAACCCGCAGCACGACACGGGGCAGGAGCGGATCGCCGCGACGGTCGCCTCTCTTCAGGCCGACTGGGGCACTTGAGATTCATGGCCGCCCTCGCCACTCGGAAGTTCCGTCTCATCCGGGCTGCCGTCGACTGCATGCTCGCGGGGCCGGCTTTGCTGGTGCTCGCCGCTGTCCTCGTCGCAACGGCCTGACCTCGGCACACGGTCAGTTGTCGTCCTCCACCTAAGCGGGCAGGACCGCGGAGGCCGGTGCGGGTTGGGGGTTGCGGAACGTGAACGCGAGAGGCCCGTCGCCGCGTTCCCGCAGCAGGGCGATGCGTTCCATGGCCTCGGCGGTCGTCGGGCGATGGCCGACAGGCACCCACCACAGCGCCTGATGGTGCTCCGACATCCTCTCGAACCACTCCCGCCGGCGGCTGAGCACCTTCAGGTGTTCACTGCGGTAGGTGAAGTCCCTCAGCGCCTGGACCGATTCCCAGACCGAGCAGTTGATCAGGAGCAGGTCGTCCTCCCCGTCGGGCCGCAGGCTCGTCGAGTCCTCGCCGTCGTCGTCGACCATGCGCCAGACGAATCCGGCGGCCTGGTCGGCCAGGGCGTTGATCTCGGGCAACTGCGCGACGAAGTCGGCCAGTACGGGACCGTCGAGCGGGCCGAGGATGCGTCCGATGTTGACCTGGGCCAGGTGGAAGTTGGTCATGGTGTCAGCATGACCGGACCAGGCTTCTATCGTCAAGCATCATTAGTTTTAGAAAGAGTGACACAACACCCCTTCGGCGGTGGGTCCATGGCTGCCGTCCAGTCCCCGCCACCGGCGCATCCGGGAAGCAGGCCCTCGATGAAGGCCAGGTTCATCCCGCAGACGAGCGCCGGGAACTCGTCGGCCAGCGAGTGGAACGGGCAGTTGTTCAGCCGGACCGTCGCCCCGTCCCCGTACGGCTCATAGCCACGCGACCGCAGCGCCGCGACCGGATCGGCATCGCTGCCCAGTTCCGCGCCCTCGGCGGCGCCGGCCGCCCGGGCCGCGGACTGCAGTTCCCGGTCAAGTCCGGCGCTGTCGACGACCTTCGCGAGCAGCCGGCCGACGGCATCGTAGGAGCGGGGCGGCAGTGACACCGCCCGCTCGCCCGGCGCCCGCAGGTACAACTTCGCCGGACGCCCCGCCCCCGGCCCGCTGCGCCCCGACAGCCGCTGATAGGTGACGGCCAGCAGGCCCGCCTCGACAAGCTTGTCCAGGTGGAACGCGGCGAGCGACCGAGAGATCCCGACCGCCGCGGCCGCCGCATCACGGCCGACGGCACCCGGCGTCGCCGCCACGTACCGATACAGACCACGGCGGACCGGGTCCGCCAGGGCACCCACCGCCTCGAACACTTCATCCTCACTGTTCACGAGGCGATTCTATAACCAATGACTGCTGTCACTAGTGGGGCTCCGCGTCGATCCCGGTAGGGTCTGATCAGCGGTGCCGCACAGGCGTTTGACGCCTGCACGGAGTGGCATTGTCGTCAGCTATGGACAGTTGGTTTCTGCAAACAGGCAGTGGAGCGCGGTTCGGCTGGGGAACCGTCGGCGCGCAACGGCTGGCGGCGGACGTGGCATGCCTGGTGGTCGTCGACGTGCTGCGCAATGCAACGGCGGTAGGCCATTGGCTCGCTCAGCACGGCTACGGAACGCTCGACCGTCCCGTCGCCGTGATCGCTTCCGGCGAACGATGCAACGGGACGCCTGCGACACCGTTCCTCTCCTCACCGACGGGGCTTTCACGGCGGCCGAATGACCCCCATCGGATGATCCGACGTCAGGGATCCAAGTCCAGTGCGGCAGGCAACTGTTCAGGCCTGAGACGTGTCGCCGACCGGCACCTTCGACTCGGGGACATCGGCAGAGGCAGCGACCGTCCCACCCCGCACCGTCCAGAGCGCCGTGCCCCCCAGGGCCAGTGCGGAGATCAGGCCCACCGCCAAACGCACGGTCTTGTCCGGGCCGTCCCCGAGCCACACCGCCACAGCTGCCGCCCCGGCCGCGACCAGGGCCGCCGGCACCCTCAGCCCGGGCTGCTCGAACACCGCGGCCAAGGGCAGGAAGCGCAGCCCGACCACGACCGCGAACAGCCCCACCCCTGACTTGAGCATGATCAATACCTTAGATGGCGGAGCCCCACCTGAGCAGGCCCCGCCCGCAGCTCGTTCGGGACTTCACGAGCTGAGTGGCGGCTCGACGCGGGAGAGCCACGCGGTGAGGAGCACTTCAAGGTGCGCCGCCTCCTGCGGGGTGAGGCGGTCCATGAGGCGTCGCTCATTGCCCATGTGCTCGGCGAACGCGGCGTCGATCAACTCCCGCCCCGCGGGGGTGAGGGCGACCACGCGCCCACGGCCGTCACTCGCGGCGCGGCGGCGGGTGACCAGCCCTTCGCGTTCGAGGCGGTCGATCCGCTTGGTCATCGCGCCCGTGGTCACCATGGTGTGCGCGGCCAGTTCGCCAGGGGCCCGCTCGCACGGCCCTCCCGCGCGGCGCAATGCGGCGAGGACGTCGAACTCCCCCTCGCTCAGCCCGTAGCGCCGATAGACGGTGCACAGCTCCTCGGTGAGCAGCCCGGCGAGGCGGTGCAGTCGCCCGATCACCGCCTGGGGGGTCACGTCGATGTCGGGGCGTTCGCGGGCCCACTCGGCCTGGATGCGGGCGACGTGGTCGAGCGGTGGTGACATGACTTCATTATACCTTCCAAGGAAGATATAATGGCTTCCATGGAAGGTAATCTGCGGTGGACCCTGATCACGATGATCGCGCCGGTCGCGTGGGGTACGAACTACTACGTCACCCGCGCATTCCTGCCCGCCGACGAGCCCCTGTACGGCGCGGCTTTCCGGGCGCTGCCGGCCGGACTGCTCCTCCTGGCGGCCTGCCGGGCGCGACCGCACGGGTCGTGGTGGTGGAAGTCCCTGGTCCTCGGCATCCTCAACATGGGCGGGTTCTTCGCCTTGATCTACATCGCGGCGCAGCGGCTGCCCACCAGCGTCGCCTCCTCCGTCATGGCGACCTCGCCGATGGTCATGATGCTGATCGCCTGGGGACTCATCGCCGAGCGGCCACGCCCCGCGCACCTGATCGGTGCGGGGGTCGGCATCGGCGGCGTCTACCTCATGCTGTTCACCGGAGCCACCTCGATCGATCTTCTCGGCGTCGGCGCCTCCATCGCCGCCATGCTCATGTCTTCCTGCGGGTACATCCTCGCCAAGCGCTGGAGCACCGAGGTCGAGGTGCTCGCCTCGACGTCCTGGCAGCTCATCGCCGGCGGTCTTCTGCTGTTCCCGCTCGCCGTCGCCGCCGAGGGGGCGCCGCCGCACCTCGACGGGGCGGCCGTCCTCGGCTTCGGCTACGTCACCGTCGTGGCGACCGCACTGGCCTTCGCCGCCTGGTTCGCCGGCTTGCGCCACCTGCCCGCCGCCACTGTGGGCCTGGTCGGTCTCCTGAACCCGGTGACGGGCGTACTGCTCGGCACCGTGATCGCCGGGGAGGCGCTCACGGTCAAGCAGTTCTGCGGACTCGCCCTGGTGACCATCGGCATCCTCCTGGGCCAGCCGGTGCTCCGACGATGGGGGCGCTCGCACGGCGCGACATCTGCGGCTCGGAACCAGGGCGGTCGGCCGGGCGTACGTGCCCCGGAATCCGCCTGCAAGGTGCCCCCTGCGTGATCTCCTCAGGACTTGGGCGACCGAGCCACAACTTGGCAGCGCCACCGTTCGGGTGAAACGACGGAACTACGTCGGCGATCGGTAGTTGAGCAGCATGTTCTTCCCTGTGCTGCCCTCATCTCCAAAGGATTGCAAATGCTCAAGAAGTTCCTCGGCACCGCCGCGGTGGCCGCCTCCATCGTCGGCGTCTCCGCTGCGTTCGTTTCCCCGGCCATGGCCATCGGCAACGACGAAGGCGCGTCCACCACCAACGGCAACGGCGCCGAGCAGTCGTACGGCAACACCCACACCGGCGGCACCCTCAGCCCGCAGGTCGGTCTGGTTCAGGGAACGCTGAACAAGCCGTGCATCGGCCTGCCCGTCAAGGCGAACGTCGGTTCCCTCGTCGGCGCCGTCCCGATCACGGTGCAGGACATCAACGTCCTGTCCTCCCCGCAGAACCAGCAGTGCGCCGAGAACTCCTCGCAGATCAAGGGCGACGAGCCGCTGTCGCACATCCTGGACCAGATTCCGGTCCTGTCCGGCAACGGTGTCGCCAACCACTGACACTCACGTCCGGCAGTACCCCAAGGGCCCCGAAACCGCACAGGTTTCGGGGCCCTTGGGGCGCTTAGGGCGCTTGTGCACGGAGCCGGTCGGCTGGGACCGGAACCCCGTCAGGTTTCGTCGGCGACCGTTCGCGGCTTCTGCCTGCGCATCAGCACCGCTCCCGCAAGGACGGCCGCGATGACACCGCAGGCCACCGCGAGCGCGGCCGCGCCCGCGAACAGGTTGCCAAGGCTGTCCCTGAGCAGATGCACGGAGTTGCTTCCTGCGGCGATGGAGTGCACCGCCACGATGCCGACGGCGGCGGCCGCGGCGGCCGCCCAGATCCACACCGTGTCCCGCGCGGCCAGCAGGTACGCCAGCGCCAGGCAGAGGACGGCGATGACCGTGGACGCGACTGCCGCCGGTCCGCCGGAACGGAGGCCCGCGATGTCGGTCGGCAGGTGGAGCGCGCCGATCATCAACAGCGCCATGGCGGCGGGCCAGCGCAGCGGGGATCGCAGGGACGACGACGCCGAGCGCTCCGGCGACACACCTTCGAACCCGACGGTGGCCGCCGGGGCTCGTCGGCTGACGGCCTGCGCGGCGCGCGGGACGGCGGCACTTGCGGCAACGGTGGCACTCGCGGCGCTCGGAGTGGCGCTCTCCGAAGCGCCGACGACGGTCCCCTGCCGCTGCGGCCTGTCCTCGACCGGGCCGTACTCCTTATCCGGGCTGTTGTCCTTACCCGGGCTGTTGTCCTCGCTGGGGCTGTTGTCCTCGCTGGAGCCGTTGTCCTTGTCCGGGCCGAGGACGGCCACCAGCTCGGCCACGTCCTCGATGGGCCGACCCATCGCCGCCGCGAGCAACGCCGTATCGGCGTCGGCGATCGTGTGAGGGGGATTCTTCAGCAGGGTGACCAACTGAAGGACCTCGTCCACCGGGCGGGAGACGGCGGCCATGCGCAACGCCTCGTCCCCCGGGCGTGGCGACTCACCGGTCCGGTTGAGCAGGGCCACCAGTGAGGCGACCTCGTCCAGCGGCCGGGCGGTAGCGACCGCCCGGAGAAGGGTGAGCCTGGGCTCATCGTCTGGGCCTATGTGGCTGGGGTCGTGCTGGGTGGTGCTGAGATCAGATGTCATGACGCGACTTTCTTTGCCGAACCTTCGAGGCCGGGCTCTTTCCCGAAGGTCACCGTGTGTCACAGATGGCACACTGTTGGTCCCATCTCAGCCGATAGGTGCGCCTTCCGCCATTCGGAGCCCCGCACCCGGTCCGATCACGACCGAGGGTGGAAAGCCGGCACCGATGGAGCGCGAGGACACGCACCCTGTCGCGAGATGATGCGGCCGGACCTGGCAGAAGAAAGGCGAACTGCCAGGCCCGACCGGACCTCGATGTCGCACTTGGGCAACGAAGGCGCACGGCCCAGGACACGGACGACGCCCCCACCGCGGACCCGTATTCACCCGGACGGCCCCTCCGGCCGGAGTCCCCGGCGCGCGCGGTACGGAAGGCCGGTCGGCCGTCGGGGCGTCCGTTCGGTGGAACACCCGTGACCTGCCGAGGAGCAGACCCGTTGGTGGGGTCAACGCCGTGATCCCTACGGCGGACTCAACCCTTCCAAGGAGACTTCGATGTCCCGTATTGCCCAGGCAGCCGCCATCACCGCCGCCGCCGGCGCCGTCCTGGCCGCCGGCGCCGGTATGGCCGCCGCCGACGCCGGAGCCCACGGCGCAGCCGTCGGCTCGCCCGGCGTCCTGTCCGGCAACCTCCTCCAGGTGCCCGTCCACGTGCCGGTCAACGTGTGCGGCAACACCGTCGACGTCATCGGGGTCCTCAACCCGGTGTTCGGCAACACCTGCCAGAACATCAGCGGCCACCACGACACCGACGACGACAAGGGCTACGGGGCCGGCGACAACGGCTGACCCGCACCCCACGACCCCCGGGCCGCCGCGGCCAGGACGCCAGCCCGCACAGGATCAGGCACGTGAGACGCCCTGATCCTGTGACGCGTCCTCCCGGCGGCCCGGGTTTCGCCCGTACAGGCCCCTGGCGTGCTCGTTCCCCGAAGGGGCCGGGTGCGCGACGATAGTGCGATGCCCGACCACAGCACAGCGCCCGTTCCGCAGCCGGTACAGATCCCTGAACGGGCTGACACGGTGGGGCCTGGCTGGCAGGAGTTGCTGGGCCGCCTGCACCGCCAACTCCGCGCGATGGCCCCCGGATACCGTCTCGTGGACCTCGGGGAGAAATTCGGCGGCCTGCGCATTCACGTCGAGTCCGTGGGCCACGACAGCGACACGGCGCGCGCCCTGATCACTGCCGCAGAGGCGGAGTCGATGCGCACCTGTGAATTCTGCGGCGCTCCCGGCCGCATCCGGACCCGCGAAGACGCACCGCGAGGGTGGCGCAAGACCGTGTGCGACACCTGCCACGGCCCGTGGTCCGCCCACCACCTCATGATCGTCAATGGTGTGGTGCGCGGCCGACCGCATGAGGCGTGACCTTCCGCTGCGGCGCCGGGCGCGGAGACAGGAAGTCCCCCACCGGGAAATCAGCAGCGTTGTGACGGATTTGCCAAGTTCACAAACCGGGCAGGCGCGCATACTGGGAGGACCTGTCAGTCAGCCTGCCTGAATGCTCGGTCAGTCCAGACCCTGCCGGTCCTGCGATCCGTCTCGCTGATGTCGTCCGTGGCGAGGAGAGAGTCATGACCGAGCTCGGGGTCGCGCCCGCGACCCGATCCCAGGGAAGCGACTACGCGGAACTCATGAGGCAAGTACGGGGCGCCGGACTGCTGGAGCGCCGGACCGCGTACTACTACGTCAAGATCGGTGTGACGGCGGCGCTGCTCGCCGCCGGGATCGCCGCGTTCGTCGTCATCGGCGACTCATGGTGGCAGCTGGGCACCGCAGCGTATCTGGCCGCGGTCTTCGCCCAGCTCGGCTTTGTCGCCCACGATGCCGGGCACCAGCAGATCTTTCGCCGCCGACCGGCGAACGCGGTGGTCGGCCTCGTCCACGCCAACCTGCTCATCGGGTTCAGTTACGGCTGGTGGGTGAGCAAGCACAATCTCCACCACGCGCATCCGAACGAACCCGGCCGCGACCCCGACGTCGCCCCGGGCGCCGTCGTGTTCACCCCGCAGGAGGCCCGCACGCTGCGGGGCCCGGCCAGGCTGCTGGCCCGCTGGCAGGTGTGGCTGTTCTTCCCGCTGCTCCTGCTGGAGAGCGCCAATCTGCACGCGCTGAGCGTGGGATCGCTACTGCGGCGGCGGAACAGGCACAACAGCCTGGAGTTGGGGTTGCTGCTGCTCCACGCCGCGGGATTCCTGGCCGTGGTCCTGCTCGTTCTGCCGCCCGTGAAGGCCCTGGTGTTCGTGGTCGTGCAGCAGGGTCTGTTCGGGCTTTATCTGGGGTGCGCGTTCGCCCCGAACCACAAAGGCATGCCGATGCCGGAGTCGGGCAGCGCGGACTATCTTCGCCGACAGGTCCTGACCTCGCGCAACATCCGCGGCGGCACGGTCACCGACTGGCTCCTCGGCGGGCTGAACTACCAGATCGAGCACCACCTGTTTCCCAGCATGCCTCGACCCAACCTTTCCCGAGTGCAGCCGCTGGTACGGGAGTTCTGCGTGCGGCACGGGATCGACTACCTCCAGTGCGGCGCCGTGGACTCGTACCGCCAGGCGCTGCGCCACCTGCAGAGCGTGGCGAACGCGACGCTGCGCGTCCCCGTCACGACGACGTGACGGTCACGTTGGGGCGCGGGGCCGGCGTCGCGGCATGATCGTGCTTCACATCGCGGTGCCGGCGACGCCATGGGGGATGGCGTCGGTGTCGAAGGTGCCGTCGGTGATGTCGCGAGCCAGGGCGGCGAGCTTCAGGTTGTGGTTGCGGGCGTAGCGGCGGAACGCGGCGAAGGCGTCGTCGACGGAGAGCTGCCAGCGTTCGGCAAGGATGCCCTTGACCTGCTCCAGGACGATGCGGCTGGTCAGCGCGTATTGCAGTTGGCCGCGTTCGGTCTCGCTCTGGGCCAAGGTGCGCTGCTGCAGGATCGCGATGGTCGCGATGTCCGCCATGGCCTGGGCGAGCGAGACGTCCTGATAACTCAGGGGGGCGGGATCGGTCTGGAACAGGCTCAGGGCGCCGATGATGCGCCCACGCAGCCGCAGCGGCAGCGCGTTCGTGGCCACGAAGCCGATGTCCTGAGCCTGGGTGGCGAACTGCGGCCAGTCGTCGGTGATCCGGGAAGCGGTGAGGTCGATGTTGGTGCGGGGCTGCCCGCTCTGGAAGCACTCCACGCACGGGCCCTGGTCGTGCTGCGTGGCGAAGAACTCCAGCAGCCGGGTGCGCTCGTCGGAAGCGGCCAGGACCCGCAGGATGCCGTGTTCGTCCGCGAGGAGGATCCCCACGGCGGCCACGTCGAGGAGTTCCATGCAGCGGACGGACAGCTGCTGCAGGAAGTCGATGACGTCGAAATCATCGATCAGGGAATCGGCGATCTCGACGAACACCTGGGAGAGTTGCTGTTCGCGGGGCATGGCGATCAGTCCTTGTCTGCGACAGCAGGCTCAGTGCCGTCGGTGTTGGGGTCCAGGCGCAACCGCCGGGCCACGATCTCTCGGGAAATGTCGGTGATGGTGCGGCCACTGCCATAAGCATGACCCCGCAGTCGCAGCAGAGCTTGGGGCAGGGACAGGCTGAGCTGGACGCTGATCATGCCGGTCGCCTGGTGCACGACGGCCTGCTGCAGTTCGTGGGCGGAATCCTGGGAGACGCGGTCGTCGGGGTCCTGTCGGCGGGGTTCGCCGCCCCCCAGACAGCGGGCGGTCAGTGCGCGGGCCAGGACCAGGGCATCGTCGGCCTGTCCTGAGCTCAGTGGGCCCGGAGTGCGGCGCACCGCGGTCAGCACGCCGACACGGATGGCGCCCAGGCCGATCGGGAAGCAGAACACCGCCCGAACCGCCAGGCCCGCGCTCTCCATGGCCAGGGCGGGCCAGCGGTCGGGGCGCACTCCCGCCAGATCCGGCACCCACACCATGATGCCGGCGCGCACGGTGTCGGGGCCCGGCCCTTCCCCGAGGGTGAACTGCAGATCCTCGAAGGTCTGCGCGCTCTCGTCCGAGCAGGCCACCAGTTCGATACCGGAGTCCTCCATCAGCAGGGACACCGCGAGGCCGTCCACACCCAGCGCGACCGCACCCGCCGTCATGGCATGCGCGATCCCGCCGGGCCCGTCGTCGTCGCGCAGCCGGCGCAACACGTTCGCCATGCGATCACTGATCACCCGGGGTCACCTGGCGCCGTGCCGCCCAGGCCGGAGTCGCCCGCTTGCCGGCAGGACAGGTCACCTGAGGGTTGGTGCGCGTTCCACGGTGCTGATGTGGTCACAAGACCGACTTTAGAGGTACGGAGAGTGCTCTTTGCGGAATCCGCCGGACCACGCAGCAGATGGCTGCTGCCGGCCAGGGGTCACCCCGGACGTGGGGTGGCCCAGGCGAAGTTGCTTTCCGGCCGCTGTGGCGTACTGGCTGACGGCGAGGAAGAGGTTCAGACCGCTGACGTCGCAGAAGGAGCCCGCCGTCAGGTCGATGTCGGCATGCCCGCGAAGGCGAACACCACGGGTGCGCAGCGGCACCTCAGGACGACTGCGGTCGCCGCAGTCCCTCAAGGAGCAGTCCGACCAGTCGTCGGGGGTCGTAGCGGGGGTCGCTGTCCCGACCGATGCAGAGGTTGCCGATGCCGCGCATCAACTCGTAGGCCTGCATACCGGTTCTGATCTCGCCGGCGTCGGCCGCGGCGTCGAGCAACTGCGCGCAGACGGGTACCAAGCGGTCGAGGAAGTAGCTGTGCAGCGCCTCGAAGCCGCTGCTGTCCGATTGCAGCGCGTTGGCGAGTCCGTGCTTCGTCACCAGGAAGTCCACGAAGAGGTCGACCCACTGGCGGAGTGCCGTGAGCGGGGAGTCGGCACCGGCCAGCAGGCTCGGGCCGGCCTCGGCGCATGCCTCGACCTGGTGGCGGTAGACGGCGACGACGAGATCCGCCCGGGTCGGGAAGTGGCGGTAGATCGTCCCCATCCCGACGCCCGCTCTGGCCGCGATCTCGCGGATCGGCGCATCCACGCCGGAGGTGACGAACACCGCGGCGGCGGCGGTGAGCAGCGTCTGACGGTTGCGCTGCGCGTCGGCCCGCTTGCCTCGGGCCGGCACCTCCCCGGAGGGGCTTGTCGTGGGCACCACGCTCTCCTTCCGGCCGCCGTTGACAAAACGGAACACCGCTCCGTATATTAATCGGAACGTCGCTCCGTTTTCAGTGTAGCTGAATCGGACGCTCCCGACCGCCTCCCCCGCCGCTGTCCGAAGAGACCGGCGGCAAAGGCCATTGAAGGGACCTACGCAGCATGAACGCATCGGCTCACCCCACCGACACCCTCAGCTCACCCACTCCGGTCCTCTCGGTCGCCCCGGTGGTGCTGCCGGCTCCCGGCCGGGTCGTGGACCTGGAACTGCGCGTCTCCGCGCCCGTGACCGGGAGCGAGCTGCCGGTCATCCTCCTCTCCCACGGCCAGGGCTACTCGAACCACCTCTCCTCGCTCAACGGCTACGCCCCCCTCGTCAACTTCTGGGCGGCGCACGGCTTCGTCGTGATCCAGCCCACCCATCTGAGCTCCAGGACGCTGACCCTGGATCCCGCCACCCCCGGCGCACCGCTGTTCTGGCGATCGCGCGCCGAGGACATGAAGCTCGTCCTCGACCGGCTCGACGCGATCGAGGCCGCCGTCCCGCAGCTCCGCGGGCGCCTGGATCACAGCAAGGTCGCCGTTGCCGGGCACTCGATGGGCGGGCACACCGCGAGCCTGCTGCTGGGCGCCCGGCTCACCGATCCACAGGACGGAACGGAGGTGAACCTGGCCGAACCCCGGATCAAGGCCGGTGTGCTGCTTGGCGCGCCCGGCCGGGGCGGCGATGCCCTCACCGAGTCCGTGGCCGAGAATCTCTCCTTCTTCGTGACGACGGACTTCTCCGCGATGACGACGCCGACGCTGGTCGTCGCCGGTGACAAGGACGCCTCTGCCCACCTGACGGTCCGGGGCCCGGACTGGCACGCCGATCCGTACGTCCTCTCCCCCGGCCCCAAGGCCCTGCTCACCCTGTTCGACGCGGAGCACGGGCTCGGCGGGGTCTCCGGATACGACGTCGCCGAGACCACGGACGAGAACCCCGAGCGCGTGGCCGCGGTCCAGCGGCTCACCTGGGCCTATCTCCGCACCGAGCTCTACCCCGGGGATTCCGCCTGGAAGGCTGCGTGCGACGAGCTGACGGCCGGCCCCGACCCGCTCGGCCGCGTCGAATCCAAATGAACGGCCACGGCACGAAGCCGTCAGTGGCCGGACAGCGCGGCGCTGAGTGCGGCGTCGAGCTGGGCGGCGGTCGCATCGACATCGGGTCGGTCCGCGGTGAGCCAGGCGTGGACGGACGACTGGAGGACCTGGGTGAACGCGCCGTAGTACGGGGTCCGGGGCCGCTGGACCGCGCCCTGCAGCGCCTTGAGCACGGTCGCCCGGTACGCGGCTCTGTCCTGCGTCGACGGGGTGCGCGCCGGGTCCTCGCCCGCCGTCGCCGCGCGGTGCAACGTCTCGGCGACCTTCGGCCAGCAAGGGCGGGCGCTTCCGTCGTAGGCGGAGACGCGGGTGGCGGCGAACCCGGCGTCGAGCAGGCAGCTTTCGCTTTCCGGGGAGGTCAGGAAGTCGATCAGCGCGCGGGCGTGCGCCGCGCGCGGGGAGTCCGCCGTGACAGCGAGGTTCTGGCCGCCCAGGACCGCACTCCCGGGCAGGCGCGTCACGCTGTACGCGGTGGGCGGCAGCAGCGCGGCCAGTGAACCGTAGCCGTACGGCCAGAAACGCAGGAAAGCCGTCTGGCCCGCGCCGAACTGGGTGAGGCTGGCGCTCTCGTCCGAGGACCTTGCCGCGGGCAGTACGTGCCCCACGCGGGCACCGAGTTCGACGAGCCCGGCCTTGAGCTGCTGCTGGTCCGCCGTGTAATGCCCCTCTTCGTCGGTGAGATGGACACCCACCGACTCGAACGCCTCGATGACGTTGACGGTCAGCCCTTCGTACGCGGCGAGCTGGGTGGTCCAGCCGCCGAGGTACCCGCTCTTGCGGGGGCCGGAGGGCGAGGCACTGTCGAGCTCCTCGATGATGGCGCCGAGGGTGGACCACTGCCATGTCGACACGGCCGACGGGGACAGGTCCACCCCGGCCTGCCGCAGGTAGTCGGGCCGGTAGAAGAGCAGTCCGACGTCGCTGTTGAAGGGTTCGGCGTAGGTACGGCCCTTCCAGTCGGCGGTCTTGGCGACCTGCCCGATCAGGTCCGGGTCCTTGGCCTCGGTCGCGGGGGCGGCCCGGATCAGACCGGCCGCCGCGAACTCCGGTATCCAGGTGATGTCCAGGTTCACCACGTCGTAGTGGGCGCTGCCGGACTGCAGCGCGCCGAGCAGCTGGCTGCGCTGCTGATCGGCGGCGCCCGGCAGTTCGACCAGCTCGGCCTGGAGGTCGGCGGAACCCGCGTGCCGCCGATTCCACTCCTCGATGAGGTGCTGGCGTACCCCGCCGGATCCGGTCACGTCCAGACCTGAGGCGACGACGATCGGACCGCCCGCCCCCACGGCGTCGTCGTCGGGCGGCGGTCCTGGTGATCCTCCGGACGAGCAGGCGGCGGCCGCACAGACGAGTAGTGGAAGGAGTGCGGCGAGGGCGCGCCGCCCGGTCCGGCTCATTCGGCGTCTCCTGTCCCGGTCTTCGCGACCTCGGCCGGCAGCTCCGTCGCGAGTTCGACGGCCGGGTCCAGGCAGCGGCCACCGGTGGCCGCCGTGATCTGCTGGTTGAGCGGGACCGCGGTGCAACCGCCGCTGTGCAGCGAGACGGTGACGACGCGGCTGGGGGCGCCGGCTACCGCGTCCTGGACCAGCGATGTCAACGCGGCGGGCGGGATGCCCGTCGAGTCCTCGTCGTCCGTGATGAGGACGATCAGCTGGGGCCGGTCGCCGTCCTTCGCCCGGCCGCGCAGTTCGGCCAGTGCCTCGTGCAGCGCGAGGTCCGGTCTGGCGTCCTGGGGGACGGTTCCGGCCTCCGCCACCTTTGCTTCGGCGGCCTTCCGGTCGTGGGTACCGAACGACAGCAGCTCGCGATGGTGCGCGCTGCCGTCCTCCACGACGGACCAGATCCCGTACTCGTCCTTCGCCCCCAGCGAGCGCAGCGACCGGGCGAGCAGATCCTTGGCGCGGCCCGGGCCGGTCCAGAAACCGTCCATGGACGAGGAGCTGTCGAGCAGGTACAGGACACGGCCGGGACCCAGCGCCTGGCGATACCTCTGCAAGGTCTTGTCGAGCGCGGCGGCGGAGACCTCCGGCGCGACCGACGGCAGGAGGTCGGTACGGACGGCACGGGAGTTGGCGGGGTCGGTGAGCAGCGATCCGGGGCCGGGGGTGGCGGGATGCCCGTCGCTGACGCCGCGGTAGCCGTCGCCGGTGAAGAGTTTCTGGGCGTCGGGCCGTGTCAGCCAGGTGTAGAGGTCTCGTACCGCCTGGGCCCGCTCGTCGCTGTGCCGGTCGGCGCCCTTCCATGTGACGTGGATGAACGGCAGATCGGCCAAGGGCAGGTCGGCGGGATAGTTGGCGATCCGCTTCGACAGCGTGGCGGACGTGCACGTGGGGTGTCCGGGGTCGGCCGGTCCGAGGTTGAACTGGGCCATGGTCTGCTCGGGGACCAGCACGGCGGCCCGGTCCTCCAGGGCGTTGTTCGTCCCCCGCGCCAGGGCGCACATCAGGTCGTGGGCCGTCGAGGGGGACGGGCTGAGCGCCTGCACCATGCCCTGCTCGATCTCCGCGGGGGATTGTCCCGAGCCGCCGAGCGATGTGTACAGCGCGACCGTGCCGAGCAGTGCGGCGTCGGTGTACTCGGGGTCGGGGCGCAGCAGCGCCGCCTGGGACTGGGGCGCGCGCAGATGGCCGATGATCGCACTGAGCGCCGTGCCGGTCTGGTCGGCGGCCGGCAGCGAGACGGTCCCGGGGACGGCGAGCACCAGCGGGGAGTAAGCGACCGGGCCGAGCCGGTCCAGGTTGACGGCCTGTTTGCCTGCCTCCCTGGCGCGCTCCCAGGTGCTGCTCGCACCCGGAATCCAGATGTCGGGCTGCGCGCCGAGGTCGCGCTGCGGGCGCAGGCAGTCGCCGGTCGCGGGACAGATGGCGGGCGGGGACTGCCAGACCGCGGAGTTGCGGAAAGCCGTGACGGCGTCCGTGCCCTTCCCCGCGTACACCGTGATGCCGACCGCCCGGCAGCCCCCGGGCCGTTGGAGGTACGCGTCGACGGCCTTCTGGACGGTGGGCAGCGCGTCCGGGTCGGCGAGCAGTCGCAGCTCCGTCGGGGGCGCGCAGGCAGCCGCCTGACCGGAGGTGAGGGCGTACACACCGCCCGCGGCGGCCAGGGCGAGAACCGTGAGGACGACGGCCGCGGTGCGGGTGAACGCACGGTTCTTCAGGCGGTGCCTCAATCGACCGCCGGACCGGGCAGGCGCCGGGACCGGAGGCGGGCCCTGCACCGGCGGCGGGGTGGCCGGGGGCGCAGCTGCCGGGAGATTCGCGGACGCGGCGTGGGAGAGCACCACGTCGTCACCGCGGCGGCGCTCGTCAGGGAGCCAGCGGTGTTCGTCCACCGCGCGGACCGGTTCCATCGCCTCCCGGACGGCGGCCACCAGTCCGGTGAAGGTGACCATCGGCTGCCCGGGAATGCCGTTGGTCAGCAGCCGGTGCACTTCACGGGTGAAGGGGGTGCCGTCCGCCGGACTGCCCTCGGGGATCTCCACCCCGGCCTCGGCGGCGGTGAGCACCGCGAAGTTCTGTTCGCCGTCCGGGGTGAAGTCGCGCAGGGCGTTGCCCGCGTAACAGCAGTCCAGGATGACGACGACCCAGTCGGCCTTGGCGTGGATGAGCGAGCCCATGACGTCGTGCTGCCAGGAGATGGCGTCCACGAAGGGGTGCTCACGATTATGGGTGACGCGCGAGCCGCTGACCATCAGGTGCAGGTCCGTACCGTTGCTGCGGACCAGGCCGTGCCCCGCGAAGTAGACCAGCAGCAGTCCCTCGGCCTGGTCCCTGGCGTCCGAGAGCGCGGCCCGGAACGCGGTATGGCCCAACTCCCCCTCGGGCACGATGAGATCACCCGGATCCAGGACCCCGGTGTCTCCGGCCGTGAGCGCCTGCCGCATCAACTGCACACTGCGCGCAACGGGAAGCAGCGGAGGCAGGTGCTCGTAGGTGTCGACGCCGAGCAGTACGGCACGGTGCCGTTTTCCGCCGGCCCCAGCGTCGTTCCCCCGGCCGCGCGGATCGTACGGCGGCACAGCGGCTACGCCTCCTCCACCTCGTCGGTCGCACCGGAGGTATCAGGATTCTGGTCGCTGTCCAGGCGGATCTCCCGGCCGGGGCCGAGGTCGCCGCCGTCCAGGGTGACACGGGGCTCCTCACGACGGTCCGCGAGCCGGCGGCGGTTGCGTACCCAGGTCAGGACGGACCGCCAGGCGCTCTCGGCGACCGGGCGCACGGCCTCGGCGACCACGACCAGGATGATGTCCTGCAGGATCTCGCCCGCCATGGAGTCGCGCTGGTCACGGGAGGCTCTTCGCACGACGGTGAACTCGCCCCGGTCACGGGCCTCCTTGAGGGAGGAGGACGTGTCCAGCCACTCCTGGAGCGCTTCCAGGTCGAGGTGCCGGTTGTGGGTACCGGTGACGCTGATGCGCAGTTCCGTCCGCTCCGCGTCACGGGAACCGCCCGCGATACCGTCTGCCATTGCTCTGCCTCCGTCGGGCGCCGTTGCCCATCACCGCAGTGCCGCTCCCTGCCGAAGTGCCCATTCTTTCATGGTCGTTGGCGCCCGGTGGGGATTGCCGAGGATCCCGGTCACCGCCGGCGGCGGCGGCCCCGGCGCATGACCGGCATCCCGCCGGTCACCCGAGGAGTGGCTGGGGGCAGCCGGTTCGCGGCGACGCCGAGCCGAAGTGCAATCTGCGGGTTGCACGTCATGAGATGTCGTGCAACCCTTGAGTTGCAAGTCAATGGCAGCGATGCAGCGATGAACGGAGTCACCTCATGAACGAGGACCGGATCGAGCGCGAAACCCTGATCTCGGCACCACTGGAGCGCGTCTGGTCCCTGGTGGCACAACCCGGTTTCTGGGTGGCCGACAAGGCGAGCCTGCCCGGCACCGTGGCCAAGGAAGGTGAGTCGATGGTGGCGAAGAACTCCGAGCACGGCGACTTCCCGGTCAGGGTGGAGAAGGTCCAGCCGCCGACTTACCTGGCGTACCGCTGGACCAGCGCTTTTCCCGGAGAGGAACTGCGCGAGGACAACAGCACCCTTGTGGAGTTCACCCTCACCACGGAAGGCGACCAGACCCGGCTGCGCGTCGTCGAGAGCGGGTTCGCGACGCTCGCCGGGTCCGAGGAGCTGCGCAGTGAGAACCACAAGGACCACAGCCAGGGCTGGCCCCTGGAACTCGACGCGCTCAAGAAGCGCGCCGAAGAGCCCTCCGCATGACAGAAGGACCTCCCGGCGCCGCCGAGGTCGTCGACAGCGTCCTCGGGGCGCTGGCCGACCCGACACGGCGGCAGCTGCTCGATCTGCTCGCCGCGCGAGGAGAGGCCACCGCGACGACGCTCGCCGAACGCCTTCCCGTCTCACGGCAGGCCGTGGTCAAGCACCTCGCCGTCCTCGACGCCGCCGGGCTGGTTTCCGGCGGCCGCGTCGGACGCGAGGTGCGGTACACGGTGCGGCCGGCCGCGCTCAACGCGACGGCGCGGTGGATGTCCGCGCTCGCGGCCGACTGGGACCACCGGCTGGCGAACATCAAGCGCGTCGCCGAAGCAGCGGAACGGGATGCGGATTCGGCACGACCCGACTGACGCGGACGACGCCCTCTGTTGACCGTCGGTCAGTTGTCGACCTGTTGCCCGTCGATCAGTGGTCGACGTTCCGGTAGTGCGTCGTCAACCGTCCGTCGTCGTCCAGGACATGGAAGGCGAGGGCGGGCGGCTGGTCCAGGTGGACGTGGTCCTGGGGGTGCGACCGGTGCTCCCAGGGGAGGCGCAGCGTGGAGACGACTCCTGGTGCCACCAGTACCGGGCGCCCGGCGAAGGTGGTCGCCGCCGGTGTGTGGGCGTGCCCGCACAGGAACGCCGTGATGCCGGGGTGCCGGTCCGTCAGCGCGGCCAACCACTCTGCACCGAACTGGCGGATGCCGTCGACGAAGGGGACGTGCAAGGTGGTCGGTGGGTGGTGGAACCCCACCAGGACCGGCACCCCGTCCGGGGTCAGGGTCAGGGTCTCCTCCAGCCACGCCAGCGTCCCGTCGTTCAGGAAGCCCTCGTCCTTGCCGGGCACCGAGGAGTCGCACAGGGCGATGACGACACCGGCGGCGCGGCTCACCTGGTTGACCGGTGCCGCCGAGCCCGGTTGCCCGAGCAGGTGCTGCCGGAACGCGGTGCGCTCGTCGTGGTTTCCGGGGCAGACCATGACGGGATGCCGGGAGGTCAGCAGCCGGCGGGCCTGCTCGTACTCGGCGGGCAGGGCATGGTCGGCGATGTCCCCGGTGACCAGGACCGCGTCCAGGTCGTACGGCAGCTCCTCGAGATAGTCCATGACAGCCCTGGTGCGCTCGACGCTCCGCTGTCCGCTGTCGATGTGGATATCGCTGAGGTGGCCGATCACGATCACGGCTGTGGTCCCTTCGTCGCTGCGTACCGGAGAGGAACGAGAACGACCAGGGGGTGCTGGCCGGCCCGCCCCTCGAACCTAGAGCGCCACCGGACCAGGAATAAGATCCGGTCTCATGCCGAATTCTTGGTCCAGTTCCCGGCTCGATCTGCACATCGACCTCGACACCGCCGTTGGGCGGCGCGCCGGCCTGGAGTCGGCTCTCCGGACGGCGATCCGGCAGGGGCGGCTGCCCGCCGGGGCGCTCCTGCCGTCGACCCGCGGGCTGGCCCAGGAACTCGGGATCGCCCGGGGCACCGTCAGCGCCGCCTACGACCAACTGGTCGAAGAGGGCCACCTGACCACCCGCCCGGGATCGGGCACCATCGTCGCCGACACGCCGCACCACACCCCGGCCCCCACGCGCCCCGAACCGGCGCCCACGGCCCCCCGCCACGACCTCCGCCCCGGGCTCCCCGACATCAGCGCCTTCCCCACCCGGGCCTGGCTCGCCGCCACCCGCCGGGTTCTGACCCACGCCCGCCCCGACGTCTTCGGCGCCGGCGACCCGCAGGGCCGGATCGAACTCCGTAGCGCGCTCGCCGAGTACCTGGGGCGCACCCGTGGGGTGATCACCACCCCGGAGCGCATCGTGATCACCTCCGGGTACTACCAGGGCCTGGGTCTGCTCTGCCGGGTGCTGGCCGCGTCCGGCATCACCACCGCGGCCGTCGAGGACCCGGGCCACAACGTCTTCCGCGCAGTCGTGCAGCGCGCCGGGCTCGCCACTCTCCCGCTGCGCGTCGATGCCCACGGCGCCCGCGTGGAGGCGCTGACATCGCACATCGGGGCCGCGGTTCTCACCCCCTCGCACCAGTACCCGACCGGCGTCCCGCTGCATCCCGGCCGCCGCCAGCAGCTGTGCGGATGGGCCCGCTCCACCGGTGGTCTGATCGTCGAGGACGACTACGACGGTGAGTACCGCTACGACCGCCAACCCATCGGCGCCCTCCAGGGCATCGCCCCCGACCAGGTCGTCCACTGCGGTACCGCGTCCAAGACCCTCGGGCCCGCGCTCCGCCTGGCCTGGATCGTCCTACCGCCCCATCTCGTGTCACCGGTGGTGCGGGCCAAACAGGAAGCCGACCTGTACACCGAGACGCTCGGCCAACTCGTCCTGGCCGACCTGATCACCACCCACGCCTACGACCGCCACGTCCGGGCCACCCGGCTGCGCTACCGGCGCCGACGCGAACTCCTCCTCGACCGGCTGACCGCCACCCCCGGCCTCACGCCCCACGGCGTCCCGGCCGGCCTGCACACCCTCCTCACCCTCCCGTCCGAGGGCCCCACCGAACACGAGCTCCTGACCCACTGCGCCCGCCACGGCCTCGCCCTGCGCGGGCTCACCGAACTCCACCACGAACCGGCCGACCGCCCCCAGGGCCTCCTGATCGGCTTCGCCGCCCCGTCCGAACACACCTACCCGGCCGCCCTCGACGCCCTGTTCACCCACCTGACCACCAGTCCTGGTTCCAGCTGACCCACCGCGTCGGTGAGAGTGCCGCCGGTATCCTGCACGGCATGATCAACTCATCTGCGAGCCTTGACGATGCCGAAGTCGCGATAGCCGCGGCACGCGCCGGCGCGGACGTGGTGCGTGGCATGTACGGCCAACGGCTCACCCGCGTCGACAAGGGCGCCGGGGACTTTGCCACCGCCGCCGACATCGAGGCCGAGAAGGCGATTCTCCACGTCATCCGGTCCGCCCGACCCGAGGACGCGGTGCTGGGCGAGGAAGGCGGGCAGCAGGGGGCCGCCGACGCTGCGCGCCAGTGGCTGGTTGATCCCTTGTGCGGGACGCTGAACTACGCCGTCGGCAACATGCTGGTGGCCGTCAACGTGGCGCTGCGTGACGGGGCGGCCGCGGTGGCCGATCCGTTCAGTGGCGAGGTCTTCTTCACCGACGGTGAGACGGCCAGGGTGCGGCACGACGGCGCCGATGTGCGGCTGGCGCCCACGTCCGCCACGCAGTTGGTGGACGTCAACCTGGATCCGCCGTTCCCGAGCGCGCCCGGCTTCCGGGCCGTGGACCTGCTGGCCCACGCCGGGTTCGTCGAGCGGTTCCGGCCGCGGGTCGTGTCCACGACGCTGGCGCTGGCCTGGGTCGCCGCCGGCAAGCGTGCCGCGTACGTCACCGATGGCGGCGACCTGTCGGGGAGCGTGCACTTCGCCGCCGGCATCGCTCTGTGCCGTGCCGCCGGTTGTGTGGTCACCGGGATCGACGGCGCCCCGATCGGTGAGGCGGGCCGCGGACTTGTCGTGGCTGCCGACGCCGGGACCCACGGGCTGCTGATGTCGATGATCCGGAGCCGAGCCGGGGATGCCGGGCAGCGTCCCACCGGCCGGCCGGAGGCCGGGTCATGAGTGTCCACCGCACGCCGTCAGGGTCCGGCCGAGCCCCGACGCCGCAAGCCGCTCCCCCATTCGACCCTGAACTGAGCGTCGCACTGGCCGCCTTGGGCAAGGGGCCGAGGCAGCCGGTCACTCCGGACAATCTTGCGGCCCGGCAGAAGCGGGATGCCGTGACCCGGCCCAGACCGACGGCCGAGGACCTGCGCGCCGACGGCCGTTTCGAGGTGACCGAGTTCTCCGTGCCGGGACCGCCGGACGGACCGGACGTCACGCTCGTGAGCGCGCGGCCGTCCGGACTCGTCGGACCCCTGCCGCTGCTGTACTACCTGCACGGCGGCGCGATGGTCATGGGCAACGCGTGGTCCGTGCTTCCACGGATTCTCCGCGAGTGGGCACTCCCGCTGGAGCTGGCCGTCATCTCGGTGGAGTACCGGTTGGCGCCCATGACGCGCTACCCGGGACCGCTGGAGGACTGCTACGCCGGCCTCGTCTGGGCAGCCGCGCACGCGGCAGAACTGGACATCGACGCGGACCGCATCATCATCGGAGGGAAGAGCGCCGGCGGCGGACTCGCCGCGGCCCTCGCCCTGCTGGCCCGTGACCGGAGCGGCCCCGGGGCACTCGGACAACTGCTGCTGTCTCCGATGCTCGACGACCGCGGCAGCACCTTCTCCAGCCATCAGATGACGGGCCTGGGCGTATGGGACCTCACCTCCAACGCGACCGTGTGGAAGGCGCTGCTGGGTGACCGCTACGGCGCCGCGGACCTGCCGCCCTACGCGGCCCCCTCCCGCGCCACGGACCTCTCCGGACTCCCCCCGGCCTATGTCGAGGTCGGCTCGGCCGAGATGTTCCGGGACGAGGACGTGGCGTACGCGAATGCGATCTGGCAGGCCGGCGGCCAGGCCGAACTGCATGTATGGCCCGGCGCCTACCACGGCTTCGACGGCTTGGCACCGCGAGCGGCCCTCAGTCAGGACGCCCGCAACGCCCGCACCCGCTGGCTCCAGCGTCTTCTCGCGCA
Organism: Streptomyces sp. SID13666; assembly: GCF_010548325.1. Lineage (NCBI taxonomy): Bacteria > Bacillati > Actinomycetota > Actinomycetes > Kitasatosporales > Streptomycetaceae > Streptomyces > Streptomyces sp. SID13666. The sequence continues at coordinate 458,994 of NZ_JAAGLX010000001.1, read as the reverse complement.
GTCCGGCACGAGAAACCCGCGGTCAGGGGCGTAACCGGAGGGTGCGGGAACCTCCGGTGGCACGGTTGGACCGAGCGGTTGACCATGGAAGAGGAGCCGGCTGGACGATTCGACTGGATCGGCACGCGAAGGACCCCGGTTCGCAGTCCCGGAACGTCGGACAACGGAGGTTCTGATGACAGCCCAGCCGTCGGGTGGAGTACCCCGCACCAGCGGGCGAACGGACCACGCCAGGGCGCCGGCACCGCGAGGAGCGGCGTTCGCCGGGGTGGTCCTGGCGATCAGCGGCGTCCTCGGCATTCTGCAGGGTGCCTCCGCCATCGCGAAGAACGACCCCTACACAGCGGTCGTCAACTACGCCTACGGGTTCAATGTCACCGCCTGGGGATGGATCCACCTGCTCTTCGGCGCGGCTCTCGTCGTGGTCGGCCTGTGCCTGCTGATCGGGATGCCATGGGCCAAGGGCGCCGGCGTGCTCCTCGCGGCCACGACCATGGCGCTGCAGTTCATCTTCCTGCCGTACTACCCGGTATGGGCAATGGTTGCGATCGCACTGGATGTCCTCGTGCTGTGGGCGCTGCTCGTCTACTCGAACGAAACCGCCGGCTGACGAGCTGGGCCTTGTGCCGGTAGACGATCAGGTAGGGCACATTGCCCTCTGTGTGGGCGAAGACACCGACCCCGCCGAAGTCCGCGATCGGTACTGACCACTACTGGTGCAGGTCGGCCCGTGGGCGGGATCCCGTCGGGCGTAGGCCACTTGAACCGGGCGGGTCGATGGAGGCGGGCTTCCGCCTGTCCCGGACCGGTTCCATGATCTCGATGTAGCCGCCCTCCGGGGTTCTGACGATCCGTCCGGTCTCGCGGCCGTGCGCGGCCTCGTCGCCTGCTCGCTCCAGCAGTCCGAGGCAGAACCAGCGGGTGAGAACGAACGCGAGTACCGGTCCGGCCAGAACGGCTACCCGGAAGAACTGGGTGACGTCGTTGAGGGACAGATGGAAGTGGACAGCGATCTGGTCGTTGGCAGCGGCAGCCCACAGGAGTCCGTAGAAGGCGAGGGCCCCCGCCCCGACCGCCGTGCGGGTCGCCGCGTCGCGGGGGCGATCCAGCTCGTCGTGCAGTTCCCTGTCACCGGTCAGACGACGTTCGATCAGCGGGTACGCCGCCAGGAAGGTGAAGAACGCGCCGGGGATGATCAGCGCGGGCACCAGCACCGCGAGGGTCAGCGTGCGGCCCGCCACCTCGAACTCCCAGCCCGGCATGAGCCGCACCGCGCCGTCCAGGAAGCCCAGGTACCAGTCCGGAACCGCCCCCGCGGTGATCTCTCCGGGACGATAAGGGCCGAGCAGCCAGATCGGGTTGATCTGGGCGAGTGCGCCGAGCAGCACCAGCACCCCGCAGGTTCCGAAGAACAGCGCCGGTCCGGCGGTCACCGGGAGCGGCCCCAGCCACCGAGGACGGCGGGTGGCTGCCGCCGGCAGCCGGGGGTGGCCGTGCTTCCGCACGAGCCGGTGCCGCAGGACGAACAGGCCGATGATCGCGACCGGCAGCACCACCGCGTGCAGCCAGTAGAAGCGGGGAATGATGGCCTCGCCCGGGAACTCGCCGTCGAACAGCCAGAAGGTCAGACGGGTTCCGATCAGCGGGATCGACTGGAGGATGCCCTGGACGAGCCCCAGGCTGCCGCCGGACAGCATGTCGTCCGGCAGGATCGTGCCGGTCAGCCCGGTTGCCATGGCCAGCACGAGCAGCATCACCCAGATCGACCAGAGCGGCAGGCGTGGCCTGCGGAACGCCCCGGTGAAGAACATGCGAACCAGCTTGAGGCAGATCGCGGCGACGAATATCAGCGTGGCCCAGTGGTGCACCTGCCGCAGCAGGAGGCCGCCGCGCACCTCGAGGCTGAGGCGAAGGGTCGACGCGTAGGCGTGGCTCACGACCACCCCGTGCAGCGGGCGGTAGGAACCTTCGTAGCGACTGCCCGCCATGTCCGGCCGGTAGAACAGGGCCAGAAGGATGCCGGTGACGACGAGTACGACGAACGTGTAGGCGGCGATCTTGCCGAACAGCGTCGACCAGGGGTCCGCCGGTGTACGCCGCCGCGACCACCGCCGCGCCGGCCCGGCCGGGGATACCGCAGCGAGCAGTCTCGTCATGGTGCGTCCTCCGGCGGGTGTCCGCTTGCCCATGCCAGCGCCCTCCTTGGCGGTCGCCGGGCGCCGGCCTCCCGGTCGGCAGCGTCGGCTGTTTTCATGCCTGCGCTACTAAGACACCGGGGGACGAAGAAATGTGACACGACGGCCCGTGAGAAATCCTCGAGTTCTCACGGGCCGATGTCGTGGGTGGCGCGGGGGCTCACTACCGTTCCTGGTGCCGCCCGAAGACCCCGGCCTTCATGGCGTGGGCAGGACGCTGTTCAGCGGCCTTCGCAGGGCGCTGCGGTTGCCGCGCCAAGCGTGCAGGAGGTGGGCGCCGAGGCGGTCCTCCAGGAACTTCGTGCTCTCGATACCGAAGGCGATGTCGGCTTCGAGCTGGGGCTCATCGGCCAGCAGACCGCCGATCACGTCGCGGCGCACGATTTGTTCGTGGACGGCGTCGGCTTCGACGTGCTCGTCGTAGAACCGTTCCGCGGCCGGTCCCGCCCCCGTTCGCCGCATCGCCTGGGCCAGGCGGCGGGAGCCCGGTGACGAGGTCACCTCGACAGCGGCGAAGTGACCTACCAGAGCTCCGCGCAGGCTTCGGTGCAGGCCGAACAGCGACATCTGGTTGACCGTCGCGAGTGCCTCGGCGGGGGCCGCGTCGAGGTAGTGCCCGTAGCCGATGTCCAGCGAGAGGTCCTCCATGAGATCGGCATAGAGCCGGGCATGGAGGTCCTGCGCGCGGCCGGCGCCGAACTCGTCGAACTCGACGGCGGCCATCGCGGCCTTGGCACGGCCGTACAACCGGGGAAGCACCCAGGCGTGCGGGTCCGCCTCCTTGAGGTGGTAGAGGGAGCGCAGGGCCGCGTACTCCCGCAGGTTCTCCAGCGAGCCCTCGCGCTGCAGATGGTGGCTGACCCCGGCATCCTCGTGGTCTGCGACGACAGGCTCGACCAGGAGGGCGGCCAACGCTTCCTCCGCACTGGATGCGGAACGGACCTGGCAGCGAAGGGATTCGAGGAAACGCTGTTCGAGCACGCGCCGGAACTCCAGCAGTTCCGGGTCCCATTCCCGCTCATCGTCCACGCCCGCGAAGCCCTGGTAGTGCAGTTCGTACAGGACGTAGAGGGCGAGTTGCAGATCGTCGCCATAGGGATCCGCCCGCACGGTCTCCGTACCGGCCGCCAGAGGTCGCCCCCCGGCCAACGCCGCGATCACCGCATGGGACAGCTCACCTCGCCCTACCGGCAGGACGGGCCGCACGCTCCGCGACTCCTGATAGGCGGTCATCGCCCGACCCCGCCGGCGGCGGGTTCAGCCGCACCCTCTTGGTCGACCTTCTCGTCCGTCCTGGTGCGGCGCCGGTGACTGGTGTCGCACCAGGGGTAGATCCGGCTGCGCCGACAGGTACAAATCGCGGCGACGAAACGATGTGACGTGGAGACACTGCCGTCGTCCGCGACGACCTCCACCGGTCCCTCCACCAGGAGTGGTCCCTCCGGGTCGACGGTGATGCGGCGGGGCCGTTCAGGCGTGTTCGGCACGGATGATCACCAGCTCTTCCCGGTCCTGGCTGTCGGCTATCAGTCCCCGTTCGCGCAGCCACGGCAACCGGGAACGCAGCACCGGCCCAAAGGGCACGAGCGCGCGCTCGCTCACCGTTGCCCGCATTCCCGCCAGCGACAGGCGCCGCAAGGTGGCCTCGGTGCCGCACAGATCCGAATGCACCAGGAGCAGCACGCCCTGGGGACGCACGACAGCGGGTGCCACATCGCAGATGCGGTCCACAAGGGCCCGGCCGTCGCCCCCGGCGTCCCAGGAGCGCGCCTGCCCGCGCCCGGGCGGCAGCCCGCTGGGAGCGGGCACGTAGGGAGGGTTGCTGAGCACGATGTCGTAGGAGCGTCGGGATACCGACGCTGTGAGATCTCCACGCCGGACGGTGACCCGCTGTCGGCAGAGGAAGGCGTTCAGCCGTGCGGTGATCACCGCACGCCAGGCGATGTCGACAGCCGTGACGCGCCCGCCCAGTTGTGCGGCCCGCACCGCGAGCGCCCCACTGCCCGTGCCCAGATCCAGGACGTCACTGCCAGGGCGCATCTCTTCCTGGTCCAGCGCCGCCATCAGGAACTGTGTGTCGTACTGGGGGACGTAGACGCCCGGCAGGGTCAGCATGCGTGCAGGAGGGCCCTGGGCCGGCCGTGGCATTTCGACAGTCATGAATATCCTCCACTCAGGGAGACCACGAGAGCGAAATCCAACTCGCCATCAACTCTCCGCGCACTCATCCCGGACCGCCATGGGAGCCATGACACTCCGTGACGATGTGGTGCGCTCGTGCTACGGCGGGGCTCGTGGCCACCGTGATTCCCGGCGCGGAACCCGCGCGGAACCGGCGCGGGGCGGGCCGCCGCCGATCCGGGAGGTTCTCATCCCGGGTACGACGGGAAGGCTCCCCGTGGAGAGGGTGTTCCGTGACGCGGTCCTCGACGTGCGGAGGAGCACCGGCACTGCCCTGTCGGCAGGGCCCGCTCGGCTACCCAAGGGAGTGATCACCATGAGCGTCGCAGAAGAGTCCAACGGCCGGATACGGCAGATGCGAACAAAGGCGCAGGAGCTGGAACAGGCCGCGGAGCGGGCCACTGATCCGGAGCACCGCCAGCGGCTGAAGGACAAGGCCCGTCGGCTGAAGGATCAGAGCGAGCAGGAAAGCAGCATCGCCCGCAGGGACAGCGACCCGATGATGTAGCGCAAGAACAGCGCCTTGCGGCGGCGGCCCCGGACGCGCGGCCATTTCGCCGAAGGCCAGGTCGGTCGGCGGCGTGACGAGCCGGGCTCCCGCCGCGAGGACCTTGTCGACCGCCTCCTGGGCGTCCATGGTGCAGATCCGCAGGCGTGATGGCACGACGAACTTGTTCGTAACGAACATGTTCGTTACACTGGTCGGGTGACCCCGCGAACCCCCGCACCCCGCAGCCGCCGCGAGCGGCCCGCCAAGCCCGCCCTCACCTACGAAGGCATCGTCGAGACCGCGGTCCGTCTGATGGAAGCCGAAGGGCTGCAGCGCGTCACGATGCGACGTCTTGCCCAGGAGCTCGACACCGGCCCTGCGTCGCTCTACGTGTACGTGGCCAACACCGCCGAGCTGCACGCGGCGATCCTGGACGAACTGCTGGGCTCCGTGGACCTCTCGCCCGCTGCCAGCGAAGGCGATGGCGACTGGCGCGACCGGCTGACGCGGGTGCTGATCTCCTACACCCGCGTGCTTCTCGAGAATTCCGCGCTGGCTCACTCCGCCCTGGTCGCCCGGCCCTCAGGCAGCAACTACCTGGCCCTGGTCGAGGCCATCCTCACCCTGTTGCACGAAGGCCGGGTGCCCGGACCGCAGGCCGCCTGGGGAGTGGACGTGCTGCTCCAGACAGCCACTGCCACCGCCGCCGAACACTCCACCCGCGCCCACGCCGTCGACAGCGTGGACGAACACAACGCCCTGGTCACCGCAGTGCGGGGGGCCTCGCCGGGCACGCATCCGCGCATTGCCGCACTTGCCGACGACCTCGTCTCCGGAACCCCGGAACAGCGCCTCACCTGGATCTTCCACTCCGTCATCAACGGCACCCTCACCACGGAGCGGCCCGCGCCCTGACCGGCCCGACCATCCGGCCTGACCCCTCCCCCGAAGAGAATCGAGCTCCGCCATGAGCACCCCTCCGCACCACCCCATCGCCATCATCGGCGCCGGTCTCGGTGGCCTCACCCTCGCCCGTGTCCTGCACGTCCACGGCATCGAAACGGCCGTCTTCGACCTCGAAGCCTCCTCCCGGACCCGCGCCCAGGGCGGCATGCTCGACATCCACGAAGAGACCGGACAGGCCGCATTGCACGCCGCGCACCTGCACGACACGTTCCTCGCCAAAGTCCACCGGGGCGGCGAGGCCACACGCGTCTTCGACAAGAACGCCCGCCTGGTGCGCGACGAGGCGGACGACGGCACGAACGGCCGGCCCGAGATCGACCGCGGCGACCTTCGCGACCTGCTGCTCGGCTCCCTCCCGGCGGGCACCGTCCGCTGGGGCACCAAGGTCGCCTCGACCCGCTCCCTGGGCGACGGGCGGCACGAGGTCACCCTCGCCGACGGAACCCTGTTCACCACCGGCTTGCTCATCGGCGCCGACGGCGCCTGGTCCCGCACCCGCCACCTGCTCTCCGACGCGACCCCCGCGTACACCGGGATCTCCTTCGTCGAGGTGGACCTCCTGGACGCCGACGCCCGCCATGCCGGGGCCGCGCAGCTGATCGGCGGCGGTATGTTCTTCGCGCTGGGCGACGACAAGGGCTTCCTCGGCCACCGGGAGACCGACGGCAGCCTGCACATCTACACCGCGCTGCGTGCCGCCGAGGACTGGCTGTCGACCATCGACTTCACCGACACGGCCGCCGCCAAAGCAGCCGTGCTGGAACACTTCGCCGACTGGGCACCCGAGCTGCGACAGCTGGTCGCCGACGCGGACGGCTCACTGATCCCCCGGCTGATCCATGCCCTGCCCATCGGCCACCACTGGAAGCGGGTGCCGGGAGTGACCCTGCTCGGCGACGCGGCCCACCTGATGTCGCCGTTCGCCGGCGAAGGAGCCAACCTCGCCATGATCGACGGCGCGGATCTGGGGCGCTTCCTGGCCGCACATCCGAACGACGTCGAGACAGCTCTCGCCGCCTACGAGGAGGTCCTCTTCCCCCGCAGCGAAGAGACGGCTCAGCAGTCCGCGGAAGGCCTGGACGTCATCTTCAACGACCGCGCCCCGCAGCCGCTGGTGGACATGTTCGCCTCTTTCGACGTACGGACGGCATGAGCGCCGCCGGTCGCGCCGCCCCGCGGAACCCGTGCCCGGCGATGGCCGGTCCCCGCTCGTAGAGAAGTCGGGCGGCGTGGCCCCGTCCGCCGTGGCAGTGTGGTGTCGTGACCATCGAGGTGCGCCCGGCTTCGGCCTTCGACGATGTCCGCGCCGTGATCGGCCCGAAGTCGCCGACAGCGAACGTCTGCTGGTGCCTGAGCTACCGGATTCCGTCCAAGCTCAACAACGAGCTGCGCGGGCCAGCGCGCGGTGAGTACGTCGCCGAGCTGTGCCGGGCCGAACCCCCGCCCGGTGTCCTCGCCTATGACGATGACGAGCCGGTCGGCTGGGCCGCCGTGGCACCGCGCTCCGACACCTCCTTCGCGCGCAACCGCAAGATCCCGCACGTCGACGAACTGCCGGTCTGGGCGCTGTGGTGCGTCCGGGTCCGCCCCGGCCACCGGAAGAAGGGGATCTCGCACTCCCTCATCGCCGGCGCGGTCGAGTTCGCCCGCGCCCACGGCGCACCGGCTATCGAGGCATACCCTCTCGACAACGGGGATGCCAGGGTCGACCTGACCATGGCGTACGCGGGGATCCGGAAGAACTTCGAACGCGCGGGATTCGCCCACGCCGCCGACACCACCTCGGTACTGGCCGGCCATCCCCGGATCCTGATGCGGCTCGACCTGCGCTGACACGACGCGCTCGGCGTCCTCGACGCCGGGCGTGGGTAGGACACCCACCTGGTGACGACCCCCGTACGTCACCAGGTGGGTAGCTTGTGTGTGCCGTGCTGAGCCGTGGACGCGGCGCCGTTCAGGGCGGGCCGGGACCACGCCGGCGACGCCCGGACGAGAGGTCGCCCGCTCGGTTCGTCGAATCGAAGTTATCTTGATTCAATGAACGGATCAAGTGGTTAAGGTTTTCCTGTCCACGACAACCAGCAGCCGGGGAGCAGCTGAATGCCTTCGCGTCACTTCGACGGCCGCCGCGTCCGCGCGGTGCGCCGTGCTGCCGATCTGACGCAGAGCCAGGTCGCGAAGGCCCTCGGCATAGCCGATCCGACCGTGGCCAGTTGGGAGACCGAACAGTCCTCCCCGGACGGGGACAAGCTGCCCTCCCTGGCCACCGCCCTCAGGGCGGATCTGGACGAGCTGTTCCCGCGTGAGGGGCTGCCCGATCTCGCCGACCTGCGGTGCGATGCCGGCTACTCCCAGTACCAGACCAAGGACATCCTGGGGACCAAGAGCGCCGGGCCCGTCGCCAACGCCGAACGGGGCGTACGCCGCCTCCAGACGGCCTTCGCCGAGGCCCTGGCCGCCGCGTACGGGGTGAGCGTCCAGGAGTTGCTGGCGGCACAGGAACGGTCCTTCGGCAATGACGCCCCCCTCCCCCAGCCGCCGTCGGACGATCGTCGCCGCGACCCGCGCACCCTGTCCGAGAAGATCAGCTTCATGGTCGATCACACGTACCAGGGTGGGCAGACACCGCCCACCGACGCGGAGATCGCCCAGGTCATCAACGCGCAGGCCGGCAGCACGGTGGTCTCGGAGAGCAGCGTGCGCGACCTGCGCACCGGCGCCCGCACGGACGCGTCACCGCAGATCCTGGACGGCCTCGCGGCGGCCTATCACGCTCCGCCGCAGTTCTTCCGGCCCGACGACGAAGCCGTGCGCGAGCTCGCCGCGAACCTGGAGCTGATCGCCTCGTTCCGGTGCGGCGAAGTCGGCAACATGGCGACACGCGGTGGCGGGGGTGCCCTGAACACCCGGCTGGTGTCCTTCCTCAACGATCTGCTGGACGACATCGAGGACGGCAAACTGCCGGGCGTGGGCACCGACACGGATCTGGACTGACCCGCCGGGCCGACAACGGAAGGGGGGGTGACACGGACCCCCGTGGCACCACCCCCTCCGGAATCCGGCCACCGGTCAGACGCTGACCTCCAGGTACGCCACGCCGCCCTCGGCGCGGGCGCGCAGGGCACTCTGCAGGAGGCCGAGCAGGTGCGGCGGAGCCACAGCCGGATCGATGTCATCCGTGGGGAAGAAGGCGTGCTCGCTGAGTTCGCTCTCCTGGACGGTGATCGCCGCCTGCTGTTCGGGGCTGAGTTCCCCACCGTCGAAGACGAAGAGCACCTGCTCGCCGCGGCCGGGGACGGTGATCCAGGCGGTGGCGAGCAGCGGCCCGAGCTCCACGTCGATGCCGAGTTCCTCCCGGCCCTCCCGTACCGCCGCGATTGCCGGGGTCTCGCCCTGCTCGACGTGCCCGCCGGGCAGGTTCCAGAACGGCTTGTAGGTCGGGTTCACGAACAGGGCGTGCCCGTGCTCGTTGAAGCACAGCAGACCAGCGGACACGGTGGGGCGGGCGTTGTTGTCGGTCATGTCGGTGCTGTTCACCTTTCTCTGACGGTCGGAAGGTCGGCTACACGGTCACGTCGGTCTGGAGCAGGTCCCGGGCGGTCTCCGGGTCGGTCCGGCCGTAGGCCGCCTGGGCCCGCACGAACCGTTCCACCTGGATGTCGAAATCGTCATCGGCGGGAGGTGCGTCGACCGGAGCGCTGTGGGCCACCGCACCGGAGGCCATGGCAACCAGCGCGCTCTTGATCCAGTAGGCGTCGGCGACGGCGCGGGCCTCGTCCTCGGTGTGGCCCTGACCGTCGGCGAGTGCCTTGGCCCGCGTGTACAGACCCGGCGACGCGTAGTGGCTCAAGGTGCGCTGCACGTCGCTGATCTCCGTGATGTAGCGCTCCAGGAGCAGGTAGGGCGGCGGGGAGAGCTTCATGAGGTCCCGGGCCCGGTTCAGACGCGCGGCGAAGCGGTGGCCGGGCAGCAGGTTACTGGGGGCGCGGAGAACGACCGAGGGGACGGCCAGGGCCAGTTCGCGCCACAGGGGGTAGAGCGCGGTCAGCGTCCGCTTCGCCCTCCTGCGGTCGATGACGGACTGGGTGGCCGGCGCGATCGCGCCCAGGACCCACAGCAGGAACACCAGGTACAGCACGGTGTCCGTCACGTTCTCCTGCAGGTCGACGAAGCTCATGGAGACCGTGTGGACCGTGATGAACGCGCAGTAGGCGGTGCGCAGGAAGGCGTACAGCACGGCCAGGGCCATCGCGAAGGCCATCATCGTCAGGCCGATCCTGAGCGTCCAGCGCTGCGCCCGGCGGGCGGAACTGCCCCACTGGTAGGCGCAGACCGCGGCTGCCGCGGCCGTGTAGAGGTAGAACAGGCCCATGTAGAGCGCCAGTCCCACCTCGCCGGCATGGCGGGCCATGAAGTACGGGCTCTCGGTGCGCGTGCGGTCCAGGACGATGAAGAACACCGCGGCCATGACCAGCATGGTTGCTATGGAAGCTCTGGTGGCGATGCGGTGCACGGCCGCGGTGATGCGGACGCGTCGCAGGACGGCGCCTTCGGACGCGGCTACGTCGCCGTCGACCGCCGTGACGTATCGGAGCAGCACGCAGATACCGGCGATCGTGATGACGTGCTTGAGCAGGGTCGCGAGGTCGACGACACCGAGACGGTCGATGACGGCCCTGCCCAGGCCGGTGCGCAGCAGCCACGCGACGGCGAGCGCCGCGAACGCGCCCCACAGCGACCGTTCCCGGGACTGCCCGCGCAGTGCGGCCGGTACCCGCCACACCGCCTGGAAGAGCAGCAGAGCGATGATTACGTAAGCGATGACGTCAGTCATGAGGCAGCACCTTCTTGCGGCGCGGGCCCGCGATGGGCCGCGACAGGCTTTCGTCGAGATTTCGCAGGGTCACGTCACCGGTGATCCGGGCGTGCCGGGTCTCGTGATGCAGCAGATCGGCCAGCGTTTCGGCCCGGGCCTCGGCGTGCGTGGCATAGCCGCTGCGGGCCATGACCTGACCGGTGGACAGCAGCCTGTCGATCATTTCCGGGGGCATGCCGGGGAAGAGCAGCGTGAGCTGTTCCCGCTCCGCGCCGGAGCCGTCCTCGCACCACAGATGGCACAGCTCATGGAAGATGATCTTTTTTCGGTGGAACTTCGTCGTCCCCTGCACGTGCAGAATCAGGTCCAGCGGACGCTGACGGTGCTTCACCCACAGGCCGCAGGCTCCGGTCTGGCCCGGCACATCGGCGGGCAACTCGACCAGGCGGATCTCACGGCCGCGCTCCGCCTCGATGTTCTTGATGAACCCGGCCACGGTGAAGGGGTCCGGCACCGGCATCTCCCGCAGGATGCGACGGCACTCCCGGCGCAGCGCGCCCGGCGCCATGGGATCGCGGCGATGCCACCGCATGGCTGCTCCTCCTCGCATGTGCCGTGGGCAGGAGTGGTCGGATCCTGTCGGCGGGCACGCTCAGGTCGCAGCGGCCGTTCGGTTCGCCTGTTCGAGCAGTAACGGTACGCCACCCCACGGACACCCCACGCACCGGCCGCCCTTGCGGCGGCTCGGGGATGCGACCCGTCGCGTTCAGATCTTCGGGAAGGCCGGTGCGATCCCCAGCGCGGCGGCGATCGCCCGCCAGACGGCGTCCAGCGCGCTGTCGGAGGTGACCTTCGGATCGCTGAGCATGAGGCGGATGCCGTAGCCGTCGCACAGGGCGAGGATGTGGGTGCTGAGCGCGGCGACGTCGGTGTCGGTGAATTCGCCCGCCTGGATTCCCCGGTTCAACGCGCCGGAGACCCACTCCTGGAGCTGGTCGTACAGGTCGACGGCGAACCGCTGCGTCTCCTCGTCGCGCAGCGCCCGCACCCACAGTTCCTGCCACAGGCGCCAGTCCTGGCGCAGCTCGGGGTCCATGGGGAGCAGACTCCGTACGATGCGGGCCAGGATGACCGACGGTGCCACCGAGTCCGCGTCACGCTCGAGGTCCACGGTGGTGTTGGCGAACGAATGGGTCATCGCCTCGGTGAAGAGCTTGTCGCGGGTCTTGTAGTGGTAGTGCAACAGCGCGGTCGACACACCCGCCCGTTCCGCCACCATCCACATCCGGATCTTTTCGAACCCGGTCTCGGCGATCACTTCGCAGGCGGCGGACAGAATCCGCTCGCGGGTCTCCGTCGTGCGCCCGTTCGTGGCCACGGTTGTGCTCCCCAGTTGTCGTCGGCGCGGTGACCCGACCATCCTCTCCCATGATCCGGACCACCGGGACCGGGGGCGCGCCTCACGGCCGCGGTGCGGCGGCCCCGATGCCCGGGAACCGGGCCAGGTCAGACGTAGGTGTGGAACCCGCGTCCCGTCTTGCGCCCGAGCAGGCCCGCCTCGACCATCCGGGACAGCAGCGGCGGCGGTGAGTACAGGGGCTCCTTGAACTCCGCGTACATCGATTCGGCGATGGCGCGGGTGGTGTCCAGGCCGATCAGGTCGGTCAGTGCGAGCGGGCCGAGCGGGTGGGCGCAGCCCAGGACCATCCCCCGGTCGATGTCCTCGATCGAGGCGGTACCGGACTCGACCATGCGCACGGCGGCCAGCAGGTAGGGAACGAGGAGCGCGTTGACCACGAAGCCCGCCCGGTCCTGGGCACGCACGATCTCCTTGCCGAGGGTGTCGCGGGCGAACGCCTCCGCCCGCTGGATCGTCGTTGCGGAGGTGAGGAGCGAGGGCACGAGCTCCACCAGTCGCAGCACGGGGACCGGATTGAAGAAGTGCACGCCGATCACCTGCCCCGGCCGGGAGGTGGCAGCAGCCAGCCGGATCACCGGGATGGAGGAGGTGTTGGTGGCCAGGATCGCGTCCGGCCGGGTGACCACGGCGTCGAGCCGGGTGAACACCGCGACCTTCGTCCGCTCGTCCTCGGCGACCGCCTCGACGACCAGGTCCCGGTCGTGCAGGACGTCGAGATCCGCGACGACGGTGATACGTGCCAGTGCCGCGTCGCGGTCCGCGGCGTCGAGCTTGCCGTGGGCCGTGGCGCGCTCCAGGGACCGCGCGATCCGGTCCCGGCCGGCCCGGGCCGCCGCCGCGCCCGTCTCCGCGACCACCACATCGATTCCGGCTCGCGCGCAGACCTCGGCGATGCCGGAGCCCATGAGTCCGCACCCTACGATGCCCACCCGTGCGATGTCGGCCATCGGTTCTCCTTCATGGTGTGTCGGGGTGTGGTGTGCCGAGGGGCCGGGAGCGGTCCCGTACGGGACCGCTCCCGGGCGTTGCGCGGCGTTACGCCGAACCGGGTCGGCTCCCGGCGGACGTCACCGCGTCGCGGGAAGGTCCAGGACTCCGGTGCCGCGCTTGATGAGCTCGTTGGCGATGATGAGCCGCTGGATCTCGGAGGTGCCCTCCCAGATCCGGTCCACCCGCACCTCGCGGTACATGCGCTCCACCGGGTACGAGCGGTCGTAACCACGGCCGCCGAAGATCTGCAGGCACCGGTCGATCACCCGGCCCGACGCCTCGCTCGCCGACAGCTTGGCGGTAGCCGCCTTGGCGTGCAGGATCTTGCGGTCGGTGTGCGGCTGGTCGGCCTCCCACGCGACCTGGTGGGTGTAGGCGCGGTTGACCGCGATGTCCACGGCGCAGTCGGCCAGCATCCCCTGGATCAGCTGGAAATCGGCGATACGGGACCCGAACTGCTCACGGCCCAGCGCCCATTCCCTGGCCAGCTCCAGCCCGCGCTCGGCGGCGCCGATGGTGCGGGCGGCGATCATCAGCCGCTCCTCGGTGAACCAGGAGCGGGTGATGTCGTAGCCCTCGCCGATGCCACCGAGGATGGCGTCGTCGTCCAGCTGGACATCGGTGAAGGTGAACTCGGGGTGCTCGTACACGAAGGTGTGCATGAAGCGGGGCACCCGGGTCATCTCGATGCCGGGCGTGTCCTTGTCGACGAGGAAGAGGGTGGGCGCGCGGTCGGGCCCCGCCGCCGCCAGCACGATCATGAAGTCGGCGTGGTCCCCGACGGTGACGAACCACTTCTCACCGTTGAGCACCCAACCGGACGCGGTCCTGGTGGCCGTGGTGGCCAGATTCTGCGGATCGGACCCGGCGTTGGGCTCGGTGACCGCGTAGCAATCCCGGCGCTGCCCCTTGATGACCGGGATGAGGTACCGCTCGCGCTGCTCCGGTGTGCAGAAGCGCAGCGCGTTGGCCGGGCGCCAGACCATGTCCCACAGCGCTCCGGTGAGCCGGCCCAGCTCCTCCTGGACGGTGGCCTGCTCGGCGATGGTGAGTCCGGCACCGCCCCACTCGATGGGCATGTTGATCGCCTGGAGGCCGGAGTCGAGAACGGCGTCGCGCACGGCGGCATGAGCCTCGGGTGAAAGGCCGTTGTCCGTCTCGCAGTCGGTCTCGTACTGCGTGATGAACTCCGTGAGGGAGCGCGCGGCGGTCTTGAGCTGTATCTGACGTTCGGTGAGCCGGAAGTCCATGGGGTTCCTCGCGAGGGTGATGAGCCGGGGTGATGAGCCGGGATGATGACCCGGTGGTGTGCGGTGGACGGTGACGGCGGGGTCAGGGCGTGGGAACGGCCAGGAATCCGGTGCCGCGCTTGATGAGTTCGTTGGCGATGATGAGCCGCTGGATCTCGGAGGTGCCCTCCCAGATGCGGTCCACCCGGACCTCGCGGTACATGCGCTCCACCGGGTACGAGCGGTCGTAACCACGGCCGCCGAAGATCTGCAGGCACCGGTCGATGACCCGGCCCGCGGCCTCGCTCGCCGAGAGTTTGGCGGTGGCCGCCTTGGCGTGCAGGATCTTGCGGTCGGTGTGCGGCTGGTCGGCCTCCCACGCGACCTGGTGGGTGTAGGCGCGGTTGACCGCGATGTCCACGGCGCAGTCGGCCAGCATCCCCTGGATCAGCTGGAAGTCGGCGATGCGGGACCCGAACTGCTCGCGGCCCAGCGCCCATTCCCTGGCCAGCTCCAGAGCGCGCTGTGCGGCGCCGACCGTCCGGGCCGCGATCATCAGCCGCTCGTCGGTGAACCACTCCTTGGTGAGCTCATAGCCCCCGCCGACGCCGCCGAGCACGTCCTCGTCGCCGACGTGGACATCGGTGAACGTGAACTCGGGGTGCCCGTTCACCGCGCTGTGCATGAACTGCGGGACCCGCGTCATCGTCACTCCCGCCGCGGCCTTGTCGACGAAGAACAACGTCGGCGCGCGCTCGGGTCCGGCGTCCGCCTGGACCAGCAGGAAGTCGGCGATGTCGCCGCAGGTGACGAACCACTTCTCGCCGTTGAGCAGCCAGCCGCCCTCGGTACGGGTGGCGGTGCTGGTCCCCGAGGACGGGTCGGATCCGGCACCGGGCTCGGTCACCGCGAAGGCGTCGAACCGCTCCGCGCGGATGACCGGCAGCAGGTACTTCTCCCGCTGGCGCTCGTCACCGTGGGCCAGGACGTTCGCGGGGCGCCAGGGGATGTCCCACAGGCAGTTGGTCACCTTGCCGAACTCCTCCTCGACGATGACCTGGTCGAGCAGGCTCAGCCCGGCTCCGCCCCACTCGGCGGGCATGTTGATGGCGTAGACCCCGGCGTCCATGGCCGCGCGGGTCAACTCGACGATCGTCTCCTTCGGCAGCGGGCCGCCGGCCTTCTCCGACTGATCCTCGTAGCCCATCAGGAGCCGGGCGTATGCGGCGGCGCGCTCTTTGAGGTCGGCCTGTTCGGTGGTGTAGCGCATATCCATGAGGGCCTCTTCGGGGGCTCGAGGGATGGCTTGGGCGGGGCTGCGGATCAGGCGGACCCGAGGTGTCCGGCTGGGTCCGGCTGATTCCTGTGAGGTGGTCCGGGGGTCCGCTACGGGTGCGCCGGGCCACGGGCCACGGACTGCGGGCGCCCGTCAGGCGAGTACGGCTCGTGAGTCCAGGGCGAGCACGCCGTCGGGGCGTACCAGCAGCGGATTGATCTCCAGTTCGGCGATCTCGGGGTGGGCGGCCGCGAAAGCCGTGATCCGTTCGATGGCCTCGGCCGCGGCGGACACGTCCACAGCGGGCCTGCCGCGTACGCCGTCGAGCAGGGAGGCCGTGCGGAGACTTCGCAGGAGCGTCCGGGCACGCTCGGCGGAGACGGGGGCGAGGGCGAACGCGACGTCCCGCAGCGCTTCGGCGAGGACGCCGCCGAGGCCCACCATGGCGACCGGCCCGAATCGGGGATCGTGGTTGACGCCGACGATGAGTTCGATCCCGTCCGAGAGATCAGCCATGGCCTCCACCGAGTACGCGGGTGCACCGAGCCGGGTGTGCATGTCGCCGAAGGCGGCGAGCAGGGCGTCACGATCGGACAGGTTCAGTGCCACGCCGCCGGAATCCGATTTGTGCAGCAGGTGCAGGGCCTTGAGGACGTAGGGGCCGGTGATCTCGTCGGCGGCGGCGAGCAACTCCTCCTCGTCACGCATCTCGCGCACCGCCGGGAAGGGAATTCCTGCGGCCTCCAGCGCGCGGCGGGTCGCCAGGTAGCCGGTCTCGCGCAGTGGCTCGGCGGCCGGTGGCAGCGGGAGGATGCCCGACGACGCGGGGTGCGGCGGCGCGGTGAGGGCGGCCAGCGCACGGGCGGCGTCCTCGGTCGCGCCGAAGACGGCGATTCCCGCCGATGCCAGGGTCCGGCAGCTGGACGACCGGGGGTACATCGACTGCACGACCAGCGGTGTGGCGACCGTGCGCTGATGGGCGACGATCGCCCGCGCCGCCGCCGTCTCACCGGCCGCCAGTGCCGTCCCGCCTGCGCCGAGACCGTTGGCGCCGGCCGCGTAGCCGCCGAAGTACCCGGTCATCAGTACGGCGTCGGTCTCCTCGGCGTCCAGCAGCGCGGCCACCGCGGCGGCGTACGACGCGGGGTTCTGCTCGCCCATACCGGCCAGGTCGACCGGGTTCACGACCGATGACTGCTCCCACAGCGCGGCCCGCAGGCTCTCCTGGGTGGCCGGGCCGAGTTCGGGCACCGTCAGCCCGGACGCTTCCACGGCGTCGGCGGCGATGACTCCGTGGCCGCCGCCGTCGGTGACGATCGCTACCCGGTGGCACCGGGATCGCCGGCCGCTGTTCAGGGCGGCCAGGACGACGGTCAGTTCGCGCGGTGTGGCGACCAGTTCGATGCCGGCGTCACGGCAGGCCGCGGTGACGACATCCGCGGATGTCGTCAGTGCTCCGGTGTGCGACTGGGCGCTGCGGGCCGAGGCGTCGCCGCGGCCACCGGTCATCAGGACGACCGGTTTCCCGGCCGCGGCGGCCGCTTCGGCGAAGGCGCGGCCGTCCGCGAAGTCCTCCGCGTAGACCGCGATCGCCCGGGTGCCTTCGTGCAGGGCGCAGTCGGCGAGGAGGTCGACGAGGGTGACGTCGGCCTGGTTGCCCAGTGACACGAACCTGGAGAAGCCCAGATCGTGCGCCCCGAAACGGAGCTGGAGCTCCAGGGCGAGGTTGCCGCTCTGGCTCAGCAGCGCCACACCGCCGGGGGTGAAGTGGTCGGAGGCGAGATGGAGGTCCGTGGTGTTGTCCGCGATGCCGAGGCAGTTGGGTCCGACCATGACCGCACCGGCCGCGCGCACCTGTTCGGCGATGGCCCGCTGACGCTCGCGTCCGGCTGGTCCGGTCTCGGCGAAGCCCGCGGTGATGGCCACGATCGAGCGGGCGCCGCAGGCCAGCGCCTCGTCCACGGCCGCTTCGAAGCCCGCGGCCGGGACCGAGATCACCACCAGGTCGACGGGTTCGCCGATCGCGGTGAGGCTGGTGGCCGCGGTCCGGCCCAGGACCGTTCCACCGCGGCGATTGACCAGGTGGACGGGGCGGCGGTGCGGGGCGCGCACTGCTTGGGCCGCTATGGCGTGGCCGTACTTGGCCGGGTCGTCACTGGCTCCGACAATGGCCACCGACATGGGGTCGAACAGGGCCGACAGGTCACGTCCCATGGTCACTTCACCAGTCGCAGCGCGGCGTTGGGGCAGGAGGTGACCGCTTCGGCGGCCTCTTCGGCGGCAGCTCCGGGGACGGCTGCGGCGATCAGGTGCGCGTAGCCCCACTCGTCGATCCCGACCAGTTCCGGGGCCCGTTCGTGGCACAGGCCGTAGCCCTGGCAGAGCGTGGAGTCCAGCTGGAGTTTCATGGGTGCTCCTCAAGAAATCGGGACGGTCCGGGTGGGGTCGGGCGGTTTCGGGCGGCGTTGAGGCGGCGGGGTCCGCTCAGGGGACGGCGACCGTCAAGCGGTTCCCGCCGTCGGGCGGAGCGGCGGCACAGTCCGGGCAGGGCACCCCCAGATGCGCCCGGACCAGGTCCGGGAAGTGGCGCAGCAGGGTTCCGGCGGTGCGTGCTGCGGCGTCGAGCAGGCCGCACGCGCCGCGGCCGGGCAGGCCGGCGGACCAACGCAGCAGGTTCTCGGTGTCCTGGGCGGACGCCTTTCCGAGCGCGAGTGCGGCCAGGGCGCCGGCGAGCGCCTGCGTACCGGAGACGCAGACGCCGCACTGGCGCGTGCTCTGCGCGGCGAGGAAACCGGCGGCGTCCGCCGCCGCTCCAACCGGGCAGTCCTCCGGGAACAGGAACCGGATCGCCCCGCAGCCGAGCGCCGTGCCCGCTGCCGCGAGTTCGTCGTGGTCCAGCCGCAGGTCCTGCCAGCCGTCGCCGTACAGCCCGCCGAACAGGCCGCCCATGAGCACCGCCGTGGCCCCGTCGGAGGTGTGGGTGTCGGCCAGTGACCGCAAGCTGGTGCCTCTCGGCACCTCGACCAGTACGGGTTCGGTCCGGCCGCCGGAGAGGGTCACCAGGTAGGAGTCGGCCGCGGCAGCGGTGCCCGGTCCGGCGGCCAGCAGAGCGAGCCGGGCCAGGGTCTCCACGTTGGCCACCAGCGTCGGCGCACCACCGACGCCTCGTTCGAACGGGCGCGGGGGCTTGGCGGTGGGCAGTGCGGGGCCGCCGTCGATGCGGCGCACCACGGCGGTCTCCTCACCCGCGACGTAGGTGTGCTCGGTCAGGACGACCTCGACGGGGGTGTCCGGCGGCCGCTCGGCCAGGGCCCGTCGGATGCTGTCGGCCGAAGCGGCGTCGGAGAGGTAGACGTAGCCGCGCTCGGCTCCGGTCACGGATGCGGCGTGGCGGAGTCCGTCGAGGACGAGGTGGGGGCGTGAGCGCAGCAGCCAGCGGTCCTTCGCCGAGCCGGGCTCGCCTTCTTCGCCGTTGGCCACCACGACCGCCTGGCCTGGCGCGTCACGGACCGCCCGGAGTTTGTCGGCGGTGGGGAATCCCGCCCCGCCCCGTCCGCGCAGGCCGCGGGAGGCGACGCGGTCGAGCAGCCGCCGGGGGTCGGGCGCGGGCGGGTAGCCGCCGGTCGCCAGGTAGGCGCTGAGGTCCTCTCCCCCGGGCGGTTGTGCGGTGAGCAGGCGGCGCCGGCCCGGGGGCATCAGGGAACGGATCTCGGTCATGCGGCGCCTTCGTTCCGGGTGCGGTTCCTGAGGCGCCGCAACGCCTCTTCGAGTGCCTGCCGCTGTGCGGCGGTGCGTTCGTACCCGGGCCCGGGCAGGCCGATGAGCATCCGGTGGTGGTCGAGGACGACGTCGCCGGCGGTCAGCGCGGCCTCCGGGTCGCCGTGGGCCGGCGTGTCGGCGGCGTCGACCACCAGGGCGGTGACCTCGCCGAGGTAGCGGAGCCAGCTGTGCCGGGTGCCGTGCAGGATCAGCTCCTGTACCCGCAGCCGTTCGGCTTCGGCCAGGCCGGACGGTGTGCCGGTGGGTGTGCGGGAGCCGTGTGGACGGGAGCCGTGTGTGCCGGACCCGTGGGTGCGGAAGCGCAGGGCTGCCACCACGGTAGGCAGTTCCCGCTCGGGCTCGGGGGTGAGGCCGAGCCAGACCAGATTCCGACGACAGCTCATGCGTGCCTCCGGGTACGAAGGGCCGGTCTCGGTGGGACCGAGGCGGGCGGATGGTTCGCGGTGGGTGGTTCGCGGTGGGTGGTTCGGGGTGGATGCGACAGGGTGCGTGCCGGTGGCGGCGGGCCCGGTGCGGGCTGCTGCTCGCCGAGACCCTGCGGCCTTGGATGGCTGTAGCCCTGAGTGGCTGTGGCCTTGGGTGGCTGTTGCCTGGGCCGGCTGTGGCCTGGGTTTGCTCCGGTCCGGGATGCCGGCATCTCCCGGGGCACCCGGCCGGTGTATTCGCGGGGGCACCGGCCGGATGCCGGTCCGGGGGCCGGTAACGGCCCCGTACACACCGGACGGTCGCAACGGGGCCGGTACGGGCTACGGGGTCGTCGGCGGTCCGACAGCGCAGAGACTAACTAACTAGTTAGCCAGTCCGCAATGCTTGACATCGCCGGGGAATGGATTCAATCTGACTGACCAGTTAGTCAGTGTGGTTACGGCCCGGCCGATCCCATGCCGGCAGTCACCCCTGCGCAGCCTCACCACCCATCGCCGCCGCTGCGGCGTGGAGGAGGATCCGATGCAGCCCCCGACCACCCAGGTGCCCGTCGCCGACGGCGCTCCGCGCACCGCCGAGAACTCACCCGGGGAAGCGCTCCCCGCGCGTTATTACACCGACCCGGCCATCGCCACGGCCGAGACCGAACTCGTCTTCGCCAAGTCCTGGCAGCTGGTCTGCCACGAGACCGACCTTCCCGGGCCGGGCGCCCGCCTGGCCGCCACGGTGGCCGGCCGGAGCGTACTGGTGGTCCGCACCGAGGACGGCGGCCTGGCCGCACACCTCAATGTCTGCCGGCACCGCGGCACCCAGCTGGTCGGCTCACCGGAACCGTCCGGGAAGGCCATCCGCTGCCCGTACCACGGCTGGACCTACCGGCTGGACGGATCCCTGGTCGGCGCCCCCGAGGCCCGGCAGATCCCGTGCCTGGACAAGCCGCGCCTGGGCCTGCATTCTGTCCGCGTCGAGTCCTTCCTCGGCTTCGTGTTCGCCAACCTCGACCCCGGCGCGGTGCCGCTCGCGGAACAGTGCGCCGGCCTGGCCGAGGCCATCGGGCACTACGCCGGCCCGGATCTCGTACCGGTGGGCCGCGGCCGCATCCACGACGTCGCCGGAGCCGAGGTGCAGAAAGCCAACTGGAAGGTGGTCGTCGACAACTATCTGGAGGGCTACCACGTGCCCGTCGCCCATCCGGGACTGATGCGACTGCTCGACTATCAGGGGTACACCGTCGACATCACGGAGTCGTACGCATTGTTCGAGTCCCCACTCCGCGACAAGCCCTCATCGAACTGGGCCGAGCGCCTCTACCAGCGGGTCGCCGCCCCCATGCCCGGCCTGGCCGAGGCGGACCGGCGGGTATGGCGCTACGCGGTGATCTATCCGAACACCCTGATCGACCTCTACCCCGATCACGTGATCGCCTGGACCGCCCTGCCCACCGCGCACGACCGGACGGCGCTGCCGGGAGCCTTCTACACCCGGCGCGGCACGAGTGCCCGCACCCGGCTCGCCAGGCGGCTGAACATCCACATCGGCTGGATCACCAACGACGAGGACGCCGAACTGGTCGCCCGCGTCCAGGCAGGACTCAGCACACCGGGATACGAACCCGGGCCGCTGTCGCGCCGCGAGGCCGCCGTCGGCTGGTTCGCCCGCCGGTTCCGCGACGACATCGAGGGGACCCGGCCGTGAGCGGGGCCCCGGCCCGGCGCCGGAAGTCAGCTCCCCTCGACGGCGCGCCTCCGTCCCGCGCCGCGTTACCGGGCACCCGCTGACATCGCCGGGCCCCCGGCGCTGCACGCACTTCCCCAGACCGGCTTTCCTTACCGCGGAGACAGGGCCTCCGTGACCCTCATGCCGGTCCAGCCCTGGAGCTGTGCCGTTCCACTACGGAGAGGACGATCCGTGTCCCCCGAGGTACCTCCACCATCACGACGCTCCCTGCTCCGCGCGGCCGCCTTCGGCGCCCTCGGCGCCGCAGGTGCCGCCGCACTGGGCGGCTGCGGGTTCGCACCCGCGAAGATCTCCGACGACCAGGCCGGTGCCCCGATCGATGTGCGCGTCGACGGCGACCTCGTCTACTTCAACTGGGCCGACTACGTGGACCCGGCCGTCTTCGACGGGTTCCGCAAGGAGTACGGCGTCAAGATCATCCAGT
The DNA here is from genome assembly GCF_010548325.1 of Streptomyces sp. SID13666. Classification (NCBI taxonomy): domain Bacteria; kingdom Bacillati; phylum Actinomycetota; class Actinomycetes; order Kitasatosporales; family Streptomycetaceae; genus Streptomyces; species Streptomyces sp. SID13666. The sequence goes on along the minus strand of NZ_JAAGLX010000001.1, from coordinate 437,064 downwards.
CGAACTTCGACTCGATGGAAGGCATGGTCGCCAAACTCAACGCCGGCAACCACTACGACGTCATCTTCCCCACGGCCAAGTGGGCCCAACGGCTGGCCAGAGGCGGCAAACTGCGCCGGATCGACCACGCCAAACTCGCCCACAGCGAGTCCGTCCTCGGCAGGCACGCCTACTTCGCCGACCCCTGGTACGACCCGGGATCCGCGCACACGGTGCCGTTCACCGTCTACAAGACCGGCATCGGCTGGCGACGCGACCAGATCGGGGACCTCACCGGTTCCTGGGACGACCTGTGGAACAGGAAAGCCAAGGGCAGGACGTTCCTGCTCGACGACCGTGACGAGGTCCTCGGCATGGCGGCCCTCAAACTCGGCCTCGGCATCACCACCGGCGACACCGGCGACCTGGACCGCATCACGTCGCTGCTCAAGACACTGCGCCCCAGCCTGCGCGGCTTCTCCAGCGACAGCTACAACAACCTGCTCAACGGCAACGCGGCGATATCGCAGGCCTGGAGCGGGGACATGGCCGCGATGCTCAACCAGGCCAAGGACCCCACCGTGTTCGGCTTCCAGGCCCCGAGGGAGGGCACGCCGATCAACTCCGACTGCTACGCCATCCCCTCCAACGCCCGCCACCCCGGTACCGCGATGCTCTTCATCGACTACATGCTCCGACCGGAGAACGTGAAGAAGAACATCGAGTACATCGGCTACCCCATGCCGGTGGCCGGCACCGAGGACGTCTACGCCGCGCTCGTCAAACCCTTCCCCGAGTGCATCGTCACCGACGACGACCTCAAGGCGGACCTGTTCTTCCGGAACGGCACCCGCGCACAGGAAGACGCGCGGGACACCGCCTGGACCCATGTGAAGGCCGGCTGAGATGCTGCGACTCAAGCGCGCACGGCGCCCGCTTCCCGGCCCCTCCGCCTCCGGCGCCCGGCTGTGGACCTGGCTCATGGTCCCCGGCACCCTGTGGATGACCGGCTTCCTGATCGCCTCCCTGCTCCTGGTGGCCACTCTCGCCGTGGGCACCACCGATGACCTCGGCAACCCCCGGTTCGGTTTCGACCTCAGCAGCATCCGGGCCCTGGCCGACCCCGCCTACGCGGACGTCATGCTGCGCTCCCTCGGCTACGCCCTGCTGACCTGCGTCATCTGTCTGCTGGTGGCCTACCCGGTCGCGTACACGATCGCCCTGCACGGCAAACGGTTCAAGAACGCGCTCATCTCGGCGATCGTCGTGCCGTTCTTCGCCAACTACCTGGTGCGCATGTACGGCTGGTCGGTGGTGCTCTCCGACGACGGGCCCGTCCTGACCACCCTGCGCAAGCTCGGTCTGGCCGACTCCGGGACGAAAATCCTCAACACCGGCTTCGGCGTCGTGGCCGGACTGGTCTACGGATTCATCGTTTTCATGATCATTCCGCTGTACGCGGCACTGGAACGCATGGACGTCTCACTCATCGAGGCGGGCCGCGATCTGTACGGCGGCCCGGTCCGCACGTTCTTCCACGTCACGCTCCCGGCGACCCGCCAGGGCGCGGCGGCCGGCCTGGTCCTGGTCTTCCTTCCGGCCATGGGCGACTTCGTCAGCGCCCAACTCCTGGGAGGACCGGACCAGATCATGATCGGCAATCTCATCCAGGACAAGTTCTTCCAGGGCCAGAACTGGCCGCTGGGCTCGGCTCTCACCATGATGCTGATGCTGGTGCTGCTGATCGGCATGCTCGGCTACCTGCGGCGCACCCGCAAGGACGAGGCGGAGGCCCGCCAATGACCGTAGACAGTCCCTCCACCGCCACCCGGCCGTCCCCGGCCCTGCCTCCACCGGCCCGGCGCCCGCGCGCCCGGCGGCACGGCGCCGAGCGCAAACCCCGCTTCGCCATCGCGGTCACGGCGCTGTTCTTCGCGCTGCTCTACCTGCCCATCGTCGTCGTGGTGCTGTACTCGTTCAACTCCAAGAAATCGCTGACCGTCTTCGGCGGCTTCAGCCTGCGCTGGTACCGCGCCTTTCTCCACGACGACGTGCTGCTCGGCTCGCTCGGCGCCAGCCTGCAGATCTCGCTGGTGGCCATGGCCGGATCCATCGTGCTCGGTGGGGCGCTGGCCCTGGGGCTGGTCCGCTGCCGCAGCCGACTGGGCTCCTTGGCGGGCCTGGTCCTGCTGGTCCCGCTGATCACACCGGAGATCGTCACCGGGGTGGCGTCGATGCTGCTGTTCAAGGGGCTGGGCATCACCCTGTCCACCGGCACGGTGATGATCTCCGAGATCACCTTCTCCATCTCCTACGTGACCGTGATCCTGCGCTCACGCGTCGCCGCCCTCAACGGGGAGGTGGAGGAAGCCGCGATGGACCTGGGCGCCACCCGGTGGCAGGCGCTGCGGCTGGTGACCCTGCCGGCTCTGCTGCCCGCGGTCCTGGCCTGCGCGGTGCTCATCTTCGCGCTGGTCTTCGACGACTTCGTCCTCGCCTACTTCACCACCGGCGTCGATCCCCAGCCGGTGTCCGTGCGGATCTACTCGGCCATCCGCTTCGGGGTACAGCCCACCATCAACGCCCTGGGCACGCTGATGCTCGCCGGATCCATCGGGCTGATCGCGCTGGCCCTGGCCATACCCCGCCTGTTCGGCCGTCGCGGCGGCCTCGATCTCCTCTCAGGGAAGTGACAGCCATGGACACGACTCCCGCAGTCCGGCTCGACGGCGTCTCCAAGCAGTTCGCGGACTCCTACGCCGTCCGTGACGTCACCCTCGACATCGCGGCAGGCCAGTTCTTCTCCCTGCTCGGCCCCTCGGGCTGCGGCAAGACCACCTCCCTGCGCATGATCGGCGGATTCGCCGACCCCACCGAGGGCGCCGTGCTGCTCGCAGGGGAGGACGTGACCGCGCTGCCGCCGAACAAGCGCAACGTCAACACCGTCTTCCAGAGTTACGCGCTGTTCGACCATCTCAGCCTCACCGACAACATCGCCTTCGGCCTCAAGCGCAAGCGCGTGCCCAAGGCGGAGATCAAGCAACGGGTCGGCGACATGCTGGACCTGGTCCAGCTCGGCGGGCTCGCCAAACGCAAGCCCGCGACCCTGTCCGGAGGCCAGCGGCAGCGGGTGGCCCTGGCCCGGGCACTCGTCAACCGGCCGGCGGTACTGCTGCTCGACGAACCGCTGGCCGCTCTGGACCTGAAACTGCGCCGGCAGATGCAGGTGGAGCTCAAGCAGATCCAGCGCGAGGTGGGCATCACCTTCGTCTTCGTCACCCACGACCAGGACGAGGCGCTGACCATGTCCGACCGGGTGGCCGTGATGAACGCGGGCCACGTCGAACAGTGCGGCACACCCGAGGACGTCTACGAGCACCCCGCCAGCCGCTTCGTCGCCGCCTTCATGGGCACCTCCAACCTGATGACCGGGACCTATCGCGGCGGCGAGATCATGCTCGAACAGGGGCTTTCGCTACCGGTGGGCCGCCGCGACGGCGTTGCCGAGGGCAGTGCGGTGAGCGTGTCCATCCGGCCGGAGAAGATCTGGCTGTCCGACTTCGAGCCCGGCATGTCGGTGATGCGCGGAGCGATCAGGGAAACGGTGTACTCCGGTCCGACGACGACCTATCTGATCGAACTCGCGCCGGGGGTCACGCTGTCGGCGCTCGAACAGAACACCGCGCGGTCCCGTATGGAGGACCGGTGGAGCGGTGGCGAGAGCGTGGAACTCGGCTGGAAACCCGAGCACTGCCTCGTCCTGAGCTGAGCCCCCCGCTCCGGGCACCATCGCCCCACCCCCGGCGAACCGCCCCGCCACACGCACACCGCTCCGCCACTCCCGTGCACCCGGCCCCAGGTCCCCCTGGGCTCCGAGCCATGGGCTCCGCCGGGCCGGCGGAGCGGTGTGCCCCGGCGCGGTCGACGGCGCCGGACACCAAGACAAAGGACTGAACGAGATGAACCATGACGTCATCGTGCTCGGCGCCGGCCTGGCCGGACTCGCCGCGGCCCGGGACCTGGCGGCAGGCGGCGCCGACGTGCTGATCCTGGAAGCCCGGGACCGGGTGGGCGGAAGGGTCGAGCAGGCGGCGCTGCCGGACGGACGCCGGGTCCAGCTCGGCGGGGAGGTCGTGGGCCGCGCACACACCTCGTACCTGGGCCTGGCCGCGGATCTCGGCCTGGAGCTGGTGCCCAGTTACGTGGCGGAGCCGGGACTCATCACCCGATCCACGCCGGAGGCCGACTCCGCCGGCGACCCGCCCCACTGGTTCGGGCCCGGGGACCAGGCGCAGCACGAGCGGCTCACCGCCGAATTCGTGGCCATGGCCGCGACCGTCGACCCCGACGACCCGTGGTCCCATCAGGAGGCGGCCGTCCTGGACCGGCTCTCGGTGGGCGGCTGGCTGCGCTCGCGCCATGCCTCACCCGCGGTGGTAAGGCTGTGGGAGATCGGCCAGCTCAGCCTGGCCAGCGGATCCTACGAGCGGACCTCACTGCTCGCCGCGCTGCGCAAGAACGCGGCGGTGCCCAGCGCCGGGCACTACGACTACGAGGACTGGGAGGGCCTGCGGCTGGCCGCGGGATCGGCGACGATGGCCGAGGTGATGGGGCGCGAACTGCGCTCCCGCGTCCGCCTGGGGTCGCCGGTGGCGGCCGTGGACATCCGGCCCGGCCGATGCGCGGTCCGCCTCACCACCGGCGAGATCCTGACCGCGGGCGCGGTGGTCAGCGCCCTGCCGGTCGGTCCGCTGCGCTCGGTCGCCGTCACCGGTGTCAGTGACGAGCGGCTCGCCTCGCTGCACCGTCAGCGCAACGCCGTGGCGGCGAAGTTCGCGGCCGTGTACAGCGAGCCGTTCTGGCAGGCCGGCGGACGCAACGGCCTGTCCGAATGCGAGGGAACGCTCGGCTCCACCTGGCCGCAGGAGGACGGAATCCTGTCGGCTCTCGTCCCGCCCGAGCGGTACGGCGTCCTGCTCGGCACCCCCGCCCATCTGCGCACCCCGGAACTGCTCGGCGAGATCGCGGGACTGTTCGGGGACCGGGCCTTGCACCCCCAGTCCTGCTACCTGCGGCTGTGGGGCACCGATCCCTGGACCCAGGGGTACGTCACCCAGTGGACGCCGGGCGAGGTGATGGCGGTGGGCCCGCTGCACGGCACGCACGAGCCGCCGTTCTACGTGTGCGGCTCCGACCAGTGGGTCGCCGGATACATGGAAGGTGCGGTCCGTACCGGCCGCGCCACCGCACAGGAGGCGCTGACCCGTGGCTGACATCCCCGCGCTCACCAGCGTGACCAACCACATCGGCGGAGCCGACGTGCCGGCCGCGTCCGGAGCCACCACCCGGATCGTCGATCCCGCCACCGGGCAGGTCAACGCCCGCGCTCCGCTCTCGGACACCGTCGACGTCGATGCGGCGTGCACAGCGGCCCAGGCCGCCTTCGGGCACTGGTCGCTGACCACACCCGCCGAGCGCCAGCGGGCGCTGCTGCGGATCGCTGATGCCATGGAACGGCACGCGGAGGACTTCGAGGCCGCGGAGGTGGCCGACACCGGCAAGCCGCCGGAGCTGTTCCGTACGGACGAACTGCCCGCGATCATCGACACCGTACGGTTCTTCGCCGGCGCGGCGCGCGGCCTTCCCGGCAGCGCCGCCGCCGAGTACACACCGGGCCGCACATCGGTCCTGCGCCGGGAACCGGTCGGCGTGTGCGCGCAGATCACCCCGTGGAACTACCCGCTGATGATGGCGGTCTGGAAGCTCGCCCCGGCCCTGGCCGCGGGCAACACCACCGTCCTCAAGCCCGCCGACACCACACCGTCCTCCACCGCGCTGCTCGCGCGGATCGCGGCCGAGTTCCTGCCCCCTGGCGTACTCAACGTCGTCTGCGGCGACCGCGACACCGGGCGCGCGCTGGTCGGCCACCCGGCGATCCGGCTCATCGCCGTCACCGGCAGCGTACGGGCGGGCCAGGAGATCGCCGCGGCGGCCGCCGCGGACCTCAAGCGGGTCCATCTGGAACTCGGCGGCAACGCACCGGTCCTGGTGTACGACGACGCCGACATCGACGACGCCGTCAGCCAACTGGCCTCCCTCGCCTTCTACAACGCCGGCCAGGACTGCACGGCCGCCACCCGGATCCTGGTCCACCACCGGGTGTACGACGCGTTCCTGGCCGCCTTCGCCGAACAGGCCGGGCGACAGCTTCCCGGTGCCCCCGGGGACCCGGACGCCGCCTTCGGCCCGCTCAACAGCGCCGCGCAGCTCAGCTCCGTACGCGATCTGCTGAACCGGCTGCCGGACCACGCCCGGATCGTCGCGGGTGGTTCCGCCCTGTCCCGGCCCGGCTTCTTCCATCAGGCCACGGTCGTCGCGGGGGTACGCCAGGACGACGAGATCGTGCAGCGGGAAGTCTTCGGCCCGGTCGTCACAGTGCAGTCCTTCGCCGACGAGACCGAAGCGATACGACTCGCCAACGGCGTGCCGCAGGGCCTGGCGGCCAGCGTATGGACTGGTGACCACCAGCGGGCGATGCGCGCCACCCGGGCGCTGGACACCGGCATCGTGTGGATCAACACCCACGGCACGACGGTGTCCGAGATGCCGCACGGCGGCGTCAAGCACTCGGGGTACGGAAGCGACCTGTCCCTCGCCGGACTGCTCGACTACACCCGGGTCAAGCACGTGATGCTGTAAGGACCCGGCCCGGGCCGCCAGGTCACCGCCCCTCCGGCCCGGGGAGCGCGCGGGCCGCTGAGCCCTGACTCGCCTTCTGAGCGCCGGGTGAACGGGAAACGAACGTTCGTCGCTCAAGGGCGGGTATCCCGCGCGGATGTCGTTCCCGGGCCGTCATCGGCTCCTAAGCTCACGCATGGCCGGCGCCGAAAGCCGCCCTCCACCCACGCCAGGAAAAGGTCACTCCCCATGCAACTGCGAAGCGCCGTCGCCACTTCGCCCGTGGGGCTGCAGCCGGAATCGCAGAGAGCGCCGTCGGCCAGCGGGACCGCCGACCGGCTCGCGCGACTGGTGCGGGCGAGCTGGTTCTGGCCGGTCGCCGTCGCGGCCGGCTACGTCGGGCAGGTGGTCTTCCGGCTGGCACTCGTCACCGGCCAGAACTATCCGACGGTGGGCCCCGACGAGCACATGTACCTCGTTCTGGCGCGGCTCCTGGCGGGCGGCTCCGCGACCGAGATCCCCAGCGACATGGTGATCCCCGGCGGCTACCCGCTGTTGATCTCGCCGGCCCTGCGGATCACCCACGATCCCGTCCACGCGTACCACCTCGTCCTGGGGATCAACGCGCTGCTGAGCTGCCTGGTACTGCCGCTTGCCTACGTCGCGCTGCGAAAGCTGGACGTACCGAGTCCGGTGTCGTACGTGCTGGCGACCGTGGTGGTGATGCTGCCTCCGGTGGTCTTCTACTCGCAGTTCGCACTGGCCGACACACCGCTCCCGGCGCTGGTCCTGGCCTGGCTGATCGGTGTTCACGGGCTGCTCTCGGAGGGTCCGTTCCGCCGCAGGTGCGGCTCGGGGATCCTCGCCGGAAGCGCGGCCGGATTCAGCATGATGGTCCACGACCGTGGTGGTGTGGTCGTCGCGCTGACGTGCCTGGTGCTGCTGGTGGCCTTCGTGCGGAACTGGGCGCCGCGCCCGGCGACCGCCGCGGCGCTGTCGGCCCTCGCGCTCATGTACGCCACACAGCGGGAGTTGGACCGGTGGCTGCTGTCCCGCCTCGACGGCACCCACCCCAGCCAGGTGGGAAACGCCGTATGGCAGACGCTGCGCACCCCGGAGCTGTACCAGCGCACCGTCATGCGGTGGATCGGTCACACCTGGTACTTCGTCACCTCGACCTGGGGCATGGGCGCCCTGGGCCTGGTGGCCTGCTGCGCCTGCCTGGCCGGCACCAAGGCACCGCGCGCGGACCGCGTGGTCGCCTTCCTGACCGTGGCACTGCTGCTCGGTGTATCGCTGGCCGCCGCGGCCGCCCTGCCCACGGACCGCCGTATCGACACGATCGTCAACGCCCGCTATCTGTCACCCCTGGTTCCGGCACTGTTCCTGGCCGGCACCGTTGCTCTCCACCGGATCAAGGGCCGCAGAGCGCTCGTTCGGGCCACGGTGGCGGCGATCGCGCTGACCGTGGCGCTCACCGCGGCGCTGACCGTCCTCGCGGGAGATCGCTTCCACAAGCTGAACTTCATTCTGTGGGCCCTTCCGGACACCACGTTCCTGTCCAGTCGCTGGTCCGGCGACTGGGGTGTCTTCTCGGTGCCGCTGACCACCGCGACAGCCCTGGCGGTCTTCACCGCCACCGCCCTGCTGAGAGGGTTGCTGAGCACTCGGCGTCCCGCTGTGGCGATGATCGCGGTCGGCATGGCGCTGACGCTGTTCGCCGGATGGGCGACGGTGACGATCGCCCAGCAGGTCTCCCGGCCGACTGCCGCACACGGGTACCCGGACGCCACCGGCTTCATGGAACAGGCACGGATCCGGCCGGGCGACCGGCTGGTGATGGATCTGGGCCTGGGATGGCGCACCCGGTTCACGATGGCGTACATGGTTCTCGACGGCCGGGTCTGGACGCGCGACCTGACCGGCCCCGACACCCCGCCGGACGGCGCGAACGTCGCCGTGACGACCGTTCGCACGGCGTCCGCCCCCGCTACGGACAGCTGGCCGAAGGCTCCATCGGGCTGGCATGTCGCGGTGGTGATCCCTCAGCGCGACCTGGTCATCTGGCGCCGCGACGGCTGACCCTCCACTCGTCCGCTCCCCGATGGCCGTTCAGCTCCGGGGGTAACCGGGTAGTCAGCCGTCCATGAGACGTTTCGAGGGATACGGAGCACTGATCACGGGTGCGGGCCGCGGCATCGGCGCGGCCACCGCCCGCCGGCTGGCCGATGAGGGCGCACAGGTGCTGGTCACCGATCTGGAGGGGGACCGTGCCGAGAAGGTGGCGGCCGGGATCCGGGAGTCCGCAGGCGCGGCCGAGGCGCTGCCCTGCGACGTGGCCGACCGCGCCTCGGTCGAGGCGGCCGTCGCCTACGCGGTCCGGCGCTTCGGCACGCTGGACGTGCTGGTCAACAACGCCTGCGCCTGCCATCCGGATGCCCCGTTCTTCGAGGACGAGACGGACGAGGCCTGGCACCAGGACCTCGACATCACCCTCACCGGCGCCTATCGCTGCGCCCGCGCGGCCCTCCCCCACCTCGCGGCCGCCCCCGACCGCCGGGGCGCGATCGTCAGCATCGGATCGGTCAACGGCGAGCAGGATTTCGGCAACCACGCCTACAGCGCGGCCAAGGCGGGCCTGGCCAGCCTGACCCGCACCCTCGCCGGTCACGCGGCACCCCGTGGCGTCCGTGTGAACCTGGTCGTCCCCGGCACGGTCCACACCGAGGCCTGGGCGGGGCGCGAGTCCGCCTTGCAGGCCGTCGCCCCCCACTACCCGCTCGGCAGGGTCGGTCTGCCCGATGACATCGCGGCCGCTGTAGCGTTCCTGGCGTCCTCGGACGCCGCCTGGATCACGGGCGTGACGCTCCCGGTCGACGGGGGCATCCTCATCGGCCAAGTGGGCCTGCGCCGCGCGCTGAGCGGGGAATGACAGATCCGCGAGATGGACGTGGCCGGCCGAAATCCAGTTTCGTTGAACGGGTGTGGTGATGATTGACGTGATCGTGGTCGGTGCCGGGCCGACCGGTTTGATGCTGGCCTGCGAGTTGCGGCTGCACGGCGTGCATGTGGTCGTGCTGGAGAAGTTGACCGAGCCGACCAAGGAGTCCCGCGGACAGGGCCTGCACACGCGCAGCGTCGAGATCATGGACCAGCGCGGCCTTCTGGACCGGTTTCGCGCCGTCAGTGAGACGTTCCAGGCCGGTGGTCTCTTCGGCGGCATCATGAAGCCGTGGCCGCACGGGCTGGACACGGCACACCCGTACGGCCTGGCTACTCCGCAGCCGGTCAGCGAGCGGCTGCTCAGCGAGCGTGCCGTCGAACTCGGCACCGACATCCGACGCGGTTGCGAAGTGGTCGGGCTGAGCCAGGACGAGGACGGCGTGACCGTCGAGATGGCCGGTCGGGGCGCGCACCTTCGCTCGCGCTACGTCGTCGGGTGCGACGGCGGCCGCAGCGCGGTGCGCAAGCTGCTCGGCGTCGGTTTCCCCGGCGAGCCCGCCACGATCGAGACGCTGATCGGTCAAATGGAGGTGACCGAGGATCCGGCCACGATCGCCGCCGCCGTCGAGGAGGTCCGCAGGACCCAACTGCGATTCGGTGTCAGCGCCCCCGACGAGGACGGAGTGTGCCGCATTGTCGTGCCCGCCGACGGAGTGTCCGAGGACCGTGCGACCGGTCCGACCCTCGACGAGTTCCAGCAGCAGCTGCGGGCCATCGCCGGCACCGACTTCGGCGTGCACTCGCCGCGTTGGCTCTCCCGGTTCGGCAACGCCACCCGGCAGGCCGAGCGCTACCGGGTCGGCCGGGTGCTGCTGGCCGGCGACGCGGCGCACATCCACCCGCCGGCCGGCGGGCAGGGGATGAATCTCGGCGTGCAGGACGCGTTCAACCTGGGCTGGAAACTGGCTGCCGCGGCCAACGGCTGGGCTCCGGAGGATCTGTTGGACAGCTATCACACCGAACGGCACCCGGTGGGCGCCCGCGTGCTGAACAACACCCGCGCGGGGATCACGCTCCTGGGGACCGATCCGGGTACGACCGCGTTGCGGGAGCTGTTCGGGAAGCTGATGGACTTCGAGGAGGTGAACCGGTACGTGACCGGGCTCATCACCGCCGTCGACATCCGCTACGACTTCGGCGAGGGCCACGAACTGCTCGGCCGCCGGATGCGGGACGTCGAGCTGAAGCAGGGGCGCCTGTACGAGCTGATGCACGACGGCCGCGGGCTGCTGCTCGACCGGACCGGCCGGCTCTCGGTGGCGGGCTGGGCGGATCGGGTCGACCACGTGGTCGACGTCAGCGAGGAACTGGACGTGCCTGCGGTGCTGTTGCGACCCGATGGCCATGTGGCGTGGGTCGGAGACGATCAGCAGGCTCTGCTCGGTCCGCTGGCCGAATGGTTCGGCGCCGCCGCCGACTGAGTGACCGGTTGCGGCTCGATGGAAAGTGGGCCGGCCGCTCGACGAGCGGCCGCTGAACGCCGTCGGCCGGAGGCGCGTGGGGCATCCTCCGCCCGAAGTCCAGCGCGGCCCTGGCCAACACCCGGTGGGCGAAACGGTAGTGGTGCGCCCGTCACCCGATGCGCAGCGTCGCGGCGGCCTTGTAGGTGCGCAGGACCGGCGCGGTCTCGATCCGTGCGATCGCCCGTTGTCGGCGATGCCCTGGGCTCAGGACACGTCGATGTCGGTGGCGACGACCGTTCCGCCGGGCCCGGCCCGCCCGGCAAGCCCGGCGGCAACGGAGGGGCCACCGGCACCGATTCCTCATCGCCTTTTCGCTGGTGCCGGCGCGTGCCGCCTGGTCGTCAGCATGCCGACCGCACCACGGTCAGCGGTTGTCGCCGCCCTCGGCCACCCAGCGTCCCAAGGAGACCAGCGTGGTCTCCACGCTGTCCGCCATACGCGCGAGCAGCGTCTCGAGGTCTGCGCGATTGCTGCCCAGCACCGGGTCCAGGCCCAGCAATTGCCAGGTCTGCTCCGCCACGGTGCCGGTGCCGAGCGGACGGAACGTCCAGCACCACCGAACGAGCCCGTCCACGACGAAGGCGAACGTGTCGCCGGGCTCGGCCCGCACCACCTGCGAGCGGCTGGTCCACTCCCGATCGCCGCGCCGGTTGCGTCCCGTGAACCAGGCGCCGGCCTGTGGGCCGGCGCCGTCGTCATAGCGCACGTCGCTCACGTTCGGACTCCAGGCGCTGATCATCGACACGTCGCTCACCAGGTCGTAGACCTCCGGTGCGGTGGCCGCGATCCAGGCCTTCCTGCTGAAGTGGAAGTCCTCGGGGTTGAGGTGTTCGAGGGTGTTCTGGTTCGGGGTGGTCATGGAATCTCCCTTGGCGCTGGGGGCCCGGCGACTGCCGGACCCCCAGCTGTGACGGATCGTCAGCAGTGCGGCTGAATGCGCGCGGTGAGCAGGTTGGGGTCCTGCTGAGTGAGGTAAGCGGCCGAGGTCACGTACACGGTGTCACCGCGTACGGCGACGGCCGTGGGGTTCTGCAGGCCGTCCTGAGCACTGAGCACGATGGTGTGAGCACCGTCGGGCTCCACCAGGGCGACCTGGTCGGACTGGTCGAGGGCGGCGAGAATCCGGTCGCTGCGCCCGATGAAGGCGAAGTCGTCGATTCCGGGCAGCTGATCGGCCATGATCTCGGCAGGACCCGCCGTGCCGTTCTTCTTCAGCGGGAAGCGGAGCACGGTGCCCTTGTCCATGTTGGACGCCCAGACGGCGCCGTTGTGCACCTTCAGGCCGTTGGCGCCGAGGAAGCCGGTCGAGGCCAGCTCATTGCCGCTCGCCCAGACCGTCGCGTCACCACCGCTGGTCGGTACGCGCCAGATGACGCCACGGACCGAGTCGGTGACGTAGAGCCTGCGGTCGTCCAGAGCCAGCCCGTTGGGCAGGCCGTCGGCCGGCAACACGGCGATCCGCTCAGGGGTGCCGCCCGGGGTGAGCCGCCAGACACCGGTGAGATCGCTGGTGCCGGTGGCGTACAGGAAGTACAGCGTGCCGTGTGCGTCCCTGACCAGGCCGGTGACCAGCGGAAAGCCAAGAACCGGAGTGTGCACGCCGCCGTCGGCCGGTGCGGGCAGGGTTGCCAGCACGCGGACCGCGCCGTGGCGGGTGACCTGGGCTATCTGACGAGCGGCGGAGAACGACACGTCGACGCTGCCGTTCGGTTCCCAGGCGATGTTCTCCGGCATCTGGCCGCCGGCCAGATCGAAGTGCTGAGCGATCCGGGCGTGGGACAACGGCGCTGTGGCCGCTGTCGCCGAGCCGGGCCAGCCGACGGAGAGGGAGGCCACCGCGATGGCGGCGACCAGGATGTTCCTTGCGAACTTCTTCGACACGTTCTTCCCTGCGTCGTGGGTGGTGTTGCAGGTCTGCCCTGCACGAGGCCCCACTGTGGGTGCGGTCGGCAGTGGGTAACCAGCCCCGGCTCTGCCTATCCCTGGCTGGGGCAGGCTGCTTGTGGCGTAGGCGCCGCATACTCGGGGCCATGGACGCACACGGACAGCTCGGCACCTTCCTGCAGGCGCGTCGGGCCCAGCTGCAACCGCAGGACGTCGGCCTGCCGACCTACGGCGACCGCCGCCGGGTTCCGGGCCTGCGACGTGAGGAACTGGCGCTTCTGGCGGGCGTGAGCTCCTCCTACTACACGCGTCTGGAGCAAGGGGCCTCCTGCCACGCCTCCGTGGAGGTGCTGGACGCCATCGCCCGCGCGCTGCGCCTGGAGGAGACGGAGCGGCTTCACCTGCGTGACCTGGCCACTGCCTGCCGACACCGGCGCACGGTCCGCCGCCCTCCCGCCGAGCGGCTCGCCCCGGCCGTCCGCGACCTGGTGAGTGCCCTGGACGAAGTACCCGTCGTCGTCACCGGGCGCCGCAGTGACGTGCTGGCCTGGAACACGCTGGGACACGCACTGCTGGCCGGGCATGTGGACCCGACCGGCCCCGAGCGCCCGGCGGACCGTCCGAACATGGCGCGGCTGGTCTTCCTGGACGCTCACATCCGCGAGCTGTACGTCGACTGGCCGGCGAAGGCCCGAGCCGTGGTCGGCAATCTCCGGCTGGTGGCGGGACGGCATCCGCAGGACACCCGGCTCACCTCGCTCATCGGTGAGCTGACCACGCGGAGCACCGATTTCGCGGGCATGTGGGCCGACCACCGGGTGCGCGCCTGCGACACCGCCGAGTACGAGCTACGGCATCCGCTGGTCGGCACCCTGACGGTCAGACAGCAGACCCTGACCGGGGCATCCGAACCCGAGCAGTCCGTGGTCATGGTCACCACCGCCCCCGGCTCGGCCTCCCAGGCCGCCCTGAAGCTCCTCGCCCAGGCCACCGCGGCCCAAGCCAGGGAACTACCCTCACGGCGAAGCGCCCTCGCGAGCTACCGGCCGGATCCGGACGCCAACAGGTTGGACCCGTAGCCGATTCCGAACTCCCGAAACCAGGCCCACCACCTGGGTCCGGCTCAGCCGTCCGAGGCCAGGCGGTCCAGCCACTCGCTCAGCAGATGCTGCTCCCCGCTGCTGAGGATCGTCTGTTCGGGGAGCGCGGCGCGCAGGGCGCGGGCGGCGCCGGCTGGGCCGGCGTCCTGCACGGCCGGCTCCTGGTTGGTCACGGCGGCGACCATGGACTCCCGCAGGGTGGTCAACAGAGCGGGATTGCGCCGGTCTTCGGACAGGGAGAGCCACGTCAGAACAGCTCCGCGTGCCGTGGCGTGGATGAGTGTGGCCGCGAGTTCCTCGTCGACGCGCAGCCAGCCGCCGGCGGCGAGCCGGCGGATCCGGCCCATGAGGATCTCCATACCGGCCTTGAAGGCGGCCGACGTGGCTCTGGTGGGCTCGCTGTACATCAGCGTGTACAGCGCGGGATTGTCCAGACCGAACTCCACCGCCAGGTCCCAGCCGGACCGCAGGTCCTCGATGAGGTCCGGCGGATCGGGGTCGACGTGCTTGGTCGCGAGGAACGCGGCGAAGCCGTGCTCGGCCACCGCCTCGAGCAGCCCGTCCTTGTCGCCGAACAGCCGATAGATGGCCGGTGGCTGCAGGCCTGCCGCGACCGCGACCGCGCGGGTGGTGACCGCGTCGCGGCCCTCGCGCGCCAGCAGGTCGGCGGCGGCCTCGATGACCCGCTGCCGGGGCTCCGCTGCGGCTGCGGTGTCGGGTTCGACGGCGGGAGCGCTGTTCCGGGCGCGTGGAGGCGGTGGCATATATCAACGATACAACACTGATGGTTCCGTCGTTATTATCAGTGATACGCTCAGTGTGATTCCACTGGAAACACATCACACTGGGAGTGCATCATGATCATCGTGACCGGAGCCACCGGACAGCTCGGCCGTCAGATCGTCGAGAGGCTGTTGACGCGCGTGCCGGCGGCCCGGATCGGCGTCAGCGTCCGCGATCCGCAGAAGGCACAGACGTTCGCCGACCAAGGGGTACGGGTACGGCACGGCAGCTTCACCGACGCCGACAGCCTCGCCCACGCCTTCGAGGGCGCCACCCAGGTACTGATCGTCTCCGTCGACAAGATGGGCGAGGAGGCCGTGCGGCAGCACCGCGCCGCGATAGACGGGGCCGTCGCGGCCGGTGCCCGCCGCATCCTCTACACCAGCCACATGGGCGCCGGCGCCGGATCGCAGTTCCAGCCCTGCCGCGACCACGCCGCCACCGAGGAAGCACTGCGCGCCTCCGGCGTGCCGTTCACCTCGCTGCGCAACGGCTTCTACACCGCCAGTGCGTTGCAGTTCCTCGGCCATGCGCTGGAATCCGGCCGCGTCGAACTCCCGGCGGACGGGCCGGTCAGCTGGACCGCGCACGCCGACCTCGCCGACGCGGCCGCCGCGATCCTGGCTGACGAAGGCTGCTTCGACGGCCCGACGCCGCCGCTCACCGCGGCCCAGGCGCTCACCTTCGACGACATCGCCGGCATCGCCACCGATGACACGGGCCGCACCTTCACCAGGATCACCGCGACCGATGACCAGTTCCGGGAGCAGTTGTCGGGGCACGGCGTCCCCGCCGAGGCGGCAGACCAACTCCTGGGCGTCTTCACCGCCAGCCGCGCCGGCGAATTCGCCGCCGTCGACCCCACACTGGCCACCTTGCTCGGCCGCGAACCCGTCGCCCTGAGCACGGTCCTGCACGAGCAACTGGCCGCCGCCGCGCGCTGAGCGCTTCGACGGGCAACGCGAGCCCCTCCGGGTCAGCTCGTGGCCGGGATGGATCCGTCCAGGCCGCCAACGTTGATCGTTCAACCTCGACCGGAAATCTTGTGGCTCATCGCGAGCACCGGGGCATGTCGGTCGGTGACCCCGCCACCGCGCTCTCGCCGCCCGAGCCCTCCTCGGGGCCCGACGTCGTACTCTGCGCTATGAACCCGACTCCCCAGGTTCGCTCTTGGTCCGATCGTCTGAGGGGACACCATGGGACCGCTCCTCCCCCGGCTTCCGGCCCACTTCTGGACGGTTCCGTACGTGGGCTCCCGCTTCCCGGGATCGACGGCCGTCGCCCGCGAGCCCGGCCTCGCGGCGGGCGCCAACTGCCAGTTGTTCGCCTACGAGGTACTCCGGCACTTCGGCCTGACCCCGCCTGCGCTGCGCTCCAGCGACCTCTGGGACGACACGGAATCCACCGTGCGCGCCCCGGTCGTCAAACCGCTCGACCTGCTCCTCTTCAACGGGACCGACGATCCCTACGGCGCCCACGTCGGCGTCTGGATGGACGAGGACGCGGTCCTGCACCTCTGCGCGGAGGTCGGCCGTCCGGCCGTTTGGAGCCTGGCCGACTTCGCGGCACGGGAGCGCTACCGAATCCTCATCGGGGCCAAGTCGGTGACCACCCCGCACCGCGCTTGAGACCGCTGCACGGCGTTCTTGATGCGACGCGCCGGCAATCGTCGTCGAGTCGGCAAGACACCGTCACCAAGCTGTGAAGGTTCTGCGGGAGGGTTGTTCTCAGCCAAGCGCACACTCGCGCTTCTCATCGGGGGGAACACCACATGAGCACCGTTCGCAGAGTCGCCGTCGTCCTCGTCGCCGTATCCGCGCTGGCTCTGACCGCCTGTGGGCCCAGCGACGACGACGCGGCGGGTGGAGCCGACGGGCCCAGCGCGAGCCCGACGAAGCCCGCGACGCCGTCCAAGCCGGCGAAGCCCGTTGCGTCCCCGAGCAAGGGCTCGACCGGCGGCGGCTCGTCGTCCGACCCCGACTACGACGTCTTCCCGTGCAGCACGCACGACCTCAAGTTCACCGCGACCCTGGCGGAGCCCACGACCAGCAGCTACCTGCTGAAGATCACCAACAAGGGCACCAAGGCCTGCAAGGCACTCGGTCATCCCAGCGTGACCTTCGGCGAGCTGGACGGGCAGGCCAACCAGCGCGGCACGGCCCCCGCCATCGAGAAGGCGATCCGGCTCGAGCCGGGCAAGTCCGCCTACGCCGGGCTCATGGGCGGCGCGAACGACGGCAAGGGCAAGACCGTCAACTCGATCGCGATGACCATGGACACCGAGTCGGATGTGGCACAGACGCCGCTCAAGGCAGCGACTCCCAAGCTGTACGTCTCACCCAAGAACTCCGTGACCGCGTGGATGGACAACGCGGAGGACGCGCTCAGTCTGTAAGCACGCCGCGCTCAGGGAAACTCTGTGCGGCGGTGGATTCCACGAGCGGCCGCACCCAACAGCACACGGCCGGAGCCCCCCGTTGGGGCTCCGGCCGTCGGCCTTCGCGCTGACCGGTCCCGGCCGGGCAGTCCCGACTATCCGAACTGGCCGGGCAGGTCGTCGCGGGCGGGCTGCTGGACGAGCACGTTCACGCGGTTGTAGGCGTTGATGAGGGCGATGAGGCACACCAGTGCGGCGAGCTGGTCCTCGTCGAAGTGCTTGGCGGCATTCGCCCACGCGTCGTCCGGCACGCCTCCGGCCGCGTCGGCGATGCGGGTGCCCTGCTCCGTCAGCTCCAGGGCGGCGCGCTCGGCATCAGTGAACACCTTCGCCTCCCTCCAGGCCGCGACCAGGTTGAGACGGGTCGAGGTCTCCCCGGCGTGCGTGGCGTCCTTGGTGTGCATGTCGGTGCAGAAACCGCAGCCATTGATCTGACTGGCACGGATCTTCACCAGTTCCTGCGTCGCGCCCGGCAGCTTCGAGTCCGAGATCGCCTTGCCGGCCGAGTTGATGTACTTGAAGAACTTGGCCGCGCCCGGGTTGCCGTAAAGGTTCAAGCGAGCATCCATGATGCACTCCTATGCCGTTCCTGCTGGTGACAACTACTTGACGGATCAGCTCGGCCGGATGTGACAGGACCGAACGTGACGTGCGTCACTTACCTTGTGCGCGGCGAGGGGGCGGCGATGACAGGGGGCCGGCGTGCGGTTCAGAGCGCCTGGAGCTGAGTGAGCCAGAGCAGGGTGTCGGTGTTGACCCAGTACTCCACGAACTTGCCGTCCTGCATGCGGAGCGTGTCGGTGCCGGTGAAGGTCACCACCGTTCCGGGTTTGGCCTTGGCCCCGGGGAAGCCGCCGGCATAGGTGCCCGTGGCCTTCCAACGCACGGAGCCGTAACGGCCGTCGACCAGCGGGCTGACCTCCGTGGTGAAGCGCAGATCCGGGAACGCCGCGCGCGTCTGCGTGATCCAGTTCACCAGGCCGTCGACGCCTCTGATGGAACTGCCGTCACCGCCGTCGAGCAGGGCGGCGTGCACCCGGAGGCGAGGGGAGATGATGCGCGGCGCCTGTGCGAGATCGCCGTTCCAGAGGCGCAGCCATGCGTCGAGCATCACCTGTGGCTTGTTCGCGGCCCCCCGGTGGTCCTGGGCGGAGACGGTCCGCTCGGCCGCGGTTGTCGGCGAGCTGTCCGCGGCGGCGGCCGTGGCAGTGAAGGCCAGTGCGGCGACCGCCGCGGGTATGAGCAGCCGCGCCCGGCGGAGCCTGGCGGTGGAAGTGTGCGTGCGGGTCGGGGTGGTGGTCATGGCGGTTCCTCGCGTTCTCTCTTGGGTCTGCAGGGACGGCGGCGTGCGATCAGTGGCGGCGGACCGGATGCGTCAGGGGTTCAGCACGATCTTTCCGGCGACGGTGCCGGATTCGGCCAGCCGCATCGCGTCGCCGGCCCGGGAGAGGGGCAGTTGGGCGGCGATCTGAGCGGTGATGTCGCCGCGCTGCAGGGCGGCGAAGACCTGAGTGAGGTCGGTGTGCAACCGGGCCCGGAACCGGTTCTTGGACAGGGCCCGGCCGGCCCAGACGTTGAAGAAGTAGGCGCGGCGGCGGTTCGGCAGCGCGTTCCACAGCCACACCCGGCCGAGCAGCTTGAGCACGGGCCACTGCTTGGATCCCTCGTCGTCCCGGGTGGAGGCACTGCCGTAGGCGACCAGCGTGCCGCCGGGTGCGAGGAGGCTCCAGGAGTCGACAACGCTGCGGCCGCCGATGTGGTCGAAGACGGCGTCGACCCCGCCGGGGGCGAGTGCGCGGACCCGCGTGGCGACGTCCTGGTCGCGGTAGTCGATGGGGGTGACGCCGCGTTCCCGCAGGGCGTCGTGGTGGCGCGCGGAGGCCGTACCGATCACCTTCACGCCTGCGGCGAGGGCGAGTTGGACCAGGACCGAGCCGACGCCGCCGTTGGCGCCGTGCACCAGGACGGTCTGTCCTGAGCGGATGCGTGCCGTGCGGTGCAGCATCTGCCATGCGGTGATGCCGTTGACCACCACGGTCTCCGCCTCCGCCGCGTCGATCCCGTCGGGCACCGGCACCGCGTCCGCCGCGTCGACGAGCACGTGGCTGGCCCAGCCGCCGACCTTGACCAGTGCGGCCACCCGGGTGCCGGCCAGGCCCGGCTCGACGCCTTCGCCGGTCGCGAGGACGGTGCCGACCAGGTCGTAACCGGGCACGAACGGGAAGGGAGGCTGGTCGTAGTACCGGCCGCGGCGCATCTGCTGCTCGGCGAAGGAGATCCCGGTGGCCTCCATCCGGATCAGGACCTGGCCCGGACCCACGGTGGGGACGGCTCCGTGCCGGATCTGCAGCCCTTCCGGCTCGACCTTGCCCGGCAGCACTACTTCGACGAGTCCCTGAGCGTTCATGACGACCTCCACTGCGCTTCGCGTTGGTTACGTTGTTTCGCGTTCGTTAGAAGTTGTAACGCAGATCGAGAGGGAACGTCAAGAGCTTTCGTGATAGGTTCTAACTAAACATTGAACATATAACCTCGGCAGACAGTGCGGACGGTGGCAGGCATGACGGAAACGAGCACGACGACCCCGCGCGAGCGCTACCGCGCCCAAGTGCGTGCGGACATCAAGAAGCACGCGTGGGAACAGATCGCCACGTCAGGCGCGACCGCGCTCTCGCTCAACGCGATCTCCAAACAGATGGGCATGAGCGGACCCGCGCTCTACCGGTACTTCGCCAGCCGCGACGAGCTGATCACCGAGCTCATCCGGGACGCGTACCAAAGCCTCGCGGACACCCTCCGCACGGCCTCCCGCCCCGGCCCCGACGCGGCCACGCTGGCCCAGGCCCTCCGCGGATGGGCGCTCGACGACCCCCACCGGTACTTCCTCATCTACGGCACACCCGTGCCGGGCTACCACGCGCCCGACGACATCACCGCGATCGCGGCTCTCACGATGACGATGGTGCTCGACGCCGTCAGCGCGCTGCCCGCGAACGGCCCCGCGACCTCGTTCGACACGCACCTCGAAGAGCACCGGCGGTGGGCCGACGGCCACCCCGCCCCCGCCGCCGCCCTCCACCGCGGCCTGAGGTTCTGGACGCGGCTGCACGGCGTCCTGTCCCTCGAACTCGCCGGCCACTTCACCGGAATGGGATTCGACCCCGCGCTGCTCTACGCCGCTGAGCTGGACGACCTGCTGAACCGCTGAGCACGCCTCCTACCGGCGCGGTCCCGAGCAGAGCGATCCGGTGCGCTGCTCAGTGGGACGACGCGGCGATCCGTACCCGGTCGCTGTCGTCGTCGGAGAGGAACGACGCCAGCGCCTGCCCCTGTTCGGCGACGGCGGTGCGGTCCGCTCGGGCGAAGCGGCCCAGCGGGGTGACGACCACGGTGCCGGCCTCGACGCTCCAGGTCGCGGCGGCCCGGCCGTCGACCAGGACGACGCGAGCGCCGGTGACCGACAAGCCGCGATGGACGTCATCGATGATCCGGCTGCGGTCGTGGTAGCCGAGGATCACGTTGTCGAACGCCGGCAGGAACCGTACCGGGGCCGGTGTGCCGGGATCGGGGAAACGGCACCGACGCGGCGCCCCCGTGGTCAAATGAGTGATCATTTCACTCAGGGGGCAGCTCGATGACCTCGTTGCGGACGGATACCACCGCATCCGCACCCGGCCTGCTCCTGCGCCCCTGGAACGACGGTGACGTCACCTCCCGCGACGCGAACCGAGCACGAGACCGCCCGCAAGAGCGGACCAACTCACAACGAACGGACACCCCGTGCCCCAGTACCGGCGCCGACGTACCCCCGCCACAGTGGCGCTGCTCCTGAGCGTGCTTGCCCTGGCCTCCTGCTCCGCCGGCCGTGACAAGCCCGCAACTCCCATACCAGCGGCCACCAGCACCGCTGCGGGGACAACCTCGACTCCCCCGGATTCACCGGCCCAGCAGCCGGCCGATCCGGGCACCGCCTCATCGGAACCACAGGCCGAGAAGGTTCGCGACGCTTTCGCGGGACTCCAAGCCACCTTCCAGGACGGCTGCACGCCAGGGAACTGCGCCTACTTCCTGGGCCGCGTGAACGACGAACTCACCCGCATGGAAAAGGCCATGAAGGCGGACCCCCAGGGCCCCGGCCATTTCACCGCACCGCTCGCCCGGACCAAGGAACTCTGGGACACGCTGGGCACGGACCGCTCCTACGCCAACCTCAAGAAGCACCAGGCCCTCCTGCTGGCCACCCGCGACAAGATCAACACCTGGATGCAGGGCCACCCCGAGGACTACCGATAACCCCACTTCCCCACCATCCGGCGGCCCTTCTCAGCGCGGCGCTCCGACCAGTAGGTTCGTTCCCAAGTGTGAGTCGGCAGGTCCTGGACCGGGCGCGACTCCCAACGTCGACTCCAGGGGAATCCCATGCAGCAGCACCATCTCCGACCGGACGGTCTGCCACCGGTCAACGGGTACAGCCACGCCGTCTCTTTCAGCGGGCGCATGGTCGTCATCTCCGGTCAGGTGCCGCTGGACGGGAAGGGGCAACTGGTCGGGGACGGCGACCCGGAGGCCCAGGTACGGCAGGTTTTCGAGAACCTCAGGACGGCTCTCGCTGCGGCCGGCGCCGATATGGAGCAGCTCGTCAAGCTGACGTACTTCTTGACCGATCTCGCGGACCTGGACGTTGTGAGGCGGGTGCGTGACGAGTACATCTCGCTGGAGAATCCGCCGGCCAGCTCGCTGGTACAGGTCAGCGGTCTGGTGAATCCGGCATTCCGGGTCGAGATCGAGGCACTGGCGGCGGCCTGATCAGGCGGGGCCGCCGAGGTTGAGGCCCAGCGCCTGCGACCCTTCCTCGCCACAAGGGCACGCACAACGGGACAGGCCGGCCCGACGCCCTTGGCGCCTGGCCGGCCTGTCCGGTGGTGCATGCCCCTCACGTGCCGAGCCTTCGGCTCGACGGCCCTCCGCTCGACCGGACCGGTTAGTCCGTGCCGAACTCCATCGCGGCGCGGTCCAGCATCTCGTCGTCGTCGGAGACCTCGCCGCGGGAGGCGATGGCCTCGGCGCCGCCCTCCGGCATGCTGCCGATCAGCCCGGTCGCGGCCGCCTGGGCGGCACCGATGGCGGGATTCGCCGTACCGATCAGACCGAGCGCGGCGTACTGCTCCAGCTTGGCGCGCGAGTCGGCGATGTCGAGGTTGCGCATGGTGAGCTGGCCGATCCGGTCCACCGGGCCGAACGCGGAGTCCTCGGTGCGCTCCATGGACAGCTTGTCCGGGTGGTAACTGAACGCCGGTCCCGTGGTGTTGAGGATCGAGTAGTCCTCACCGCGCCGCAGTCGCAGCGTCACCTCACCGGTGACGGCCGTGCCGACCCAGCGTTGCAGGGACTCACGCACCATCAGCGCCTGCGGGTCCAGCCAGCGGCCCTCGTACATCAGCCGGCCGAGGCGCCGTCCCTCGTTGTGGTACTGGGCGACGGTGTCCTCGTTGTGGATCGCGTTCACGAGGCGCTCGTACGCCGCGTGCAGCAGCGACATGCCGGGCGCCTCGTAGATACCGCGGCTCTTGGCCTCGATGATCCGGTTCTCGATCTGGTCCGACATACCCATGCCGTGCCGGCCGCCGATGGCGTTCGCCTCCATGACCAGGTCGACAGCGGAGGTGAACTCCTTGCCGTTGACCGTCACCGGGCGGCCCTGGTCGAAGCCGATCGTCACGTCCTCGGTGGCGATCTCGACCGTCGGGTCCCAGAACCGCACGCCCATGATGGGCTCCACGGTCTCCACACCGGTGTCCAGGTGCTCCAGCGTCTTGGCCTCGTGGGTGGCACCCCAGATGTTGGCGTCGGTGGAGTACGCCTTCTCCGTGCTGTCGCGGTAGGGCAGGTCGTGGGCGACGAGCCACTCCGACATTTCCTTACGACCGCCGAGCTCGGTCACGAAGTCCGCGTCCAGCCAGGGCTTGTAGATCCGCAGGTGCGGGTTGGCGAGCAGGCCGTAGCGGTAGAACCGCTCGATGTCATTGCCCTTGAAGGTCGAGCCGTCGCCCCAGATCTGCACGTTGTCGTCGAGCATCGCCCGGACCAGGAGCGTGCCCGTGACGGCGCGGCCCAGCGGCGTGGTGTTGAAGTAGGCACGCCCGCCCGAGCGGATGTGGAACGCCCCGCAGGTGAGCGCGGCCAGGCCCTCCTCGACCAGCGCGGCGCGGCAGTCGACCAGGCGCGCGATCTCGGCACCGTAGGTCTTCGCACGACCGGGCACCGAGGCGATGTCCGGCTCGTCGTACTGACCGATGTCGGCGGTATAGGTGCAGGGGACGGCGCCCCTGTCGCGCATCCACGCGACCGCGACCGAGGTATCGAGGCCGCCCGAGAAGGCGATGCCGACGCGCTCGCCGGCGGGGAGAGAGGTGAGGACCTTAGACATAGGAAGATTATGCATGATCCCGCATGGTCATGCAAGAACGTCCAGGATCCCGTCGTCCCGACCGGTGTGGCGGCGGGGCGGCGGGCCGGCCATGGGGGTCGGACGAAGATCACCTTCGCAACATTCCCCGCGGGGCGCACGCCCGACCCGAGGGCCGGCGCTCGCCAGGCGCGACCTGGGAGGCAACCGCACAATGGGAAACTGAGCCGAGGAGTGATCATGGTTGTTTCCGGTGCCACGAACGGCGGCAGAAGCAAGAATCTCGTTCTCACAGCGATGATTTTCGCTGTGGCGATGACGTTCATCGACCAGACCATCGTGTCCATCGCGGTGCCCGAGATCCAGAGCGAACTGGGGCTGACCAGCACCGGGGTGCAATGGGCCGTCAACGCCTATCTGCTCTCCCTCGCGGCGCTGTTCGCCTTCGGCGGCCGGCTGGCGGACACTCTGGGCCACCGCAAGATGGTCGTGCTCGGCGTGATCATCTTCGCCGGTGCGTCGGCCATGTGCGGGCTCACGCCGAAGGGCGGGGCGGCCCAGACATGGATCGTCGTCTTCCGGGCCCTGCAGGGCGCGGGCGGAGCGATCATGTTCCCTGCCGCGCTCGCGATCGTCGTCCAGACGTTCCCGCTGCGCGAGCGCGGGCGCGCGCTCGCGTTGTTCTTCGGCATCGCCGGCGGGCTGACGGCCATCGGGCCGATCCTGGGCGGATACCTCACCGAATGGACCTGGCGGGCGATCTTCTGGGTCAACATTCCGGTGGCGCTGATCGCCCTCCTGCTGATCCTGTGGTCCCGCCCGCAGACCGATCACCGCCCGGCGCCGATGGACTACCGCGGCCTGGTGCTGATCGCGAGCGGTGTGGCCCTGAGCGTGTTCGGCTTCCAGCAGGCGCCTATCTGGGGTTGGGGCAATCCCGGCATCTGGCTGTGCATCGTCGGTGGCGCCGCACTGCTGGTGATCTTCGTCCAGGTGGAGCGTCGGACCGAGTCGCCGCTGATGCAGGTGCGGATCTTCCGCATCCGGGCGTTCCTGGTGGAGAACCTCGTTCTGGGCATCTCGATGCTGGTGTTCGTCCCGGTGTTCTTCTTCGCCAGTGAGTACGCCCAGATCTCGCTGGGAGAGTCGTCGCAGCAGACGGGTCTGTACCTGCTCTACTTCTTCCTCGGCTTCGCGGTCGCCGCACAGCTCGGCGGGCGGATGCTGGACCGGGGCGGCGCCAAGCGCCCGGTGGTCCTGGGGTGCGTGCTGGCCGCTGTCGGCTTCTACTGGTGGGCCGGAAAGGTCGTCGACCTGCACTTCGGCTCGCAGGTGTGGAGCGTGGTCCTGGCGGGCGCCGGCATGGGATTCATGCTCGGCCCGGCCAGTACGGACGCGGTGAACCGCGCATCACGCCTTTCGTACGGCGAGGCGACCGGCATCACGCAGACCGTGCGGAACTACGCCGCCAGCCTGGGCCTCGCCATCCTCGGCACGACCCAGGTCTCCCAGTTCCGCTCGCACATCACGTCCTCCCTCGTCGCGCAGGGGACGCCGCACGATCAGGCGACGGCGC
This sequence comes from Streptomyces sp. SID13666, assembly GCF_010548325.1. Taxonomy (NCBI): domain Bacteria; kingdom Bacillati; phylum Actinomycetota; class Actinomycetes; order Kitasatosporales; family Streptomycetaceae; genus Streptomyces; species Streptomyces sp. SID13666. The sequence goes on along the minus strand of NZ_JAAGLX010000001.1, from coordinate 411,755 downwards.
TCGCAACGAAGTACTCGCAGTCCCAGGGCCCGGGCACCGGAACCATCCCGGCCTTCATCCGTCTGGACTTCGCCTACTCCATTCGCACGGTCCTCTACTCCATGTCCGGGATCATGGCCGTCGCGGCAGTCGTCGCCATCCTGGGTCTGCAGCGCGGCCTGCAGCACGACCCGGACGAGGACGTGGCGGCCACGGAGACCTCGAAGACGCCACTGTCCTGACGAACCGCACGGGCGCGGTTCCGGGATGTCCCGTATCGGCGGTGCTAGCAATTCAGTGACATAGCTTGCTAGCATGCTCATGTGGGAGACGAGGATGTGAAGCAGTTCAACGTGTACCTGCCCATCGGGTTGATCAAGCAGGTCAAGCACCGCGCCATCGAGTCGGAGCTGTCGCTGTCGGCGCTGGTGGCCGAGGCGCTGCGCGCCTACCTCGATGGCTCCGATCCACGGCAAGAGCGACCGTCCGACAAGGAGAGCTGACATGACGACCGAAGGCATCGAAGCCGTGTTCATCGAGACCCACAACTGGGGCAGGTCGGCGAAGTTCTTCCAGGGACTGGGCTACGAGTTGGACTTCGAGACGGATCACAACTCCGGCCAGCTGCGCAACGGCGACGGTCCCTACCTGTTCATCGCCGAGGTCCCCCAGGACAAGGAGCCCGAGACGCGGCTCGTGCTGAAGGTGCCCGACGCGGAGGCGTTCCAGCCCGCCCCCGGTGTCGAGGTGGTCACCCCGTTCGAGGACACCCACTTCGGGACCAGGGAGATGACCGTCCGCGACCCCGACGGGCGCCTGTGGAGCCTCCAGGCCCCGGCCCAGCAGTGATCATGGGACACGGAGCGGGAGTGCGTCATGGCTGACGAACAGACGGCGGCGCCGGACAGCACGGCAGTGCGGGTGGCGTTGTGGCGGGCCCTGCACGTCCAGGTCGATCCGCCGCCTCATGTCCTGGAGGACGAGATCGGCCTGCAGTTGGCCGACCCCGGAGACGGGTGGCGCCACCGCGGGGACATGGACGCCGACGCGACCAGCTGGTTCCGGGCGTCGATCGTGGCCCGGGCCCGCTTCATCGAGGATCTGGTCGCCGAGCAGGCCGGCAAGGGCGTCGGCCAGTACATCGTCCTGGGTGCCGGCCTGGACACCTTCGCCCAGCGCCGGCCGGAGATCGCCTCCCGCTTGCGGGTGTTCGAGGTCGACCGGCCCGAGCCCCAGGCCTGGAAGCGCCGACGTCTGACCGAGCTCGGCTTCGGCGTCCCGGACTGGCTGCGACTCGTGCCGTTCGACTTCGAGGCGGGCGGGTCATGGTGGGACCGGCTGACAGCCGCCGGATTCGACCCGGACCAACCCGCGGTGGTCGCCTCCACCGGAGTCGCCCTGTACCTGACGAAGGAGGCGAACGCGGCCACGCTGCGCCGGCTCGCGTCGCTCGCCCCGGGCTCCACGCTGGCCATGACGTTCCAGCTGCCCCTGGAGCTCCTCGAAGAGGAGAACCGCCCAGGACTCCAGGTTGCGGTGAACGGGGCCAGAGCTGCCGGGACGCCGTTCCTCAGCTTCTACGCGCCGCAGGAAATGCTGGCGCTGGCCCATGACTCCGGATTCACCGAAGCCCGGCACGTGTCGGCCTCCCAGCTCAACCAGCGGTACTTCGCCGGCCGGGAAGACGGCCTTCACACGTCGAGCGGGGAGGAGCTGCTGGTGGCGACCACCTGACCCGGCCCCTGACCCTTACCCTTCTCAGCCGGGGCCGGGGCCGGAGCCGGGGCCGGAGCCCGGTCCCAGGTGCCTCAGGCGGTCCGGTCCCGGATGGCCGAGGCAGTCCCCATGCGCCGATCCGAGGGCCACCGATAATGGATGCATGGGTGTCCGGCACTGGTCGGGGAACCGCCTGCTGGTGGAGCCATGGAGCCGCTGGCTGGTGGCGATTCCACTCGCGCTGATCGTCGTGATCACCGTGGTGGACCTCCAGGCTCCGACGGAAGTCCATCTGGGCCCGCTGCTGGTGATCGCCCCCGCCCTCACCGCCTCCCTGGCCGGGGCCCGGCTCACCGCGGTGGCCGGGGTCCTCGCGGTGGCCGCTCAGATCGTCATCGCCGTGTTCCACGGCGGACTGACCACGACGAACCACATCGCCCAGCTCATCGCCCTGACGGCCCTGTCCACCCTGGTGGTCTTCCTCCGCCACATTCGCGAGCGGCAGGAACGTGCGCTGGTCCAGGCGCGCTCGGTGGCGGAGACAGCGCAGCGGGTTCTCCTGCGGCCCCCGCCACGCCGGGTCGGGCCCTTGCGGATCGCGTGGCTGTATCTGTCCGCCGAGGAGGAGACGGAGATCGGGGGCGACCTGTTCGCGGTCGCCCGCGCCGGACATGCCGCGACCCGGGTGGTGATCGGCGATGTCCGAGGCAGCGGTCTGGCCGCCATCGGTGAGGCGTCACTGGTGCTCGGTGCCTTCCGTGAGGGAGCCCACCGCTACGGCACCCTGCCCGAGCTGGTGGCCGTCCTCGAGGACAGCGTGTACCGCAACGTGGACGACGTCGCGGACACCGAGCACGATCCCGGCGAGCACTTCATCACCTGCCTGGTCCTGGAGATCCCCGACGAAGGACCGCAGGGCGAGATGATCAACTGCGGGCATCCCCCGCCGCTGCTGCTGCACGACGGGCAGGTCACAGCGATGTACGCCCGCCACTCAGCACCCCCGCTGGGCATGTGCGAACCGCCGGTCCCGGTCCACCCCACCGACCCCTTGACCTTCGAGGCCGGCGACATCCTCGTCCTGTACACCGACGGGGTGATCGAGGCCCGCTCACCGGCCGGAGCGTTCTATCCGCTCGCCGAACGCGTCGCCTCCTTCCCCGCCGGCAGCCCCGACGCACTGTTGGACCGCATCCATCGCGATCTGCTCAGCCACGTCGGCGGTAACCCCCTCGACGACGCGGCCATCCTGGTCATCGAACACACCGCGTCCCACCACCCCCACTTCGCCCCCGGAAGCATCAACGGCTTCTCCAGGCTGCATCCCGGCTAGACACCTCGGCCCCAGCCCCAGCCCCAGTCCCAGCCTCCGGTGAGCTAGGCCGAGTTCGTCCGTTCCACCGGCGCAGCGGGGACGCGGGGACGCGGCCGGAACCCGTAACAGGGCGCCAAGAAGACGGCCGAGACGCGTCGGGAGCACCAACACTTTACCTACGCCTGATGGCATGCTCCGGTCACATCTGCCAAGATTCCCGCAGTTGTCGTCCTGACCCCAGAGGTGACAGCCGCAATCCCATCTCAGCGATGGTGCAAGCTCTGCGCACAGCCCGCGGCTTCCCTCCGGCGCACCCAAGCCGGCCGGGCGGCCACCGAGCAGGCCGGAATCCCGGCCGCCTCAAAGGAGTTTCGTGTGAGACCCTCCCCCCACAAGGCCCTCACCGCGACCGCATTCGCCGTCGCCGCGTTGGCCGCCGCTTCGTTCCCCGCCACGCCGGCGGCCGCCGCGCCGCCCACGGCTCAGCCGGCCGCCGCCTGCACTCCGGCCCAGGTGGTCACCAACGGCGGTTTCGAAAGCGGTACTTCGCCCTGGACCCAGTCGCAGACCAGCGTGATCACCAACCGCGCCGGCGAGACCGCCCACGGCGGCACCCACTTCGCCTGGCTGAACGGTGTCGGCAGTACACACACCGACACCCTCTCCCAGAGCGTCACGATCCCTGCCGGATGCAGCACCGCCACCCTCACCTTCTGGCTGCACATCGACACCGCCGAGACGACCTCGTCCACCAAGTACGACAAGTTGACGGCGAAGATCGGCACCACGACGCTGGCGACGTACTCGAACCTCGACAAGAACACCGGCTACGCGCAGAAGTCCTTCGACGTGTCGGCGTTCGCGGGCCAGACCGTGAGCGTCGCCTTCACCGGCACGGAGGACTCCAGCCTCCAGACGAGCTTCGTCGTCGACGACGTCGCCCTCGACACCTCCGGCGGCACCACCCCGCCCCCGGACTCCACCCGCACCCCGGCCTCGCCCTCGTACACCGTCAGCCTGAGCAGCAACACGAGCGGCACCGTCTGGACCGGTCACGAGAGCGCGACCTTCACCAACGCCTCCTCCACTGCGTTGAGCGAGGTGTACCTGAGGCTGTGGGACAACTACCACGGCACCTGCTCCGCCATGCCGATCACGGTCAGCAACGTCACCGGTGGCACCGCCGGCGCGCTCTCGGTGGCCTGCACGGCCCTCAAGATCGACCTGCCGGCGCCCCTGACCCAGGGTCAGACCGCCACGATCGGCTTCGACCTGGGCATCACCGTGCCCAGCGGCGCCGACCGTTTCGGGCACGACGGTGCCTTCAACATGATCGGCAACGCCCTGCCCGTACTCGCGGTCAAGGACGGAGCCGGCTGGCACCTGGACCCGTACACCAACAACGGGGAGTCGTTCTACTCGCTGGCCGCGGACTTCAAGGTGACCCTGGACCACCCGAGCACCCTGCTGGCACCGGCCACCGGCGCCTCGGTCGACACCCCCGGTTCGAGCGGGCGCACTATCACCACGGCGACCGCGTCCAAGGTCCGTGACTTCGCCTGGGCGGCGGGCCCGTTCAGCAAGATCTCCGGCACCTCCGCCGCCGGCACCCCGATCAACATCTACTCCGTCTCCGGCATCAGCTCGGCCAACTCGCAGTCGATGCTCACCACCGCGAAGAACGCCGTGGACGCCCACGCGGGCCGGTTCGGCGCCTACCCGTACGGCGAGCTGGACGCGGTGATCGACAACAACTTCTGGTTCGGCGGCATGGAGTACCCCGGGTTCGTCCTCGACCTGGTCAGCACCACCGCGCTCACCCACGAGATCGGCCACCAGTGGTTCTACGGCATCGTCGGCGACGACGAGTACAACAGCCCCTGGCTGGATGAGGCGTTCACCGACTACGCCACCGACCTGGCACAGAACCTGACCGGCACGAACTGCTGGAACAGCGTCTCCTGGGCCTCGACGGCGGAGAAGATCACCAACTCGATGGCCTACTGGGACGCCCATTCGTCCCGGTACTCCACCGTCGTCTACGGCTACGGCAAGTGCGCCCTGCACGACCTGCGGCGCACCCTCGGCGACAGCGTCATGACCAAGCTCCTCAAGGACTACGCCACGTCGCACTGGTACGGCGTCTCGACCACTGCCGAGTTCAAGGCTGCCGCCCAGGCGGCCACCGCCACGGACCTGACCTCGTTCTGGACCCAGCACCGCATCGACGGCTGACCTGACATCGGTTCGCCGCGGCGGGCGCCACCCAGGCGTCCCCGCGGCGACCCGGCCACCTCGACACCCACCCCACCGCACCGTGACAGCGGGTTCAGCGCCGTCCCGGGGCCGCCCCGGCCGCCTCGACGATCACCTCGGCAATGCGCGCGGGCTGTTCCACCAGCGCCATGTGCCCCGCGTCCGGCACCGTGACCATCGTGATCCGGGGGCAGGCTCGCAGCCCCCGGAGCTCCTCGTCCGTGAGCCCGATGTCGTCGCGGTCACCTCGTACGACCCACGCCGACGCCCCTGAGTCGCACAGACGGGCCACCAGGGACCCGTGCCGGTCCAGGTACGCGAAATAGCTCCGCACGATCCGACGGCAGAAGCCCGGATCGTTCCTGCCCATGGCGGCCGCCAATGCCTCCGCACGGTCCGGGGCGAACTCGCTCTTCATCGCCCTCGGCAGCAGCTTCACCATCGCGGCCCACAGCAGCGTCCGCGCCCCCGGCACCCGGCCCAGCCGATCCATCATCCGGATGAACGTCGCCTCGTCGCCGCTGGAGAACGTCGGTGACAGCAGCACCACCGGCCCGGCGAACACCCCGGCCGCCACCATCTCGATGGCCACGTTCGCCCCCAGGCTGTGTCCGACCAGCACATCACAGCCGGCCTCGGCGGCGAACTCCCCCATCAGCCGCGCGTAGTTCTCCATCGTGAGGTCCTTCGGCGGCGGGGTGCGCCCGAACCCCGGCAGCGTCACCGCGACCATGCCGAGGCCGGCCTCCGCCATCCCGGGGTCCGCCATCACATCCGCGTAGAACTCCGTGGTGCACAACCCACCTGGGAGCAGGAGCAGCCGGTGCTCGGCCTCATCCGGGCCGGCCCTCCTGATGTCCCAACCCGCGTGCCCACTCTGCGTGCTCATGTGGCACAGCCTGAGGCCCCCGCCAGGGCCGGGCCATCATCTGCCCCGGACACGGCGTGTCGCCGGGACTCCGTTGAGGTCATCAGTTCGCGAGGCGAGGAACTGATCAACTGACCAGCGGCTGACGCGCCCGGAGGCACACACCCGAACGTCGATTTGCCGAAGTGGCAACAACCCTCGCTTCGGCCGCGCCGTTCTCGGCATGCTGGTGACGCGATCTTGGCGTATGGCAGACCGAGAGCCTTGGAGGGTTCATGTCGCAGCAGACCGCGGACGTCGTTCACCGGACGGTCCCCTCGCCCGCAGGCCGGATCCATCTGGTGGAACAGGGCACGGGACCACTGGTGTTGCTCGTGCACGGCTTCCCGGAGTGCTGGTACTCCTGGCGTCACCAGCTGCCGGCACTGGCCGCGGCCGGATACCGGGCAGTGGCCGTCGACGTCCGCGGTTACGGCCGTAGCTCCCGGCCCGATGACCCGGACGCCTACCGGATGCTCGATCTGGTCGAGGACAACGCGGCGGTGGTGCACGCCCTGGGCGAACGGACCGCGGTGATCGTCGGCCACGACTGGGGCGCGACCGTCGCGGCCAATTCCGCCCTCGTCAGGCCGGACGTCTTCCGCGCGGTGGGACTGCTCAGCGTCCCCTACGCCCCGCGCGGCGGACCGATGCCCAGTGAGATCTTCGCGCAGATGGGTGGGAGCGAGGAGTTCTACGTCTCCTACTTCCAGCAGGCCGGGCGCGCCGAAGCCGAGATCGAGCCCGACGTGCGCGGCTGGCTCACCGGCTTCTACGCCGCCATGTCCGCCGACACCATGCCCGCGCCCGACGCGCCGGACCCGCACTTCGTCCACCCCGGCGGGACGCTCCGAGACCGGTTTCCGGCCGGATCGCGGCCCGGCTGGCTCAGCGAGCGGGACCTCGACGTGTACGCGGGGGAATTCGAGCGGACCGGCATGACGGGAGCGCTCAACCGCTACCGGAACATGGACCGGGACTGGAAGGACCTCGCCTCCTTCGACGGCGCGCCCATCCCCCAGCCGTCGCTGTTCGCCGGAGGCGGCCTGGACGCCTCCACCACCTGGATGAGCGAGGCGATCAAGGCGTATCCCACCACGCTGCCCGGCCTGCTCTCCTCGCACATCCTCGACGACTGCGGCCACTGGATCCAGCAGGAGCGCCCCGCCGAGATCAACCGGCTCCTGACCGACTGGCTCGCCGCCCTCCCCGTCTGAAGCCCCCGGGGCGTGACGAAACAGGCTGACCGGACCGATCAGGAATCGAGAAGCGCCGGTCAACGAGGCCACCTAGGGTGACGGTCAAGGGCGATGCCGGGGCTTCCCGTCCGTCCCCCTTGCCCGACACATCCCGGGTCACTGTGACCCACGGCTTCAGGAGCGACGATGACCGACTCTTCCACTCAGGGAATCAAGACCGTGCTGCACCCCGTGTCCGACCTGGCGAAGGCCAAGGCGGTCTACGCCGCGCTGCTCGGTGTGGAGCCGACCTCCGACGCGCCCTACTACGTCGGCTTCGAGGCGGCGGGCCAGCACATCGGTCTCGTGCCGGGCGGCGGGCCGCAGGCCGCGACCGCACCGGTGTCCTACTGGCACGTGCAGGACATCGAGGCGAAGCTGGCCGAGGTGACCGCCGCGGGTGCCACCGTGAAGGAGGCCGCGCACGACGTCGGTGGCGGCCGCCTCGTGGCCACCTTCACCGACCCCGACGGCAACGTCCTCGGGCTGCTCCAGGACAGCTGAGTTCCGGCTCCACGAGCCACGGGGGCGTGGATACTTGGGTACTTGCGCCCCCGGCCGGGCTGGTCGGATCGAGCCAGGCGACGCCGACGGAGACCGCGGGAGCGGCCCGCCTCACAGATGGAGACACGAACAGCATGGCCAAGAGGACGGACAAGCAGTCGCCTGCGCCGCACGTCGCCGACAGCCACGACCTGATCCGCGTGCACGGTGCGCGCGTGAACAACCTCAAGGACGTCAGCATCGAGATCCCGAAGCGCCGGCTGACGGTGTTCACCGGTGTCTCCGGCTCGGGCAAGAGCTCGCTGGTGTTCAACACGATCGCCGCGGAGTCGCAGCGGCTGATCAACGAGACCTACAGCGCCTTCGTACAGGGCTTCATGCCGACGCTGGCACGGCCGGAGGTCGACGTCCTCGACGGGCTGACCACCGCGATCATCGTCGACCAGCAGCGGATGGGGGCCGACCCCCGTTCCACCGTCGGCACCGCCACCGACGCCAACGCGATGCTGCGCATCCTCTTCAGCCGGCTCGGGAAGCCGCACATCGGCCCGCCCAGCGCGTACGCCTTCAACGTCCCCTCGGTCCGGGCCAGCGGTGCCATCACCGTCGAGCGCGGTGCCAAGAAGGCCGTGAAGGCAACCTTCAACCGCACCGGCGGCATGTGTACCCGCTGCGAGGGCCGGGGCAGCGTCTCCGACATCGACCTGACCCAGCTCTACGACGACTCCAAGTCGATCGCCGAGGGCGCGTTCACCATCCCCGGCTGGAAGTCCGACAGCTTCTGGACCGTGCGGGTCTATGCCGAGTCGGGCCTCCTCGACCCGAACAAGCCGATCCGCAAGTTCACCAAGAAGGAGATGCAGGACTTCCTCTACCGGGAGCCGACCAAGGTGAAGGTCGAGGGCGTCAACCTCACCTACGAGGGGCTGATCCCCAAGATCCAGAAGTCGTTCCTGTCCAAGGACAAGGAAGCGCTGCAACCGCACATCCGGGCGTTCGTGGACCGGGCGGTCACGTTCACCGTCTGCCCCGAGTGCGACGGCACCCGGCTGAGCGAAGGGGCCCGGTCGTCGAAGATCAAGCGGATCAGCATCGCCGACGCCTGCGCGATGCAGATCAGCGACCTGGCCGAATGGGTCCGCGGCCTCAAGGAGCCGTCGGTGGCGCCGCTGCTCACCGCGCTGGGGCAGACCCTCGACTCGTTCGTGGAGATCGGCCTCGGCTATCTCGCGCTCGACCGGCCGGCGGGCACCCTGTCGGGCGGCGAGGCGCAGCGCGTCAAGATGATCCGCCACCTCGGCTCCTCGCTCACCGACACCACGTACGTCTTCGACGAGCCCACCGCGGGCCTGCACCCCCATGACATCCAGCGGATGAACGACCTGCTGCTGCGGCTGCGGGACAAGGGCAACACGGTGCTCGTCGTGGAGCACAAGCCGGAGACGATCGTGGTCGCCGACCACGTCGTCGACCTCGGCCCCGGCGCCGGTACGGCGGGCGGCACCGTCTGCTTCGAGGGCACCGTCGAGGGGCTGCGCACCAGCGGCACCATCACCGGCCGGCATTTCGACGACCGGGCCGCCCTCCGGGAGTCGGTGCGGAAGCCCTCCGGCACGCTGGAGATCCGCGGCGCGACGGCGAACAACCTGCGGAAGGTCGACGTCGACATCCCGCTCGGGGTGCTGGTCGTCGTCACCGGCGTCGCCGGCTCCGGCAAGAGCTCGCTCGTGCACGGGTCGATCCCGGCCGGTGAGGGTGTGGTGGCGATCGGCCAGGGCGCGATCCGCGGCTCGCGACGCAGCAATCCGGCGACGTACACCGGGCTGCTCGACCCGATCCGCTCGGCGTTCGCCAAGGCCAACGGCGTGAAGCCGGCCCTGTTCAGCGCCAACTCCGAGGGCGCCTGCCCCGGCTGCAACGGTGCCGGTGTCATCTACACCGACCTGGCGATGATGGCCGGTGTCGCCACCACCTGTGAGGAGTGCGAGGGCAAGCGGTACCAGGCGTCGGTGCTCGAGTACCACCTCGGCGGCCGCGACATCAGCGAGGTGCTGGCGATGCCGGTGACCGAGGCCGAGGAGTTCTTCGGCTCCGGCGAGGCGCACACCCCCGCCGCGCACCGGATCCTCGGCCGGCTCTCCGATGTCGGGCTGGGCTATCTCAGCCTGGGGCAGCCGCTCACCACGCTGTCCGGCGGCGAGCGGCAGCGGCTCAAGCTGGCCACCCACATGGCGGAGAAGGGTGGTGTCTACGTCCTCGACGAGCCGACCACCGGCCTGCACCTCGCCGACGTGGAGCAGCTGCTCGGCCTGCTCGACCGTCTCGTCGACTCCGGTAAGTCGGTCATCGTCGTCGAGCACCACCAGGCGGTCATGGCGCACGCCGACTGGATCGTCGACCTCGGCCCCGGCGCCGGGCACGACGGCGGCCGGATCGTCTTCGAGGGCACACCGGCCGACCTCGTGGCCGCCCGCTCCACCCTCACCGGCGAGCACCTCGCGGCGTACATCGGGGCCTGACCGGGGCCCTCGCGGACACGTGGTCTGTGGCACGATCGTTCATGTGACCAGCAGACCCACCGCGGCGCAGCGGCTGCGCGACCTCGCGCTGCTGCGCCGCGTCCGTGACCGGATCGACCGCGAGTACGCGCAGCCGCTGGACGTCCTGGCGCTCGCCCGCGGCGTGAACCTGTCGGCCGGGCACCTCAGCCGCGAGTTCCGGCTCGCCTACGGCGAGTCTCCCTACTCCTATCTGATGACGCGGCGTATCGAGCGGGCGATGGCGCTGCTGCGGCGGGGCGACCTCAGTGTCACCGAGGTCTGTTTCGCGGTCGGCTGCTCGTCGCTGGGCACCTTCAGCACGCGGTTCACCGAGTTGGTCGGTGTGCCGCCCAGCACCTACCGGCGCGATGCGGCGCGCGCGACGGCGGGGATGCCGTCGTGCGTGGTGAAGCAGGTGACCCGGCCCATCCGGAATCGGGAAGCGGGCTCCCCGGACCGCAGCTAGCGTGACTGCCATGGACATCACGATTCACTCGAGCTTCCTCCCGCACGACGACCCGGACGCGTCCCTGGCGTTCTATCGCGACCTCCTCGGCTTCGAGGTCCGCAACGATGTCGGATACTCCGGGATGCGCTGGATCACGGTCGGCCCGGTCGGCCAGCCCGGTACGTCCATCGTGCTGCACCCACCGGCCGCCGACCCGGGCATCACCGACGACGAGCGCCGCACCATCACCGAGATGATGGCCAAGGGCACCTACGCCATCATCACGCTAGCCACCCCCGACCTCGACGCCACCTTCGAGCGGCTGCAGGCCGGCGCCGAGATCATCCAGGAGCCCACCGAGCAGCCGTACGGCGTGCGCGACTGCGCGATCCGCGATCCTGCGGGCAACCTGATCCGCATCAACGAGATCCGCTGAGCCGTCCGGCCATCTCCGCCATGACACGGGCCGCAGAGGAAGCGGACAGGTCCTAGTCGAGCCGGGAGACCTGGTAGTGGCTGATGAGCCAGCCCTCCTCCGAGCGCTTCACCAGGACACCGAGGTTGACGCTGATGGTGGCCCGGTCGGTGAACGCGAAGTCGACACTCAGGTAACCGAGGACGAGGTCGTCGGCGGGGTGTCTGCTCTCAAGAATCCGGTAGGCGGCCGTCATCCCGATGGGCTGGGACTCGTAGTAGTCGGCGATGCCCGGCCTTCCGACGCTGTAGGGGTGCAGCCCCTGGAAGATCGCGTCGTCGGTGAACTGGGCGGCGACCTGCTGCGGTTCGTGCCGGTCGACGGCGTCCTTCCACCGGTCGAGGACGCCGCGCAGGATCGCTTCACTCTCTGTCGTACTGTTCATCAGGGCTCTCCTGTCGAGGGAAGCGAGTCAGTGGCCGGCGCTGACGCCGCCGTCGACGTGGAGGATCTCGCCGGTGACGAACGGGGCGTTCTCCAAGTAGATCACCGCGTCGACGATGTCGCCCGGCTCGCCCAGCCGGCCGACCGGCTGCAGCGCGGCGAGGCCCGCATAGGACTCCTCCGGGTGCATGGAGGTCCTGATGGTGCCCGGTGAGACGGCGTTGGCACGGATGTTGCGCGTCGCGTACTCGATGGCGAGGGACTTGGTGGCGGACTGCAGGCCGCCCTTGGTCAGCGAGGCGAGCACGGAAGGCACGTTGGCGTCGGCGTTGTCGACCAGGCTGGTGGTGATGTTGACGATGTGGCCGCTTCCCTGGACGAGCATGTGCTCGACGGCCAGCTGGGTGATGCGGAAGAAGCCGACGAGGTTCACACCGGTCACGGCGGCGTAGTCCTCCTGGGTGTATTCGGTGAAGGGCTTGGCCGTGAACAGCCCGGCGTTGTTGACGAGGGTGTCGATGCGGCCGAACCGCTCGACACCGGCGGCGATGACGCGTTCTGCGGTGGCGGTGTCGGCGATGTCGCCCTGGACGCTCAAAATGCCAGCGTCGGTGGAGGGAGCGATCGTGCGCGAGGTGGCGACGACGGCGTAGCCGAGCTTGCGGTAGGCGTCGACGAGTCCGGCACCGATGCCCTGCGAGGCGCCGGTGATGACTGCGACCTTCTGGTCGTGCGTGCTCATGATGACCTTCTCCGCGATGAGGTGGGATTCCTCGACCCGATCGTACTAGCCGACCGGTCGACTATTTGGAGCGTAGGTGGGTCGGCGAGAAGGAGTCAAAGGTCCACGCGGCCCAGGCCAGGACCGGTTTTCTCCCTCCTGATAGGCGCAGCCTTCCAGCGCATGTCAGGAGGGACAGCTCCCGCGAAGCCGAGGCGCTGAGAGGCGCGACTAGGGCGTGTTGCGAAGGTCCCGCCTGGCCCACGGGGCGAACGGCGCTACTTTCGCAACACGCCCTGATGCCGGTGCGGGTCTCCCTCGGGCAGCCAGGCGTCCTCGGTGCGGATGCCGAGGTCGCCCACGCCGTCGCAGAGGGCGTCGATGAGGGCGAGAACCGCGGGGCGGTCCTCGCGCTCGCGCCGGACCAGGGACCAGGTCCAGTAGATCTCCGGGGTGACGACCGGGCGTTGGACCAGGTCGGGCGGCAGCGCGGTGGTCTGGCCCTTGGGACAGTTGATGACCGGACGGCCGCTGCGGCGGACGTGGTCGAAGAACGCGGGCCCGGTGATGCCGCCGTCGGAGATGCGCACCGCACGGGCCCCGGTGTCCCGGGCCAGTAGCTCGGCATAGATGTTCCAGGACGACCAGGCGGTCATGTCGTCGTCGAGGAGGACGACGGTGTCACGGGCGTCCACGGTGCTCGTGTCGTCACCGGTTGCGACGGCGTAGAGCCGGTCGGCGCCGATGAGCCGGGCGCTCAGACCACGTTGTTCCAGGTCATCGGCTCGCACCCAGCACACCGCGAGATCCAGACTGCCGTCGGCGACCCGGGCGGCCTGGGTGTGCGACGGCGCGATCCACGCGTCGATGTGGAGCTGGGCCACCGCGGCGGCACGGCCGGTCAGATCGGGCGGGAGCCAGTTGACGTAGCCGAGCCGTACCGGTTCGGAGCCGGACAGCTGACCTGCGCGCCGCTGGAGGTCCGTGGCGCGTTCCAGCAGGGCGCGGGTGTGTGGGAGCAGGGCCGAACCGGCCGGGGTGAGGGACACCGAGCGGCGGTCGCGGTCGAACAGCCGCACCCCCAGGTCCCGTTCGAGGGTCTTGATCTGCTGCGACAGGGAGGGGCCGGCGATCAGCAGACGCTCGGCGGCCCGGCCGAAGTTCAGCTCCTCGGCGACCGCTACGAAGTACCGCAATTGGCGCAGCTCCATGCCCGTCATGCTACGCCGGTGGGAGTCCAGGCCTCCCAGCAGGGAGGCCGCCGGTTATGGCGGTGCCCTGGTGGCTGACGGAGGATGAGGACATGGACATGCGAGAGTTCCTCGTCGAGATCACCACCACCATCCCCGAGGGCACCGGTCAGGACGAGGTCGACCGGCGGCGCGCCGCCGAGGCCGTTCGCGCCCGGGAACTGGCCGCCACCGGCAACCTGGCGCGGCTGTGGCGCCCGGTCGGCGAGCTGCGCAGCGTCGGGATCTGGCGGGCCGCCGACGAGGACGAGCTCCACGAGAAGGTGCTCGGCACTCTGCCCCTGCGCCCGTGGATGACTCTCACCGTCACCGCGCTCGAGCCCCACCCCAACGACCCGGGCCGGACCGACGCCACACGGTGACGGGCCTGGCTCGGGCGCCGCCGCATTGCGCAGCGGTTTCCCCGCACGACCCGGTGCTGGTACGACATGCCGCCCCCGTAAGACTTTCGCAACGGTGAAACCGGCGCGGACCCGGGCAGACTCGGTGGGTGAGGGAGCGCAGCAGCGGCCGGCGGGCCGTTCTCGCCCCTGATGCCAGGCCGGCCCTCCGGCGACGTACCGCCAGCGAAGCCACCGATGCTTCTGATGTGGAGCCCGTCATGACCACTCCGCGGGACCTGTTGATCATCACCATGGACGTCACGTCCAGCCGTCCCGTCGAGCAGGGCGAACTTTCGCTGGCGCTCGCGGGGGCCGAGCTGATCGACCTTGTCGACGCCGAGGTCATCGCCTTGGACGGGGAGCGCATCCTGCCCGGCCCGCAGCGGACCTTGGACGATCGCCTGTTGGACGATGCGGCCTCGTCGCTCACCCTTCAGGAGCCGTACGAGACCGTCGAGGACTGGCTGTGGCGCCGGGGCCGTGGCCTCGCCACGACCTACCGCGCTGTCCTGGAGGCCGAAGGCGATGTCGCCCGGCCGCGCCACCACTGGATTCCCCTCAGAACCGGCCCGGCGGCACTGACCGACTCACCCGCCCGTCGCCACGCGGCCGAGCGCTGGACGTCGGGCGAGCCCGTCCTCGCCGGCCTCGCGGCGGCCGTGGGCATCCAGGACAAGCCGACCGAGGAGATCGCCGACCTCACCGACGACGCGGTCGTGACGGTGCTGGCCGCCGTCCACGGCGCGGCGACGGAGCTGGAAGGCGTACGGCAACGGCGGCGCGTCGAAGAGGCGGCCTTCGACAACATCTGGCGCGGCCAGTGACGGCGTCACGGGCGGACAGCGAGCCACGCCCCGACCCCCGCCCCGGCACCTCCGGCCGCGGGCATCAGATGCCGGCCATGGACTCCTGCGGCGCACGGGCGCCGAGCAGGGCCAGGCAGTTCGCCCACAGGGGGCCGAGCCGGTGGGTGTTGTTGTAGAGCTTGGCGAACAGCACCTGCCCCTCGAGCTGGGCGACCACCGACCGTGCGGCTTCCCGGGTGTCGATCACGGTGACCTCCTTGCGCTCGAGAGCCTCGGCGACCACCGAGGCGACCATCCCGACCTGAGCGTCGAAGATCTCCTGCAGTCGCGCGCGGATGGCCTCGGTCTGGTTGCTCATCTCCAGCGTGAGATTGCCGAACAGGCAGCCTGAGACGGTGCCGCAGCTCTGCTGCCCGGCGAGCTGGCCGGCCTCCGTCTCCTCGAAGAGCCGGCGCAGCCGTTGCAGTGGTTCTGCGGCGCTGTTCAGGATGCGCGTCCAGGTCGCCTGCTGGCTCGCCCAGTGCTCGTCGAGCACGGCCAGGGCGAGCGCTTCCTTGGATTCGAAGAAGTAGTAGAAACTGCCCTTGGGCACGCCGGCCGTCTTGCAGATCTCGGCCACGCCCAAGGCCGAGTAGCCGCGCAGCTCGATGAGCGATTGCGCGGCACCGAGGATCTTCTCCCTGGCGTCGCTGGTCCGTCCCATACAGCGAGTGTACGACCGGTCGACTATCTCTTACTAGACCGGTCGGCTATGCCGGGCTCGTCCGCGCGCAGCGCTCTGACAGCCGCCTCCACCTGCCGCAAAGGCTCGGGGCCGACCGCCCGCAGCACCACCGTGTCGGCCCCCGCCGCCCACAGCTCACGCACCCGGGCGGCGGCCCCGGCGGCAGGGCCGGTCGCGGCGAACACCTGCTCGACCGGACGGCCCAGCCACTCGGCGTGACCCGCCAGTGCCGGGCCGACCGTGGCCTGAAGCAGTGCCGGATCGTCCTCGACGCAGAGGAACGCGAACACGGTCAGACTCTGCTGGGCATCGGTCTGCCTCCCTTTCTCCATGTGCCCGAGTGCGGCCACCAGGTCGGCGGGACCATGCCCTTCCGCGATGATCGCGCCGTCCGCGACCCGCCCCGCGAGCTCCAGCGAACGTGGCCGGACCACCCCTGCCACCACCGGCGGCACCGCCGCGGGCGGATGCACCAGCCGCGCCGCGTCCCGCCGGACCTCCCGGCCCTCGACGTTCACCTCCTCGCCGCGCAGCAGTCCGCGCACGGCCGCCGCCGTCTCCTCCAGCAGCGCCAGCGGGCTGCGCGGTGCGACCCCGACCTTCACCATCCACTCGCGCACCCCATGGCCGACCCCCGCCGTGAAATGATCGGAGAGAGCTAGTCTCCGATGAACCACAGATAGCTGCCCGGCGTTGCCGCACACACCGCGAGCAGCTCCGCGAGGTCCTGCAGGGCAGCCCTCTGAGGCCCGTCTGCGCACTCCTGCAACAGGACGGCGACTTCCCGGAGCGCGACCTCCGCCTCCTGCTCGTTGAACAGCGTGTCGCCGTAGGGGTCCACCCAGGCCAGCTTGCCCGGACCAGTCGGGTCGTACGGGCCCAGCGCCCGCGCCAACGCTTCGCCGTGCTCGTGGGACCGTCGAAGAACAGTGGTCCTGGACGACTTGCCCCCCGGAGGCCGCCCGGAGTGCAGTTGCAACTCGATCCCCATGATCGCCCCCTGAAGGTCGTACAACGGCGCCTGTCGAGCAACCTCTGGTCCACCGCCGGAGTCCGGACGACGGCCAGGGTACCGCTGACACCGTCGCCAACTGCCCGTTGTCACGCAGGTGACGACAGGCGGTTCCGGCGAATCCCAGCTCCATCAGCTCTCCGCGAGCAGGATCACCCAGTCGTCCGGCGTGAGGCGCACGCGTTGTCGCTTGTCGGGGTTGATCCGGACCCCGTACGTGTGACCCGTCGCGGCCTGCGCGCGCAACCGGTCGTGGACCGCGGCGACCACGATGGCGTCGCCGGTTCCGGGTGTGAGCGCGTTGAGGGCGAGAAGGGTGGGTGCTGCGGGACACGAGGTTGTCGAACCGGTACTGCAGGCGCCGCCACGGCGACGCTGTGTACTGCACCACGCACCCCCTGCAGGAGACAGCGCCGCTGTCCGCCGACGACCCGCCGTCGTGCAGGTCACGTTGGAGAAGTCCGGCCGTTGGACTGCCCGAAGGTCGTCCCCCTCACCCGAAGGTATGAATCGGGTGCCCAAGGGGTGTGAACGGGCATCCCGCGTACCGCCGGCCGGCTCGTCGACCGATGGCTCCGGATCCGCCGGGAACGACAGCCCAACGTTTAAGCGGGGAATGCGGGGTACCCGGTCAACAGGGGCAACGCGGCGGCCGGCAAGGGCGGCTGCGGCCCATCGTTCGTCACAGGGAAGAGGAATCTCGCATGTACATAGGTCTCGGTACCGTCGTGCTCATCGTGATCGTCGTCGCTGTCGTGATGTTCCTGCGGCGCGGCTGATCCCACCACACCGGGCGTGTACGTGCGCGCCCGCGGAGGACGCTCCGCGGGCCGTCCGGCCGTCCGACTCACCCCGGATCCGGCAGGCCGGCCGGTGCCGGCTGCTAGAATGACCGTGTTGGCCTTCGGCGGCGCCCAGTGCGCGCGCCCGGAGGCTTTTTTCATGCCTTCTGACACCTCCGCACCCACGGCGCCTGCCACCACCAGCTATCGCGCACTGCTCCGCAACGGCGAGTTCGCCGGCCTCTACGTCAGCTTCACCTTGTCGGTCGCCGCGAGCACCGTGTCGGGCTTCGCGCTCGGCACCCTGGTCGACCAGCAGACCCGCTCCCCGTTCCTGACCGCCGTCAGCATGTACGGCGCCACCTTCGCGACCGTGTTCGGTGCGCTGACGCTGATGTCGGTCGCGGACGGCCGCCGACCCCGCCGGACCCTCGTCGCGCTCCAGGGCCTCTCCCTCCTGGGTGTTGCCTCGCAGGCCCTACCGGGGCTGCCACTGGCCGCCCGGTTCGCCCTGCTCCTGGTGCTCGGGTTCTTCCAGTCCCTCGGGACCGGCACACGGATGGGGCTGCTCGCCGAGGTCGTGCCGACCTCCGCCTACGCGCCGGCCCGTTCCCTGATGAACATCACCTCGGGTGGCATGGCCGTCCTCGGCTACGCCCTGGGCGCCGTCCTGCTGCGGTACCTGAGCCCGCAAGGGGTCTTCGCGGTCGCCGCGGTCCTGACCGGACTCGGTCTGGCCGTGGTGGCGACGACCGTCCGGGAACACTCGATCCGGCTGACCCGCCGCCCCGGACTGCGCCAGACCTGGACGACCAACGCCGCGCTCTTCTCCCGCCCCGGGCGGCGGGCGCTGCTGGTGAACCTGTGGGTTCCCAACGGCCTGATCGTCGGCTGCGAGGCCCTATTCATCTCCTACGACCCGGACCACGCCGGCACCCTCCTGGCCGCCGGATCGGCCGGCATGCTCCTCGGGGACCTGACCGTCGGACGCCTCCTCACCGCCGGGCAGCGACGCCGATACGCCTTCCCCCTGCGACTGCTGCTCGCCGTCCCCTACCTGCTGTTCGCGATCGGCCCGCCCGTCCTGGTCGCGGCAGCGGTGGTGTTCCTCGCCGGCACAGGATTCGCCGCCACTCTGCCCCTGCAGGAACAGCTGCTCGCGCTGACCCCTGATCCCGTCCGCGGCCAGGTCCAGGGCGTTGAATCCGCCGGGCGGATGACGTGGCAGGGCATCGGTGCGGCGATCGCCGGTGGCGTCGCCCAGCACCTCGCCGCCGGCCCCACGATCGCCGCCATCGCCGCGGTCTCCGTTGTCGTCACCGTTGTCTCCCGGCCGTTCATGGTTGGTGACCGCAGTCGCGGCCGCAAGCACGGCGAGGCGTCGTGCGAGCCGCGTCCCTCGAACGGCTGAGCGGACGCAAGCCGGGCCCTGGGCCCGGTCGGCCCTCCCGGGCTGCGGAGAAGCCTCCGGAGAGGAAGGATGGAGGTCCCGCCGCCAGGAGACGTCATGGGACGCACCACCATCCGACGATCCGGCCTCCGTGCGCCCGGGCCACCTCCCCCGCCCGAACCGGGGCTCGCGGGCCCGGTTCCCCGGGGGCCGGGAGCGCCATGAGTTCTCCCCGGAGCGGCGTGGACGTCGTCACCGAGGCCCTGGCGGAGCTGCACGGCCGCTACGGGTCCCTGTCCGACGGCCGGGTCGCCGACTACATCCCGCAGCTGGCCTTCGCGGACCGTGACTGTTTCGGGCTGGCGCTGATGAGCATGGAAGGCCACGGCTACCGCGCCGGACGGTGCGGCGTGTCGTTCACGCTCCAGTCCTTGACGAAGCCCTTCGTCCTCGCCCTCGCGCTGGCAGAGCTGGGTCCCGACGATGTGGGGCGCAGTGTCGGAGCCGAGCCCAGTGGTGAGGCGTTCAACGCCATCAGCCTCGACGCGGTGACGGGCCGGCCCGCGAACCCGATGATCAATGCCGGTGCCATCGCGGTCACGGCCCTGGTCCCGGCCACCGGCCCCGCCGAGCGGTTCTCGCGGATCCTGGAGTGTCTCGGACGGTTCGCCGGCCGCACCCTGTACGTGGACGAGGACGTCTACCGTTCCGAGGTCGAGACGGGTCACCGCAATCGGGCGCTGGCGTATCTGATGCGCGGTACCGGCGTGCTGCGGGGTGATCCGGTCCAGGCGGTCGACACCTACTTCCGGCAGTGCTCGGTCCGGGCCACGGTGACCGACCTGGCGGTGATGGGAGCCACGCTGGCCAACGGGGGCACGAACCCGGTGACGGGAGAGCGTGTCGTTCCTGAGCCGGTGGCCCTTCAGGTGTTGTCGGTGATGGCCATGTGCGGGATGTACGACGCCGCCGGGAGCTGGATGCTGCACGTGGGACTACCGGCCAAGAGCGGAGTCTCCGGAGGGCTGGTCGCCGTCAGTCCGGCCCGCTTCGGGATCGCCCTCCACAGCCCGCCGCTGGACGCTTCCGGCAATCCCGTCCGGGGCGTCGCGGCGCTCCGGGAGCTGTCCGAGCGCTTCGGGCTCCACCTGATGCACAACGCCGCGCCGGGCGCCCCGACCGTGATGCTCTCGACGACCACGAGCGGCGGGCGGATCGCCCTGATCGCGGCTCAGGGCAAGCTGGACTTCACCGCGGCCGAGCGGGTGCTGTTCGCCCTGGAGCAGCGGAGGGTGGGCGCGCCGGGCGGGGTCGTCCTCGACCTCGAACGCGTCACCGGCATGGACACCACGGCCAAGGCGATGCTGGAGCGCGCGCTGACACTGCTCATCGAGGGTGGGCACGATGTGACCGTGGTCGGGGACCTACCCTTCAGGGCCCGGGGTACCTGGAGGCGGTCGACGGACCGCGCACAGGCCCTCGCGGACGCCGAGCACGCACTGACCGCTGCCCACGACCCGAACCCGGACCCCGGCCGGCACACCGGCTAGAACGCCGGCACATGCACGGACACCCGTCCCGGGCTCTGCCGCCCACGGACACCCAGCAAGGAAGAGGCCGATGACGACAACGGCTCACGCGACCGTGCAGCACGAGGACCAGCGGGTACGCGTCACCCGCTGGGACTTCGAGCCGGGCACCCGCACCGGGCACCACGTCCACGCGTACGACTACGTCGTCGTCCCGGTGGTCGACGGCCGGATCAGCGCGCTGTCACCCGACGGATCGGCGATCGAGTCACAGCTGCGGGCGGGAGAGTCGTACGCCCGCCCCGCCGGCACCGAGCACGATGTCGTCAACACCGGCGGCGCATGGCTGGCCTTCGTCGAGATCGAACTCAAGGACCCCGCCCGGCCCACTCCGCCGCCGGCGCCCTGACTTCTGCCGAGCGGCGTGCCTCGGTCGTCCGGCGGGGGTGTGAGGGGGTGAGGAACTGACGGTCAGCGCAATGGGGCGAGAGAGCGTGCGAGGTCCAGCCAGCGCTCCAATGTCCCGGCGGCCGCGCCGGAGTCGATCGCCTGGCGGGCCTCCTGCAAACCGGCGGCGAACGCGTCGTGCAGGCCGAGTTCTGTCATGTTCCGGTGGGCGGCCAGAGCGGTCGGGGTCGGTCACGGGGCTCCCCTTGATACGGGCGCGGCCGGGAGCGTCGGTCCGCGCGTTGTCCCCCGGCACACTGGCTCTGACGTCCTCGGTGTGTTCATTCGGCCCGTCGTGGCCATGGCCTGCCGTGGCCCGCGATCTCAGACCACCTCACAGGCTCGGTCGAAGTCGGCCGACACGGTCGTAGCGTGGTCGGACGTAGCGGGCCACGCCTGGGACGAGCAGTCGACGACCCGGTCGGGGCGGGTCACGGTGTGCCCCAGGCGCGCCACGAGTTCGCTGCCCACCTTCGGCCGCGGGACGTCCTGCGGCACGAAGAGGACGGAGACCTGCAGGTGCGGCGGCTCCGCGAACCAGCGCCGCCTGCCCGCCCAGACGAAGGGCGAGAGGTGGTGATTGGCGGTGGCCAGACCGAGGCGGGCCACGTTCTTGGCCCGGGGCACCACACCGTGCAGGTCCTTCGGGGCTTCCAGGCCCACCCCGTGCGAGGTACCGCCCGTGACGACCACCAGACAGCCGTCGGAGGGCACCTTGCCCTGCAGGAAACCGAAGCGCTCTCCCTTCACGACCGGCCTGACCTCCAGGACCGACGCGCGGAATTGAGTGGCCTCCTGGTCGCCCAGCCACAGCTGGGTCCCGATGCGGGCGCGGATGCGCGTGTGGGGGAACTGCCTCTGCACCTGGTCGAGTTCCCCGGCCTCCAGATGGCTGACGAACATGGTGTGCAAGGGCAGGCCCGCGGCGCGGAGTTGCTCCATGCACGCCATGACCTCCCCGGCGGCGTCCGGGCCGCCGATCCGGTTCAGCGGCAGGTGGATGGCGAACCCCTCCAGAATGACGTCCTCGAGAGCGGACCGCAGCAGGTGCAGGTCGTGCACACTGACGCCCGGCGACTTCATGCTGCTCACCACCTCGACGACGACACGGGCTCCCCTCAGACCGCGCAGGCTCTCGACGCAGGACACCGACCTGATCACCCGCCCCGGCAGCGCGGGAGCCTGCTCACCGCGCCAGTACGGCGACAGGACCAGAACCCGTCCGCTGTAGACGTCCTTCATCCGGGTTGCCTCGTAGGTCGTACCGACGGCGATGACGTCCGCTTTCAGGCGCATGGCCTCCTCGGCCAGCGCCTCGTGGCCGAAGCCGAATCCGTTGCCCCTGACGACCGGGACCATCCCGGGGAACTGCCGGGTCACCACATCCTGATGCGCCCTCCAGCGCACGGGGTCGACGTAGAGCGTGAGCGCCATGACCGGTGACCTCCCTCTCCCGACTGCGCGACGCGCAGCAGTGAAACTGTCGGCAAGTACGGGCACCGTCCGACGTCCGTTCAGAACCGGCCGGAATGCAGCGAGAAACGGCCCGCCGTGCCTGCGGTGGACTCCCCTGCCGCTACGAGGCGATGGGACGATCGGAGAGGTGGGCGAGCTCGGTGAAGAAGGCGCGGTAGAGGGGCTCGTCGGTGGTGGGGAGCTCGACGGTGATCAGCAGACGCCGGGAACTCGTCGTGCTGGCGTAGATCGGTTCGTCGAGCTGCTCGACATTGCCGAAATGCAGCCGGGTCACGCCGCCCTTGCGCGCCTCGGCACGCACCTTCACCCAGCTCAGCGGGGACCGGTACGACCCGATGATGTGATTGCGCCGGAACACCTCGAAGATGCCGTGGTCGACCCGCAGATGCACGTCACCGTGCTCGAAGACCCTTGATTCCATGTCAGCCCATCCGTCGGTCGGCGAGCGTGGCCACGTCGGTGAAGTACGTGCGGAACAACATCTCGTCGGCGGGCGGCACCTGGACCGCCGGCGAACTGGCGAACCTGAAGGCGAGCCGGTCGGTGCCGTAGAGCGCAGCGCTCGGATCGCGGACGACACCGAAGAACAACTGACCGGGTTTGTCCGGCTTCTTGTAGTGGACCAGGGCCCCGAGCCAGCGCAGCGGAACCCGGAACGTGTGCTCGGCGGAGGCCAGGTTGAAGAGCTCGAACACCCCCCGGTCCACGCGCAGGTGCAAATCCCCGTAGTCGAACGTGAGCGGATCCATGCCGGAGAAGGTATCGCGGGGCCCTGCGGTTGCGCGCAGCGGACCGAACGGGCGTCTCCTGCCGGTGTGGCACGGCACTGCGCGGCACGGCGCGGAGGCGGCCGCCGCGGCCTGGGCGCCGCTCCGGGTGCACCGGCCCTCTGGCCGGACGCCCACACGGGCTCGAATCTGCTGGACGCTGCCCACCGTCCCGGCCCTGCCACCAGAAGCTCTCTTCGGGCGGCAGGGCCGAGACCGGTGGGAATCCGGTCGTCCGGTCAGTACTGCTCGGTCTCCTGGAACCCGGTGTTCCCGTCCTCGTCGGCGCTGAAAGCGTCGGCGGCGGCGGTCGGGTCGAACCCGGGCGGGCTGTCCCTCAGGGTCAGACCCATACCGGCCAGCTTCATCTTGACCTCGACGATCGACTTCCCGCCGAAGTTGCGGATGTCGAGCAGGTCCGCCTCGGAACGCGCCGTGAGCTCGCCCACCGAGTGGACGCCCTCACGCTTGAGACAGTTGTACGAGCGGACGGTGAGATCCAGCTCCTCGATCGGCAGCGCCAGATCGGCGGCCAGGGCCGCAACCGTCGGGGACGGGCCCATGTCGATGCCCTCGGCATCGGCATTGAGCTCGCTGGCCAGGCCGAACAGCTCGACCAGGGTCTTGCCGGCCGACGCCAGGGCGTCACGCGGCAGCACCGCCTGCTTGGTCTCGATGTCGACGATCAGCTTGTCGAAGTCGGTGCGCTGCTCGACACGGGTCGCCTCCACCGTGCAGGTGGCCTTGAGCACCGGGCTGTAGATGGAGTCGACCGGGATACGGCCGATCTCCTGGCCCTGCTGCTTGTTCTGGACGGCGGAGACGTAGCCGCGACCACGCTCGACGGTCAGCTCCACCTCCAGCTTGCCCTGGGCGTTCAGGGTGGCCAGCACCAGGTCGGGATTGTGCACCGTGACACCGGCCGGAGGCGTGATGTCGGCGGCGGTCACGACACCCGGGCCCTGCTTGCGCAGGTACATCACCACCGGCTCGTCCTCCTCCGAGGACACCACGAGCTGCTTGATGTTCAGGACGATGTCGGTCACGTCCTCCTTGACGCCCGGCACGGTGGTGAACTCATGGAGAACGCCATCGATGCGGATACTGGTGACAGCGGCACCGGGGATCGACGACAACAGCGCCCGGCGCAGCGAGTTCCCCAGGGTGTAGCCGAATCCCGGCTCCAGCGGTTCGATGACGAACCGTGAACGCCACACCTCGACGACCTCTTCGGTCAACGACGGACGCTGAGCGATCAGCACAGGAAAAATCCTCCATACTCCGGCGCCCCGACGCGGCGCCACCACCCGTGACTTTACTGGCGTCAGCGCTCCGCCGAGCCGCGCCGTGCTGGCGTCGGCGGCTCCGGAAGGTTTATCCCTCTTCTTCCGGCTTCTTCCGGCCAGGCGCTCGGGACGGCCGCCAGGCTCCGGACCGGCCATGTAAGGGCCGCCAGGGCTCGAATGTCGGTGCGATACGGCAGGGTGGTCGCCATGGGAACACGACGTGGGACGGTGGCGATCACCGGTGCTGCCGGTCGGATCGGTTCGGCAGTGCGCGCCGGACTGCGCGACGAGGTGACGCGGCTGGTGCTCATCGATCGCGTCGAGCTCACCGCGTCGTCGACGACGGAGGACGTCCACCAGCTCGACCTGCGCGACGCCGAAGCGGTGACAGCAGTTCTCGAAGGCGTGGATGCGGTGGTCCACCTGGGCGGGATCCCGGACGAAGCGCCGTTGCCGGACCTGCTGGACGCGAACGTCCTCGGAACCCACAACGTGCTGGAGGGGGCGCGCCGGCAGGGAGTGCGGCGGGTGGTACTCGCCAGCAGCAACCGTCTCGGCGGCTTCCATCCGGTCGCGGAAACCGTGACACCCGACCTTCCCGCACGTCCGGACGGCCTCTACGGGGTGAGCAAGGTCGCCATGGAGGCGCTCGGGCGCCTGTACGCGGACAAGTTCGGCCTGTCGGTGGTGTGTCTGCGCATCGGAAGCTACGAGGACACCCCGACCGAACGACGCCACCTGTCCACCTGGTTGAGCCCCCGCGACTGCCTCGGCTTCGTCCACGCGGCCCTCACCGCACCCGACGTGCACTTCACGACCGCGTACGCGGTCTCCGCCAACACCGCCCGCTTCTGGGACATCGCAGCCGGCGCCGAGCTGGGATACATACCCGTGGACGATGCCGAGGCCTTCGCCTCGGACCTTCCGACGGCCGGAGACTCGACCGGGAGCGAGCTGCAGGGCGGGGCCTACACCAGCGAGGAGTACACGCTCCGTCACATCTGAGAACAGCTCGAGCACGGGGGTGGCCGCGGGTGACGCGACCGTCGTGGTCCCCTTCGAGGCTCATTGGAACCCGTCCGAACCCGGGCTCGGTCCGGCAGGGCCGGCGCGAAAGACCGTTCCGACGACAAGATCGCCCGCTTCCTGGAGGTCGGCATGGGGGGCCTCTAGGATGGCGGTATGGCGGATCCTCGACCCACTTCGGCGTTTCATGTGACCAACATCGGCGTCACGCCCACGGATCGACTGATCGGTGCGCTGGATGCGCAGGCCGACAGCGACGGTGTCCGCAGACTGCGGCAGTGGGCTCATGCCGCCGTGGCCGCACGGCCCGGGGAGCGGGCCGTGGATGTCGGGGCGGGGACCGGGTCGGAGA
This sequence comes from Streptomyces sp. SID13666, assembly GCF_010548325.1. NCBI lineage: Bacteria > Bacillati > Actinomycetota > Actinomycetes > Kitasatosporales > Streptomycetaceae > Streptomyces > Streptomyces sp. SID13666. The sequence goes on along the minus strand of NZ_JAAGLX010000001.1, from coordinate 386,042 downwards.
CGCAGGTGCTGGCGGCCGCTGTCGGGCCGGGCGGTGAGGCGGTCGGGGTCGAACCGCATGACGGGCTGAGGGAGGCCGCGGAACTCCGCGCGGCCGCGGCCGGCTACGCCGCCCGGTTCGTCGCGGGTGACGCGGTGGCGCTGCCGCTCGACGATGCCGGCACCGATGTGGTGTGGTGCGAGCGCGTCTTCCAGCACCTCACCGAGCCCGCGAAGGCGGTCGGGGAGATCGTCCGCGTCCTGCGGCCGGGCGGGCGCGTCGTCCTGCTCGACACGGACTGGGCGACCGCGCTCCTGCACCCCGGCGACCCCGAGGTCGTCGCCGCGCTGATGCGCCGCGCGCTGACGGCCTCCGCGAATCCGCACGCCGGACGGCAACTCGTCGGCCAACTGGCCACGGCGGGGCTGGAGATCACCGACGTCGGCTCCCAGGCACTGATCCAGAGCAACAGCAAGGTCAACTGGCAGCTCATCCGCATGCTCGGCGAGTCCGCGCTGCGCGAGGAGCTGATCTCCGAGCAGCAGCGGGACGCGCTGTACGCCGATCTCACCGCAGCTGCCGATGAGGGCGCGCTGCACATGTCCGTGACCATGTTCGGAGTGGCCGCGCGGCTTCCGTCCTCGTGATCCGAACCCGGCGGGCCGACGGGCCCGCCGGTGATCCCGCCGGCCGCTCTCCGGATCAACGGCGCCATCAACCGTCGCTCCTGTCGGCCACCCCGCTCCTACCGCGGCCCTTGCGAAGCCGCGCCATTTTCTTGACCTTCAGCATTGCCAGCCCGGCCGCGCCGATGATCAGCGCGGTCGGCAACTGCGTAAGGATTCCCTGCACCACGTAGTTCATTTTCCGGCCGCGTGCAGGCAACCCTGTTGAGCCTCTCGGACGAGTCCAGCCAGGTGAATGAACGGCGCGCGGACTGCGGCAACGAGTGGGCCCGTACGGAGGAGTACCGGGCCATCGTCCTCGGCCGCCAACTCAGCGGTGAACGGGCGCACCGAGAAGCATTGGAGCGCCGGCTGCGGCAGTACGAAGGCGGCCGGTAACCACCTGGCGCCCAATACGCCCGCCAGGCCCGCGTCCTCGTCAGGCGGCCGCCGGCCGGGCGTCGAGGACGTGCTCGGCGAGCCGGCGGGCGGAGGCCGCGGGATGCGTTGCGGGGCGGGTGGCCCCCGCCGCCAGTGCGCCGTCGATGAGCAGCAGAAGCTCGCCGGCCGCGGCCACGGGCCGCGGGTGTCCGAGCGCGAGGAGCTCGTGCTCCAGGAGCTGCTGCACCCGCATGCGGTACGCACGGGTGATGGCGTGTCCCGGGTGGTCGGGGTCGGTCAGGGCGAGATCGGCGGCGAGATAGCGGCAGCCGCGGAAGTCGGGCCGGTCAATGGCGGCGGCGATGCCGTCGAAGACGCCCAGCAGACGGGTACGAGGGTCATCGCCCGCCGCCTCGATGGCCTGGTGGTAGGCGGCCTCGTCCTCGGCGGTGCTCCGCCGCAGGACCTCGGCGATCAGTCCGTCCTTGCCGCCGAAGTGCTCGTAGAGGGAGCGCCGGGCCACGTTTGCCTCCTTCAGCAGTGCGTCGACGCCCACGCCCATGCCTTGGCTGTAGGTCAGCCGCTGGGCGGCTTCCAGGAGGCGTTCGCGAGGTCCCGGTGCGGTGCGAGTCGTCATAAGTGCCAGCCTGCCACCCATTGACGAGTAGATCAACCGGTCTATATGGTCCGGGTAGATCAATCGTTCTACTTCTGAGGGGTTACGGCATGTCGTTCCGCACCACCGCCGAAGTCATCGACCGCTTCAACCACTCCTTCATCCACCACGACGGGTCCGTACTCGCCGACCTGATCGACGACCACTGCGTGATGGAGGCCAACCAGCCGGCCCCCGACGGCGCCCGCTACGAAGGCCGCGCCGCATGCCTGGAGTTCTGGCAGACCGTCGCCGAGGACCGCACCACCCAGTTCGAGCCCGAAGACGTCGTCATCGCCGGTGAACGGGCGACGATCCGCTGGCGCTACCGCTTCGGCGACGGACCGGCCGACTCCGTCCGCGGCGTCAACCTCATGCACGTACGGAACGGCCTGATCGTCGAGGCTCTCGGCTACAGCAAGACCACCGGCGACGTACCACTCGCCGTCGACGGGCTCGACGGGCCCGCCGCACTCGAGCGGCTCGCCGGCTGAGCCCCACCTGCCGACGATCGGGACCGACAGACCGAGACCGACAGCTGAGCTCCGCAAGCCACAGAACGAATGGATGGATGGAGAACACCATGCGCAGTTACCACGTGAACAGCGGGGCCGGCATAGAAGGCCTGTCGATCAAGGAGCACGCGGACCCGGTCCCCGGCACCGGACAGGTCCTGGTGGCCGTCAAAGCCGTCTCGCTGAGCAACCGCGAGCTGATGGTGTTGCGAGGCAACTACGTCCTACCGGTGAAACCGGACGTGATCCCGGTGTCGGACGGTGCCGGCGAAGTCGTGGCGCTCGGTCCGGGAGTACACGGAGTGAAGATCGGCGACCGCGTCGCAGCGACGCTCTTCCCGAGCTGGCAGGACGGCCCGTTCGGCCTTCAGCATCTGCCACAGCGCGGCGGCTCCCTCGACGGCATGCTCACCGAGCTCGCGCTGATCAGTGAGGAATCACTCGTCCCGGTCCCCGATCACCTCTCCTACCAGGAAGCGGCGGCACTCCCCTGTGTCGGGGTCACCGCCTGGAACGCGCTGACAGGTGACGGCATCGGCCTGCGGGCGGGCGAGACCCTGGTGACCCAGGGGTCGGGCGGCGTGTCGCTGTTCGCGCTCCAGTTCGCCAAGGCACTCGGAGCCCGCGTGATCGCGACGACGAGCAGCCCGGACAAGGCGCGGCGCCTCATCGAACTCGGCGCGGACGAGGTCATCGACTACCGGTCCACGCCCGACTGGGCCTCCAAGGTCGTGGAGCTGACCGGCGGCCGGGGCGCCGACCGCGTGGTCGACGTGGCGGGCCTGTTGGAGCAGTCGCTCAAGGCGGTGGCGGTGGCGGGTCACGTCGCCTGCGTGGGCTTCGTCTCCGGCACGGCACAACCCCTGGACCCCGGCGTACTGTTCGCCTCCGGCGCCGTCCTGCGGACCGTGGCCGTCGGCAGCCGCAACCAGTTCCTCGCGATGAACCGCGCACTGCAGGTCAACCGGATCCATCCGGTCATCGACCGGGAGTTCACCTTCGAGGAAGCCCCCGACGCCTACCGGTTCTACGCCTCGGGCAAGGCCTTCGGCAAGGTCGTCATCACTCTTTGAGACAACCCGCGACAACCTGACGCAACCGCACTCACCTCCCTGGCAACGGGAGGTGAGTGCGGTGCGTCCGCGTGTGCGTCCGGGTGCTCGAAATTCTTCTCATGAGGAGGTAGAACAAGGCCTCTTGGGGCAGGCGACGCACACAACACCGATCGAGGAGGCCCCCGTGCCCATCACCTTCCGCAAGTCGTTCCGGATCTTCCCCGGCGTCCGCCTCAACGTGAACCGCAAGTCGCTCTCCCTGACCCTCGGTTCGAAGGGCGGCCATCGCACCTGGTCGACCACCGGCAGAAGGACCACGTCCACGGACCTCCCGGGTCCCTTCGGCTACCGCCACACCGACACGCGCGACTGAACCAAGCGGCGCGGCGGCGTTCGCCGGCGCGGTGACCACGCAGGGTCAGAGCTCGTGAGCTCGTTCGTGCCGGGGTTCGTACAGCCCGACCTCGCCACCTCCGGGCAGTTGCAGAATGCTCATCAGACCCCAGCCCTGGTCGGTCACCGGCTGGATGAACGTGACGCCCTTCGCCGTCAGTTCCTCCACGCTGGCGGTGACGTCGTCGCACATCAGGAAGAGCTCGTGGCGCTCCGGGCCGTCGGTGGGGTGCACGGCGATTTCGGCGGGCGGCAGCTTGAAGATGAGCCATCCGCCGCCCGCATCCACGTGCGGATAACCCAGCACATCGCGGAAGAACACGCGATCGGCTTCTGCATCCCGGCTGTAGATCACCACATGAACACCATTGATCATGATCAGATCCTCACTTGGCGGCCTTGGCTGCCGCCTTCATTTCCTGCTTGTGTGCCCGTACTTTCGCCAGTGACTCCGGTCCGGTGATGTCGGCGGCGGACCGGTAGACCCCGGCGGGCCCGTACTGGCCCGCCGCCTCCCGCCACCCCTTCGGCCGTACGCCCAGCCGCTTGCCCAGCAGTGCCAGGAAGATCTGCGCTTTCTGCTCCCCGAAGCCGGGCAGCGCCTTCAGCCGCCCCACCAGCTCCGCGCCCGTATCCGCGCCCGTCCACACGGACGAGGCGTCCCCGTCGTAGTGCTCGACCAGGTACGCGCACAGCTGCTGGACCCGCTTCGCCATCGATCCCGGATAACGGTGCACGGCCGGCTTCTCCGACAGCAGCGCCGCGAAGGCGTCCGGGTCGTACGCGGCAATCGCGTGCGCGTCCAGGTCATCGGCCCCCAGCCGCTGGGCGATGGTGTACGGCCCCGAGAAGGCCCACTCCATCGGCACCTGCTGGTCCAGCAGCATGCCGACCAGCGCCGCCAGCGGACTGCGGCCGAGCAGCTCGTCGGCCTCCGGCTGCTGGGCCAGCCGCATCGTGATCTCCATATCTCCAGCTTCGCCCCCACCCGGGCATTCCGCACGGTCGGCGCACCGGGCAAGCCCAGGGGCGGCGGCAGGCGGGGACTGTTTTCCCCCGGGGCCGGCCGGTGTCAGGGCCGGCCGGCCCCGGAGTACGTGCGCCGGACACCGTCGGGCGCGCCGGGTCCGGTGGTCGGTGTCAGTTCTTCGACAGCCGCAGGAAGCGGATTCCCGGCATCCGGAGCATGACGGTGACCGTGCCGGTCCCGTACTCGGATGCGGTCAGTCCGGCCAGTTTCTCGGTGGTCAGCTCGTCCGCGGCGCGCAGCGTCCGCCACTGGGCCTCGTCCGGCCATTCACCGCCGCCGGGGCCGTCCCAGACCTTGCGGATGTTCGCGTGGTTCTCGTCCAGTCGGCGGGAATCGGCGGTGTAGCGGGCGCCCGGCGTCAGTCCGGCAGACCCGCAGCATCCCTGCCCGCAGAACCGGCGGGATAAGGTTCCGGGCATGAGAAACACACGTTCAACAGGGCCGGCGGGCTTCAAGTAGCCCGCCAGGAGATACCTGGCGGTTGCTGCGAACGGAGCCCCGTGGCACGCACCGCCCACCACCACGTTCCCCTGCACCACAGCGGGAAGTCACCCGACTACCGGCCTGAACACCCGTGGCGTTCCGTGGTTCTCCATGACCTCAGGTACAGCGCCCGCACCTTCAGCGATGCGACGCATGAGTCCAGAAGGCCCCACCCGCGCATGGTCCGGCGCACGGTGGAGGTCTACTCGTGGGCTCGAAGCTGTCGGGACCCTTCCGTCGCTCGGTGGTCCGCGGAGGAGGAACGCCGGGCACGACAGCGGCTGCGAGCCCAAGTAGGGACTCTCCTGGGACTGGTGAACTCCACCACCGGCGAACTCGCACTCGACGCCGCGGATGCGGTGGACATACCGCCGGCGCGTCACCGGCGCAGCTCTCTCTGGCTCGCGTAGCCGGCAGTCCATGTGCCCTTTTCGGCCCGACCAGTTGGGTGCTCTCCCAGGAACACGCCTGGGAGAGGCCGGCGACGACCGGTTCGGGCCGGCCTCGGCCGAGTGGGCCGAGGGGGCTGGTGATCTGGTGGAGCTGGGTGAGCTGGGTTGATCAGTACGCGGAGTTCACGTTGTCGATCGAACCGTAGCGGTGCGCCGCGTAGTTGGCGGCGGCGGTGATGTTGGCGACCGGGTCGGTGAGGCGATTGGCGGTGCCGGCGACGTGGTAGGTGTCGAAGGTCGGCTGGATCACCTGGAGCAGGCCCTTGGACGGGATGCCGTTGATCGCGTTGATGTCCCAGTCGTTGACCGCGTTCGGGTTGCCGCTGGACTCGCGCATGATGTTGCGGTGCAGGCCGGAGTAGCTACCCGGGATGCCCTTGGACTTCATGATGGCCAGCGACTCGCGGATCCAACCGTCCAGGTTGTTCGAGTACTTCGGGGCAGACACGGCAACCGGCTTGCGCACGGTCGACCGGTTCGCGGCCGGCTTGGCCTTGTGCTGGGCGGCGGCGACCGGCTTGGCCTTCGCGGGTCCCTTGGTGAGGTCGCGCGAGGCGTCCTTCGCAGCGGCGGGCTTGCCGACGTAGGCCGGGTAGGAGCTGACAGCCGCTCCCTTGGTGAGCGCCTGGACCTTGGTGCCGGCCTGGCCGTCGGCGGAGACCTTCGCGACGTTGATGGCGGGGAGCGCGGAGGTGCTCTGGGTGGCGGTGCCGGCGAGGGCGAGGGCCGTGGTGCAGCCGGCGGCGGTGAGCGCGACAGCGGAGATCTTGAAGCGCTTGGACGGGCGGAAGGTGCGCAGGGAGGAGAGCTGAGTGGGTGCGGGCATGCGGTATGAACCTCTTCCAGACGGGATCAGGGGACGGCCGGCCGTAGCGGCGGCGTGCGGAGCAGGTGGCGGGCCCGGTCTCGCTGATGTGTCGAGAGGGCGCTGCGCTCATGTTCGTGCTGCTCGAACCATGGTTAACGCGGCCCGCCGGCGATGGCAAAGACCTCGCTTACTACCCGTCTTAGTAAGCAGAGCCGAAAGGCACCCGTCGGGGCTGTGCGCGGCCCGAAAGGGAAGGGAAATACGTCCACTAAGCGGCTTCGGACGTGACGTAGGTCCTGTGCCCGGGCTCACTCGATGCGGGGTTTCCAGGCCACCGAAACAGCCTCTATTCGGCGATGGCCTGCCCTCGCCCGCCCATCCCGATCCCCTTTGATCCCGGCATTGCGTACGCCGGGCGCGAAAGATCCGGCCGGCTCAAGGCCGGCCCCTTCTGTTTTCCGGGACCGGACAGCCGGCCAGCCGGTCGGACCGAACAAAGACGAGTAATAAGAGGAGCGATAACGGGACGGCGTGACTTTCGGTGCCCACTGGCTCACTCATGCGGACGGGCTGTCCCCGGCGCGGTGGGCGCACTCCGGGAAACAGCCCGCGATCAGGGAAGGTCTCTCACCAGGGAAGAGTCCCCTCGGCGTCGAAATACCCGCCGGTCGGGCCGTCAGGGCTCAGCTGGGCCATGCGCACGATGATCTCGGCGCCCTGTTCAACGCTCTGCATGCCGCTGTGCGCATTCAGGTCGGTCTTGGTGAAGCCCGGCTCCACTGCATTGATCCGCATGTCCGGGAACGCCTTCGCGTACTGCACCGTGATCATGTTGACCGTGGCTTTCGACGCCGGATAGGCCACGCCCGGGTAGGCGTGCGTCGGGGTTCCCGGGGTGGTGACCAGGGAAAGCGAGGCCAGGCCGCTGCTGACGTTGACCATGACCGGGGCGGCGGAACGCTGCAGCAGCGGGAGAAAAGCGTGGATGACGCGCACCGTGCCGAAGACGTTCGTTTCGAATGTCTTCCGCATCACGTCCGCGGTCAGACCCAATGCATCGATCACGACGGTGCCGTCCCGCATTTCCTCCTGGATACCGGCGTTGTTGATCAGTACGTCCAGTCCTCCGTCGGCCTCGACGGCCTTCACCGCGGCCTGCACGGACGCGTCGTCGGTGACGTCGAGCTGCATCGCGCGCGCACCGAGCTGCTCGGCGGCCCGGCGGCCACGTTCGGCGTCCCGGCTGCCGAGGTAGACGGTGTGTCCCGCGGCGATGAGCCGACGGGCGGCCTCGAAGCCGAGACCCTTGTTCGCTCCGGTGATCAGTGTTGTTGTCATGCCTCCACGCTGCGGCAGAGCCGCACGGGTCAGCCAGGAGTCCCGTTTTCCTGGGACTCCCAGTACCAGGACGATCCGGGCCGGGCGGTGCACAGTGGTGTCATGGCGACCACGGAGTTCGGGCACACGTTGCGGCGCTGGCGCGACCGGGTCTCCCCGGAGGCGGCAGGGCTGGCGGCCGGCGGCCATCGGCGCGCGGCCGGGCTGCGCCGGGAGGAGCTCGCCCTGCTGGCCGGGATCTCGGTCGACTACGTCACCCGCCTCGAACAGGGCCGGGCGGCCAACCCTTCGGAACAGGTCGTCGAGGCCCTGGGCCGGGCGCTGCGCCTGTCCGTGGCCGAGCGCGAGCATCTGTTCCACGCCGCCGGGCTGGTGCCACCGGGCCAGGGCACGGTGCCCGCCTACATCACACCCAGCGTCCAGCGGATGCTGGACCGGCTGACCGGGACGCCCGTCGCGGTCTCGGACGCGGCGTGGACCCTGCTGCTCGCCAACCCTCTGTACGTGGCCTTGATGGGCGAGCTGCACGGCAACGGGCGCAACGCGGTGTGGCGCACCTTCCTCGGCCCGCCCGGCCGCGTCCGCCACACACCGCAGTCCCAGCGCGCACTCGAAATCGCGCAGGTCACGGCATTGCGGGCGACCGCGGGCCGGTATCCGGCGGACCTGCGGGTACGGCGGCTGGTCGCGGACCTGCGCGCGAAGAGTGACCGGTTCGCCGAGCTGTGGGACGGCGGAGCCGTCGGCCGGCACGAGGCCGCGCGCAAGACCATCGATCACCCGCAGGTGGGTGCCCTGACGCTCGACTGCGACATCCTCAGCGTCGCGGGAAGCGATCTGCGCATCATGATCTACACCGCCGAGCCCGGCACCCCGGACGCCGAACGCCTTGCCCTCCTCGCCGTGCTCGGTACCCAGACACTCACCGGATAGCGGCTCCGCACCGGTCCTCACCCGCCCCCACCGGGCCTTTCGGCGGACGCGGCCTCAGAAACGTATGTCCGGCGCCTGGAGGACGATACGCAGGAGCTCGTCGGCACGCTCGGCGTCGACTTCGTGGCGTAGCCAGACGTTCTGCTTGGGGTCGGCGGCCGGATCCTCGCTGACCGTCACCCAGAGCAGCAGGCCCCACAGCACCGTGAGGGAATGCCCGGCCATTTGAGCGCCGAAGCCCACCGGGACGGCGACGCCGATGCGCGGCGGCGGGGTGCCGTCGAAGTCGGGCGGGGCGAAGTCCGAGACGTCGTGGCCGGCGAGGACCAGCGGTGTCCCGGTGACCTGGAGCCAGTGCACCTCGATGCCCTCGCCGATCCGGTCGACCGCGACCGACAGCCAGCCGCGCACCGTCGCCTCCGGGTCGGGGAGCCAGCTCAGCGGGCCGTCGGGGTCGGTCGCGCGGCGCAGGTCGTTCTGCGGGGGCCCGAAGTTCTCGTTCTCCACGGGCCCTTCGAGCTCGTTACCGTCACGGTCCACCCGCCACCAGCGGCGGATCGACTCCCGTGGCGCCCAGGTCTCCGACGAGTACTCCCCCGCGACCTCGTAGATCCAGCGGGACCCGTCGTCGTCATCACCGCCGGGCATGGGTGCGTCCTGCGGCCCGACCGGCCGCAGCGCCCCCTGGGGCCGGGTGTCCTGCGACATCGGCTGAGGGCGTGCGTCCTGGGGCCCGTCCTGCGGTGTGTCCCGTGGTGCCTCCTGCGGTGCGTCCAGCGGCCGTGTGTCCGCAGGCCGTCCCTTGCGCCCGAAGATCCCCATTCTCCGTCCTCCCCCTCGACCCGTGCGGTTGTGCGACATCCTTCCCCGGGCGGGGGGCGGTCAGGCGGGAAACGAGACTTTCCGCCTGGCGCCGTCGAGATCAACTCCGGCTACGCGTACCCCGGTTGCCGACGTATCAGCGACGGTAGGCGTCGATCAGCGCGAAGGTGGCCGCCGGCTGCTCCAGCTGCGGCAGGTGACCTGCTTCGGGGATGATCTGGAGCCGGCCGTTGCCGAAGGCTTCGGCGTACGCCTCGCCGTAGGCAGGGGTGACGACGCGGTCGCTCTCTCCCCAGAGCAGTAGCGTGGGGACGTCGACGCGCCGCAGGCGGCGGAGCAGTTTGGGGTCGTGCATGTAGGGGTCGCCCGCGAGTTCGCGCATGGTGGCCATGTTGGCCTGCTGAAGCGCGAGTCGCTCGGCTGGGACGTCGGCGGGGTCGACGTAGAAGCGGTCCGAGTCGTGCCAGGCGTATTCGGCGACGCCGGCGGCGTCGAGCGCGAAGAAGTCGACTATCGGCTCGGCTTCGACGTGCACTCCGGCGGCGTCGATCAGGACCAGTCCGGTGATGAGTCCCGCGGTGTCGCGCACGGCCATTTCGGCGGCGGTCCAGCCGCCGAGCGAGGAGCCGATGACGAGCACGTCGCGGAGCTTGAGGTCCTGGAGGCAGTGCAGGTAGGCGAGGGCGAGATCGTCGATACCGGTCAGCCACGCGGGGCGAGGGGCACCGTTCCAGCCGGGGTGGGTGGGCGTGATGGTGTGCATGGTCGGTGCGAGGTGGTCCGCGAGTCCGGCGACCGTGGCCGGCCCCCCGCCGCCGTGCAGGATCAGGCAGGGGCGGCCGGAGCCGGCCTCGGCGAGGGTGATGGACAGGTCGGGGTACACGGCAACCGTGTGGTTCGTTGGCATGCCCTCACTCTAACTAAGGATGTTTATATAAACAAGCTTGGTCATGCTCTAGACTGAGTCCATGCCCGATGAACTGCAGGTCCTTGGAAGAGCGGTGAAGCAGGCCCAGTACAAGCAGCACCGGGCACTCGAGAGCCGGCTCGCCGCCGCCGGTACGACGCTGGCCCAGTGGGACGCCCTCCGCGCGATCAGCCGCACGCCCGGAGCCGCGGCCCGGCCACTGGCCGCGGCGACGTTCCAGAGCGAGCAGGCGTTCGGGACGCTCGCCGGCCGGCTGGCGGCCCTCGGCCTGATCGAGCGCAGGCCGGGCCACGGCCGGCGCATCGAGCACTACCTCACCCCCGCCGGCGAAGAGACCCTGGCGGCAGGGCATCGGATCGCCGACGAAGTCCTCGCCACCTGCTTCGCCGCCCTGTCCCCCACCGACCGCACCACCCTGCTCGACCTGCTGGGGCGCATCGACAGCGATCCGGGCGCGTAGCCCCAGCCGCTCCACGGACGCCGGACGGCCGACGCCTCGAACCGACGCCTCGACCGGTCACTGCCGATCAGCCGTCCTGGTCCGGCAGTTCGAGGTTGGCGACGGCTCCGTGCGGGTCGGCGTTGGCCAGGGTGAGGCGGGCACCGATGACGCGCGCCTGGCCGAGGGCGATGGTGAGGCCGAGCCCGTGGCCGTGCCCGCGCTCCGCGGCTCCTGTACGGAAGCGCTGTGGTCCGTGGGCGATGAGCTCCGGGGGGAAGCCGGGACCCTGGTCGCGTACGACGATCGTCGTGCCGTCGACCGTGACCTCGACCGGCGGTCCACCGTGCCGGTGCGCGTCGAGGATCAGGTTGGTGACGATCCGGTCGAGGCGGCGCGGATCGGTCGCGGTGACCGGATCACCCGTCACCGAGACCCGCGTCTCCAAACCCGTACGTCGCACGGAATCGGTCACCAGCTCGCCGAGCGGCACCGGTTGGGCGTCCGCCCGCTCCGCTCCCGCGTCCAGCCGGGAGATCTCCAGGAGGTCGTCCACCAGGGCGCGGAGCACCTGGACGCGGTCGCGCACCAGGTCGGTGGGCTCGCTCTCCGGGAGGAGGGAGGCGGAGGTGACGAGGCCGGTGAGCGGGGTGCGCAGTTCATGGGCGACGTCCGCGGTGAAGCGCTGTTCGCCACGCAGCCGTTCCTGCAGGGCATCCGCCATGAGGTCGACGGCCGAGGAGATCTCGCTGATCTCGTCATGACCGCGGCCCGCGGTCCGCGCGTCGAGGTCGCCGCGCTTGATGCGGCGGGCGGTGCCGGCGATGCGGCGCAGCCGGCGCAGCAGCAGTTCGGCGGCGAGGAGTGTGAGGGGCACGACGACGGCGAGCATGGCCAGGGCCGCGTACCGCATGTGCCGGTCGAGTGCCTCCAGGCTGCGCTGCTCGGCGCCCATGTCCACGCTGACGGCCAGCAGCGTGCCGTTGACGCGGCTTCCGGCCCACATCGCGTACCCCCGGAGCGGGTGCCGGGTGTCGTACCAGGTGACCGGGCCTGCACCGGAACCGATCCGGTCCCGCAGCTCGTCCGGTACTTCGTCACCCATCCGGTAGTAGGCGCCCGTCGCCGGATGGCTCTGTGGGGGCTGCCCGGCCCGGAACGCGGTCTCGGCCTTGCCCAGGTCCTCCACGGCGCCGGCGCGCGCGATGCTCAGGGAGCGGTTCTGGGTTGTCTGGTGCACCAGGATCCCGATGCCCAGCGCCATCGCGCAGGCCGCCGCGGTGACCCCCGCGGCGACCTTCCAGCGCAGGGATCGCGGATCGGCGAAGCGTCGCAGCGCACTGCGAACGGGGGCGGGGTCGGAAAGTGTGTCGGGGGCGGCGGGGTCCGTCGTCTGTCTCATGTCAGCGCCGGAACTTGTAGCCGAAGCCGCGGACGGTCTCGATGTGATCGGCGCCGATCTTCTTGCGCAGCCGCTGTACCGCGAGGTCGACCACCCGGATGTCGCCGTCCCAGCCGTAGTCCCACACCTCGCGCAGCAGGGTCTGCCGTTGCAGAGCGACGCCCGGCGCGGCCACGAACTCCAGGAGCAGCCGCAGTTCGGTCGGCGTGAGGGCGAGCGGACGGCCGTCGACGTGCACGTCCAGGCCGCGGGTGTTCACGGTGAGATTCCGGAAGGTGAGGACGCTGTCGTCGACGGACCGGTCGTCGCTCGTGGGGTGACCGGTGAACGTGGCCCGGCGCAGCAGAGTGCGGATCCGCGCCACCAGGACGGTGGTGTCGACGGGTTTGACGATGTAGTCGTCGGCGCCCGCCTCCAGTCCCGCCACCACGTCCATCGAGTCGCCGCGGGCGGACATCATCAGGATGGGCGCCTGGCTCGTCTCGCGGATCCTGCGGCACAGTCCGATGCCGTCGAGGTGCGGCAGCATGATGTCGAGGAGCAACAGGTCGTGCTCCCCGTCCCGGAACATCTCCAGGCCCGTCAGGCCGTCAGGAGCCGCCGACACCTCGTATCCGTAGCGGTCCAGCGCCATACCGACGGACCTGCGGATCGATTCGTCGTCCTCCACCAGCAGAACACGCACCGTGGCAGGGGAGCCGCCGTGGTGTCCCGCCGGTGTGCTGTCGCGCTGTCGCATCACGTCACCTGAAGATCGATTCGTGCCGGGCGGCCTGCCCGCGCGCTCATCCAGCCGGTCAAGGCTTTGCGTCCGGCACCGCGCGGATTTGTGTCAGCCACGTATCAGAGGTGGTTCCGCCCCCCTGGCCGCTCCGCTCGTCGCCCCGGAGGAGCCGGCTGCCCGCACTTCCGGCGGCCGGCACGGCGTCGTGTCACATCAGCGTTATTCGAAAGGTCGTTCCCTTACCCGGTCTGTCCGGGTTACTGTGCTTCTCTCACCATGATCACCAGCGAGGGAGGGCGCGCGGACCATGGACAACCGCAAGACAGCAGGGCGCCCCGGCCGACCGCCGGGCGCCCCGGGCAACTACGACGGACTCACCACCCGGCAGGCCGACATCGTCGCCACCATCCGCGACTTCATCGACAGCACCGGCTACCCGCCGTCGATGCGGGAGATCGGCCAGGCCGTGGGCCTGTCGAGTACCTCTTCGGTCGCCCATCAGCTGATGGTGCTGGAGCGCAAAGGCGCCCTGCGCAGAGACCCCCACACACCACGCGCCTACGTGCTCCCGGAGGACTCCCGCAGCACGCGGCCGGCCGGCCGCACGGCGACCGCACGCGTGCCGCTCATCGGCAGGATCGCGGCCGGGATTCCGATCACCGCGCAGGAGGACATCCAGGACGTGCTCGATCTGCCCCGGCTCCTGGTGGGCGAGGGGGAGCTGTTCGCCCTGGAAGTCGTCGGCGACTCCATGATCGACGCGGCCATCGTCACCGGGGACTGGGTCACCGTCCGCCGTCAGAGCTCGGCCGCCAGCGGCGACATCGTCGCCGCGATGATCGACGGCGAAGCCACCGTCAAGCGGTTCAAGCGCGACGAGGCCGGGCATGCGTGGCTCCATCCCCACAACGACGCCTACTCCCCCATCGCGGGCGACGACGCGACGATCCTCGGCCGCGTGGTGGCCGTGATGCGCCGTATGTAGTGCCGCAGTTGCGCCTGCACCCGCGCCGCGTCGATCGTCCGCCGAGCTGGACGCGGTCTGTCCGGTCTCCGGCTGTCGGTGCCCTCCCCTAGGGTCGTCCCCGTGACCGAATCCTCCTACCTCGCCGCGGTCCGGGAGTCGTACGACACCGTCGCCGCCGACTACGCGGAGATCGTCAAGACCCCGGCGGAGCTCGATCCGTTGTCCCGCGCCATGCTGACCGCGTTCGCCGAAGTCGCGCGGGCGGCCGGCCTCGGGCCGGTCGCGGACCTCGGATGCGGCCCGGGCAAGGTCACGGCGCATCTGGCGGAGCTGGGAGTGCCCGCCTTCGGTCTCGACCTCTCCCCGAAGATGATCGAGCTCGCCCGGCAGGCATACCCGAGGCTGCAGTTCACGGTGGGGTCGATGACCGCGCTGCCCGTCCGGGATCACGAGCTCGGCGGCATCCTGGCCTACTACTCCACCCATCACACACCACCGGCGTTGCTGCCCGTCGTGTTCGCCGAGTTCCGGCGCACACTCGCGCCCGGCGGCCGGCTGATGGTGGCCGGCTATGCGGGAGAGGACGAGGAGCTACGGCCGACGCGGGCGTACGGAGGCCATCCGGTGTCCTACGCCTCCCACTTGCTGCCGCCGGATCGGATCGCCGCGCTGCTGGGCCGGGCCGGACTCGACGTCACCGCACGCCTGGTGCAGGAGCCTGATGCAGGGGCGAAGCGGACGATCGCGACCTTCATGGCCAAAAGACCCGAATGATCGAGGGCGGCGCCTTCGGTCTCCGACCTGCGGACGCCGCCCACCGTTGGCGCAAACCCCGCGGGAGGCGGCCCGTGTCACGTGCCGTTGGTGCGGGCCTCGTACGCGGTGATCATGTCCTGAACGGCAGCGGGGCCGGGGGCGATGCCGACCCAGGCTCCGGCGTCGGTCCACATCTGGACCGGGTCGGCGCCGGTGCTGTGAGTGCTGCCGCTGACGATGACGTACGGGCCGTAACGGTCGACCGTGTCGGGCTCGATCTCGCGTATCGGGGCGGGCGACAGCACCTCAAGAGCTTCCACCCGCAGCCGCAGCACGCCGTCGGGACTCACGCCGGGCAGCATCAGCACGCCCTCGACCCGCAGCAGGTCGCCCTCTTCCAGATCCTCCAGGGCGGTCCTGACCAGGGCGGGATCCGTCACCAGGCACGGGAGCACCATCTCGTCCGCCGCGTGGTCGGTGGGCGAGTGGATCAGCCGGAACGCCGCCGTCGCCCCGTACTCGTCACCGGGCGCCGGGACGGGGGCGTCTTCGATATAGCCGTCGAGCACCAGGGCGACGGGTTCCAGCGCGCCCATCAGCGGCCGGTGGTGGTAGCGGCGACCGGGGTCGGGGTCGTCATGGTCTCTCCGATGGATCAGTGGCCCGGTGCTGGGTCGACGGTCAGGCAGCGCGCGAGTACGAGGCTGTCAGCCCCCATTATCCCAGCGCCACCGGTGTACCTCTGCCAGCCCTGCCCCACGCAGCTGTTGGCGGCGATCTTCAACGGGCGCGGATGGTGCCGCGAGGTCGGCGAGGGAGGCCGGATACGACGGGATAGTCGCTGGTGGCAGCCGTGCCGATGGGTCGGCGTGGGCCGGTCGCCGTCCATGACATCGGCGGCGGAATCCGGCGACCCGGCCTGCGCTCCCGGCCGTCAGGGGCTCGGCGGGGCGGCGTTGATGGTGCGGAGGTAATGGATGACGTGACGGCGGCGGGCTGCGACGAGGCGCTCCCGCAGCTCGGCGTCCAGGCGCTGCCGGGCGGCCGGGTCCGCCGACCACCACAGGTCAGCGGGGTCCGGGCGGGCACCCAGCCGGGCGCGAACGCACCGGCACGGGTTGATGAACTCACGGAAGGCGTCCTGTGGATCAGGGAGCCAGCGCGCCACCCAGTCACCGACCGCGGCATCGTGGTGTTCTTCGGCCAATTCTCTCACGCGTTCGGCCTGTTCGAGCAGGCGCAGTTCCCAGAGCATCGCGCAGTGCGAGCAGCCCGGCACCGGTTCCGCATCGGCTTGTACGAGATCGTCGACGGCCTCCCGCAACGGCGCGGGCAGGGTGCGGCCGTCGCCAGGACCGGCGAGCGGGCTGGCACCGGCGGGAGCGGGATCCGTCCAGGTGACCGCGATCCGCCCGTGCTCCAGGACCTGGGTGTCGCCCTGGCGGTCCTCGGCGAGGAGGCGGACGAGGAAGAGCACCCGTTCCTCCGGCGCGTCTCCGACCACCGGTCCCGCCGGATCCTGTGCCCAGGTGAGGTGGTACTCCAGCGCACCCGCGGTGGGCCACGGGGGCAGCAGGTAGCGGTGCTCGCGCGGTTCGTCCGGCAGCGCCACGGCTTGAACGTCTTCGAGGGGATGTTCCACCGAGGACGTGCGGAGCCGCATCGAGGTGAGAGGGCAGGCGTAGCGGCGCACCTGCAGGATGTAGGCCGGTGCGGGGGCGGAGAGGAGATCGGCCGGAGGGGTCACGGCGATCACAGCGTGCCCTTCACGGACCCCTGCGGTCAGCTCGGCCTCGTAGTGCAGCGTGAGTTGGCCGGTGGAGTTGAACACGATCACTGCTGGCACGCCCCCTCGAACGACGCGGTCCGCGAACTGCCTCTGCCCGCACCCCTGCCGACACACCGCAGATCGATTCTGCCCTCTACAGAGCCCTCGTGGGGCCGGGTGGACGCGCACGCCGGCTGTCGTCGCCGACGAGGGTCCGGGCCGGCGCGTGACGGTCGGACGCGCCGGCCCGGCGGGGTGGGCTCAGACGCGCCGGGTCCGCGGTGCGCCCGTCACCGACATCACCAGCGAGTACAACGTCGTGGTCGCGGTGATGAACAGCCGGTTGTTCTTGGGGCCGCCGAAGGCGATGTTGGAGACCGCCTCGGGGACCGCGATCCTGCCGATCAGCGTCCCGTCCGGGTCGTAGCAGTGCACTCCGCCGTCCATGGCCGCGGCCCACAGACGGCCCTCGTCGTCGAAGCGGATGTTGTCGAAGCGGCTGATGCCGTCGGTCGCCTCGGCGAAGACCTTGCCGTCCGAGAGGGTGCCGTTCTCGCGGACGTCGAACACGCGGATCTGGCCCGCGCGGGTGTCGGAGACGTACAGCTGCCGTTCGTCGAGCGAGAAGACGAGACCGTTCGGGCCGCCGAAGCCGTCGGCGACCAGGCGGACCTCCCCGGTCACCGGGTCCACCCGGTAGACGTTGCACGCACCGATCTCGCTGTCCGCCCGGTGGCCCTCGTAGTCGCTGGTGATGCCGAAGTCGGGGTCGGAGAACCATATCGAGTCGTCGGATTTCACGGTCGCGTCGTTCGGGCTGTTCAGCCGCTTGCCCTCGAAGCGCTCCGCGAGGACGGTCAGCGTCCCGTCCGGCTCGGTCCGGCTGACACGGCGGTTGCCTTGCTCACAGCTGATCAGGCGGCCCTGGCGGTCGAGCGTGTTGCCGTTGCTGTGGCCGGCCGGCGAGCGGAAGAGGCCGATCGCGCCCGTCGCCTCGTCCCAGCGCAGCATGCGGTCGTTGGGGATGTCGCTCCAGATCAGCTGCCGCCAGGCGGGCAGATAGAGCGGGCCCTCGGCCCAACGGCAGTCCTCGTACAGCTTCTCGAGCCGTTCGTCGCCGTTCGCACAGCGTCCGGTGCGGAAGCAATCATCCAGAATCTCGTATATCGACGGGCGGGCGATAGAAGACATGATCACACCTTTGAGACTTGAGACTGAACTACATCCTGTCTCGTATGAATATCGCAGAATGAGGTATGGTGGCAAGCGTGGATGACATTGATCGTGAACTCGTCGCACTGCTCCAGCAGGACGCCACGCAGGCCTATGCCGCCCTCGGCAAGGCCGTCGGCCTGTCGGCCGGCGCCGCGCACGAGCGGGTGCGGAAACTGCGCGAGCGCGGCATCATCCGGCGGACGACGGTGGACGTGGACCCGGCGGCCCTCGGGCAGGGTGTGCTCGCCTTCGTCATGGTCGAGTCGTCGGCCTGGATGGGCGAGTCGGGCGCGGCGTTCGCCGCCATCGCCGAGATCCAGGAGGCGCACATCATCGCGGGCAGCGCCTCGGTGCTGGTGAAGGTGCGCACCGCCACCACGGTGCACCTCCAGGACGTGCTCCGACGGCTCTACGCCATCGAAGGCGTCAGCGGCACCCAGGCCACGGTCTCACTGGAGACCTTCTTCGAGCGGCCGGTCTCACCGCTGGTGAACTGACAGCCGCCGAAGGGCCTCAGACGTGTTCGGGAACGATCTCAGGCGTGTTCGGGAACGATGCGGTGCAGGCCCTTGCGGTCGTAGTAGCCGGTCATGGCGAACCCGAAGGCCAGGGCCGCGATCGAGCCGACCGCGATCATGATCCACGCACGCGTGAGTCCGGCGTCGGCCTGGGCGCCGAAATACATGATCGCCCTTACACCGTCGGCGAGTTGCCGCATGGGTTCGAACTCGGACAGCACGCGGTAGAAGCTGGGGAGCGCCTGCAGTGGAATGGTCGCGCCCGAGGACGGCAGGGCCAGCGCGATGAACACGAACATGCTGACCAGCTGTCCGATCCCACCGAAGGCGGCAAGCAGGGCCTGGACCCCGAGCCCCACCGCGGCGGTCGCGCAGAACGAGAAGACCCACAGCAGCGGCAGATGGGACGCGTCCATACCCAGGATCACCACCGTCGCCAGCATGATCAGACTCGACGTCAGCGCGGAGAGCCCCAGCGACATCACACACGTGACGATGAACGTCCGGGTCCGGGTGATCGGCACGGTGGGCCGCTGGGTGCGCACCGGCCCGAGCTCGCTGGCCGCGTAACCGAGGGCGACGTCGACACTGTTGCTGATCACGCTCGCCCCGAGGAACCCGGACAGGACCAGGAGCAGGGTGTAGTAGAAGGCGGTCAGGCCCAGCCCGCTGTGCGAGCCGATGGCATGCCCGACCGAGACCTTGACCGTCACGGGGTCCTGCAGGAGAAGCCGTTCGGCGTTGGTCATCGCGCCGCCCCCGGGGCGCGGCCGCTCGATGAGCGACGCGCCGAGCTGCGCCGATGCCGCGTGCGCCGTCTGCTGGGAGATGGAACTCGCCAGTGAGGAGGCCAGACTGCCTGCCCCTGGGTTGGTCAGCACCGACATCGTCGGCCGGGCCGGCTGCTGCCCGGTCGGTGCCCCCAGCGCGCCGACGGCCGCGGTGAAGCCGTCCGGCACTTCGAGGACGCCGTAGAGCTTCCCGGAGGCGAGTCCGTCCCGGGCGCCCGCCGCGTCGAGCTGCCGCCACGACGCCTGCTGCTGCGACTTGGCCGCTTCGGCGATCCCGTCGGTGACCTGCCGGCCCAGGTTCATCGGCTGCCCCGCCACCACGGCGCCCCGGTCGGCGTTGACCAGGCCGATGGGCATGTGGTGCAGATTGCCGCTGGGGTCGAGGATGCCGCCCATGTAGACCAGGGAGAGCAGCAGGGCGACGAGCCCGATGATGGTCGCCGGGAAGGCCCAGATCTTGGGATTCCCCACGACCTGCCGCACGGTCGCGCCGGTGGTGCGCTGGTTCGCTGGCATCGCTCTCCATCGGTAGCAGTCCTGGTGCCATCCGAGGGGAGAGTATCCCTTTATAGGGTGCTTTGGTCCGCTTCTGACGTCCCGTCGATCAAGTTCCGTGACACGACGTCGGAGGAGCACCCCGCCCGGGTGAGGCGGGGTCCGTCACAACCTGATCGTCACAAGCTGGTCGTCACCGCCTCGAGACCGCCCTCCTGAAGCAGTTGCCACATATGACGGCGGCGCAGCTTGCCGCTGGTGGTGCGCTTGAGCAGCCCGCGGCGGCCGGCGACGAGGGTGAGGGCGGGCTCGGGACCGAGTTCGGCCCGCAGCATCTCGGCCACCTTCTCCGTCCAGGGGCCGGGGGCGGCTTCCACGAAGACCGCGACCCCGGCCCGGCCGCGATCGTTGAGGGCCACCACCGCCGCGCGGTCCCGGCCCAGCCCGGCGGCCGCCGCGACCTTCGCGTCGAGGTCGTCGACGTAGACGCTGCGCCCGCGGAGTTTCAGGCTGTCGCCCATCCGGCCCAGGACGAAGAGCTGGCCGTCGTGCAGGAAACCGGCGTCCGCGGTGCGGAGTTCCCCCTCGACGAAGCGGGTGGAATCCGGACCGCCCTCCCGTCCCGCGTGATAACCCGGCGCCACCGAGGCGCCGGACACGGCGATCTCCCCGAGATGGCCTGCCGGGACCGGGGCGCCGTCCTCGTCGAGGATCCGGACGGCGACGCCGTCCCCGTCCTGAGGGAAGCCGTGGCCGACCAGCCAGCCGGAGCCCGGCTCGACCTCCCCGTCACCCAAGCGGGCGGTGTCCTCGACGGTCACCGCCCGGCCCATCCGCAGCGCGGCCCAGTCGGGACGCACGATCAGGAGCGGTGCCGCGGCGCCCGTCACCGCGAGCGTGTTCTCGGCCAGGCCGTAGGACGGCACATACGCGTCCGGGGAGAACCCGGCCGGTGCGGCGAACCGGGCGAAGGCGGAGAGCGCCGCCGGGTCGACCGCCTCGGCGCCGACGCAGACGCTGCGCCAGCCGGACAGGTCCAGTTCGTCCAGCCGCCGCGGCCGGACGCGCCGGGCCGCGTAGGCGAACGCGAACGACGGCGCCGCCGAGTGCGCCGCCCGGCCGGGCGCGAAGCAGTCCAGCCAGCGGGCCGGGTCGCGGATGAACTGGTCCGGGCGCATCAGCCACAGGTCGCTCTGCGAGGCGACCGGGAAGAGGCAGCAGCCGATCAGGCCCATGTCGTGGTGGAGCGGCAGCCAGGAGGCGAATCCGTCGCCGTCCTTCCATCCGATCAGACGGCTCTGCAGGGCACGGTTCGCCGTGAGGTTCCGCCAGGAGACCCGCACCCCGCGTGGCCGGCCGGTGGAGCCCGAGGTGAACTGGAGCAGGGCGATGGACTCGGCGGGCGGAGCCACCGGCCGGTGCGCCTCGGATCCGGGCCCTTCGGGTGCGACCCCATCGGGTACGGCCTCGGCTGTGATCTCCTGCGGCGTCCACGGCCGGCCGGGAAGCCCCGCCCGGGTCATCGCGCGGGCGGCCAGATCACCGAACTCCCCGCTCGCGATCACCAGGGCGGGTGCGGCCTGTTCCAGGACGGCGACGATGTGCTCGACGTACGCGTCATCGGTCTGGAACGAGGGCGGTGGCAGCGGGGAGATCGTCGCGCCGACCGCCCAGACGCCGAAGAGCGCCGCCAGGCAGGGCAGGCCGGTGGGCATCAGCAGGCACACGACGTCACCGGGGCGGACGCCGGCCGACCGCATCCCGGCGGCGGCCCGGCGGGCGGCGGCCGCGAGCTCCGGATAGGGGACGTAGGTCCAGCCGCCCGAGTCGTCGGCCAAGCGCACACCCCGCCCGGCGTGAGGATCGGTCAGCCAGGCGGTGAGCGGCGGGAGGACGGCCACGGCTAGCCCCCGACCCGGCCGGTCTCCGCCGGCGCGGACCTGCCCGGACGAGGCACGAAGCGCCCCGTCATCGCGACGTACCTCCGGTACTCCGGCCCGAACTCCGACCCGCTGAGCCGTTGTTCCTCCTGAGCGGCCGTCGCATTGAGCGCGGCGAACCCGTAGCAGAACAGCGCCAGAGTGATCACGTGCGGGAAGAGCACGGCCCCGCTGAGGAACGCCAGGAGGAACGCGGCGTAGAACGGGTGCCGGATCATGCCGTAGGCACCGTGGGTGACGATGTGGCGCGGGTCGTCGTTCTCCTGGTGCCACAGCGCGACGGGGATCCGGTGGGTGCCCAGGGTCAGGAAGATCAGGGCGATCGAGACGGCGTTCAGCGCCACCGCCACAAGAGTCAGCCCCGTGCGCCAGGAGTCCGGGGTGATCGGTTCCCAGCCGAGAGCCGTGGACCCGGCGACGAACAACGGGCTGAGGCCGAAGGGCAGCGCTGTCAGCCACCACTTCAGGTTGAAGCGGCCGTCGGACCGGAAGAAGACTCTGGGGAGCGCTCCGATGACGGCGAAGTTCAGCAGGAGGAGGAAGAGGGCGGGTTGGTCCACGGGTTAGGTGTCCTTTCGAAGAACAGCACAGGGGCACAAGGGCAGATAGGGATCGGGTTCACGCGCGGCCCGACGGCTCCGAGGCGTCCGAGGGTTCGGGCGCTCTTGCGGATGCGGATGCGGATGCGGTGGCCCGGGTCGGGCGCCGGCCCGGCAGCCACCAGTTCCACCGGCCCATCAGCCGCATGGCGGCGGGCACGACGATGAGCCGGATGACGGTGGCGTCCAGGGCGATCGCCAGTGCGAGACCGAGGCCGAGCTGCTGGATCGGCATGATGCCGGTCAGCGCGAAGGCCCCGAACACCGCGACCATCAGCAGTGCGGCCCCGGAGATCAGAGGCGCGGTGCGGGCCATTCCGGTGGCCACGGCAGTCGTGTTGTCCGCGCCCGCGTCGTGCTCCTCGCGGATGCGGCGGAGCAGGAAGACCTCGTAGTCGGTACTGAGACTGAACAGGATCGCCAGCAGCAGGATCGGGACGAAGTTCTGGAGATGGTCCGACTGGTCGAAGCCGAAGAGGGCGGCGCCCAGGCCACGTTGGAAGACCAGGACCAGCACACCGTAGGTTGCGCCGAGCGACAGCATGTTGATCGCGATGGCCTTCACCGGGAGCAGCAGGGACCGGAAGGTGACCAGCAGCATCAGGTAGAGGACCGCCAGCATCACCGCGACGACCTCGGGCAGGGCGTCCCCGATCGCCGTGTTGGCGTCGGCGCCTTCGGCGGTCTCGCCGCCGACCACCGCATGCAGGCCGGGGGCATTGGTCCCGGCCGCGGCCGAGCGGACGGCAGCCAGCAGCGCGCGGGACCGGTCGGCGGAGGCGTAGTCGTCCCCGACGACCTCCAGCACGATCGTCCGGCGGTCGGCGGAGACGTAGTGGTCGACGGTGCCGCGGGCGTCGCCGGGCAGCCGCGAGAACACCGCCGGGTTCAGCCCCGCCAGCGGGCGCTGGGGACTGACGGTGCGCAGGACGTCCAGCGGGGAGCTGACCGCGGTGACGTGGGGCAGCCGGAGAAGCTGCTCCTGGAGCGCGGTGACCCTCCCGGCGTCGGGTGACGCGGACAGCGCGGTCCGCGAGGTGATGACGATCTGGTGGGGTGAGGCCGTGCCCGGCCCGAACTGCTCCCGCACGGTGTCGAACCCCTGGCGGACGGGGGACGAGGCGGGCGCGATCCGCGCGTCGGGGGTGAAGGTGTGCAGGTCCATCGAGGGGACGGCCAGTGCCAGCAGGGCGGCGCTCGCCAGCGTCAGGAACAGCACGGGGCGGCGCATGATCTGGCGCGCCACACTCCCCCAGCGGTACCCCCGTTCCCCCGCCGTCCGGCGATGCTCCCCCGTCGACCGGCCCTTCTCCCCTGATGTGCGCCGCTGCATGGGCAGCCGCCCCCACAGGATGCGGTCGCCGATCAGGTGCAGGACGACGGGCAGGACCACGACGCTCGCCAGGGTGGCGAAGGCGACCACGACGACGATGCCCAGCGCGATGGACCGTATGACGTTGAGGTCCACCAGGAAGAGGCTGGACATGGCGAGAACGACGATCAGCCCCGAGAAGAGGACGGTTCGTCCGCTGGTGCGCAGGGCTGTCGCCAGCGCTGTGGTGCGATCGCGTCCCGCGGTCAGCTCGTCGACGTACCGGGAGATGATGAAGAGCGAGTAGTCGACACTGACCCCGAGGCCAATCATGGTCGCCGCGTTCTGGACGAAGATCGACAGTTCGATGTGCGCGGCGAGTACGGACATCACCCCGAAGGTCAGGACGATGGCGGTCACCGAGACCACGAACGAGACCACGGCCGCGACGACACCGCGATAGAGCAGCAGCAGGATGAGCAGCACCAGCGGGAAGGTGATGAGCTCGGCCTTCTGCAGACCTTCCGCGCTCAGCTTGTTGATCTCGCCCCAGAACGTTCCGGCGCTGACCATCGACACCCGCAGCCCTTGGGGCGCGTAGCGGTGGTCGATCTCCTGCTGCACATCCGGCAGGACGCGACGGGCCGTCCCGTCGTCCAGCGCCAGCCCGACCATGGTGACGGCGGTCCGGCGGTCCTTGCCCACGAACTCCTGCCGGGAGTGTCCGGACAGGGTGAGCCAGCCGTAACCGCCCGTCGTCTCCAGCCGCTTGTCAGCGGTGACCTCGCGCATGACCTGGCTCATCCGACGGTCGAACTCCGGGCTGCCGGCGACGTTCCGTTCGTCCGTCACGACCAGCGTGAGGTTGCTGGCGCCGCGGTCGGCGAATCCCGACCGCATCGACTGCACCGCCTTCGACGAGTCCGATCCGGGTACGTACCACCCGCCGCCGCTCAGCCGGTCGGCCAGCGGCAGCGCCGCGATGGCGGCGGCGACGAGCGCCACCAGCCAGAGGGCCAGCAGGGGTCCGCGGAACCGGTGGAGGGCTTGGCTCAGACGCTGCGACATGGCGCACTCCGGTGGGTCGGTGGTCAGGAGGGTTCGGGCGGGTGGGACGGGCGAGCGGGGGCCGCCTGCGTGCCGGCCGGAGAAGTACGCGGTTGCTCCGGGTCAGGGCTGCGCGCCCACGAGCCCCGCCAGTTGCCCCAGGGTGGTCACCTCCCGCAGGTCGGCCTGGGTGAACAGCGCGTCGAACTCCTCCTGCAGGTCGACGGCCATCTCGACGAGCAGGAAGCTGTCGGCGGCGAGGTCCCGCAGGTTCGTCTCGGGCGTCAGGGTGTCGACGGGAACGGAAAGCGTCGCGCTGATGCGGTGGGCGACGTCGTCGAAGGTGACGGAGGGCACGGTTGAGGTCCTTACGGAGGTGATCGGGGGACGGTGGAAGGCCGCGGCCACGGACAGCCGGGCATCACCGAACCGGGCGGCGGTGTAGCCGAAGACGGTGTCGTGCGGCGGACGCCGCCGGGCACGGCCGGAGCCGGCCGCGGGGTCGTCGGTGGTGTAGTCGAGAAGGACGGTGTGCCGGTTGGCCGGATCTGCCTTGTACAGCGCCTCCTTGACCGTCCACAGCCGTACGTGTTCTGCGGCGCGGGCGCTCTCGGGAACGGTGTCGAGCCAGGAGCGTTCGCGTTCGTCGAGAAAGAAGCGCGCGGTCTCCCGGCGCGCATCGCGGGCTGTTTCGAGATCGACCCCGACCCCCACCACACCCCCGGCCGGAACCGCCAGACCCGCGGCCACGGCTGCTCCCCCGATGTGGGAGAGCGACAGACGGCGGTGCGGAAAGGCGTAGGCGGTCGTGTCGGCCGGCAGCCCCAGTACCCCGAGCAGGGTGCGCAGGGCATGCCGGGAGATCAGCCACTGCTCCCGCTGCACCCGGCCGGTGAGTGCGGCGAACCGCGCGCTCTCCGGCCCGGTCAGCGCGGCGGGAGCCAGCGGTCGCCGGGTCCATACGGCAAGCACCGTCGTTCCGCCTCGGACCGGGGTCGCCGCGGGGCTGGTCACGGCGTGCCCTCGGCGAAGGGCGGATCTTCGAAGGGCAGCTCGGGGCCGCCCAGGAACGAGATGCGTTCGCCGTACTCCGCGAGGGTCTTCGCGTAGACCTCCTCGTCGGCCGCGGTGAAGCGAGCCAGGGTGGAGTCGATGTACTCCTGGCCGTACCGGCCCGCCATCTCCTCCAGGGCGTCCCTGACGTACTTCACGTGCCAGCGCTCGTCCTCCATGATCGTCTCGATGGTCCGCCGGACCCGCGGATGGGTGTCCCCGGCCCGCAGATGGCGGCGGTACTGGGCGATCACCCGCTTCTCGAAGACCTGGGTGACCGCCATGACCTCCATGAGGTTGGCGGGCAGGCCGACGGCCTCCAGATACTGGTCCTGGTAACTGCCGGACAACTTCGTCGCCGGGTGACCGAGGTCCTCGATGCAACGGGTCCAGTACTTCGCGTGGTTGGCCTCGTCGGCGAAGTGGTGGGTCACGTTCGCCTGGAGCGGGCCGCCGCGCAGGGTGCGGGCGACCCGGCCGAAGAACAGGGCACCGTTGATCTCGGACGAGCGGTAGTAGCTCAGCAGCCACAGGTCGTTCTCGGAAAGGGTCACGATGTCTCCTCGGGCCGGCGGCCCCACTTCGAGGTGACCAGCCGGGTGCAGGTGGCCTCGGTCAGCGCGTACGGATCGGGGGCCGCGTACGCGGGCCAGGCCGCGCGCAGCGCTTCGTTGCGGAACGTCTTCGGCAGATAGAGCTGGGCGGCGAAGGGTGAGACCGACGCGAGTGACTGGTGGAGCGGCCCGGCGCGCAGCCCGGTGGCGGCGTGCAGCAGGTCGTCGAAGCTCTCCCGGTCGCAGGGGACGGGCCGGATCAGGCCCCGCCGCCGGAATCCCGGGTCTCGTTCGAAGACGCTGAAGGCGAGGTCGACGAGCTCCCCGAGGGTCGGCGTCCGCGCCGGGTCGGGGCAGACGTGGTAGACACCGTCGGCGACCGCGGGATCGAGCAGGCGGGTGACCGCGGAGACGGTGAAGGCGGCCGTCGCGAGGGAGAGCGGGGTCTTCTCGTCCCCCGGCAGCAGCGACAGCAGCCCGTAGTGGAAGAGCTTGAGCGTGTTGTGGAAGACGTTGTACTGCGTGACGTGCCCGCTGTCGTCGTCGGCGATGACCGTGGGCAGCCGCAGTACGGAGACCGGCATCTCCCCGGCCGCGCCCAGGAGTTGTTCCTCGGCCGCCCACTTCGACCACTCGTAGTGGTTGACGAAGCCGGCGTCCGGAAGCCGCTCCTCCGCGATGTCGCCCTCATGGCTGCCTGCGGCGTACAGCGTGGACAGCAGGGCGAACCGCTGCAGGTTCTCGCACCGTCCCGCGAAGGCCCGCAGCCGAACGGCGCCCGCCACGTTGACGTCGGCGGCGATATCGCGCTCGACGTTGAAGCGGGTGACGGCTGCCCCGTGGACGATGCGGGTGACCACACCCGGATCGACGTCGGACAGCAGGCTGTCGTGGCGGACGTCCGCCGCCACACACCGGGTACGCCCTGCGGCGTCCGGTCCCAGTTCCTCCGCCAGCCGCTCCCACTTGCTGTCGAGTTCGATTGCGGAGGCGGCACGGACGGCCAGGATCAGGTCGTCGTCCCCGTCGTCGAGCAGTGCGGCGGCAAGCCGGCGGCCCAGGTAGCCGTCCGCGCCGGTGATGACCGTGGTTCCCCTCACTCCGCCCCTCCCCGCAGCTTCGCCAGGACCGTCGTCGCCGCGTCCTCCAGGGCGGGCCAGGAAGCGGGGTCGAGGCCGTGGCGGTCGGTGAGGGCGAACAGCCAGCGTTCGAGGCCGAAGGCGAGGCAGCTGCTGTCGGCGGCCCGGCCGTCGCGGGTGATGCCGAAGCCGGACCCGAAGTGGTCGTGGTGCCGGTTGACCGAGGCGATGGCCAGGTCACCGCCGTACGTCGCCTCGTACTTCACCGGCTGGACGCGCTGCAGCAGATGGCGCGGGTTGTCCTCGGGCCGGAAGAACGGGTCGGTCGCCGTGAGCCACTCCAGGTCCAGGTCGATCAGCCCGAAGAACAGGTCGAGGGCGGTCCTGGCCCGGTCGAGGAAGGCGACCGTCTCGGCGGCGGTGCCGACGCAGACGATCTCCCGCATCGTGAAGCTGCTCAGCCGCCGCAGCGGCACGTAGTGCGTCTCCTGCCGGAAACAGATGTTACGTGTCGTCAGGTACAGCGCCTGGTCGAGCACTTCGCCCTGATGGCCGCTGTAGAGGTGGTAGCAGGCCGCCGGGGTCAGGACCTCGGTGACCGGTGAGAGCCCGGACAGTTCGACCCGCCCGTCCTCGTCCATGACGGGGCCGGTGAGGAAGGCGTCGATGTTCGGCTCCTCGGGGCTCAGCCGGGCCACGAAGGTCGCCTGGTGCGGGAAGGAGCGGAGGTAGCCGACCTGTTGCAGCCGTTCGGCGGGCAGTGACGCGGGGTGCCGCTCCTCCTCCGCGTCCCAGAGGGAGGCGAGCCGCACGAAGGCGCGGTCGCACTCCTCGGCGAGCCGCAACAGCGGGCCGCGCAGGGCCGCCTGCCCGGACGGCTGCCAGGAAAGGCCGATACCGTGCAGAGCGGCGAGCCGTTCGGAGCCGGCCGCGCTCGCTGCCGCGCGCTTCACGGTGTCACCCCGGCTCCGCCGAACCGGTCCACCATCGTGTGGATGTCACGGAAGTCCCCGGGCCGCAGGTCCTCCACTTCGATCGGTGCGGCGCGCAGCCGTTCCAGGAGCAGCAGGAGTTCCGGCAGGTGCACGGACCTCAGATGCCGCTCCTCGAACAGCGGCGTCCGGTCCGTCAGGCCGTCGGCGGACAACTCGGGGGCCTTGGTGAGGACCCAGGACCTGAGCAGGTCCCGGATCTCCTGGTCAGAACGCATCGGCCGGCTCCTTTTCGAGAATCCCCGCCTCGGTGAGGAAGGACAGCACCTTCGTCGACACCGCACGCCGGTGGGCGCCCTGCGCCGGTGCGGACCAGGCCTGCTCGGCGACCTCCCAGGGATCGTCGAGCCCGGCGTCGGCGTAGACGTCGGGGTTGTAGTACTCGCGCCAGCTGACGACGAAGAACTGCTCCAGCTGACGGCGCAGGTCGGCCACCGTGTCGTCGCCCCATGAGGGGACGCAGGCTCCCCACAGCGCGGTGACCAGCTGACGGCCGAAGACCAGGTGCCGTGATTCCTCGACGTGATGGTTGTCGTTGATGAACCGCGCCACGGGGTGCAGCCGGGCGTCCCGGGCCTGGACCCAGTTGTAGCGGTCCACGATCTCCTCGAAGATCATGGTCTTGGCGAAGAAGAGGAAGTCCTCGACGCTCTGCGAACGGGTCTCCTCCAGTGCGAACTGACGGCTCCGGTACACCTTCGCGTACCGGGTGCAGAAGCCGCCGAAGTAGATGCTGTGCTTGTTCTCCTCGTCGAGGAAGTGGTGCAGATACTCCGAGACGTCCACCAGGTCCTTGCGGTACAGCCGCTGCGCCAGGCCCTGCATCAGGCCCTTCTCGCCGTGGATGTTGAGGCTGTAGAAGTTGACGGCCTCGTGAAAGGCCAGCCGCCGCCTGGCGGGCTCGTCGAGCGTGTCCCACAACGGGGTGCCGTACAGGCTCACGTACTCCGGTGAGCTGAACCAGTCATCCTCGGGCCGGACCTCCGCCGGCCACTGCCGCAGCGTGATGTAGGGGTTCTGGTAGGAGCGCTTCGAGAGGTGGCTGAGCCTGCTCACGGTGTCACCGAGCGAGGCGATGGCCTCGGCGAGCCGGGGCTTCGGAGCATTCGCTGTACTACTCACACTGTCCTCATCTGACGTGTCGTGTCGGTTCGCGTACCGGTGGCAGGCGGTCCGGGCGGATCCGCCCGGACGCTGCGGCCGCGGGCGTTGCGGCCGCGGACGCTCCTCCGGCTCACGCTGCGAAGGACTCAGTGGCCTGCAGGATCACGCACTGCCAGTTCAGACCGAATCCGGCCATGACGAGCGCGACGTACTGACCGGGCCGCAGCCGGCCGGAAGCGATCAGTTCCGCGAGGTTGATGATGTTGTCGGCGGAGATGACGTGCCCCACGTCCCGCATGGAGGAGAAGAAGACCTTCCCGGCGTCCACCCCGAGCAGCCGGGCCAGGATCTGCCAGGCCTTGTCGTTGGTGTTCTGGGTGACGACCCAGTCGAGGTCCGCGGCCGACAGCCCGGCGCGGGTCAGGGTCTCGCGCACCAGCCGGTGGGTGTACGCGAAGTACATGCCGACCGTCTCGTCGTCATCCGCCTGTCCGAGGCCGCCGTTGGTGATCTGGTGTGCTGTCACCAGGCGGAACGCGGCGGGTTCCCGGCTGACGACGCACGCTGCGGCGCCGTCGGAGATGAGGTTGTAGGCCTGCTCGTACCGGGCTCCCTCCGGGAAGCGGTCGGCCGTCACGCACAGCACCCGCTCCCAGTCCTCCTCGGCCCGGAGCATCGCCCCGGCCAGCCGCAGGGAGCCCAGCATCGCCGTGCACGCCTGCTGGTTGAGCCCGATGACGACGGCCTTCCCGAGCCCGAAGTCGGCCTGCAGCCGGCCGGCGGGAAAGTCCATGAGGTGCTTCACGTCCCGGCTGCGCTCCCACGCGGCCGGGTCTCCGGCGTTGCCGTTGCCGGGCAGGCACGTCGCGTAGACGATCGCGTCCACGTCGCCCAGCCGGCCGGAGTCGGCGAGTTGCGCGGTGACGTTCCTCGCCAGGTCGTAGGCGCCGGTCGTCGGTTCACAGACGTGGTGCCAGCGGAAACCGGCCGACTCCAGGTCCTGCGCCGAGGACATCAGGTGCCCCGCGGCGCCGGTCTCGCTGACATGGGCTTTGCGTTCGCCCAGTGCGTGGACGAACGAGTCGACGAATACGTCGGTCACAGCATCTCTCCCAGCAGGCACTCGGGGACCATGGGCCGTGCCGGGGTCCTTGCCGTCTGCCGCGTTGCGGACGGGACCGTCGGCCCGAGAGGGTCGGCCGCTCATCTGGAAGCCGGGCCATGAACCGGCGGTGAAGCCGGCCACGTGTGCGTGTTCCCCCGCCTCCAGGGTCGCGTGCGCCGATGCCGGAGTCGATGGCCGCCTGCTGCGGATTTCCGCGACCCAGCTGTGCGCCGAGCACAACGCACCAGGTCAGGAGCGGTTCACCAGATCGGAAAGGTCAGGACCGGCGCATCGCGTCCGCGCGCTCAGGGGCAGCGCACGGCCACCAGTGCCATCCGGCAGGCGAGTTGGTGCCGGTCGTCGTCGAGCATGCTGCCGGTGAGCGTCTCGATGCGGCGCAGCCGGTTGAGCACGGTGTTGCGATGGCAGTGCAGCTCGTCGGCGGCCCTGGCTGCCGAGCAGCCGCCGCGGAACCAGGCGTCCAGGGTCGCGAGCAGCAGGTCGCGTTCCTCCTGAGGGCAGTCGAGCAGCCTTCCGAAGGTGTGGCGGGCCAGCCGCTGGGCGACGTGCGGACTGGTCACCACGAGGGCTTCCAGCAGGTGGTCGTCGAAGGCAGCGACGCCATCGGTGGCCGCGGGCAGGGTCTGCAGTGCGGTCTCGGCGCAGTGGTAGGCGGTGGCGATGTCGGAGAGACTGTCGACCTCGCAGGAGATTCCCACCCGCCGGCCCACGCCGGACGAGAGCGCTTCGACCAGCCGCCCCAGCGAGGTGCTGCCCAGTTCCAGCAGTCCGATGTGCCGGTCGGTGCGCCTGCGCCAGACGGCCAGGACCGTATGGGAGGGCAGGGCGTGACGCAGCGCGCGCGGCGTCCCGCTCCCGAAGCCGTCGGCGTCGTGTTGCCCGTTCGGCGCCGTCTCGTCGGCCATGGTGATCACGACGAACCGGCCGCGCGCGGGAAGGCCGAGAGTCACCTGCGCCTCGGCCGCGACCACCGGCTCGACGCCGCGGCCCTCGATCAGCGCGTCGATCACCGTCTCACGGCGTGCGCTGCTGCGGCGCTGGGCGTCGGCCTCCGCCACGCGGTGCCCCTCGACGAAGGCCTGCGAGTAGCTGTCGAGCGCGTCCCACACGGGGCCGCTCTCGTCGAGGAGCCGCTGCAGCACTTCCGGGGACAGCGCCCGGGCCTCGTCGAACAGCTTCTCCCAGAGCAGTTGGGTGGCCAGCCGGTGGACGCGGAGCAGGGACTCGACCGACACGCCTTCCTGGGCGCGGTAGTGTCCCCACGCCATCGGGACGGCCAGCGGATTGCTGTCGGCGGGCGGCTTCCCCGCGAGGATCCGCAGGAACCCGAGGACGTTCTCGTGGAGGGAACGGCGTATTTCGGACCCTGGTACGAGCTCCAGATGCCGTACTCCCCTGCCCACGGTCAGTTCCATGAGCTCTTCGACCAGGTGCGGGAGCTGTCGCAGCAGACCCTCGGCGAGGCCGCGCACCACCGGGGTGGGGCCGCTCCTGTCCCCCTGCGGAGAAGGGAGCCGCAGTATCTCCCCCTGACCTCCGGCCGGGGTGGCGCCGTGGACGGCGCTCTGCACGGCGCTCCGGGCGGATGCGAAATCCGCGTCGACGGCCGGATGCGCGCGGCCCGGTAACTCCTCCAGCCGGCCGTCCCGGGTCCTGCCCGGCGGTCCCGCCGGGATCCGGACTTCCGGGGAGCCGGACGCCTCCGGCGCGGTCGTGTCCCGCGAGCCGGGATACGACCTGTGCCCCAAGTGCTGCTTCCCCACGGACGCGGTACCCCTGGTGGACATCGACATGGCCCTTCCGGTCGTTCAGCGGACGGCGACGGCGCCTTCGCGCACGCGCCTCGGACGACTGCCGGCCGGCGGGCCCGGTCGCGCGATGCTCGGCGCGGCGCCCACCAGGGCTGCACCGCCGTGCCCACCAGCGGCGGCCGGGATCACCGGGCCGCTGACCGCTTTGTCGGGAAACGCAACGGGGGCACAAGGCTGTACGGCGTCCGGCCGGGCGGTTCCCACCCCCGGACGCCCGAGCAGTCTCGCAGCATGTTTATCACCCTCTGGAACAACCAAGTTACCGAACGGTATCGAACCAGCCGCATCCTGCGACGCGATGCGCTACGTTCAACTGACGCCCGGTGCGCGTGGGGTGACGTTCCCTCCGCCGATCGCACCCACGCCACTCCGCGGTCGCGGTTTCGGCGGAGCATAAGGATTCCTAAAGCCGACCTCATGTTCCTGTGAAGGTTCCGCCGCCGAAGTGTCGCCGGGATTCGGTTTCCAGAGGTCTAGACCTCCAGTGCAATGTCACTGCAATACCGAGGCGCAGCAGAGACTCCTCGTCCATGACCGTGCGTCAGTTCGGCCACCCGGCGCCCCATCGGCACCTTTCGCCCCTCCTATAGCAACGAAATCCGTGTGGATGAACGGGCGTTCGATGTGGCAGTGTCCCGCCGCAACGCAGTCCAGACCCAAGGATGGGATGAACTTGTTGCAGCTCAATGATCGAGGCGAGCACCGGCGCCGCTCGGCGGCCAAGAGACGGACGCTCCTCGCCATCGCGCTGGCCTCCGCCACGCTCGTCGCCGGTGGCGTCACCGCACTCGCCACCACGGGCGGCATCGGCGGCACGACCCAGCAGGTGGACTCCGCATCCCCCCAGGCGCTGGACGACGTTCCGCCCGACGAGCCGCGCAAGGGCATGGTGTACAAGGGCCTGGAAGCCGCCCCCGAGGACAGTGCGTGTGTCGGCGGCTTCGAGGTCGAGGGCGTCAAGCAGTGCACGCACGGCCCCGACTCACCGCCCAAGGGCGTGGACATCACCAAGGACACGCCTCCCGCCGTCAAGGCGGCCGTGGTGTCCTCCATACCCAAGGCCGGTGGCGGCAAGGCCCCGGGCGGCGCCGAGTTGCTCTCGGACGTGCCCGCGACGCTGGACGCCGCCCACCCCGGCAAGGCCATCGCCTCGGCGCCGCCCGCCTCGACGGGCACCACGGGAACCGCCGCCAAGAGCGCCGCGGCGCAGGACGCGGCGTCGGCCGTGATCTGTGACGGCGACGGGTCGACCGGCAACCGCGTCCAGGTCGTCTACGCGCACGGCCCCGGCGCGAACCGGTTCGCCGAGTACCTGCCCTCATTCAAGAAATGGGCGCACGACTCCGACGTCATCTACAACGCGAGCGCGACGGAGACCGGCGGTGTGCGGCACATCCGCTACGTCACCGAGTCCGACTGCACCGTCGCGGTACTCAACCTCGAAGTGCCGGCTTCCGCGATGCAGGACTTCAGCGCCACCAACCAGGCGCTGGCGGCCCAGGGCCTGAACCGCCGCGACCGCAAGTACATGATCTTCGCGGACTCCAACGTCTACTGCGGCATCGGCAGCTTCGCGGGCGACGAGCGTCCCGGCCCGGAGAACTCCAGCAACTTCGGCCCCTCCTACGGCCGGACGGACTCCGGCTGCTGGGGAGGTTCGACGCCCGCCCACGAACTCGGCCACAACCTCGGCGCGGTCAACAACAGCGCCCCGCACACCAGCCGTGGCGGCCACTGCGTGGACGAGTGGGACATCATGTGCTACTCGGACACGCCGTACTACCCGCAGATGCAGATCCACTGCCCGAACCGCAGCAGCGATGACCGGCTCGACTGCAATCACGACGACTACTTCAACACCAACCCGCAGCCGGGCAGCTATCTGACGACGCACTGGAACATCGCCAACAACCAGTTCCTGCTCAGCAACGGCGGCAGCAACCCCAATCCCAACCCGACGCCGAGCCCGACGCCTTCCCCCACCAGGACGACCGGGCCGACGCCGAACCCGACCACCACGACGCCCGACCCGAACCCGACGACCGGTCCTGATGTCGTCGTGAGCCAGGTGACGCAGAACTCCGCGGTGCTCACCTGGAAGCCGGCCTCCGGCGCCACCGGGTACGACCTGCTGCTGGACCAGAAGGCCATCGGCAACGTCAAGGCCACCACCGTGCGCGTGGTCAGCCTGAAGCCCGGCACGCAGTACAAGGTCGCCGTAGCCGTGCACGGCGCGGACGGCAAGGTCTCCGCGCCCGGTCGCCAGGCG
The DNA here is from genome assembly GCF_010548325.1 of Streptomyces sp. SID13666. Classification (NCBI taxonomy): domain Bacteria; kingdom Bacillati; phylum Actinomycetota; class Actinomycetes; order Kitasatosporales; family Streptomycetaceae; genus Streptomyces; species Streptomyces sp. SID13666. The sequence goes on along the minus strand of NZ_JAAGLX010000001.1, from coordinate 351,644 downwards.
GCGTTCCGTACCCAGCCGGCCGGCGGAACCACGGCCGGCCCGGTCGAGCCCGGCAAGCGCTACCTGATGCTGAACAGCTTCACCGGACAGGCCGCCGACATGTACGGCGCCTCCCGTGCCAACGGTGCGGTGCTCATCGGCTACCAGCGCCACGGCTACACCAACCAGCAGTGGCTGTTCGAGAACGTCGGCGGCGGTTACGTCCGGGTCAAGTCCGCGGTCTCCGGCAAGTGCCTGCAGATCGGCGGGAAGCCGGTCGCGGGTCAGTGGATCGCCCAGCAGCCGTGCGGCACCGCCGCGTCGCAAGCGTGGAAGATCACTGCCAACGCCACCGGCTACACGCTCGGTGTCAAGGGCTCCCCGCTCGTCCTCGGCGTGAGCAACCGCGACTACTACGGCGGGGCGTTGCTGGAACTGCAGCAGCCCGGCAACCAGGCCTGGCAGCGCTGGACGTTCCAGCAGTCCACGTCCTGACGACGGCCGGAACCACATGAACTGACGGGCCCGCCCCACCGGGCGGGCCCGTCGGCACTCCTGTGGGCCCTCCCGCCGCCCGTCCCGCCGTGTCTCCCGATCCTCCCGAAAGCCGGTCCCCGATGCCCCTCCCGTCCCTCCGCCTGCTCCGGCCGCTCACGGCCGCACTGCTGATCACCCTCACCACCCTGCTGTCGCTGCTGCCCACGGGCCCGGCGTCCGCCCACGGGGACACCATCCACCTGGAGATCACCGGCAATGCGGAGGGCCGCCTGACGGTCACGGCCACCTGGGACGAGGACCACCACCCCGTGGACGAGAAGGTCGCCGCGACGCTGCAGGCGACGGCGGCGGACGGCCGGCAGGTCGGGCCGTGGGCTCTCACCCCGCTGGACATGGCGCAGGGCACCTACACCGTCGCCGTACCGCTGCCGCCCGGCACCTGGCAGATCGCGGCGGAGTCCGCGTTCCCGGCCATCGGCGCCGGTAGGACCACCCTCAAGGTCACAGCCGTTCCGGGCCGCCCGGCGCCCAGCACGTCCGCCACCACGCCTGCTCCGCCGGTCTCCGCCGCTCCGGCCACCAGCCACCCCGCCCAGCCGACCGCGGCCGCCGACACCGGCGGTTCCGGTTCGTCGTCCACCCTGCTGCTGGGTGCCGCCGCAGGAGTCGTCGTGGCGGCCGCCGCCGCGCTCCTGATCGTCCGCCGGCGCCGGTCCGGCAGCCAGGGGTAGTACCGCAAGCGCGGGCGGCCCGGTCCCCTGCCCTGTCGGCCGGCGGTTACGCGTCGACGGCGCCGGAGGCCGAGGCCGCCTCCGGGGCGTCGACGTCCTGCATGAAGTCCAGCAACCGGGCGTTGACCAGGTCCGCGTGGTCGATCTGCGGACCGTGGCCCGTCCCGGCGACGATCTCCGCTCGGGCCCCGGGGATCAGTCGTGGCACCCGTTCCCGTTGCCGCTGCGGGTGCACCAGCAGGCTTCGCTTGCCGAGGACGAGATAGAGCGGGGTGCCGATGGTGCGCAGCTCGTCCTCGGTCAGCGGAAGCGGCGCGGGGCGGCGGATCCGGAAGGCCCGGACGCCCGCCAGGACCATCGCGCGCAGTTCCGGGACGACGAGTACCGGCTGTTCCAGCCAGGACGCGAGCCGCGGGCGCAGCGCCTTGGGTGCGAAGGTGGCGAAGAGGCTGACGAAGACCCAGGCGAAGAAGCGCAGGCCCACCTTCTCCAGACCGCCCGGGTCGAGCAGGGTGACGGAGGCGAGTCGTCCGGGCCGGCGGTGCGCCTGGTTCAGCACCAGCCAGCCGCCGTAGGAGGACCCGACGAGGTGCACCCGGTCCAGGCCGAGTTCGTTCAGCGCCTCATCGAGCCACTGGGCCGCGCGCTCGGGCTGCCACATGGCCTCGCGGTGGACGCTGCGGCCCGGGTCGCCAGGGGTGTCGAGGGCGTACACGGGGCGTTCGGCGCTGAGCGCGGGAGTGTTGGGGTACCACTGCGCGGAACAGCCACCCGCCCCATGGATCAGGACGACCGGCGTGCGGGTCTCGGCCGCGGGGTCGGCGGGGCCGTAGCGGTAGACGTGTGTGGTGCCGAAGCTGGTCTCGACGTCCGTTGCGGAGCGAGCGGGCGCTCCCATCGCGTAAACGGCGTCGCAGGCGGCGAAGTAGCGGTCGCGCAAGGTGTCGTTCACATAGCGGCCGATGTCGCCTCGTCCGCGGGTGCGGGCTCGGGTCGGGTTCTCGGGCACGGCGGCACCTCCGGGAAAGATCCGTTCTTCGTGATACGACCGTACCATAATGTTGATACGGCAGTACCATGAAGGGGTTCGGGGAGCCGGACGGCGAACCCACACCACCGACAGGCGGGGACACGACATGCCCAAGCGCGTGGACCACGAGGAACGGCGCACCCAGATCGCCGAGGCGCTCGTCCGGGTCGCCGGACGGCGCGGGCTGCACGCGGTCGGCATGCGCGACGTGGCAGCCGAGGCCGGAGTGTCGCTGCGGCTGGTGCAGTACTACTTCGAGACCAAGGAGAAGCTGCTCCTCTACGGTCTGCAGCATCTGACCGACCGCTTCACCGCGCGGGTGGGCGCCCGCCTGCGCGCCGCCGGTACGGATCCGGGTCCGCGCGCGACGGTCGAGGCGCTGCTCCTCGCCTCCCTGCCGACCGACGAGGAAAGCCGCACCTTCCACTTGCTCTACACCTCGTACGCGGTCCTGTCCGTGACCGACGAGGCGCTGGCGGCCCAGCCCTTCATCGACAACCCCAACGCCGCGGAGGACGCCCTGACCGGTCTGATCCACCAGGCACAGGAAGCCGGACTGGCCGACCCCGGAACGGACGCGCGTACGGAGGCGATCGCACTGCTCGCCATGGCGGCGGGAATGGGCAGCAGCATCCTCGTCGGACAGCGGGGGCCGGAACAGGCCACCGCTGTACTGCGCCACCAACTGGACCGTCTCTTCACGACCGGCGGACGGGAGCCGACCGCTGTGCGGCCCCCGTCGCGGGCGGTCGTCAGACCTCCAGATCGCCCTCGATCTTCTTGAGTTGATGCCGCGCCATCGCCAGGTTGGCCCGTGCCTTGTCCAGTGCCAGGTAGAGGAAGAGGCCGTTCTTGCCACGCCCCTTGATCAGCCGGATCAGGTGGTACTGGCTGCCGAGGGTGATGAGGATGTCCTCGATGTCGTCCTTGAGGCCGAGCATCTCCATGGTGCGCACCTTGGCTCGCACCACGTCGGTGTTGCCTGCGGCGGCGACCGTCAGGTCGAGGTCCTTGCCACCGCCGAGCGTGCCCAGTGCCATGCCACTGGTGTAGTCGACGAGCGCGACACCCAGCGTGCCCTCGATCGATGTCGTCGCTTCCTTGAGGCAGATCTCGATGTTCGCCATGAGCGGGTACTTCCTTCCGGTCTTTTCGGTGGTGTGCGGTGGTTGATACGTCGTAACGGTGGTGCGGTCAGGTGGTCTCGGTCCGGATCAGCGTGCCGTCGGTCAGTTCGGCGATGCGGGCGCTGCACCGGCGGGCCTCCAGATGGAGTCGGCCCACGTTGGCGTCCGTCCCTGCCCATGCGGTCAGAACGACGGAGACGCCCGCCGCATAGGTGGCGACATAGCCCTGCTCGCCCCGGACCAGCAGTTCCCGGAACGCGCCCCGGTCGGTCCCGTCCGCCAGGCGGAGGGCGACCGAGAGCACGGCCGCGCTGAGCGCCGCGACGGTCTCGGACTCCGGGGTAGCAAGGTCCTGGGCCAGTACCAGACCGTCGGTACTCGCCGCGAGTACGCCGGTGAGATGCGGAACGCGGGCCCGTAACCTTCGGAGCTCTTCCAGGACATCGGCTTCCGTCGCCATCAGCTGTCTCCTCTCGGCGCGCTGTCTCATTGCGCGTCTCATGACGGCGTTGCCGGTGCCTCATGGGCGGGCCGGAAGATCACAGGGTTGCCTCCAATGCGTCACGCAGTCGGCGCAGCAGGGATATGTCGGGGTCCGCGGACAGGTCCGCGACCCAGGCCGGGATGGGGGAAGGCTCGGCCGCCGCCGCTCTGCGGGGGGTCCGCAGGTGCCCGGCGGCGGCCAGCCGGCGCACGTCGACGAGGGTGTGGAAGGCGGGACGGCCCAGCAGCCGGGCCATCGTGAACGGGGTCCGTACGCCGTCCGCCAGATCGAGGACGGCCCGCTGCCGCCGGGTGACCGCGGGGTTGTCGGCCGCCCGGTCGCGGACGACGGGCGCGCTGTCGACCTCGGGGTGCGGCCAGATCCGGTCCAGCAGCTCCTGCCGCCGCCGGGTCTCACGCTCGACGACTTCGGCGCGCAGCGGGCGCACGGGCCCGAACCAGTGGGTGGCTCCGTAGCGGAAGCGGGTCGGGCCGGTTCTGGGGGCGAGCGCGAAGAACGCGGCGTCGAAGACCGCACCGAGATGGCAGATCTCCAACTCCCCGCTGGTGAGCAGATTGCTCTCGACGAGGCTGCGCCCGACCCGGCACCGTGCCCCTGCCCGGTCGATCGTCTCCTGCCACTCCGCCGAGGAGAGCCGGCGGCGGGCGAGCAGCAGAACGTCGACGCCGGGTGCCGCGGGACTCTCGGCGTGGACGACCTCTCCGTCGAGCAGATAGACCGTGCCCGTCTCCCGCAGCAGGGCACCGGTGGCCCGGTCTCCGGCCATACGGACCAGCATCGAGGGGTTCTGCGCTCTCATCCGAGCACCAGACGCTCGGCCAGTCCCTGGAGCCGGATCCGGGCAAGGGCGAGATTTCCCTCGTCGCGATCGAGCCAGAGGTGGAAGAACACGCTGCTGTCGAAGGTGGTGTCGACGAAGCGCAGCAGGTGATAGCTGGTGGGGGTGGTGACGATGACGTCCTCGACGGGCGATCCCTTGGCAACCTCGGTGTCCCCGTGGTTCGCGGGCGGCGCGAAGGCGGTGTGCTCGGCGGCCATCCGGGCCAGTTCGGCCGTCTCGACCGCCGTGGTCTCGTAGTCGTTCGTGGGGGATACGCCGAGAGTGCCGAGCGCCAGTCCCGTGGTCCACTCGACGACGGCGGCTCCCCGTGCACCGGGCAGACCCATCGCCTCGAGTAAACACTCATCGATTCCGGGCACGCGGATTCCCTCTCGGTTCGCGGCAGTTGAGGACCTCAGCTGCACTGCGGTGACCGTGAGACTACGCACGGCGATGGCCTGGATGCGGACGTAAGATGATTTCCCGCGAAAACACGCAGCGTTGGACTATGCTCCGCCCTTGCCAGGTGCATAGTCGAGTGCCCGGCGGGAGAACGACGCCCCCGGACGATCAGCCCGCGTAGGGCTCGGGCACTTCGCCGGGCCTGGCCAGGAAACGGAAGTCGCAGCCGGTGTCGGCCTGGGTGATCTGTTCCTGGTAGAGGGCGCCGTAGCCGCGTGAGAAGCGGGGCGGTGGCGGCTGCCACTCTGCGCGGCGGCGCTCCAACTCGGCCTCGTCCAGCTCCAGGTGGAGCCGTCGGGCCTCCACGTCGAGGGTGATCAGATCACCGGTGCGGACGAGCGCGAGCGGGCCGCCGACGTACGACTCGGGTGCGATGTGCAGCACGCAGGCCCCGTAACTGGTGCCGCTCATCCGGGCGTCGGAGATCCGGACCATGTCCCGCACGCCCTCCTTGAGAAGGTGATCGGGAATCGGCAGCATCCCGTACTCGGGCATCCCCGGGCCGCCGAGCGGACCGGAACCGCGCAGGACCAGGACGCTGTCGGCGGTGATGCCCAGTTCCGGGTCGTTGATGGTGGCCTGCATCGCCCGGTAGTCGTCGAAGACCACGGCCGGGCCGGTGTGCTTGAGCAGCTGGGGATCGGCGGCGATGTGCTTGATGACGGCGCCGTCCGGGCAGAGGTTGCCGCGCAGCACCGCGAGGCCGCCCTCGTCCGCCAGCGGGTTGCCACGGGGACGGATCACGTCCGGGTTGTGGACGAGCGCGCCCGCGAGCTGCTCGCGCAGCGTGGGGTGCGCGACCGTCGGGCGCTCCAGATGCAGTACGTCCGTCAGCTGTGCGAGGAAGCCGGGCAGGCCGCCGGCGAAATGGAAGTCCTCCATCAGATACCGGCCGCCCGGGCGCACGTTCGCCAGCACCGGTACCGTGCGGGCGATGCGGTCGAAGTCGTCCAGGGTCAGTTCGACACCGGAGCGGCCGGCCATCGCGATCAGATGGATCACGGCATTGGTGGAGCCGCCCAGGGCGAGGACGGTGGCGACCGCGTCCTCGTAGGCGTCACGGGTGAGAATCCGCGACAGCCTCAGGTCCTGCCACACCAGCTCGACGACGCGCGCTCCCGAGGCGGCCGCCATCCGCTCGTGACCCGAGTCGACCGCGGGGATCGAGGACGCGCCGGGCATCGTGACACCCAGCGCCTCGGCGGCCGCCGTCAGCGTCGAGGCGGTGCCCATCGTCATGCAGTGGCCGGGGGAACGCGCGAGCCCGTTCTCCAGTTCTGCCAGTTCGCCGTCGCCGATCAGCCCGGCGCGCCGGTCGTCCCAGTACTTCCACATGTCCGTGCCGGAGCCCAGCACTTCATTGCGCCAGTGTCCCGGCAGCATGGGTCCGGCCGGGACGAAGACGGCCGGCAGGTCCATGCTGGCCGCGCCCATCAGCAGCGCCGGGGTGGACTTGTCGCAGCCGCCCATCAGCACTGCGCCGTCCACCGGGTACGAGCGCAGCAGTTCCTCGGTCTCCATGGCGAGGAGGTTGCGGTAGAGCATCGGCGTCGGCTTCTGGAAGGTCTCCGAGAGTGTGGACACCGGGAACTCCAGCGGGAAGCCGCCCGCCTGCCACACCCCGCGTTTCACCGCCTGAGCACGCTCCCGCAGGTGGGAGTGGCAGGGGTTGATGTCGGACCAGGTGTTGAGGATCGCGATCACCGGCTTGCCGAGGTGCTCCTCGGGGAGATAGCCGAGCTGCCGGGTGCGGGCCCGGTGGCTGAACGAGCGCAGCCCGTCCGTGCCGTACCACCGGTGGCTGCGCATTTCCTCGGGAGCCTTCCTCATAGCGCCCAGTCCTTGATGAGTGCCGCGACCTCGGCGCGCTGCGCGTCGGGCAGCTGACGGCTCGGCGGCCGCACCTCGCGACGGCACAGGCCGAGGACGGCGAGCGCCTCCTTGACGACGGTCACATTGTTGGCGGACTGCTGCGCGGCGCGCAGGTCCTCGAAGGGGCGGATCTGTTCCCAGACCTTCATCGCTCCCGGATGGTCCCCGGCGCGAAGTGCCGTCAGCATGCCCAGCGAGACGGACGGGGCGACGTTGACCAGGCCGGAGGTGAAACCGGTGGCGCCCATCGCCCAGTAGGAGGGCGCGTACAGCTCCGCCAGCCCGGCCACCCAGACGAAGCGGTCGAGCCCGGCGTCGCGCGCGAAGGCCGCGAAGCGGGCGGCGTCCGGCACCGCGTACTTCGCGCCGATCACGTTGGGGCACAGGTCGCCGAGCAGTGCCATCCGGTCACCGCCGAGGAGCGGGTTGCGGATGTAGGGCACTACACCCAGTTCGGGGACGGACTCGGCGATGGCCCGGTGGTAGTCCACCCACCCGTCGGGCGAGACATAGGGATGGACGGGCTGGTGCACCATCACCATCTGCGCGCCGTGGTCGCGCGCGTGCCGGGCGACGGCGACGGCGGTCGGCACGTCGTGGCCGACACCCACCAGGACGACGGCCGGTCGCTGCGCGGTCTCGGCGAGCGTGTCCTCGACGACCGTGAGGCGTTCCTCGGGGGCCAGCGCGTAGAACTCGCCGGTGTTCCCGTTGGGCGTGAGCGTCCGGACGCCGCCGTCCAGCAGCCTGCGCAGCAGAAGCCGGTACGCGGTCCGGTCGATCGCACCGTCGGCGTCGAACGGGGTCACCGGAATCGCGACGACATCGGCGAGCGCGGCCCGCAGCGCGGCACGGTCCATCGGTTCGGCGCGGGGCGTCGGTTCGGAGCTGGGCGTCGGTTCGGAGCGGTCCATCAGGCGCCCGTCTCTTCGTGGTCGGGGAACGCGCGGCGGACGAAGTCCGAGATGTGGGCGTGCAGCAGCCCGGCCGCGCCGTCCGCGTCGCCGGCGAGCGCCGTCCGGAGGATCCCCTGGTGCTCGCGGGCCTCCTGTTCCCAGGAGGGCGAGGCCGCCCAGGCGACGGCCGACACCAGGGCCGCCTGGTCACGCACCTCGTCGAGCATCCGCGTCAGGAGCGGGTTGCCGCAGGGCAGATAGAGCGCCCGGTGGAAGTCACGGTTGGCGAGGCTCCGGTCGGCCCGGTCCTCCGCGCCCTCGGCCCGTACGAGCGCGTCCCGCGCCGCCGCGAGCGACTCCTTCCTGACGATGCTGCGGCGCAGCGCCTCGGGCTCCAGCAGCAGCCGCACGTCGTAGATCTCCCGCGCCATGGCCGCATCCACGGTCCGCACCGTGACGCCCTTGTACTGGCTCATCACGACGAGCCCGGTACCGGCCAGCGTCTTGAGCGCCTCGCGCACGGGGGTCTTCGAGACACCGAACTGCGCCGCCAGATCGGCCTCGACGAGTGGCTGTCCAGGACTCAACTGCCCGGTGAGGATGCCGTGCTTGATCGCCTCCAGCACGTACTGCGTCCGGGAGGGGATCGGGGCGGGAGCAAAGGTCATGTGCGCTCTCAGATCTCAGGTATCGCGTCTCATATATGACGTACGAAGTACGACGCGATGAAAGGTAGAGCCGCACCGGAGGTCCGTCAATGCTTTGAACAGAACTGATCCCGCACCCGGACGTCGGCCGGCCAGGGAAGGCCGGCCGACGCCGCACGGGACGTGTGTCCGCTCAGCCGATGGTGAGTTGGGTGACCGAGTTGGCCGGGAAGGTGCGGGTGAAGGTGGCTCCCAGACCCGTCACCGCGGTCGTGACCGGGACGACGTGGCGGGGGTCGGTGATGGTGTTGGTGTCGGACGGATGGGCGGAGGTCAGAGTGACGGCGGTGCCGGTGGTCGGGACGGCCGCGCCGGCGCCCGTCAGGCGGACGGTGATCGACTGCGGATTGCCGCCCGGGTTCACGACCGTGACGTAGTACTTCCCGGTGCTGGACGAGCGGCTGACCACCTGGTTGACGGTGCTGGTGCCGCTGTACGAGGCGGCCAGGATCTGGTCGCCGTGGGCGGCGGCCATCATCTGCTGGACGTAGGCGCTGGGAGAGCTGTAGCTGGTCGAGGCGTCGAAGGCGATCAGGTTGGTGTTCCACTGCACGCTGTTCACATTGGCCAGCAGCGGGGCGTACGCCTCCATCGCCACCACATCGGAATTGCGCTGCAGATTGGTGAGCCAGGAGGCGTCACCGATCGCGCCCGCCAGTGTCGGGGTCGGCCGGCCGACCTGGGAGGCCCACTCCCCCTCGAACACCTTCGGGCCGCTCCGCGAGTAGGTGTCGTAGGCGTTGGCGTTCGCGTTGAACCAGCCGGGCGAGCGGTAGTTGTGCAGGTCCAGGACATCGGGAGTGCGCGCGGAGACGGCGGTGGTGGCGATCAGCTTGAGCGCCGGGTAGGCGGCCCTGATGGCATCGTGGAACTGTGCGTAGCGGCCGTTGGCGCCGTCGTAACTGCCGGTGGTGTCGAACCAGTCCTCGTTGCCGATCTCGACGTACTTGAGGGGGAACGGCGCGGGGTGCCCGTCGGCGGCGCGCTTGGCCCCCCAGGGGGTCGTGACGGCGCCGGTGACGTACTGGATCTCGTCCAGGGCGTCCTGGACGTACGGTCCGAGCTGGTCCAGCGGGACGACGTCGTGCTGCAGGGAGTACCCGGCGTAGACCCCCAGGAGGGGCTGGGCGCCGAGGTCCTCGCACCACTCGAGGTATTCCAGCAGGCCGAGGCCGTCCGTGGACCAGTAGCCCCAAGGGTCCTGGTGGCCGGGCCGGCTCTCGGTCGCGCCGAGGGTCTTCTTCCAGTCGAAGCGTTCGGCGACCGTGTTGCCCTCGAGGTAGTTGCCACCCGGCAGCCGGATGAAGGAGGGCTTGAGGGCCTTCATCCTCTCCATCAGATCGACCCGCAGGCCGTTGGGGCGGTTGTTGTAGGTGGGCGGGAAGAGCGAGACGTTGCTCAGCCACAAGGTGGCTCCCGTCGCGCTCTCCGAGGAGAGCACGAAGCGGTTGGTGGAGCTGGTGGGAGCACCGGCCGCGGTCTTCAGGGTGACGGTGTACTTCTTCCAGCCGCTCGTCAGGGCGGGGATGGTGGCCGTCGCGTACGGCGTGCCCGCGGTGCTCTCCAAGGAGAGCTTGAGCGGTCCCGTGAAGCCCGGAGCGGCCTTGGCGTACAGCGAGGCGGTGTAGGTGGTGGACGGCTTGACCGGGATGCCCCAGAAGCCGCTGTTCGCGACACCCGCCCTGTTACCCGCCGAGGCACTCGTCAGGGAGACCTTGAGCGACCGGGTCAGCGCGCTGTTGAGGGGATTCGCCGTGTCCAGCGCGATGCTCGCCGAGCCGCCGGTGGAGCTGACGGCGGACCACGAGTCCGGGTTGCTACTGGCCATCAGGGAGCGGTTCTGCAGCAGTTCGCCGTACAGGCCGCCCTCGCCCGAGTGGTTGATGTCCTCGGTCATCAGGCCGAAGAAGTCACTGGGCAGTGCGTGCGCGGCGGTGCCCGCGTCGACGGAGAGGGTGCCGTTGCCCTGGCCGAGGATCGTCTCCAGCTCGGGAGCGGTGACCGGATGGTCGTGGATCACCACGTCGTCGATGGTGGCGTCGGCGAAGTCGGCCGGGTTGCCGTTGAACCTGCCGCGGCCGACCGCTGTGCCCGCGGACGCCTTCCACGGAGTGGCGTAGGCGACCGTGGACTGCAGGATGCCGTTGACGTACAGCCTCAGTTGACCGGACGCGTTGTCGCTGACGCCGGTGAGGTGGTACCAGGTGCCGGTGCTGGGCGCGGCCGTCGAGTCGGCGTGGCGCGCGGTGGCCGTGGAGCTGTCCGACGCCAACCGGGTGAAGGCGAACTTTCCGGTGTCGCCCCGCAGTTGTAGATAGAAGCCGGAGACGACGGTCCCGTCCGCGCTCACGAAGGTCTGATACCCGGTGAGGGTGTTGAGCTTGACCCAGGCCGAGACCGAGAACGGCTGCGAGGTGTCCGTCGCGGCGGTGGCGGCGGTCGCGGACGAGGCGGCGGTCCCGTTGGACCGCAGCGCATGGCCACCGGTCCTGCCGGTGGTCCACGCGGCCGTCGCGCCCAGGGTGAGGGGGTGGCCGTGGCCGGAGTCGTCCGCGGCGGTGGTTCCGGTGCCCGCTTCGAACGCCCAGTGCGCGCGCTGGTCCAGTGCGGTCACCGCGGACGCGGCGAGCGCCCCCGTGTAGAACCGCAGGTCGTCCACGCCTCCGTTGAGGAAGTCCACCGGAGTGCCGGCGTATTTGCCGCGGCCGACCACCGCGTGCCCGGCGGCCTTCCACGGGGCGGTGTACGCGACGGTCGTCTGCAACGCGCCGTTGACGTAGAGCGCGAGCGTGCCGGCCGCGGCGTCCTGGACCCCGGTGAGGTGGTACCAGGTACCGACGGCCGGAGTGTCGACGGCGGCTGCGACGGCGGCCGCCCCGGGGGTGTCGGAGGGCAGCCGGGCGAAGGCGAACGTCCCGGTGTCGCCACGCAGTCCGAGGTAGAAGCCGCTGACCTCACTGCCGTCGATGCTGACGGCGGTCTGGTAACCGTCGGTGTTGTTGAGCTTCACCCAGGCGGAGACACTGAACGAGGCGGAGGTGTCGACGATCGGGGCACCGAGGTCGATGTTGCCGGTGCCGGTGCCGTTCGTCGCGACGCTCCCGGCTCCCACCTGTCCAGCCACGTGGGTGGCTCCGGCCCCGAGGCTGCCCGGGTGGGCGCCACTCGAGTCGTCGGCCGCCGTGCTGCCGGTGGCCTCGTCCAGGGCCCAGTGTCCGGCGAGGGCGGTGTCGGCTGCCGCGGGGGTGGCCGCGAGGGGGACGAACGCGACGGTGAGGAGCGCCGCGCTCGTGGCGAGGACGGCAGCGGTACGCAGCCGTTGCCGGTGATGGCGGCGTGGCAGAAGGGATCTGGTGAAGTGCATGGGTCTCCCTTGAACGGTGGGGAAGGGTGGATTCCATGGCGCGGGACGTGCTCGTGGGGTCTGGGCCCGACGGGGTGGCGGGCGGATGTTCGTCCCCGTGCCGCACGACCGCGCGGGTCAGGACCGCGCGGCCGTGCGGCCACTCGTCGTCCGGCCGCTCGAGCGCGCTGACGAAATGTCAGGCGCGTCGGCGGGACGTCATCAGGCGCTGCAGCAGGACGAAGGCGAACAGCAGCGTGCCGACCGCGATCTTCGTCCACCAGGAGCTGAGCGTGCCTTCGAAGGTGATGATGGTCTTGATGACGCCGAGGACGAGGACGCCCAGCAGGGTGCCCAGGACGTAGCCGGAGCCGCCGGCCAGGATCGTCCCGCCGATCACCACGGCGGCGATCGCGTCGAGCTCCGTCCCGACCAGGTGCAGGCTGTACCCGGACAGCGTGTAGAGCGTGAACAGCACTCCGCCCAGGGCCGAGCACAGCCCGCTGACGGTGTAGGCGCGGATCACCGTCCGGCCGACCGGGACCCCCATCAGCAGCGCCGACTGGGCGTTGCCGCCGACCGCGTACACCGCGCGGCCGAACCCCGTGTAGTGCAGCGTCAGGAACGCGACGGCGACGACGGCCAGCGCGATGACCACCGACCAGGAGATGAACACGCCGCCGGGGAAGGTGACATGGGACTGCGCCAGGGTGGTGAAGACCGGGTCGTCGATCGGGATCGCGTTGGTGCTGATCAGGTAGCACAGGCCCCGGGCGAAGAACATCCCGGCCAGTGTCGCGATGAAGGGCTGCACCTCGAAGTGGTGGATGGCGTAGCCCATGGCGCCACCGATCAGGCCGCCGGCCGCCAGGACCAGCGGGATGACCAGGGCCGGCGGCCATCCGTGCTGCTCGACGAGCGTGGCGCACAGCATCGTGGAGAGCGCGGCGACGGCTCCGACCGAGAGATCGATGCCGCCGGTGAGGATCACGAACGTCATGCCGACGGCGATGACCAGCAGGAACGCGTTGTCCACGAAGAGGTTGGCGATGGTCTGGCCGGCCAGGAAGTCCAGGTAGCGGTAGTTGCCCGCTTCGAGGGTCAGCGCGAACAGGACTGCGGTGGCCATGACCGGGACGTAGTCGCGGTGCTGGGCCAGAAAGGTGCGGACGCCGCGGCCGGCGGCGGCGCGGGGCTGGGTCGTACTCATAGGGTGGTCGCCTCCTTCGGGCTCTGGGCGGCGCTAGCCGGTGTGCTGCTCCGGGAGCTGCCGGTGCTCGTCGCGGTGCCGGCCGCGGGTGCGCCGACGCCCGTGTCCGAGCGGCGGGGCAGTTTGCGCGACAGCACCTTGGCGCGGAACGCCGGGGACTGCAGCAGACAGACCGCCATGACGACCAGCGCCTTGAACACCAGCGTCGACTCGGGCGGCACGCCGACGGTGTAGACCGTGGTGGAGAGCGTCTGGATGACGAGGGCGCCGATGGCGGTCCCGCCGAGGTGGAAACGGCCCCCGGTGAGTGAGGTCCCGCCGATGACCACGGCGAGGATCGCGTCGAGCTCGATCCACAGGCCCGCGTTGTTCCCGTCGGCGGCGGCCACGTTGGAGCTGACCATCAGTCCGGCGCCGGCCGCGCACAGCGCACAGAACGCGTAGACCGCGATCGTGAGGCCGCGGGCCCGGATGCCGACCAGCCGGCTGGCCTCCCGGTTTCCGCCGACCGATTCGAGCAGCAGCCCGAGTGCGGTGCGCCGGACGACGAGGCCGGTCAGTACGAGCACCGCCGCGGCGATCACCACGGAGAGCGGGAGGCCGAGTTCGTACCCGCCCCCGATCAGGTGGTAGGGCTCGCTGTTGACGGTGACGATCCGGCCGCTGGTGATCATCTGTGCGACGCCGCGCCCCGCCACCATCAGGATCAGGGTGGCGATGATCGGCTGCATGCCGATCCCGGCGACCAGCACGCCGTTCCACACCCCCAGAGCGACGCACACGCCGAGCGCCAGCAGTACCGCGACGACGACACCACCCACACTCTGCTGGTCGGTGAGTTCGCTGATGTTCAGGCAGGCGACGGCTCCGGAGATGGCGACCACGGCGCCGACCGACAGGTCGATCCCGCCGATGGCGATGACCAGGGTCATACCGAGGGCGACCAGCAGCAGCGGGGAGCCGAGCCGCAGGATGTCGACGAGACTGCCGAAGAGATGGCCGTCACGGATCTGGATCGAGAAGAAGTCGGGGGTATAGGCGACGTTGGTCACCAGCAGGGCGGCCAGCAGCGCGAGAGGCCAGAACAGCCGGTGGCCGGCCAGCCTGGCGACGGTGGGCGGCATCAGTGGGTCCCTCCGGTCGCGATGGTCTCCATCAGCCGGTCCAGGGTGAGTTCGGCGGTGTTGGGCAGGGTCGCCACGAGCTCGCGGTCGCGCAGAACCGCGACGGTGTCGGACAGGCTCAGCACCTCTTCGAGTTCGGCGGAGACATAGACGACCGCCATGCCGTCCGCCGCGAGTGAGGCCACCAGGCGCTGGATCTCGGCCTTGGCACCGATGTCGATGCCCCGGGTCGGTTCGTCGAGGATCAGCAGTTTCGGTTCGGTGATCAGCCAGCGGGCGAGCAGCACCTTCTGCTGATTGCCGCCGCTCAGATTGCGGACGACCGCCTCGGGGTCGGCCGGGTGGATGTGCAGCGCCGATATCCAGTGCGTTACCAGCTCCTCCGTCCGGCGGGCGGGGAGCGCTCTGACCCAGCCGCGGGCGGCCTGCAGGGCCAGGACGATGTTCTCCCGGACCGTCAGATCGGGGATGATGCCCTCGCGCCTGCGGTTCTCCGAACAGAACGCGATGCCCCGCCGGCTGGCGGCGCGCGGGCTGCGCAGGGTGGCGGTCCGGCCGTCGACGGTGAGCCTCCCGGTGTCGGCGCGGTCCGCGCCGGCCAGCAGCCGGGCGGTCTCCGAGCGCCCCGCGCCGAGCAGCCCGGCCAGGCCCAGTACCTCCCCCGGGCGCACAGCGAGGTCGAACGGAGCGATGGCGCCCTTACGTCCGAGTCCGTGCGCCTCGGCGAACGGGGTCCCGGCCGGGCGCTCGCGGTCGCCCCGTCCCCGGTCGGTGAGTTCACCGAGTTCCTGCCCGAGCATCGCCGACACCAGCTCGATCTGCGGCAGGCGCGCGGTGCGGTACTCACCGACGAGACGGCCGTCACGCAGCACGGTGATCCGGTCGGAGACGTCGTAGACCTGGTCCAGGAAGTGCGTCACGAACAGGATCGCCACGCCCTCGCCGCGCAGCCGGCGGATCACCGTGAACAGCTGGGCCACCTCCTCGCGGTCCAGGCTGGAGGTGGGTTCGTCGAGGATCAGCACCTTCGCCCGGATGTCCACGGCGCGGGCGATGGCGACCATCTGCTGCAGGGCGAGCGGGAGGGTGTCCAGCGGTGCGCGGACGTCGATCTCCAGGTCGAGCCCGGACAGCAGGTCACGGGCCCGCCGGCGCAGTTCCGACCACATGATGCGGCCGAGCCTGCGGGGCTCGCGGCCGAGGAAGATGTTCTCCGCGACCGACAGGTTGGGGCAGAGGTTGACCTCCTGGTACACGGTGCTGATCCCGGCCTGCTGCGCCTGTAGCGGCCCGGCGAACCGGACCGGGACACCGTCCAGCGTGACGGTCCCGGCTTCGGCCTCGTGCACTCCGGTCAGCACCTTGATGAGGGTGGACTTCCCGGCGCCGTTCTCGCCCATCAGGGCGTGCACCTCACCGGGATACAGGTCGAGGCCGACTCCGGAAAGGGCCCGGACGCCGGCGAACTCCTTGGTGATGCCGGTCATCCGGAGGACGGGTTGAGCGGGGTTGAGCTGCGGCGTCGACATGGGAGCTCCTCTCCTCGGGCCGCTGGTCGGCTCCGGCCGGGTCCGGGGCGCCCGCCTGGGGCGCCCCCGTCCCGGATCGCCGGAGCAGTACTGGCCGATCAGTACTGGCGGTTGGGGAGTTCGGCAGCTGCCTTGTCCTTGGTGAAGACGCCTTCCTTGGACTCGACCCGGGCCGGCACCTCGGCCTTGTCCTTGAGCTTCCGCACGAGATCCATGACCTGCGGGCCGATCAGCGGATTGCACTCGACGACGACCTCGATCTTGCCGTCGACCATCGCCTGGAAGGCGTCCTTGACCCCGTCGATCGAGACGATGCGGATGTCCTTGCCGGGCTTGAGCCCCGCCTCCTCGATCGCCTGGATGGCGCCCATCGCCATGTCGTCGTTGTGCGCGAAGAGGATGTTGATGTCCTTGTGCGCCTTCAGGAAGGCCGTCATGACCTCCTTGCCCTTGGCGCGGGTGAAGTCACCGGTCTGGTCCGCGACCAGCTTGAACCGGGGGTCCTTCAGGACCAGGTCCTCGAACCCCTTCTTGCGGTCGATCGCCGGGGCGGAGCCGGTGGTGCCTTCGAGCTCCGCTATGTTCACCGTGCCGGTCCCACTCTTCTCCGCGTCGACCAGCCACTGGCCGGCGGCGGTCCCCTCCTTGACGAAATCCGACCCGATGAAGGTCTTGTAGAGGGTCTTGTCCTGGGTGTCGATCGCCCGGTCGGTGAGTATCACCGGGATGCCGGCGGCCTTGGCTTCCTTCAGTACGGTGTCCCAGCCCGTGACGACCACCGGTGAGAAGCCGATGACGTCCACCTTCTGCTGGATGAAGGTGCGGATCGCGGCGATCTGGTTCTCCTGCTTCTGCTGCGCGTCGGAGAACTTGAGCTCGAAGCCGGCGGCCTTCGCCGCGTCCTGGATGGACTTGGTGTTGGCGGCACGCCAGCCGCTCTCGGATCCGACCTGGGAGAATCCGAAGACCAGCTTCTTGGCGCCGTTCGCGTCCGTGCCGCTGCCGGCGGGTGCCTTCTTGCCCGCCCCGCCGCAGGCGGCGAGGGACATGCACAGCGCGACGGCCAGAAGGGTCGCGGCGGTCTTGCGCGTACGGGGTCTTGCTGGGGTGGTGGCAGTGAGGGACATCGTGCACTCTCCTTTGAGGCGGGAAAAACCCTGCGATGTATGACCTGGGTGGTACGCCTGCGATGTCGGCCGAAGCCGCTCAGAAACCTCGCGCCAGACGGTGGTACGCCTGGTTCCAGCGGATCTCCTTGGTGAACTGGCGGATCGTGGTCTCCGCGTCGATGACCAGGAGTTCCGCTCCGGCCATCTCCGAAAAGTCCTCGAGCTCCTCCGTGCCGACGGCGCTGGAGAGCACGGTGTGGTGCGGGCCGCCGGCCGTGAGCCACGCCTCGGTCGAGGTCCGCAGGTCGGGCTGCGGCTTCCACACCGCGTGCGCCACGGGGAGATTCGGCAGCGGCTCGGCGGCGGTGACCACGTCGATCTCGTTGGCGACCAGCCGGAACCGGTCCCCCATGTCGGCGAGGCCGACGACCACCGCCGGGCCCGGGGCGGCTTCGAAGACCAGCCGGACCGGGTCCTCCCGGCCGCCGATGCCCAAGGGATGGATCTCGCACGAGGGGACCTCGGCGGCGATCGACGGACAGACCTCGAGCATGTGCGCGCCGAGGATGACCTCCTGCCCCGCCTCCAGGTGGTACGTGTAATCCTCCATGAACGAGGTCCCTCCGGGCAGACCGGCGGACATCGCCTTCAGGGTGCGCAGCAGCGCCGCGGTCTTCCAGTCCCCCTCACCGCCGAAACCGTAGCCGTCGAGCATCAGGCGCTGGACGGCCAGACCGGGCAGCTGGCGCAGTCCTCCGAGGTCCTCGAAGTTGGTGGTGAACGCCTGGAAACCGCCGTCGGTGAGGAACTCCCGCATACCGAGTTCGATCCGCGCCGCGTACCGCAGCGCGTCGTGCCGCTCCGCTCCGGAGCGCAGCTCCGGCGCGACCCGGTAGGTCTCCTGGTACTCCTTGGTCAGCTCGGTGACATCAGCGTCGGTCACCGCGTCGACCACGTTGACCAGGTCGTTGACGCCGTAGGTGTTGACCGAGACGCCGAACCGCAGCTGCGCCTCGACCTTGTCGCCCTCGGTGACCGCGACGTCCCGCATGTTGTCGCCGAACCGTGCCACCCGCAGGCTGCGCAGCGCGGCATGACCGACCGCGGCACGGGCCCAGGACCCGATCCGCAGGGCCACCGACGGGTCGCTGACGTGCCCGGCGACCGTCTTGCGGGCCACCCCGAGACGGGACTGGATGTACCCGAACTCACGGTCCCCGTGCGCCGCTTGGTTGAGGTTCATGAAGTCCATGTCGATGGAGCCCCACGGCAGCGCCCTGTTGGCCTGGGTGTGCAGGTGCAGCATCGGCTTGCGGAGGGCGTCGAGGCCGGCGATCCACATCTTGGCCGGGGAGAACGTGTGCATCCAGGCGACCACCCCGACGCAGTCGTCGGCGGCGTTGGCGTCGAGGCAGACCCGCCGGATCGCTTCCGCGTCGGTGAGTACGGGCAGCCACACCACCCGGACCGCTATGTCCGGGCCGTCGTTGAGTGCCTCGGCGATCTGCTGGGACTGTTCGGCGACCTGCCGGAGGGTGTCCTGCCCGTAGAGTCCCTGGCTTCCGGTGAGGAACCAGACTTCGCGGCCTTCGAGCGACTTCATTCCTGGACTCCTTCGCGGCCGGCGGGCTGCTGGCCGTATACGTTCTGATAGCGGTCGTAGAGCGAGTCGATGTCCGGTGCGGCGATGCCCACCGGTTCCCCGAGCTGCCGGGAGATGTGGACGGTGCGGGCGACGTCCTCGCACATCACGGCGGCTTTGACGGCGGCCTTCGCGTCCTTGCCGATGGTGAACACACCGTGGCTCTGCATCAGCACGGCGGGCGAACGGTGGCCCTTGAGAGTGGCGACGATGCCCTGGCCGATCGAGTCGTCGCCGATCAGCGCGAACGGGCCGACGGGTATCTCCGCGCCGAACTCGTCCGCCATCGCGGTGACGACGCAGGGCACCGCCTCACCGCGGGCCGCCCAGCCGGTGGCGTACGTGGAGTGCGTGTGCACCACGCCCCCCACCTCTGGCATGTTGCGGTAGACGTAGGCGTGGGCGGCGGTGTCCGAGGACGGGTTGTGCGTACCTTCGACGACCTGGCCGTACAGATCGCAGACGATCATGTTCTCGGGCGTCAGGTCGTCGTAGGAGACACCGCTGGGCTTGATGACCATCAGGTCGTGGCCCGGTACGCGGGCCGAGACGTTGCCCGCCGTCCACACCACGAGCTGGTAGCGGACGAGTTCCTGGTGCAGATCACTGACCTGCTGCCGAATCAGCTGGATCGCGGGGTCGATCGTGGGGTCGGTCATGATGGCGGCCTTCCGTACGGGTCAGTTGGCGACAGAGGTGCTGGTCTCGTTGCGCAACTCGCGCAGTCGGTGCAGCACGCCCCTGTGCTCGCCGCCGAGCAGGTCGTGCAGGGCGAGGTACTCGGCGAACAGCCGGTCGTACGCGTCGGCGCGGGCCGCGTCCGGGAGGTACTGGTCCCGGTGCACGCGCCCCATCTGCTCGGCCGCGGCCTGCACGTTCTCGTACGCCCCGGCCGCCACCGCCGCGTGGATGGCGGAGCCCAGCGCCGGGGCCTGCTCGGAGGCGGCGACGCTCAGCGGGCGGCGCAGCACATCCGCGTAGATCTGCATCAGCAGCGGGTTCCTGGTGAGGCCTCCGGCCGCCGTGAAGCGGGTGACCGGGACGCCGGACTTCTCGAAGGCCTCGACGATGACCCGGGTGCCGAAGGCGGTCGACTCGAGCAGCGCCCGGTAGATCTCCGGCGGTCGGGTGGCCAGCGTGGCACCGACCAGCACTCCGGAGAGCCGGTGGTCGACCAGCACCGAGCGGTTGCCGTTCCACCAGTCGAGCGCCACCAGGCCGTGCCCGCCGACCGGTTGGCCGGCGGCCAGCCGGGTCAGGTGCTCGTGCAGGCTGATGCCTTCGGCGGCGGCCTGCGCGTGGTAGATCGGCGGGACGCCGTGCTCGACGAACCAGCCGAAGATGTCGCCGACGCCGCTCTGCCCGGCCTCGAATCCCCACAGGCCCTCGACCACTCCCCCGTCGACCACCCCGCACATGCCGGGGACCTCGGCCACCTGCTCGCCGTTGAGGATGTGGCAGGTGGAAGTGCCCATGACGGCGAGCAGCTCGCCGGGTCCGGCCGACCGCGCCGCCGGGGCGGTGACATGGGCGTCCACGTTGCCGACCGCGACGGCGATGCCTTCGGGCAGTCCCGTCCAGGCGGCGGCCCGGGCCGTCAGGCCGCCGGCCCGGCCGCCCAGCGGGGAGAGCGGGTGCTCCAGCCTGGTCCGCGCGAAGTCCGCGAAGCCGGGGTTGAGAGCGGCCAGGTACCCGGTCGACGGGTAGCCACCGTTCTGGTGGATCCCCTTGTATCCGGCCGTACAGGTGTTGCGGGTCTCGACGCCGGTGAGCTGCCAGACGATCCAGTCCGCCGCCTCGATCCAGCGGTCGGTGCGCCCGTAGGTGTCCGGGTCCTCCTCCAGTACCTGCAGCGCCTTGGCGTACTGCCACTCGGAGGAGATCAGACCGCCATAGCGGGCGATCCAGTCCTCACCGCGCTCATGGGCGAGCGCGGTGATCCGGTCGGCCTGAGGCTGGGCGGCATGGTGCTTCCACAGCTTCGGCCAGGCGTGCGGCCGGGCGGCGAGCTCCGGACGGAGACAGAGCGGGGTGCCGTCGGCGCTGGTGGGAAGGCAGGTGGAGGCCGTGAAGTCGGTGCCGACGCCGATCACCGCGGCGGAGTCGATCCCGGCGGCGGCGATGGCCTCGGGGACGGCTCGCCGGATCACGTCCAGCCAGTCCTCGGGATGCTGGAGCGCCCAGTCCGGTGGAAGCGGGGCGTCGGTACCGGGCAACCGGTCGTCGATCACCGCGTGTGCGTACGCATGGACGGCGCTGCCGACTTCGGCACCGTCCGAGACGCGGACGACGACGGCGCGGCCGGAGAGCGTGCCGTAGTCGATCCCCAGGACGTAGCCGGGCCGAGAGGAATTGTTAGCGTTAACACTCATGGGTCGCGCTTTCCGTTCAAGATGGTGGAGCCGTGGGGACAACGGGTGGGGCTGGTCTCCGACGCGCAGCCGACCACCCCGGAATGTTGCACCGAGGTTACCGACCCCCAGAGTGTGAGCGTTAACAAGAGGTGGCGTCAATGCTCCGCGCTGGTCACAAATCGACAACGGCCGGGGTTCCGCGACGGCTCCGGTTCAGCCATCGGGCATCTCCGGCGAAGAAATCTCCTGATCGGCGGCAACCTTCCGGGCAGCCTTGGCAACTGAAGAGCCGAACCCTCACTTCGCACCGGAGGAACGACTTCACGTGTCTGCCCCCTCGCACCGTCGCAAGCCGTCCCGACGCCTGATGGCACTGATCGGCGTCGCCTCCCTGGCGGCCGCCGGCCTCGCCGTCGTGCCCCTGACCACGGGCGCCGGCGCCGCCGCCGTCGACCTCGCGCATGCGGCCCTGCCCGCCGACGACGGCTGGGCCGCCACCGGCTCGGGCACCACCGGCGGCCAGACCGCCGACACCGCGCACACCTTCACCGTCTCCACCAGGGCCCAGCTGGCCAAGGCTCTCAAGGCCGGCCCCATCGGCGCGCCACGGATCATCCAGGTCAAGGGCGTCGTCGACGCCAACACCGACGACTCGGGCAAGACCCTCGGCTGCGCGGACTACGCCGCCGGCACCGGCTACTCGCTCAGCGCCTACCTCAAGGCCTACGACCCGGCGACCTGGGCCGCGGCAAACTGCCCACCGGCAAGCAGGAGTCGGCACGCGACGCGGCGCAGGACCGGCAGGCCGCGCGCGTGGTCCTGACCGTCCCCTCCCGCACCACGATCGTCGGCGTGCCCGGCTCGGGTGCGGCGATCGTCGGCGGCAGCCTCCAGGTGAAGAACGCGGACAACGTCATCATCCGCAACCTCAACCTCACCGACACGCGTGACTGCTTCCCCCAGTGGGACCCGACCGACGGCTCGACCGGGAACTGGAACTCCCAGTACGACGCGGTCACGGTGCGCGGCTCCACGCACGTGTGGGCCGACCACAACACCTTCGGCGACGGCCCGCACTACGACAGGGCGAACCCGTCCTACTTCGGGCGCGAGTACCAGGTCCACGACGGCGCCCTGGACATCACCAACGCCTCCGACCTCGTCACCGTCGAGTACAACCGGTTCGCCAACCACGACAAGACCATGCTCATCGGCAGCAGCGACAAGGACACCAGGCTGCGGGTGACGCTCCACCACAACGTCTTCCAGGGCATCGTCCAGCGCGCCCCGCTCGCCCGGGTCGGCCAGATACACCTGTACGACAACTACTACGACACGGCGACGCTCAACAACTACACCCACGGCTACAGCGTCAACGCACGCGCCAAGGCCCAGGTCGTCGCCCAGAACAACTACTGGGCCCTGTCCGGCGACCGGAAGGCCTCACAACTGCTCAGCGGGGACGGCACCGGCTCGGTGGCGGGCAGCGGCAACCTGGTCAACGGCACCGTGACCGACCTCGTCGCCGCATACAACGCCGAGCACTCCGCCAAGAAGATCAAGACGTCCGTGAACTGGACACCCAAGCTGACGGCGGGCCTGGAGCCCGCCGCCGGGCTGCCCGCCGCACTCGCCAAGAAGGCGGGCGCGGGCGTCCTCACCGCCGCAGGCGGCACCTCCTGACTCCGCACCGGACGTCCCGTACCCCTGGGGCCCGTCGTCGACCAGCGGTTGCTAAGCTGCCGCCTCCCTGTATGTGAACGCTCACATTCCTGGAGAGGTCGCAACGGACATGCTTCTCGAGGACGCATCTGCCGAGTTCCACGACTTCTTCGAGCGCCACTACGCCGAGCTCGCCCGCCTCGCCCATCTCCTGACGGGCGAGGCGGACGCGGCGGACGACCTCGCCGCGGACGCGCTGACCGCGCTCTGGCACCGCTGGGACCGCGTGCGACAGGCCGACCACCCCGTCGCCTACGCCCGGGGTGTGGTGTCGAACATGGCGCGCAACCGCATCCGCGGCGCGGTCCGTGAGCGCCGCCGCGTCGCGTTGTTCTGGAGCCGGCACGGCGACGGTGCGGAGAACCCGGACGTCGCGGCCGTCCTGGACGTCCGCACGGCGCTCGGCCGGCTCCCCTTCCGCAAACGCGCGTGCGTGGTGCTGCGGCACGCCTTCGACCTCTCGGAGAAGGACACCGCGCTCGCCCTGGGGATATCGGTCGGTACGGTGAAGAGCCAGACCTCCAAGGGCCTGGCGGAGCTGGAACGCACCCTCAGCGGACAGGCCGCCGAGGAACTCGCGGGGAGGAGGAACTGATGGACGACATAGGCAACCAGCTGCGGCGGGCCGCCGCTGCCCATCAACCGGATCGCGCGCGCATGCTCGCCCGCGTTCAGCGTGGCATGCTCTCCTCGTCCGCCACCGATACCGCCGACTTCGACTCTCCCGGTGCCCGCACCGCACGGCACCGCAACCGGATCGCCCTGTCCTGGCCGAAGGTCGTGCTCACCACACTCGCGACCGCCGCGACCCTGGCCGTCGGAGGGTTCGCCGTCGGTGCCGTCGTCCGCGGTCGTGAACCGCGGCAGGAGTCCGCCGCAGGCCCCGGGACAACGCTGGCACCCGGTTCCCCGTCCCCGCACGCCGCCGGCCCCGGTCAGCAGGACCCCACCACACCGCCGCCCGCCGGGACCGGCCGCCCATCGGCGCCGCCCACCACACCCGGACCCGGCCACACGTCCGCAACGCCGCCGAGCCGTCCGCACACCGAGGACGGACCCCTGTGGGCGGACGGATCCGTCGATCCCCACAGCAACAGCTTCTGGGCCCAGAGCAACGTCACCCTCAAGGCGCGGAAGCCCCTCACCGCGCTGAGCGTGGAGCTCCGCATCGCCCAGACCGGCGGTGTCCACAGCGCCGGCAGCTGGCAGACGCTGCCCGCCGCCGACTTCACCCTCTCCGTACGGGAGGAGGGCGACGCGCTCATCTACCGCTGGACCCTCAGAGCGGGCAGAACCGTCCCCGCGGGACAGCACGTCTTCGCCGGCCAGTACGACCACACCGCGGGGGGTCGGAACGCCAGGGCCGACAGCTACCGGGTGAACGCCGGCACGTCGGACGCGAAACCCGCGGTCTGGGGCGACTTCGCCCGCAGCACCTGAGCGGCAGCGGGAGGCAAGAGAGCCCGTCGGCGGGACGCCCGCCCTCGGGGCGGCATCCGCGCCTTAGAAGGCGCGGCAACCTTTTCGCCTGCGGTGGTGACTGGTGAGTGCGACAACCACCAACCGCCCCCAGGTAGATGAGGTCACGAAAACCACTCAGCACACAACACGCCACCGCCGGCGCCGGGGCGCCGTACAGGCGGCGGCCGCCCCCGCGGCGCCCTGCGATGCGAAACGGTGACCCTCGGGCCCTTGACGCCCATTCTGTTAGCGTTAACACTCTTGTAACGCCAGGCCAGCGACATGGTCGGGCCGGGCACCGGCGGGCTTGTCAGCAGCCACCGGGCCCCTGTCGGCCGAGCCCGATCCGTGCGCGACCCCCGCGCCGTCATCGCACCCCGCCATCCACGGGGACTCGACCGGTCCGAGGACACCGGGGTCACGCGGAGGCCGTACGCGAATCTCGCTGACCGCGGCACATCACTGGAGGAAGTGTGCGGAAAATATCGACAGGCCTCGCCCTGGCTGCGCTAACAATGGTGTTGGCCGCCTGCGGACAAGCCGCCAACGGCGTCGGCCCCCACGCAAAACACGCTGATGCCAAGGGCGGCCTGGTGGGTATCGCGATGCCCACCAAATCCTCGGAACGCTGGATCGACGACGGCGCCAACATGGTGAAGCAGTTCCAGGCCAAGGGGTACAAGACCGATCTCCAGTACGGCGACAACGTCGTGGAGAACCAGGTGTCCCAGATCGAGAACATGATCACCAAGGGCGCCCGGCTGCTGGTCATCGCCGCGGTCGACGGCTCGTCGCTCACCGATGTGCTGCAGAAGGCCGCCGACGCCGACATCCCGGTGATCTCCTACGACCGGCTCATCCTCGGCACCAAGAACGTCGACTACTACGCGACCTTCGACAACTACAAGGTCGGTGTCCTCCAGGGCACCTACATCGCCGACAAGCTCGGCCTCAAGGACGGCAAGGGGCCGTTCAACGTCGAGCTGTTCGGCGGCTCACCGGACGACAACAACTCCCCGTTCTTCTTCCAGGGCGCGATGAGTGTGCTCAAGCCGTACATGGCCGACAAGAAGCTCGTCGTCCGCAGCGGCCAGACCAACTTCAACCAGGTCGCCACCCTGCGCTGGGACGGCGGACTCGCGCAGTCCCGGATGGACAACCTGCTCAGCAAGTCCTACACGACGGCCCGGGTCGACGCTGTGCTCTCCCCCTACGACGGCATCTCGATCGGTATCCTCTCCTCGCTCAAGGGCGTCGGTTACGGCGAGCCGGGTAAGGAACTGCCCATCGTCACCGGGCAGGACGCCGAGCTGGCGTCGGTGAAGTCCATCCTGGCCGGCGAGCAGACCCAGACCGTGTCCAAGGACACCCGCGCCCTCGCCAAGGTGGCCGTGCAGATGGGCGACGCGCTGCTCAGCGGCGGCAAGCCCCAGGTCAACGACACCAAGCAGTACAACAACGGCGCCAAGGTCGTGCCGGCCTTCCTGCTGCAGCCGGTCAGTGTCGACAAGGACAACTACCGCAAGGTGCTGGTCGACAGCGGGCAGCTTTCCGCCGCTCAGCTCAAGTAGGGCGCCCTGGGCCGCTGTTTCCCACCGGCCGCCGAACTTCCCCGACCCGACCCGCCCCCGACCCGAACGGATGCCCATCATGGCCGGACCCGTCCTGGAGATGCGTTCGATCAGCAAGTCCTTCCCCGGCGTCAAAGCGCTCTCCGACGTCAATCTGAGCGTCGCACCCGGCGAAGTCCACGCCGTCTGCGGCGAGAACGGCGCCGGCAAGTCCACTCTGATGAAGGTGCTCAGCGGGGTGTACCCGCACGGCACGTACGAGGGCGACATCCTCTTCGAGGGTGAGCCGTGCGCGTTCAAGGACATCCGGGCGAGCGAGCAGCACGGCATCGTGATCATCCACCAGGAACTCGCCCTGGTGCCCTACCTCTCCATCGCGGAGAACATCTTCCTCGGCAACGAGCACGCCTCGCGCGGCATCATCAGCTGGCACCGCACCCTCACCCACGCGAAGAAGCTGCTCCAGCGGGTCGGTCTGCACGAGAACCCGCAGACCCGGATCGCGGACATCGGGGTGGGCAAACAGCAGTTGGTCGAGATCGCCAAGGCCCTCGCCAAGGAGGTCAAGCTCCTGATCCTGGACGAGCCGACAGCCGCGCTGAACGACGAGGACAGCCGCAAGCTGCTCGACCTCATCCTCGAACTCAAGGCGCAGGGAATCTCCTGCATCATCATCTCGCACAAGCTCAACGAGATCGCCCGCGTCGCCGACTCCGTCACCATCCTGCGGGACGGCCGGACCATCGAGACCGTCGCCGTCGGCACCGAGGGCATCTCCGAGGACCGCATCATCCGGGGTATGGTCGGCCGCGACCTCGACCACCGCTACCCCGAGCGCACTCCCGACATCGGCGACGTCGCCTTCGCCATCGAGGACTGGACCGTCCTCCATCCGATCGACCACCAGCGCAAGGTGGTCGACGACGTCTCGGTTCATGTGCGGCGCGGCGAGATCGTGGGCGTCGCCGGCCTGATGGGCGCAGGCCGCACCGAGCTCGCGATGAGCGTCTTCGGCCGCTCCTACGGCCGCTACACCGGCGGCCGGGTGCTGTTGAACGGGGTGGAGATCAGGACGCGTACGGTTCCGGAGGCTATCGGGCACGGCCTCGCGTACGTCACCGAGGACCGCAAGCAGCTCGGGCTCAACCTGACCGAGGACATCAGCCGCAACATCTCGCTGAGCGCGCTCGGCAAGGTCTCCCGGCACGGCTGGGTCAACGAGCACGAGGAGATGCGGGTCGCGGAGAAGTTCCGCGCGTCGATGAACATCAAGGCGCCCTCGGTCTTCGCGGAGACCGGCAAGCTCAGCGGCGGCAACCAGCAGAAGGTCGTCCTCAGCAAGTGGATCTTCTCCGAGCCCGACGTGCTGATCCTCGACGAGCCCACCCGAGGCATCGACGTCGGCGCGAAGGCCGAGATCTACTCGGTGATCGCCGAGCTGGCCGCTCAGGGCAAGGCGGTGCTGGTCATCTCCTCGGAACTGCCCGAGCTGCTCGGCCTGTGCGACCGCATCTACACGATGGCCGAGGGCCGGCTCACCGGCGAGGTGGACCGCACCGACGCCACCCAGGAATCACTCATGCGCCTCATGACCGTGAGCGCGGCAACCCAGAACGAGCAGGTGTGACGCATGGCCCAGACACAGACCTCCGGTATCGAGGCGAGCACACCCACCGACGGTAAGCCGAGCGGCCCCACGGGCTCCGGCGGCGGGGTGGGACAGCAGCTGGTCCAGGCTCTACGCGGCAACATCCGCCAGTACGGCATGCTGGTCGCGCTGGCGCTGATCATCCTGCTCTTCCAGATCTGGACCGACGGCACGCTCCTCAAGCCGCTCAACGTCACCAACCTGATCCAGCAGAACAGCTACATCCTGATCCTGGCCATCGGCATGATGATCGTCATCATCGCGGGCCACATCGACCTGTCGGTCGGCTCGCTCGCCGCCTTCGTCGGCGCGGCGGCCGCGGTGATGATGGTCAAACACCAGGTGCCCTGGCCGGTGGCGCTCGTCGCCGCACTGCTGATCGGCGCGGTCGCCGGCGCCTGGCAGGGGTTCTGGATCGCCTACGTGGGCATCCCGTCCTTCATCGTCACGCTGGCAGGCATGCTGCTGTTCCGCGGCGGCACGCAGATCCTGCTCCAGGGCCAGTCGGTGGCCCCGTTCCCGCGCGGTTTCCAGAAGATCAGCAGCGGTTTCATGCCGGAGGTCGGCCCGTACACCGACTACCACAACCTGACGCTGCTGCTCGGGATCGGAGTGCTCGCGATCGCGGTGCTCCAGGAGGTCCGCGGCCGACGGCAGGCCGCCGCCTTCGGGCTCGAACTGCTACCGCTGGGCTTCTTCCTCGCCAAGCTGGTCGCCATCACCGCCGCGGTGACCGTGTTCACCCTGCTCCTCGCCAGCTACCACGGCTTCCCGGTCGTCCTGCTCATCCTGGGCGTCCTGCTGGTCGGCTTCGGCTATCTGATGCGCAACTCGATACTCGGCCGGCACACCTACGCGATCGGCGGGAACGAGCCGGCCGCCCGGCTGTCAGGAGTGAAGAGCAAGCGCGTCGTCTTCCTGGCCTTCGTGAACATGGGCGTCCTGGCCGCGCTGGCCGGTCTGGTCTTCGCGGCCCGGCTCAACGCCGGTACGCCGCAGGCCGGTATCAACTTCGAACTGGAGGCGATCGCGGCGGCCTTCATCGGCGGCGCCTCGGCCGCCGGCGGCGTCGGCACCGTCCTCGGCGCGATCATCGGCGGGCTGGTGCTCGGCGTGCTCAACAACGGCATGTCGCTGGTGGGCATAGGCACCGACTACCAGCAGGTCATCAAGGGCCTGGTGCTGTTGGCGGCCGTCGGCTTCGACGTCTACAACAAGCGCAAGGTCGGCTCCTGACCCGACCCCTTCGCCCCGCGGTACGCTGCCGGCCCCCGGAGCTGATCCCGGGGGCCGGCGGCGTATCGGGGTCGGCCGGGTGGCCGGGCCGTTCAGACCACCGGGGTCGTCGTGCTGCCGCGCACGATGAGCTGCGGTTCGATCACATGGTGCGGGATGGCCGTACGGTCGCGGTCGCCGCCCTCGATCCGGTCCAGGAGCAGCCGGATGCTGGCCCGGCCGACCGCGGCGAAGTCCTGCCGGACGGTGGTCAGCGGAGGTGCGAAGAACTCCGCCTCGGGGATGTCGTCGAATCCGGCGATCGCCACGTCCACGGGGATCCGCACTCCGGCCTCCCGGAAGGCGCGCATGATGCCCAGTGCCATCTGGTCGTTGGCGGCGAACACCGCCGTCAGGTCGGAGCCGCCGGCTCCCCGGCGTCCGACGCGGCCGGCGAGTTCCTGGCCGGCACGGTAGCCGGAGAGCGGGCTCCAGTCGCCGATCAGCGGCGGTGGCACGTCGGCGCCCGCCTCGTGCAGGGCCGCACGCCAGCCCGCCATGCGGGCCGCCGCCTCCAGCCAGTCCTGCGGTCCGGCCACGTGCCAGACGGTGCGATGGCCGCACCCCAGCAGATGGTCGGTGACCAGCCGGGCACCGAGGTTCTGGTCCACCGACACACTGGGAATCTCCAGGTCGTGGCCGCCCTCGACGGTCACCACCGGGAACGGGTGCCGCAGCTCGAAGAGCGCGGCCGCCGCCTCGCGCTGCGGGGTGATGACCACGGCCCCCTCGACGCCCCATTCACCGAGGTGCTTCAGCGCCTCGGTGAGGCTGAGCCGGCTGAGCGCCCGCCCGCTCACCGTCGAGACCATGTACCCCTCGGCCCGGGCCGACTCCGCCAGCCCCGCGACCGTGCTGGCCGGGCCGAACAGCGTGGTGTCCGCCGCGACCACGCCGAGCGTGCGGGTGCGACGGGTGGCCAGGGCCCGCGCGGTGGAGTTACGGCGGTACCCCAGCTCGTCGATCGCCTTCTGCACCCCCGCCCGCGTCACCTCGCGCACGTTCGGATGGCCGCTGAGCACCCGGGACACGGTCTGGTGCGAGACCCCCGCCAGTTGGGCGACGTCCGCCATGGTGGGGAGACGGGTCTCTTCGGCAGGCCGCGGCACAGACCCTCCTGGAGCTGACACGATACGAGCGGGTGTAATTGTTAACGATAACAAAGTTGGCGGATCAGGAAGACAAGCGATGACGACGAGCACGCCGACCAACTGGGCCGGCAATGTCACTTTCACGGCCCGCCAGGTGCACAGCCCGACCTCGGTCGAGGAGCTGCGGCACCTCGTGGCCTCGGCGGAGAGCATCCGCGCGCTCGGGACCGGACACTCCTTCAACCTCGTCGCGGACACCGACGGTGATCTCGTGCGCCTGGACGGCCTGCCGCCACGGATCGACATCGACCGCCGCGCGTCGACCGTGACCGTCGCGGGCGGACTACGGTACGCGCAGGTCGCCCAGCGGCTGCACCAGGAGGGCTTCGCCCTGGCGAACATGGCGTCGCTGCCGCAGATCTCGGTCGCGGGCGCCGTCGCCACCGGCACGCACGGCTCGGGCAACGGCCTGCGCGGCCTGGCCTCGGCGGTGGCAGGGCTGCGCCTGGTCGGTCCCGGCGGCCGGCTGACCGAGCTGCGCCGGGAGAATCCGCGGGACCGGCTGCCCGGCGCCGTGATCGGGCTGGGCGCCCTCGGCATCGTCACCGATGTCACCCTGGACATCGAGCCGACCTACGACGTCGCGCAGTGGGTCTACGACGGGCTCTCGCTGGACCGGCTGTCGGACGGTTTCGACGAGGTCTCCGGCGCCGGCCACAGCGTCAGCGTGTTCACCGACTGGCACGCGGACACCGCCCAGGTCTGGCTCAAAACGCGGACGGACCAGCCGGGCGCCGGGCACCCCGGCGAGCGGTGGCTGGGAGCCCGGCACGCCGACGGCCCGCGCCACCCGATCCCCACCATGCCGGGCACCTGGTGCACCGTGCAGTCGGGCGTCCCCGGACCTTGGCATGAACGGCTCCCCCACTTCCGTCCCGACTTCACGCCGAGCAGCGGCGCGGAGCTGCAGTCCGAGCTGATCCTCCCCCGCGCGGCGGCCCGCGAAGCCTTCGCGGCGCTGCGCGACCTCGGCAACCGCATACGGCCCTGCCTGCAGATCGCGGAGGTCCGCACCGTCGCGGCGGACGATCTCTGGCTCAGCCCCGCCTATCGGCAGGACTCGGTCGCCCTGCACTTCACCTGGCACGAGGAGACAGCGGCGATCCTGCCGGTCCTGGCCGCCGTCGAGAACCGGCTCGTACCGCTCGGTGCCCGGCCCCACTGGGGGAAACTGACCACCCTCGCACCGGAGGACGTCATCGCCCGCTACGAACGGGCCGCTGATTTCGAACGGTTGATGGCCCTGCACGATCCCGCCGGGGTCTTCCGCAACACCTTCGTGGACGACCTGTTCCCCCGCCGGTCGTAGCCCGCTCCGCCCTCCCCCGGGCGAGCCGTGGCGCCCGGCGGGAAGGGGCGGGTCCGATTCAGCGGGACGGAGCCGGGCCCGTGCTCCGGCGCAGCACCATTTCCGGCGGTACCAGGATGTGGTGCCGGGAGTGGCCGGCGCCGTTGAGCTCCTCCACCAGGAGCTCCAGCGCGCGGCGCCCCAGCTCGCCGAAGTCCTGGCGCACGGTGGTCAGAGGCGGAGAGAAGTAGGCGGCCTCGGAGATGTCGTCGAACCCGACGACGCTGATGTCGCCGGGGATCGCGCGGCCCGACTCGTGGAGCGCCCGCAGCAGCCCCAGCGCCATGTGATCGTTGGCGCAGAACACCGCCGTGACCGCGGAGTCCGCCGCGAGCCCCAGCCCGGCCTCGTATCCCGAGCGGGCACTCCAGTCCCCGCTCCGCACCGGAGGCACCGGCGCTCCCGCCGCCTTGAGCGCCTTGCGCCAGCCGTTCTGGCGGGCTGTGGTCTCCAACCAGCCGGGCGGGCCCGCGACATGGTGCACCGTGGTGTGCCCGAGGTCGAGCAGGTGCCGGGTGGCGGCCAGCGCGCCGGACTCGTTGTCGATCGCCACCACCGGCACGCGGGACTCGCTACCGGAACCGACCGCGACCACCGGCACGACGGTCGAGAGTTTGCCGATCGCGCTCACCGCCGACGTCTGCGGCGCGATCACCGCGATGCCCTCCACGCCCTGGTCACGAAGCCGGTCCACCGCTTCCTGCACCGAGCGGCTGTCCAGGGACCGCAGACTCGCCACACTGACGAAGTAGCCCGCGCTGCGCGCCGCCTGCTCGATCCCGTCCAGCATCGAGGCGGGCCCGTAGAGCACACTGCCGAAACTCACGACGCCGAGTGTCTGGGAGCGCCGGGTGACCAGGGCCCGGGCCGCCGAATTGGGCCGGTAGTCCAACTGCCGGATCGCGGCGAGCACCCGGTCCCGGGTCTCCTCGCGTACGTGCGAGGCCCCATTGAGGACCCGCGACACGGTCTGATGGGACACGCCCGCGACCCGCGCCACATCCGCCATCACCGGCGGACGCGCATCAGGATCCATCCGTCCGCTTCCCACGTGTCGGCCCTCTCATCGGCGAGTACCTGCGGCTGCACGCCCTGGGGCGACCTTCGCACGGGCATGGGGAAGAGTCTATTTGTTCACGATCACAGAACAAGACACGGCCCGTCGGCGGCCCCAGAGTGACGGCCTGCTTCGTCGGCCGCTGCGGGACGGCCTAGGTCAGGACCATCCAGCGGCGGCCGTCCAGCAGTTCTCGGGCCGCGTCGAGGTGGCCGGCGTGGCAGGCGGTTTCTGTGATGACGTGCAGCAGGACGTCCCGGAGGGTGTGCAGGTGGGGTTCGCCGAAGAGGTGGTGGGGCCACCAGGCCAGGGGCGCGTCCGCGGCCGTGACGGTGATGACCGCGTTCGCGAGGTCCGTCTCCTCGCGGTACCGCTGGAGCACGTCAGCGGCGGGGACATCGGGTCCCACCACCCACGCGTTGTCGATCTCGTCCAGGCTGCGGATGACGTCCTTGTCCCCGGTGAGGACGGCACGGAACCAGAATCGCTCGACGTCCAGGGCGAGGTGCTGGACGAGGCCCAGGCAGTTCCAGCCCGACGGCAGCACGACTCGGCGCAGCGCGTCCGCGTCCAGTCCGTCGAGGATTCCCAGGACGTGGCGTCGCTGTCCGTCCAGGGACGCCAGGAGCGCCCTGATCTCGGCATCCGGTGTCGGTTCCTGATTCACTGCGCTCTCTCCCGGATATGGCCGCCGGCGACGGTGGCCGCCGGTCCCGGCAGCTTCTGTCGGTTACAGCTCCAGAGGATCTCCGAAGCGGCGGTGCCGTGTACAGGGGGTGGCGGCAGACGTGACGAAGCTGCCGCGCCCGGACTCCGCCGTGCTCCGCTCGCGCGGCCTCAGGGCGGCAGCCCGATGGGCGATCGCCCGGCTGGGGCGCGCGGCACCTCGCGACACCTCCCCCGCATAGAGACACGAGAGCAGACACGGAGCCGGCAGGCCAGCAGATTCGGTGGCTGCGGCGGCCGGCCGCTCTCCTACCGGCGGACTCAGTGGTGCGAGCGGCTGACCGCCCAGCCCGCGAGGCCGGCAGCCAGGCTCAGCGCGGCGCCGACCGTCAGCCTCCGGGGCCAGCGGACAGTGCCACCCGGCGACTCACCCGACTCCCCCGGCTCCGCCTCGCGCTCGCCGCCCCCGCCTTCCCCTTCGAAAGGTGAGTCGGTCGACGTCAGCCGGGCCACCACGTACTCCGGGAGCGCTTCCCAGCGCACCGCACCGCCCTGCGTCCGCGCGGCGGCGAACGCCGCCGACGGGTGGGGTGCCCGCGAGCCGTCGCCGCTCTCCCAGAACTCCCGGAACCGCTGCCGGCAGCGGCGGCGGCCCTCGTCCAGCACGCCGGCACCCGTCGTCGGATCGAAGCGCCGGACGCGCTCCACCACCCCGTCGATCACGGGAATCCGCCGGCCGTGCTCGTCCCGTAGCGGTGCTCCAGGCTGTCCCGCGCTGCCCTCCAACTCGCCCAGCTGAACCCGGAACATCAGCACGAAGTCACCGGCGGCCGTGCCGCGCACGACCCGGTATCTGCCATGGCCCGGTGGTGTGGGTTCACCCCCCGCCAGGTCGTACAACAGGCCCGCCAGATCGGCCTCGCAGAGGAACTGCGGGGCCACGACCACCCGGTAGGTCGTCACGTGGCCGCGGCTGATCAGGAACGGCCAGAACTCCTCAGCTGAGGACCGTGCCGTCATTCTCCGGACTCCTCTCGAAGGCCTGCAGCTCCTCGACGAGCCGGTGCAGCACGAACTGCGCCGCGGCGGCGTCATCGGTGACCGCGTTGACGCTCCGCTTGCGGAAGGACCTCTGCAGACGGCGGGCCTTGCGCAGTTCACTGGGCGGAATGTTCACGGCGTTCGCGACCGCGCCCGTGCCGGAGGACAGGAAAGCGGCGATCAGGTGCACGGGCACCTGGATGCCACGGGTCGCCAGCACCGTCGACACGGGGGCCGCCACCGTCGAGGCGACGACCCGGGTGAAGTCGGCGAACCAACCCCGCCGCTGACCCCGCGCCTCCCGCCGCGCCCGCTCCTGATCCGCTTTCGCGGCATCGTAGGCGCGCGCGACGAGGTCGGGAAGCACCGCCGCGAAGGCCACGTCCACGTTGAGCGGCCTCGGCCGGGCGTTGGCCCGCTTGTGCATCCCGCCGTCGGCGCCGAGGACCGCGAACTCACGGCCCACGGAGCTGACGGGTATCAGCCGCATCCGGCCCGGCGGGACCGGCATCCCCCTGATGTGCCAGTCGCTCCTGCTCGTGGCCAGCACCGCGAAGTCCGGGTGCTCCATGAGGCGTTCGCGGATCTGTCGCAGCGAGTAGTGACCCGCCAGCAGATCCCACTTGGTGATGACGAAGTGGATCGGGCCGTCGCAGTCCTGCATGAGCGAGAACACCTGCGTCATGTCCCGGTCCAGGAACTCCCCGTTGCCGCGCATGAGCTTCAGGACCTTGCGCCCGTCCAGCAGGCCCAGCAGGGCATCGGCGTTCCGCAGCGTCTCCTCCAGCCGGTCCTGCTCGGTGCTCCCCGACTGGGGATCGGTGAGCCGGTCGCCGGCGTAGTCGATGTAGCGGACCTTCAACGCGGTGTACGTGCCGTGCTGGCTCTTCACCTTGCACGAGAACGTCCACTCGGGAAAGACGTTGCCGTCGGTGGGAAGCGGCCACTCCCCCGGGCCCGCGACCTCGTTGTAGATCTGGCCGAGCTTGTACTCCTGCTGTCGGCTCTCCGGCTTCAAATAGCATTTGAGCCGCGGATGTTCGAGCTTCAGCATGTGCCACAGCGCCGCGAGATAGACCGTCTTGCCCGCCCCTGACGGCCCCAGCGTGACAATCGTGTACATCGTCGGCTCTTCCATCGCATCCCCCGAAAGCCTTGTGCCGGGCGCCGCCTTCCCCGACCGCGTCCCCGGACCGCGTCCTCAGCCTTCCCTCGGGACCCTGCTGTGACACCGGTTGCACCGATTGCACCGCTCCGCGCGACAGCGGGCCCAGTGCCGCTACCATGATCATCTCGGATCAACCGAGCTCAATCTCTGGGGGAATCTTGCGTTTCCAGCACACCATCGTGGCGGGCGCCGCGGCTCTCGCCGCCCTGATCGTCCCGCTCGCCGCGACGCCCGCCGCAGCCGCCACGCCGACCACCTCGGACACCGTGGGCGACAACTCGTTCTCCGGGCGCATGGACATCGGGTGGCGCGTCCAGCCGTACCGGCTGGACCCCATTCAGATCACCTTGAAGGACACGGCGACGGACGGCTACGCCATCGGCACCCGGCTGATCACGTACGGTGAGAACGGCAAGATCACCTGGAAGATGCGGACCATCCCGTCGGGCCAGGACACCGCCTCCTGGACGACGTACGCCGCTCCGGGCGGTTACATCAACTACGCCTACTTCGAGGTCTGCAAGATCAAGGTGAGCACGGGTGTCATCTCGTCCTGCTGGTCCTCGAAGGTGATGAACGCCCCCTTCGACGACTCCTCGATGAGTCACTTCCAGGGCTGAGCAGCGCGACTGCCATCACGGCGGAGGGGGCACCCGATCATCCGGGCGCCCCCTCCGCCGCCCCTGCGGGCGTCAGTTCACCGCACAGGAGACGCCGTCCCTCCGCCCGCGAACCCGGGTGACGGCGGCCGTCCGCCCCGGCCTGCTACGGACGCTTCCTCATGACGGCGCGCTGTCGGTGAGCCTGCGCAGGGAGGCCACCAGTTGGTCCACCTCCTCGGATGTGTTGTAGAGCGCGAGTGAAGCGCGCGCCGCGGTTGCGAGGCCGTAGTGGGCCAGCGCCGGCTGGGCGCAGTGGTGGCCCGCGCGGATGGCGATACCGTCGCGGTCCAACCAGTCGGCCACCGTGGCCGGGTCCTGGCCCGCGAGCGTGAAGGTCAGGACGGCGATCCTGTCGGGTGCGGCGCCCACCGTCTCGAGGCCGGGGACCATGGACAGAGCCTGTTGCGCGTAGGACATCAGCCCTTGCTCGTAGGCGGCGACCGCGCCCCGGTCGAAGGAGGTCAGCCAGTTCAGCGCGGCCAACAGCCCGACCACCCCGGAGATGTGGCCGGTGCCGGCCTCCAGCCGTTGCGGAACGGGCGCGTAGGTGGTGTGGGCGAAGCTGACCGAGTCGATCATGTTGCCGCCGCCCTGCCACGGCGGCATGCTCTCCAGCACTTCCGGCTTCCCGTACAGCACCCCGATGCCCGTGGGAGCGAAGATCTTGTGGCCTGAGAACACATAGAAGTCGGCATCCATCTCCTGGACGTCGACCGGGAAATGGGCGACCGCCTGTGCCCCGTCCACCAGCACCTTGGCGCCGTAGCGGTGTGCCAGCGCCGTCATCTCCCGCACCGGCGGAACGGTACCCAGTACGTTCGACGCATGGCTGATCGCCACGAGCTGGGTCCGCGACGAGAGCAGGTCGGCATAGGCGGTCCGGTCGATCTGCCCGTCAGGTCCGAGGGGGACCGGCACCACTCGGGCCCGGGTCTCCTTGGCGATGAGCTGCCAGGGCACGATGTCCGAGTGGTGCTCCAGGACCGGCACCAGGATGTCGTCCCCCGGCCCGAGGTTGGCTCGCCCCCAGCTCTGCGCGACGAGGTTGATCGCCTCAGTGGTGCCGCGGACGAACACGATGTTCTCCGGAGAGGCCGCACCCAGGAACTCGGCGACCGCGGCCCGGCCCGCCTCGTACGCCTCGGTGGCCTCGCGCGCCAGGGTGTGCGCACCGCGGTGGATGTTGGAGTTGGTCGCGCTGTAGTAGGCGGCGAGGGCTTCGATCACCTGGCGCGGTTTCTGCGTGGTGGCGGCGTTGTCGAGCCAGACCAGCGGATGGCCGTTGACGAGACGCTGCAGTATCGGGAAGTCCTTCCGAGCCGTCTCGGGAGAGAAACCACCGCTCTGCCGGCCCATTGACGACCCCGGAGCCGCTCCCGGAACCAGAGCCGGAGCGGTAGATGCGCCAGGGACCACGCTCGGGGTTGAGCCCGGGGCCATGTTCGGGACCGCGTTCGGGGTGAGGCCACCCGGGGTGAGGCCGCCCGGGGCCGCACGCTCCGTAACGTCAGGAGTAGTCATGGTAGTTGTGCGCCTCGACGTTCCGGAGGACGGCGGTGGCGTCCTCCACCAGCACCGCGGTGTTGAAGTAGGCCGTCATCAGATACGAGGTGATGCCCTTCTGGTCGACGCCCATGTTCCGCATGGACAGGGCCGGTTCGACCTCGTCCTGCACCTTCGTCGGCCGCAGCCCCACCACGCCCTGCTCGGCCTCGCCCACCCGCATCAGCAGGATCGAGGTGGTGCTGGCGCCGTTGTGACCCGTGAACCCCACCTTGTCGGAGGGGAGCAGCGGTACTCCCCGCCACGTCAGCAGGGGGCTGCCGAATCTGCTGTCCGTCACCGGGGGCACACCCCGCCGCGTACATTCCCGTCCGAAGGCGGCTATCGCCCTGGGGTGCGCGACGAAGAAGCCGGGCTGCTTCCAGACCTTCGCCAGCAGCTCGTCCAGGTCATCGGGTGTCGGCGATCCGGTCCGCGACTGCACCCGCTGCCCCGGTGCGACCGTGTTGAGCAGCCCGAACTCCGGGTGGTTCAGCATCGACGACTCCTGGCGCTCCCGCAGCGCCTGGATGGTCAGATTGGCCTGGGCGCGGGTCTGGTCGATGGGCCCGTTGTAGAGATCGGCGACGCGGGTGTGCACCCGCAGCACCGTCTGCGCGAGGCTCATGTGGTACTCCCGCGGAGTGTCCTCGTAGTCGACGAACGTGCCCGGGAGTTCCGGTTCTCCGACGTGGCCGGAGGTGAGATCCACCGGCACCTCGGAGCCCGGCACCGGCATGTCCCCGGCGAGGTACGCGTCGAGTGCCGTCTGCAGGTCTTCGCTGCGGGTGGTCAGTCCGGCCAGCGCGCTGCGGTCGGCGCAGAGCGCGACCCCGGGGGTGAGGGCCTTGACCCGGTAGGGCATCGGCTCGGCACGGGTCCAGGCGTCGAGGTCGAAGAACTGGCCGTCCCCGATCACTTCGAGCAGGGCGTCCTCGCCGTATCGGCCCGTCACGCGCTTCTCGGCCCGGCCCTCGACGAGCACCCATATCTGATCGGAGGCGTCGCCCTCCGAGGCCAGTAACTGTCCGGACTCGAAGCTGACCTCGGTGAAGGCGGCGGCCAGTTCGGTGAGGAGCGCTTCGTCGGTGTCGCGCAGGTACGGCACCTCCCGCAGGTCCTCCGGGACGATGTGGTGGGTGCCGTCCTCGCTGTAGCTGCTGATCAGGTCGTCGCCCAGGACGAAGGTCCGACGGCGGTTGACCCGGTAGACACCCGATTCGACGTCCACCCAGGGCAGTGCGCGCAGCAGATAGCGCGGGGTGATGCCGCGCATCTGCGGGCTGGTCTTGGTGGCGGTGGCCAGCTGCCGTGCCGCGTCCGGACCGAGACTGAGTCGATCGTTCACAGGAACCTCCTCGAAGGCGGGCGTCATATCCGGGCGGTGGCCAGGGATGACGCCGGAACGAGGTGATCGTGGTCTCCGGCATCCGCTGAGAACAAGGCGGCATTATTCGTATCAGGCCAGAAATATGCGACTCAGGAAACGTGCACCCTCGCGGCCTCGGAAATCCCAGCTGAGCGCACGGTTCCGGCGCTCATACATGACGTAATTTGTTCCCTTATTGAAGCTTTGTGATACCCAAAGAACCACTTGGGGGGAATTCCGCTCACTTGGGTGCCTAGGGGGCCCTGGCGATGGCTCTACGGGGCCTCCGGCGGACACCCTGTCTCCCGCTCGCCGGGATCCGCCGGAAGTGTGACAGTGGAGAGATGAGCTGGGCGTCATGGACAACCACAGGTGTCTTCGCCGGGCGTGGCGGGGTGCGCACCGACGAGGTCGGAATCCTGACGGGCGACCTCACCGTGCACACCACCTGGACCGGTGGTGAGGCACGTGTCGCCGTGCAGTACAGCGGCTCATCGGACTGGTTCACGATGACCGGCAGCCCCATCCCCTGCCCGTCGGAGGCAGAGAGCCGGACCCTGCACGAGGAAGTGGTCCACGCGGTGCGTGCGGGCACGGCCGCCACCGTTCCACCCCACTGAACGCGGGTCTCCGCAACACGGACGCGCGCCTCTCCGGAAGCGGACGGGAGACGGGGCGGGACGGGCCGTCGGCCAGACCCCGGCGCGCCGAGGGCCGGCGCCGCGATCCGGACCGGGGGGCGTGTCCACGTCGCGGTCGGACGGTTGCTCAGGCCCGGCCGGCGTACGGTCCCGCACCCGGCCCTGTGCCATGACGGTGCGGTCGGTGACCACGATGAGCAGCCGCAGGGCGCTGACGATGACCATGATCAGGGCGATCACGTGCAGACCGTGATCGTCGACGTTGGTGTGGCTTCCCGCCCACCGGCTGGGCGATCGCGCTGGCGAGGTACAGCACGGAGACCAGGACCGCGGTCCGCCCCACCGAAACGTGGACGGCGGCCGCGATCGGCACCAGCGCGGTCGCGATGAGCGAGCTGTTGATCGCGTTGATCGCCGATCCCGTGTACAGCGGCGTCACGAACCGCCAGGAGAACGCGTTCGCGGTGCGGAAAGCGTCCCCCGGCGAACGCCTTGAACCCGGCGCGTCCTCCGATCCCGGCGCACTCTGCGCGGGAATCACAGACTCTCGCCCAACCGCTCGATCAGCGGCGCCGCCGCCATCAGGGTCTTCAACTCCGCCCGGGTGAACCCGCCGGCGACGAGTGCCTTCGCCAGTTGCTCGGACCGGGCGCTGCGCCTGTCCCGGAGCGACCGCTGCCCGGCCTTGGTCATCGACATGACCACGCGGCGCCCGTCGGAGGGATCGGGGCGCCGCTCCACCAGGTCGCGCTCCTCGAGCCCGGCGAGCGTGACTCCCATCGCCTGCGGAGTGATCTGCTCGACCCTGGCCAGGTCGCTCGTCGTGGCCGATCCGGCCCGCTCCAGGCGCGACAGGGCCGACACTTCGGGAAGGGTGAGTTCGCCCTGGACGGGCTGGCGTAGCCGTCGCACTAACAGACCGAGGCTCATCTGCAACGCCGAACCGACCGCACTCACATCAAGATCATCCACCATAGTAGGAAGTCTAACTTTCACAGTTGAGACTTTCAATCCAGCTTTCATAAATAGCCGGAACCCGGACAGACGACCTCCTCGCGAAGCGGCGTTTCGCCGCGTACGGCGGTACATCGGGCAACCAGCGCGCATCGCCGCTATTCGATTCGGAAACGCTGTACTCCCCGCTGTCCCACGCGTCACAAATGGATAACTGATCGTACGTCAATACCCATACGAACTACGGGCCTTGGCCAGGTCGCCTATTCTCCTGTCAATGCTGCTGCGCACCATTGAGGCGGGCGACCGGGGGGATCATGTCGAGGCTGTACGGGGGGACGGTCTTGCTGGAAACCGTGGTGCCCTCGCTGGTCGGGCTCAAGCCGAGCGGCACGGGGCGCATCGACCCACCACGCCGGGGTCATCCGCTGCTGATCAGATGCGTCGGCGGGCGGGGCTCGGGCAAGAGCGCCACTCTTGCGGCCCTCGCGGAACAGTACGCACAGCGCATACCCCAGGCACACGCGGATCTCGCGGCGATCGATTTCGGCCAACCGGGACTCGCCGCATTGGCCGAGGACACCACGGCGAATGCCTCCCGTACGTCTGATCTGCTCTTCTATCTCAATTTCCGGCTGAGCCGGAAACCCGCGGAATTCGGCAAGAAGATGTCTTTCCCCCGGCTGACGCAGGGACTCCTCGCGGTGAGCGGGTGGCAGGCGGAGAGCGCCGACAACCCCGGGCACGCGGTACGGCCGGAGGAACTGGCCGCAGCGAAGCGGCGGCTCGCGGAACTGCTCAGAGCGAGCCAGCCCGACCAGCAAAGGCGCAGGGACAAGGCCGCGGCCTGGGTCGACGAGGTCATCCAGGCGGTCGGCCCGCTGCCGCTGCCCGCGGGGATGGACGCGATGGTGCGGGCCCTGCTGCGGATCGTCGCCGCCGAGCTGTTCAGCCCGCGCGCGCACCGGGGCGGTCTGACGTGGTGGGCGAGCCGACAGGTGGCGCAGCAGGGCGATGCCCACGACCAGCTGACGGAACTGGCGATGAAGTTCCGCGGTGACGCGGAGGACCGGCAGCTGGCCGAACGGTTCCTGATCGCCGCGCTGCTCGCGGACATCGCGGACCACTACGGCTTCCTGCAGGTGGCCAACGGCGTGCCGCGTCCGCTGCTGCTCCTGGACAACGTCCACAGCCCGCTGGGCCGGGTGTTCCTGGACGAGCTGGTGCGGGTGTGGCACGAGGAGGCGGCCGGGTCCCGCAGGGTGATGCGGCCGGTCGTCGTCGCCACGGCGTTGCAGGAGGTCGCGCCGGTGCGGGACGACGACACAGCGCCGTCGACACGGCGCGTGATCCGGTCCTTCTGGCAGGAGGACCGGCCGAACGCGGCGGCCGACTGGATCGTGCCGGTGCGGCTGGCGCAACTGGATCTCGACGAGGTCAAGGACATGTTCGAGGAGGACCACCTGCCACCGGGTGCCGCCCGGCTCATCCTGCGCCTCAGCGGCGGGCGGGCGGGCGTCGCCCACCGTCTGGTCCAGGCCGTCGCGCGACGTGTCCGGCTGCGCGAGGACATCAGCCTCGTGGGGCTCCTCGACATTCCGGCCGCCGCCGACCCGGGACCGTCCGTGAACGGCAGGCTGCTGGAGGGGTTGATCCCGGACGAGGTGGCCCGCGAGCGGCTCACCTACTACGCGCCGGCGCTGGACGACACGGCCGCGTACCGGCTCAGCACGGTCTACCCGCCGCAGGACCCGGGCGGTGTCCCGGTCCAGGAGGCGCTGGCCCATCTGCGCGACAACCAGTGGTCCCACGTGCCCTGGGCCGGTGTCGAGGGACCGTTCGTCGGCGACGCCCCCCTGCGGCTTCTGCTGCTGCACGAACTGAGTGCCCGCACCGGCCGGGTCCCCGGCGCCGAGCCGTGGAAGACCATCCACCGGCGCTGCCGGTCCCTGTACGACCCGTACGACCAGGGCGGTGCCGCCCATCGCCCCGACACGCGCTATCTGCACCACTCGCTCGCGCTGGGCGAGACGGACCTCGTCGTGCGCTGTCTGCACCGGCGGTTCACCGAGCAGGACGCCACGGGGTGGCTGTCCGCCCTGAACCTCGTCTGCGCGGCACCCGCTCCCCCGGACACCCTGCCCGCCCCCGCCGACGACACCGTGCCGTGTCCGGGCTGCGCGGCCGAAGCCGATCATCCCGTCCACCAGGCCGTCCGGCTCCTCGTGAACCAGCTGTGGCACCTGTCCCAGCCGCTGTCGATCCCCACGGCTGCCGCGATCAACAGCATCGGGCTGCAACTGCTCACCCTCGCCCAGAACAGCGGGCCGGAGGCTCAGAAGATCTTCTTCCGTGCCCATGAGGAGTGGCCGAAAGAACTGCACCACTGGACCCAGGCGCCCAACCTGCAGACCTACGGAGTGTCCGGCACATGAAGCTACTGCCCGACGGAAGGCTCTACCGCGCCCTGGTACTCGGTGCCGCGGCCGTCGTACTCGGCCTGGGCGGCTACTTCCTCGTGGCCTGGCTGGTGACGGATGACACGGGTTGCGCGCACGGCGTCGAGAAGCGCGGCACGA
Organism: Streptomyces sp. SID13666; assembly: GCF_010548325.1. Taxonomy (NCBI): domain Bacteria; kingdom Bacillati; phylum Actinomycetota; class Actinomycetes; order Kitasatosporales; family Streptomycetaceae; genus Streptomyces; species Streptomyces sp. SID13666. Next base: position 308,851 of record NZ_JAAGLX010000001.1, on the reverse strand, counting down.
AGAGCGAATGCACCGGGGTCACCGACGGAGGCTTCCACTTCACCGAAGCGCTGGCTCCGGTCTTCGGGCGCATCAAGGCCGAGAACGACAGCATCGCCGACAAGTCGCCGGCCACCGTCGCCCTGATGATCCCGATGATCTCCGACAACCCGGCCGAGCAGCACGAGTTCACCGAGCAGGTCCAGGGCGCCTATCTCGCCCAGTACCGCGCCAACCACCAGGCCAACGGGCAGCGGCCGCCCATCCGGCTGCTGCTCGCGAACCCGGGCCGCAACTACGAGTTCTGGGAGCCGGTGGCCCAGCAGCTCGCCGACGCCGCCACCTCACCGACCGAGAACCTCCGCGCCGTCACGGGCATCAACATCAGCCTCAAGGAGACCGAGAAGGCCATCGCCTTCCTCACCGCGGGCAAGGGCATTCCGGTGGTCGCCGGGCCCATGACCGCGGACGACATCATGAACAGCGCCGCCCGCCCGCACGCCTACCCCGGCCTGGCCCGCGTGGCGCCCAGCAACTCCGACCAGGCAGCCGCCCTGGGCTCCTTCGGATCGGACATCAAACCCGCCGAGACCATGGTGGTGGAGGACGTCCGGCAGGACGACAACTACCTCACGACCCTGCGCCAGGCCTTCGAGAAGCTCGCCAAAGGCGCACCGCACGCTCCGGAGACCTTCCGGTCACCCGCCGACTTCAACGACGAGGGCAACCTCTCCAACGACTTCCACCAGATGGTCCCGGACATCTGCTCCTCCGACGCCAAGACCATCTACTTCGCCGGGCGTCCGGTGCAGCTGCGGCAGTTCCTCATCGAGCTCGGACGCCGCAACTGCGCCAAGCACTACACGGTCATCAGCGGTTCGCACGCCTCCACCCTGACCGTGGACACCAAGTTCCAGGACCAGTGGGGCTCGCTCACCGCGGGCTCCGGAATCACCGTCCGCTATGCCGCCCTCGCGCACCCCGACTCCTGGAGCGGCGACGGTCCCGAGACGCCGGGCGGCTCCAGGAGGGCGTACAAGGAACTCGCCGATCTCGCCACGCTGTTCGGCAACACCTCGGCCACCGGCATCGGCCGGACCTCGCTTTCGGACTCGCGCACCATCATCACGTACGACTCCGTCACCACGGCCATCAGCGGCATCCGCAACGACACCGTGGGCAAGGTGGAGATGCCCACCCTGGACGAGGTGGCCAACAGCTGGCTCCGGCTGCACGGCGGCAACCGCGTCAACGGCGCCGGCGGCTGGATCTGCCTGGACCAGTACGGCAACCCCTACAACAAGGCGGTCGCCATCGTGCATCTGGACCCGGTGACCAAGTCCGCCGCCTTCGACCGGCTGGCCTGGCCCGCCGGTCGCGCCCCGGACGCCAACTGCTCGATCCGCACCGGCGGCTGAGCGGTCCTGCCGAGCAGTCCACGGCTCCGGGCGGGGGCCGTGAGCGCCATGCGGGATCAGAGCGCGCGGCTGAACTCCAGCCGGCCTGCGAAGTTCTCGTACCCGGCGCTCCGGAACGCCTTGGCCATGGCCACATTGGCCCGGTCGCAGTCGCCACGGATCTCGGTCGCGCCGTTCGCCGCGAGAATGCGGGTGCTCCGGTTGACGACCGAGGCCGCGTACCCCTTGCCCCGGTGGGCCGGTGTGACGCCGACGAATCCGATCACCGGCACGCTGGGGTTCTCGGCCGGCAGGCTGACCACGGCAGGAGTGCCGTCCGCGGCGTAGCCGACCTCCCACCACTCCGGTTCGTGCCGCAGTCCGGAGGTCTCCTCGAAGAGCAGCTCGGCCGCGGGCCGCAGCCCGTGTTTCGCCACGTCGGCTGCCAGGCGCGCATCAGCGGTGTCCGCGAGGAGCTCCTCCAGTGCGTCGATGAACGGCTCCCGGCCGATGACGGCGAGCGAACGGAAGTCCAGCCGGTCGTCATCCGCGGGCAGCTCCCCGGAGAGCGTGCGGCGAAAGCGCAGCCCGTCACGGATGAGCTCGAACCCCGCGCCCCGCAGGAGCTCCTCCCGGCGCTGGGGGTCGCGCTGGAACTGCGGGGCCTGGGCGGGCGAGTCCAGGACGTGTTCCAGTTCGGTCGCTCCGAGCTCCCTGGCCTGCGCGGCCACCGCGTCGAGCAGTGCCGTGCCTGTCTCGGGTGAGCCCTCAGGCGCTTCGAACAGCACCATCGCGAGGGGGACTTCGTGGCCCGGTATGGTCCACAGCACCGCGCTGCCGGCCGGCTGCCCGTCGCCGCCCTCGGCGACCAGGCACCACTGCGGCCGCGTGCACCCGCTGTCGAGGAGCCCGCCGAGATACTCGCGGGTCGCGGCGTTACGCTCGGCATCACCGGGATGCTCGACCAGGGCGGGGAGTTCATCGGCGCGGGCGATGCGAATGAGCGTCACAGGGAGCCTTGTCCGTTCGGGGGCGCGGTGGGCGGCGCGGTGATCGATGCCGCCCGGCGAACCTATAGCGCGCAACCGGTCCCGGACCACCTTCTTTCGCGCGATGTTGGGGCTGCGGCCACTCCCGCGTTCACCCGCGCTGTCACGCTACGCCCGTGGACGTCACGACATTGGCTCGCGCGCTGCTGGAACCGATACCGGCCCACCGGGCGGCGGGGCTCGAAGTCCTGCGCGCCGCCGACGGCGCCGCCGAGGTCGCCATGGTGACGCTGCCGGAGATGACGAACGTCATCGGTTCCCTGCACTCCAGCGGGCTCATCACGCTCGTCGACGCCGCGGGGCTGGCGGCGATCATCGCCGCGTGCGAGGCCGCGGACGATTTCCAGCACGTCGTTCCGCTCGGGGCGACCGCGTCACTCGACTTCCGGGCGCCGGCCCGCGGCAAGCTCCTGGCGTCCTGCCGGCTCGACGCCGAGGCCCGCCGTGTGCTGCGACCGGTGCTGTCGGGCAAGGCGACCCGGGCCCGCATCACCACCGTCGCCGACGTCACCGATGCGGCGGGAACCCTGGTGTGCCGGGGCACGTTCAGCTGGAGCATCCGCCGCAGTCCCACAACGGGCTGACAGGGACCGGTGACTCCGACCCGGGCCGCCCGGCCCGGCAGCGCTCCGCCACCCGCCGCCGCGCACGGCTTCGCCTACGACATCCGCACCAGGGTCTGGACCGACCTCGGCGACCACTTGATCGCCCACCTCCAGGTCAGCGGACACACCGCCGCCGGCACGGACGGCCACACCGCCTACACCGTCGATCTCAGCACCGGCGTCCGAACGCAGCTCGGCGTGAGTCAGGGCTCCACCGGCGTCAACGGGATCACCGGGCGGGTCGTCGTCGGCGAGACCGACCCCGGCCTTCTCGCCTACGCGTACCGCACCGACACCCACGCGTCCACCCTGCTGCCCGCGCCCGGCGGCCTCTACTCCACGGCGACGAGCGCCGACGAGCAGGGAGCCACCGCCGGGACCACCTTCCCCGACGGCGACTTCCGCAGCCACTGCTTCCGCGGCGACCGTCCCGCCGAGGTCGAGCGGCACGTCGACGCGATCGTCGACGATCTGGGCATCGCCCCCGGCGAGATCGCGGAAACGGCGCTGCGGTACGTGCTCAGCGCACCGGCGGTGTCCACCGTCATCCCCGGCATGCGCAGCGTCCGGAACGTGGAGCCCAACACGGCTGTGAGCGACGGACGCCCGCTCACCGCCGACCAGCTCGCCGTGCTCGCCAAGCACCGCTGGCAGCGCAGCTTCTACGCCTGACGACCGGTGACCGACAGCTCCTGTCGGGCGATGCTCCCGGTGGTGGTGGCGCCCGGCCCTATTCGCTGAGCCCCACGACGCCCCAGCCCCGCCGGGCGGCCTCGGCGAGGACGCGGCCCCAGTCCTCCAACAGGTCGGTGAACGCGTCGAAGTCGCCGACCCAGGCCTCGGGAGCGGCGGCATGCTCGGAGAAGGCCGCGCGCAACCCGCCGAGCCGGGGCCGTACCTGCTCCCAGGTCACGGCCAGCTCCCGCACGCTCTCCGGTGACCGGGCGAGCAGCAGGCCATAGGTGATGCCCGGGTCGTCGGGGAAGAACCCCGGATCCGTGTGCTGCGCCGCACCGTCCGGCCCCTCCCAGATCAAGCCGAGCAGCAGGGCGTCCAACCCGGTCCGCAGCAGTGGATCGGCATGGTCACGCACGGACTCCCACCGCTGCCCCGCCCAGAAGTGCGCCTTGAACGAGCCGCAGGTGCGCCGGAACTCATGGACGGCGAAGAAGGCAGCGTCGGGCCCGCCCGGCCGCACCCAGTCGCCCTCGACCGCCGGCGCCCCGTGGTCCCACAGCCCTGTCTCGTCGGCGTACCAGGCATCCCTCAACCGCGACAACCGCTCCTGGGGTGGCGCCTCCCCCAGCCATGACCAGTCGGCGATCATCACGTTGATGTCCAGTCCCATACCGGGCGAGACTACCGATCGCACGTACCCGAGCCGCCCTGCCGGCACTCAGCAACGCGCCTGAAGCTCTCAGGTGACGTCCCCGTAGAGCCGGAAGATCCGCGGCCCGGCCTCGCCGCGGTCCCGTTCACGGAGCAACGACCAGCAGCGGGCGACGAGTTCTCGGGCCTGGCTGCCGGCCCAAGGCTGCGGCAGCAGTTCCGGTGGGAGCAGCGGGTCGGGTTCCATGGCGCGGGTGAACTCCGCGGCGATCTCCACCGCGATGGTGAGCAGTTCGGGTGCGGTGAGTTCCACCGGGTCGTTGAGACGCTCCAGCCGGGGCCTGGCCACCGCGCCGAGGCGGTGGTAGCGGTCGGCGATGGTCTGCTGGGGCCAGAGTTCACGGGCGAGTGCGACGGGTTCCCGCAGGTCGCCCCTGCGCAGGTCGTTCGAGGTGAGAAAGGTGACGCGGTCGAGCACGCCGAGGCGGCGGGCTTCGTCCTCGACGTAGGGCTCCCACGCGTTCGCGCTGACGTACAGGCCGCCCTGCAGGACCGCTCCGCCCAGGCGCAGGAGCGCTTCCCGCAGTGCGTCCCTGGCCGTACGGGACGCTTCCGGTACCGCGAAGGCGGCCAGGTGCCAGGTGCCGTCCCAGGGCGCGAGCCCGGCGTCCTGTTGGAAGGCGTAGCGGACGAACTCGATGTCGGGTGCGATCGCGCGGACGGTGTCGGCGGTGGCCCGCAGCAGTGCCTTGCGGCCACGGCCTTCGTGGGTGAAGGCGCCCTCGGCGACGAGCCGCTTGATGCACAGCCGTACCTGTTGGTCGCTCATGGCGAGTGCGCCGGCGACGTCGTACAGTTCGCCGGCGTCCACGGTGCCGTCCTCGCGGAGCAACGCGTCGACGAGCATGCGGGTCGGGACCTCGACGGGTCCGGCCGCCCCGGCATCGGGCGGGGGCCCGGTGCGGTGCGACGGGGACGGCGGCGGCTGATGATCGGTCACGGTGTCCCATCCTGACAGGCCGGGACGGCGCGCAGCATGGTGGCCACGGAGCCGAAGCCGAGGAGCGAGCGCAAGTAGGGTGTGTGTTCGGTCCGGACGACCGAGAAGCTCCGCCGCTCGTACAGTTCCCTGGCGCGCGGATTGGTGTCGATCACGTCCAGCCTGATCTCGTGGCAGCCGCGCTCCGCCGCCACTGCGGCCACCTCCTCGATGAGGAGGCTGCCGATGCCCCGGCTTCTGACCTGGGAGTCCACGGCGATGCCGTCCATGACGAGCTGACCGGAGTCCGTGGGTCGGCGTTCGAACAGGGCGAGGATCAGCACCCCCCTGAGGCCCTTGAGGACGCCGTATGCGCGCAGGACGTCCCAGGCCGTTCCCCCGGTGAGCGCCCGGCCGCCGTGCTGATAGCCGGCGAGACCCACGAGCCGCCCGTCGAGGTACGCGCACACGGCACGGTCGGCGTTCAGGTGGTCCGCGATGAACCGCACCGCCCGGTCCTGCGGGTTCAGGGCGGGGCCGAGCTTGCGGCCGAACGCTTCCCAGTACAGCTCGGCCGCCCGCCGCTCCGAGCCGGCGGCAACCCCCCGCCGAACCACGATTCCTGTCCGCGCATCAGCTCCCATGTCGTCCCCGCACCCCTGTCGTCATCGTCATCGCCGACCCGCTGTATCTATCATCCTTCTCACGATCGTATCTTATGCGATAGTTATGATCTCGTTCGATACCCAGGAGGCAATTCATGCGGTCAGGGAACACGCCCCCACGTCGACGGCTGCGCGCAGCCGTCTGGTCGCTCGTCGCGGTGCTGCTGGTGGCCGCGGGTCTCGGCGGCGTGGTGCTGTGGCAGAACTCCTACGACATGGACGAGCACCGTGTCGTCGTCCGCCAGGGCGGCCATACGCTCAGCGGCGTCCTCAGCACGCCCCGGGACGGCCGCACCCGGCACGGGCTGGTCGTGTTCGTCCACGGCGACGGTCCCGTCGATGCCACCCACGAAGGCGGGTACGAACCCCTGTGGGAGGCGTACGCGCGCAGCGGCTACGCTTCCCTGTCCTGGGACAAGCCCGGCGTCGGCGGCACGCCCGGGGACTGGCTCGGCCAGTCGATGGACGACCGGGCGGACGAGGCCGCGGCCGCCATCGCCTGGGCCCGCTCCCGTCCGGACATCGACACCGGGCGGATCGGGCTGTGGGGTGCCAGCCAGGCCGGCTGGGTGCTCCCGAAGATCGCCGCGCGGACAGCCGTGGCCTTCGTCATCGCCCTCTCCCCCGCGATCAACTGGCTGCGGCAGGGCCGCTTCAACCTCCTCGCCGAACTGCGCGCGGAAGGCGCCACCCCCGCGCGCATCCAGCGGGAGACCGTCAGGAGCGACACCACACGCCGTCTGCTGGAACGGCGGGCGACCTTCGAGGAGTACGTGCGGACCATGGGCGGCCCGGACGCGATGACCGCCGGCCGCTGGGGGTTCATCACCAGGAACTACACCTCGGACGCGACAGCCGATCTGCTCGCACTGCGCGGCATACCGGTGCTGCTCGCCCTCGCGGGCCAGGACGTCAATGTGGACACCGCCGACACGGAGTCCGTCTACCGCGCCGTGCTGGCGCCCGCCGGCCGGCTCACCGTCCAGCACTACGCCGACGCGAATCACTCGCTGGTCAAGCACTCCGTCGAGGAGTCGGACCTCAGGATCACCCTCACCGCCCTCTTCGCCCCGCGATCCCTCTTCGCGGACGGCTTCCTCGACGACCAACGGCAGTTCCTGCGGGAGCTCCGCGCCCCCGGCGGGACGGCCCGGTGATCCGCGCCTCCCGGCCGTCGCGGCCGTGTCTCACGCGGGATGTTCCGAGCAGAGGCAGCTGACGCCCTTCTCGATCCACTCCTGACCGGCCCAGTCCGGGTGCCGATCGATCATCAGCGCCGAAATCTCGTCGATGATCGTCTGCTCGCCGACCGCGGAATCACGGCGGATCCACGTCTCATCACGCAGGAGCCGCAGGTAGTCGCGGACGTCCGCCAGCAGTTGCGGACCGCCGACGTCACCGTGACCGGGCACCACGACCCCCGCGCCCTCGGCGGCCAGCCGCTGCATCACGGCAAGCCAGCGGGTGCCCGAGACGTCGGCGTCGTACGGCGGGAACCACGGGAAGATGGCGAACTGGCCGGCCTCCACGAGGTCGCCCGTGAACAGGACATCGGCGTCCGGCACTCTCACCACCTGATCCCCCTTGCTGTGCGCCCGCCCGGTGGCCCGCAGCTGGACCACCCGGCCTCCCAGGTCCAGGTCGTACGCCTCGTCGTAGACGACATCGGGTTCCACCGGTTCGACTCCCCGCAGCCGGCGCGCGACCGGCTCCCCGAGCCCCTTGAACATCTCCAGATAGCCGGCGCCCTTCACCTTCAGGTCCTCGGCCTGGGCCCGGTTGACCAGGAACGTCGCCTCGCCGGCGAAGACCTGTGCCCCGAAGGAGTGCTCGGGGTGGAAGTGCGTCGTGGTCAGGAACAGCCGGCGGCCCCTGGCGTAGTCCGCCGCGAACTCCAGCACCTTCGCGGCGTTGGCGGGGCCCAGGCCCGTCTCGACGACCAGAACGGATTCCTGACCGCCGATGATGCCGATGTTCGGGACGAGCTGGACCCGCCGATCCGGGATGACCACCAGGTCACGGGCGAGTTCCCGCACCTCCGTGACCTGTACGACGGGGTCCTGCAGGACGTGTTCGGCCATCGTGGCTCCTGGGTCTTGTCGGCGATCGAACCGAGCCGGCAGTGCCGTGACGACACCCGGCGGTCCGTCCGGTGCCTGTCGTGGCAGGCCCCGTGGTCCCAGTCAGCCGCGGGAAGCGCCAGGTGTCCAAGACCGATTCCTGCCCGCCGATACTGAGCGGGTATCGTTGCTGTTCATGGACTTGCGGACGCTGCGCTACTTCGTGGCGGTCGCCGAAGAGCTCCACTTCGGCCGGGCCGCCGCACGACTGCACATGACCCAGCCACCCCTGAGCCGGGCCGTCCAGCAACTGGAGTCCGACCTCGGCTGCGCACTGCTGCACCGCACCCCCACCGGTGTCTCGCTCACCGACGCCGGGGCCGTGCTCTACGACGAGACACGCACCCTGCTGTCCCAGGTCGAACAGCTCCGTAACCGGGTAGCGGCCGCGGGCGGCACCGCCACCCTCACCATCGGGACCCTCGCCGACAGCGCCGAACAGGTCGACACCCGGCTGGCCGCCGCCTACCGGAAACGCCACCCCAGCGCCCGGGTCCGCATCCGCGAGGCCGACTTCACCGACCCGACCGCCGGACTGCGGGCCGGCCTGGTGGACGTGGCCCTGACCCGGGCACCCTTCGACGACACCGGCATCACGGTCCGCGTGCTGCGCTCCGACCCTGTCGGCGTGGTCCTGCGAACCGACGACCCGCTCGCCGACCGTGAGAGCCTGCGACCGGACGATCTCGCGGACCGGCGATGGTTCCAGCTGCCCGAAGGGACCGATCCCGCGTGGCGGGCCTTCTGGAACGGCCCGCCGGCCACCGCCCACCGACGGGACGGCCCGGTCGTGCGCACCGTGCACGAGTGCCTGCAGTCCGTCCTGTGGGACGGCGCCGTGGGACTGGCGCCACTCGCCCACGCCCTCCCCGAGGGCCTGACCTCCGTGCCCTTGATCGACATGGCGTCCAGCGATCTCGTCATCGCCTGGAACAGCAGCGACACCAACCCATTGATCCGCTCCTTCGTCCACCTCGCCGCAACCGTCTACCGACCGGCCTGAACCGCAAACTGCCGTCGGCAGGCAACCCCTCCCGGCTGCTCCCGGCCGCTCCCTTGATCGATCGCGAACGCGATGATCATGCAGCGGGCCTTCGCCTGCGTCCGTCATGGAACGTGCTGGTCTTCCGGCAACGGCGGGGGTCGCGTGCTCCGTTGCGGTGAGATGCCGTTCTCGTCCGTGCAAAGTCGGCGTGTTGGGGCGGTTTTCGTGGTGAATGTGTGGTGTTGATCGTGGGGTATGTGCCGCAACCCGTGCGGCACTTCCTCCACAAGGAGTTGTTGATGTCGCGTTTCACCAAGGCCACTACGGTCATCGCCGTCATGGGATCCGCCCTGTTCGCCGGTGCGGGCATGGCCTCCGCCGACGCGGGTGCGCACGGGGCGGCCGTCGGTTCGCCCGGTGTCCTGTCCGGCAATCTGATCCAGGTGCCCGTGCACATCCCGGTCAACCTCTGTGGCAACACGGTCAACGTGATCGGTCTGCTGAACCCCGCGTTCGGCAACACCTGTGAGAACTCCTCGGATCACCACATGACCGGCGACGACGGCCGCGGCGGCGACACCCACGGCCGCCCGCAGGGCACCCACCACGAGAGCGGACAGCAGGGCAGCAAGGGTCACGGCGGCAAGGACGACTGCGACCACTGATTCGCGGCCTGCTCGACGGTGTGCCGGACATCCCCCCGAGGAAGGTTCGGCTCGCCACAGAGCACACGCTGATCAGAAGATGCCGATGGGCCCGCCGGACGACGGCCGGACCCATCGGCATCGGCATTCCCGCGCATCCTCTGCATGAGGCGCTGGCCGCCGCGGCTCCCCAAAAAAAGCGACGTCGGCACGGAAATCAGGCGTCCGCCAACGCCGCCACCACCGACGCACGCGCGGCACGGCTGCCCGGCAGGAGGGCCGCACACAGGCTCGCCCCCGTGGCGATCAGCGCATACGCGACCAGCTTCGCGATCGGGACGCTGAGTACGGCGCCGCCCTGGCTGTGGCCGATGAGTTGCTCGAACGCCCCGGCGAACGACACCCCGAGCAGCAGCCCGATGAGGGTGCCCAGCAGGGCCGTCAGCACGGCCTCCACCCAGAGCATCTTCATCATCCCGCCGCGCGAGAGCCCCAGGGCGCGCAGCAGTGCGGACTCCCGGGAGCGTTCCACGGCTGACAGGGAAAGGGTGTTGGCGATGCCGAGGACGGCTATCACGATCGCCATGGCCAGCATCACGGTGAACAGGGTCAGGGTCGACTGCGCACTGCCGGACAGGTCCGATTTCTTCTCCGCGAGACTGCCGATGTGGAGCAGGTGGAGCGCGGAGACGACGTCCTGGACGGCCGTGCGCGATTCGACGATGTTCACGCCTTCCCTGGCCAGGATCCGCACTTGGCGGTCACCGGCGGGTGCGAAGCCGCGGAGGAAGTCGTCGCGGGGCAGGAGGACGTCGAACCAGTCGATTCCGTGCCCGGTGTAGACCTGGTAGATCAGGGTGAGCCGGGCCGTGACCGTGCCGGCCCGTGGGGTCGCGACCTTCACCGTGTCACCGAGCTTCAGGTGCAGCGTGGCGGCGAGCTCGTTGGAGACGGCGGCCGTGCCGGCGGTGAAGTCGGCGAGGGAGCCGTTGCGCACGTTCGGCCGGAAGAGCGAGCCGTAGGCGCTCGATTCGACGGCACCCACATCCGACGGCCGCCCGTTCACATCGGTCTTCGTACCGTCGACTGCGGCGACATGGGCCAGTTGAGGTTTCTTGCGCAGCTCCGCCGCCACGGCGAACGGCACACTCTGGTCGGAGTCGGCGAGCGGGTCGACCGAGTAGTCGTAGGGATTGTGGGACTCGATCCACTGCGACTGGGTGACCATGGCCGAATCCTGGATCACGGTGAACAGACTCATCAGCATGACGCCGACGGAGAGCGCCGCCATCGTCGTCGCGGTCCGCCGCGGGTTGCGCCGCGCATTGGCGGCCGCCAGTTTCGCCGGGGTGCCGAGCAATTTGGCCGGCAGCCAGCCCAGGATCCGGGTCAGTGGTCCCACGACGACCGGCCCGATCGCCAGGACCGCGAGGAACACCAACGCGCACCCCGTACCGATCACCTTGATGCCGGCGTAGAGATCCGTCGAGCGGGTGCCGATCGCGATGACGGCCATCCCTGTGAAGCCCAGCACGGTCGCCGTCCAGAGCCGCAACGCGCCGACCCGGCCGTGGGAAGCAGTCGTGTCCGGCTGTTGGCGTACGGCGGATATCGGCGCCACCGTCGTCGCGGCGCGCGCCGGTACCGCCGCGGCGACCACCGTCACGACGATCCCGGCTGTCAGGGCGGCGACAACCGTGGTGCTGTGCACCACGACACCGCCCGCGGGCACCGTGGCGGTGGACAGAGCACTGACCACGGACCGCAGCCCCGCCGCTATGCCGATCCCCGCGAAGAGTCCCGCCACCGAGGCGAGCAACCCGACCACCGCCGCCTCCAGCAGGGTGCTGACGAACACCTGATTCCGGGTCGCGCCCACACAGCGCAGCAACGCCAGTTGCCGCATCCGCTGGGTGACCAGGATCGTGAACGTGTTGTAGATGACGAACGCCGCGACGAGCAGGGCCGTGACGCTGAAGACCAGGAGGATCTGCGGGAGGTTTCCGGCGATCTTCGCGCGGTGCAGCAGCGTGGCCCGGGTGAACTGCTGCCCGGTCAGGACCGAGAGGTCGGCGGACGGACCGAGCACCGCACGGATGCGCTCCGCCAGTTGGGACTGCGAGACCCCGGCGGCGGCACGTACATCGATCTGGTCGTAGCCGGTATGCCCGGTCACGGACAATGCCACGCCGGGCTGCAGGCCCACGACCGTGAAGCCGTTGGCCCGGTTGTCCACCCCGAACTCCATGACCCCGACCAGCCGGAACCGCCGCACCTGCTGATCGTGCGCGACGACCTGAACATCCTGACCAATCGTCAGATGGCGTTCCGCGACGGTGTCCTTGTCGACCACCGCCTCATCGGGCCGGTGGGGCGGTGTTCCCTCGACGACCGTGCCGCCGCTGAGTGCGACGTCGTCCGGGATCGCCAGCGCGCTGCCGGCGATCCCGTCGGTCGTCATCACCTGCCCGTCGACGTCCCGCATCGGCGCCGGCGCCTTGAGCCGCCCGGCCACCGCGGCCACCCCGTCGACACGGCGCACGGCGTTCAGCACTTCCGGGGTGAGGACCGTGACACCGGGCTGTGCCGCGAGCCGCTGCTTCGCGGCGTCCGACGGTTGCACGGCCGCGTCCACGTTCTCCGCGGCACGGGCGTAGCTGTGGTCGAAAACCTGATGGATCGAGTCGGTCATCATGAACGTGCCCGCGATGAACGCGACCCCGAGCACTATCGACACCGATGACAGCAACAGCCGTACTTTGTACGCCCTGAGTCCGGCCAATGTCACACGCAGCACAGCTGCCCACCCCCGTGGTTCGGGAGCGTCGGCCGCTCCCGTCCCACCAGGGTAACCGGGCCCCACTCACCCCAGAGCGTCGAGCAGTTCCCGCTCCCGCTCGCTGCTCAACCCAGCCCGGCGCGGCCGGTCCAGACCCTCCTGGCGCTCCCAGCGCAAGGTGTCCGCCAGCAGCTCGGCCCGGGGCCGGTGTCGCAGGCCGGCCGCGCTCGCCGCGTCGCCGTTGCGAGAGCTGAAGCCGAGCCAGTCCTGGTCGGTCATCCACATCGCGAGTGACTCCGGACCCATGAACTCGCCGACCTCCTGCGCGAGCAGCCAGCCGGGATCGGCTTTCACCACCCGGCCGGTGTGCCCGCCGATCTCCCGTGACAGCGCGACCCACTCCCCGAAGGGCACGATCGGTCCGACCGCGTTGTACGTCCCGGTCGTCCTCTTCTCCGCGCAGTCGAGCAGCCATGCCGCGAGGTCCCGGGCGTCGACCGCCTGCGTCGGGATCCCGGGGGAATCGGGTACGAGCATCGGAGCCAACGGTTCGCGGGCCGCCCGCCCGACCCAGTACCCGGTGCGGCCGCTGTGGTCGCCGGGGCCGCCGATCAGTCCTGCCCGGGCGATGAGGAGCCGGTCCCCCACCGCGGCCGTCGAGGCCTGCTCGCACGCCACCTTGGCTTCCCCGTACTCCTCACGCCCGACCTCGTCCCCCTCGGCAGCCGGGAGCAACTCGGCCGACTCGTCCGCGTCCGGCTGCGCATGCGACGCGTACGCGCTGACCGACGACACATACGACCAGTGCCCCGCCCGCTCGCCGAGTGCCGTCAGCGCCCCACGGACGAAGCCCGGCTGCCAGGACACCTCGACCACGGCGTCCCAGTCCTGGCCCGCCAGAATCTCGTAGGCCGACGCGTCGCGCCGGTCCGCGGCCACCAGGGTCGCGCCCTCGGCGACTTGGCCGCTCTCCCCGCGGGCCAGGCACGTCACCCGGTGCCCACGCTCCAGCGCCTGTCGCGAGACCTCGCGCCCCAGCCATGCCGTTCCACCCAATACCAGGATCTCCATCCGCCCACTCAAACACCGACGGCGACCCCGCGCGCCCCCACTTCGCCGACAGCTGAGAGGTTCGCCGAGAGCGGAGCGGCCCTCGTAGCGAGGTCCCGGGCGGGGCGGAGTCCGCTGTGGCTCGAGCGGGTGACACGCGGCGCAATCACCGCACAACAAGCTCCCGATAGGAGAGGCTTATCCTGTTCGTCCCCTGTTGCGGGGGTCATCACTGTGGGATTCGGGCTGTGCCGGCCTGATCCGACAACCTGTCGAGAGGACCGCGGATGTCAGTGTTCAAGCGCCGGATCGCCGCCGGAATCGGTGCCATCGCCCTCATCGGGGGCGGGTTGCTCACCCTGGCCCCCGCCGCCGACGCGGCATCGAGCGCACCGGTGGTGTGCGACACGAGCAGCGCGGTGAGCAAGAAGACCGCACACAACGGAAACATGATCATCGAGCTGCGCTACAACGCGTCCACCCGCTGCGCGTGGGGTCGGATCAGCCGGTCGAAGCTGGGCAACCAGGTGTGGGTAGACCGGTCGTCCAACGGCGGAGCGACATGGACGGGCCCGATGGGGATGACGTACCTGCGGTCCGGCACAGGCACGTTCACACCCGCCTTCAACGACGCCGGTTACGTCATGAGGGCCTGCGGCTACAACGGCACGGTCATCTGCACCGGCTGGTACTAGGGCGCCGGACTGGAGTCCCCCGGGCCCCTCAGTGACCTGCGGGGTGTTCCGTGGCCGCCCCGTCGAGGATCTCCCGGTCCCGGCCGGCCCGGGAGCGGTCCTCGTCCGAGGCGTGGGTGATGTCGAGGAAGACGTGGTCGGCCGTCGGCCACTTCTCCCGCATCTCGCTCTTGATCCGCCCGGAGATCTCCTCGACCTCCTCGCTGTCCAGCCCGCCCACCAGGTCCACCCGCGCGGCGACCAGTGTGGAGTCCATGCCCAGCCGCATGGTCAGCAGCGAGGTGACGGCGTCGATCTCGGGCTGTTCTGCCAGGAAGGACCGTATCCGCAGTTGCAGCCCGGGATCGACGGCCTCACCGATCAGCTGCCCTCGGGCGTCCTTGCCGAGCCGGTAGGCGACGTAGATGAGCAGAACGCCGATGGCCAGGGACGCGCCGGCCTCCCACTGCACCTGCCCGGTGGCCATGTGCAGCGCCATTCCGGCGATGGCCAGCAACACACCGATCACGGCGGTGCCGTCCTCGGCCATGACTGTCCGCAGCGCCGGATCGTCGGCCACCCGGATCTGCTGCAGCAGGCCCCGGCCCGCCTCGCGGGCCTGCCCGCGCACCTGCAGCAGCGCCTTCGCCAGCGACGCCCCCTCGGCGAGCAGCGCGACGACCAGGACGCCGAGTCCCACCAGATAGCCGGAACGGCTCTCCTCACCGCTCGAATGCAGCGCTTCGACACCCTGGAAGACCGAGAAGCAGCCACCCATCGTGAAGATTCCGACCGCGGCGAGCAGCGACCAGAAGAACCGGTCCTTGCCGTAGCCGAACGGGTGCTCGTTGTCCGGGGCACGCTTGCTGCGCTTGAGCGAGGCCAGCAGGAAGACCTCGTTCATGCTGTCCGCCACCGAGTGGGCGGCCTCGGACAGCAGGGCGGGAGATCCCGCGAAGAGCCCTCCGACGGCCTTGGCGACGGCGATGACCAGATTGGCACCGAGCGCCATGATGATCGTGACCTTGGTCCTGCTGTCCTCTTCCGACCGGGACCCGGCCGCTTTCTCGGACTGCTGTGTCATCAGCGGACTGCCCTCCCGATCGCTACTGTCGGCTTCGCCTACCCGTACCGACCGATGGAACACCCGCACACCCGGCTCCGTCCGGTGACGCGCCGTCACCGGTCGGAGACCCACGGGAGCCGGGTCAGGGCGGTCCGAGCCAGGTCCGCAGCGCCCACCACCAGTGCAGGGTGTCCATGACGGCCGCCCGGCTCTCCACGGTGACGGCCTCCAGCGACGTCCCGACGGTTTCCTCGAAGCGGGTGAGCCGGTAGCGGATGGTGTTCGGGTGGACGTGCAGGGCCGTCGCGGTGCGGTCGAAGCGCTGCCCGTGATCGAGGTAGGCGAGCACGGTCGCCGCGAGTTGCCGGTGGAAGGAATCCGCCGGGTCGAGGGCTCCGAGGAGGGTCCGGCTCAGTAGGTCCGCCATGGCCGGCTGGGTGGACAGCGCGCTCTGCCCGGCGAGGTCGGTGACGTGGTGCAGGCCGCGCAGGCCGAGCTCTTCCGCGGCTCCAAGAGCGTTCAGGCACAGTGCGTACAGGGGGCGGATCCGGTCCAGCGGGGCCTGCGGTGCGACCACCACCAGCGCCTGGGCGTCGGGCGGTCCGGACGCGGGGAGCCGGCCGGCGATTCCGGTCAGCTTGCCGTCGACCAGGCCGAACAGGCCGGGGTTGGTCGCGAGCTGCCGCTCCATAGCGCGGGCGCGCAGCGGGTCGGTCACATCCGACACGACACAGTGGTACTGCCCGTGCGGTTGCAGCCCGGTCTCGGCCAGCTCGTCGGCGGTCAGCGTGCGGGCGTCGTCGAGCAGCAGCCGGCGCAACACCTGGGTGCGGGCGTCGCGCGCCGTACGGGCCAGCTCCAACTCGGCATCGTGGTAGCCGGTGATGACGTGAATCTCCAGCGCGCCGGTGTAGCGGTCCGACTCCAGCAGAACCTCCAGCATGAGCTCCGCGGGCACGCCTGCCCCCCGGGCCCGTTCCATGGCGATCTGCACCGCGCGGCTGCGGCCCGCCTGGACGCCGCGCAGCAGGGCGGTGATCGGCACGCCCTGCGCGGCCCGGTCGGCACCCAGCAGGGCGGCCGCCTCGAAGTCCGGATCGACATCCGGCCGGACCTGGGGGTGGATCTCGGGGCCGGAGTCGGGTCCGAGCTCCGGTCCGCGTTCCGGTCCGCGTTCCGGTCCGCGTTCCGGATCGCCGGGTTGCCCGGGTCGTACGAATGCGGCCAGCCCGGCAGCCAGCATCACCTCGACGTGCCGCCGGTTCTCCGCGGGCGGAAGCCTGGCCACCTCAGCGGATTCGGCACGCGCCGCCGCGACGACCTCGTCGACGACGGCCGGGTCGTTTGCCATGGCCCGGAACACCGCGGTGAGAGCGCTACGACCCGGTTCAGCCACCACGTCTTACCGCCTCCGCCCGGTATCCAGGGACGCTTGGTGCCGATTCACAACCGAAGGCCAGGTCATTGGGGACCGCTGCCTATCGGTGGTGGGAGCCGCCTTGGTTTCCTTTGGACTACCGAAAAGTAACACCGGTGTGCCGTGCTGGAGACCCCGCCGTCCGGCACGGCGCCGCGCCGTCTCCGCCCGGGCCGCTGTGAACTCCCGGTCATCCAGCCCCCGTTCGATGCATCCGTCCCCCGGAGTTTCCATGACCACAGTCAAACGCCCGAGGACTTCCCTCGTGCTGCTCGCCGCAACCCTGGCCCTCGCCGCCCTGTGCACTGCTCCGGCCGGCGCCGAGCCCAGAGCCGCCGACCCCCTCAA
The DNA here is from genome assembly GCF_010548325.1 of Streptomyces sp. SID13666. Taxonomy (NCBI): domain Bacteria; kingdom Bacillati; phylum Actinomycetota; class Actinomycetes; order Kitasatosporales; family Streptomycetaceae; genus Streptomyces; species Streptomyces sp. SID13666. The sequence goes on along the minus strand of NZ_JAAGLX010000001.1, from coordinate 291,765 downwards.
GGAGGTGCTGTTCGTCGGCAACAACTGGGACGGCACCGCCGATGTGGTCCGCTCCACCGGCACGTTCGCGAAGGTCGGGCACATCAACGTGATCCCCGACAAGGTCCAGCGGCTCACCGAGATCTACCTCAACCCGGTAAGGCTCGCCATCTACCTCGCCATCCAGCAAGGCCCCGGCGAGGGCCACGACCAGTACGTCGACGACATGTACACAACGCCGGACGGAAAGTCCGTGGTCGTCTCCCGACCCAGCTTCGGGGACGTGGTCTCGCTCGACCTCGCCACGGGGAAGGTCAACTGGCGCTACGGGGTCGCTGGTTACCGATCCGACCACATGGCGCTTTCCCCCGACGGCCGCCGCCTCGTCGTCTCCGCCTCCCTGGCGAACGCAGCCTTTGTGATCGACATCCAGACCGGCCGGCAGCTCGGCTCGTTCCCGACCGGCGACAAGCCGCACGAGAACGTCTTCACCGAGGACGGAAAGTATCTGTGGAACATGTCGATCGGTGAGGTCCAGACGAACCTCGACGCCCCACTGTGGGACTGGACCAAGGGCGACCGGCACATCACCGTCGTCGACGGCGCCACCTACCGGCCGATCCGGACCATCGACATGCGGGCCCGCCTCAACGCGTTCGGCCGCTCGGACCTCTCCAATGCCGTCCGCCCGGTGGCGTTCTCCCCGGACTGGTCGAAGCTGTACTTCCAGGTGTCCTTCTTCAACGGCTTCGTCGAGTACTCGGTCGCCACGGACACGATCACCCGGGTCAAGACCCTGCCGGAGAACCCGGCCACCGATCCGGACCGGACCACCTGGCCCAACGACTCCCGCGACCACGGCCTGTCGATGAGTCCGGACGGTGCCAAGCTCTGCGTCGCCGGCACCGTGGACGACTACGCGACGGTCGTCGACCGGACGACACTGCAGGAGGGCCCGCTCATTCCGGCGTCGAAACCGTACTGGGCCACGCTGAGCGGGGACGGCAAGTCCTGCATCATCTCCGAGAGCGGAGCGAACCAGATCACCGCGATCGACTTCGCCACCGGACAGAAGATCCTCTCCGTCCCCGTCGGCTACCACCCGCAGCGCGTCCGCCTCGGCCACGTGGCCGCCGACTGGACCGGACCGGCCACCGGCTGACGGTACGGGACGACGATGCGGCGGAGGTGGCTGCCGCGGGTCGGTCACTCCGGGGCGAGGTTGGCGGCGAGGGTGAGGAAGAGGTGGAGGTTCGCGACGTCGCCGACCGGGTCACTGGACCAGGGGGTCGCTGCTCCCGTCCTCATGACATGAACCCTGCCTGCGGTGACGCGGCATTCCTGGACATGGGACCAGGGCAGCTGGCCCTTGGCACGGGCGCCCAGACCCGTGCGGGAGAGCGTGAACGAACCGAAGTTCACGGTCCCGCCCTCGAGGACCGCTTCGAGAGCTGCCTGGCCCTGGGCGCGGACCACGGCGTTCTGCATCCACGGCCCCCAGGTCTGGGGGCCGTCGTAGAACTCGGTGATCGTCGCGCTCGTCCTGCCCGGGCCGACCGCGGAGTACGTGTAGGTGGTGGGGCCGGGAACACCGTTGATGAACGTCTGGGTGATGTTCTGGTAGAGCCGGAGGGACTCCCAGCGGAGGGCGACGATGCCGTCGCCGAACTGCGGGTGGACGATGAGTCCGTGCTCGAACAAGTGCAGACGCTTCGCCGCCTGTCTGCGGCTGAAGTTCGGCAGCCGGCGCAACCACCAGTAGTACAGCAGGCCCGGGATCACGAACATCGCCAGGAGGTTGACGGTCGCGAAGAGGTGGAGCGCAACGAGCCCCTTGCCGATCGGCTTGGGGGTGAACGAGCCCTGCAGCGCGCCGAGATGATGCTGCGCTGCCAGTTCGCGGGCCTCGGGCGGCAGAGTGTTCGCTGCTGTCATGGACGTCTTCTTCGATCGCTCAGGGATCATCGCTGTGTCCGCGCGATCAGTTGGGCCAGCAGCCGGGTGCGGGGAATGATCCGGTCGACCACCACGTGTTCGGAGTCCGCGTGGGCGCCGCTGCCGACACCGCCGAGGCCGTCCAGCGTGGGGCAGCCCACGCCCGCGGTGTAGTTGCCGTCCGACGCACCGCCGACGGCGATCCCCCGCAGTGGCTCCTGACCCAGTTCCGTGGTGATTCTCGCGGCGAGGGCGAACAGCTCGGCTGACGACTCCGGTTCCATGGGTGGTCGTCTCCTGCCGCCCAGCACCTCCAGCCGCGCCCCGTCCGTTCTGGCGGTCAGCCCCCGCATCAGAGCGTCCGTCCGGTCCTGCGCCTCCGGACTCGGCACCCGGACGTCCACCGATATCTTCGCGAGTGCGGGCACCGTGTTCAGGGTGCTGCCGGCCGAGAGGAGCGTGGGCGTGATGGTCGCGGCTCCCAGGGCGGAGCCGGCATGACTCACGCCGGACCCGTTGACGGAGGCCGCCAAGTCAGCGATGGCCAGGACCTGGTGGGCCGCCTCGACCGCGGCGTTGACTCCCTTGTGCGGCTCCAGACCGGCGTGCGCGGCCTTGCCGTGCACCACCACCTCGTAGCGTGACGTGCCCTTGCGGGCCGTCTTCAGCGCACCCTGTTCATTCGCGGAAGCCTCCAGGACGAACGCGGCCGCGCACCCACGCGCGGACTGCTCGATCAGCTCCCGCGAGGTCGGCGATCCCACTTCCTCGTCGCCGTTGACCAGCACGCACACACCCTCCAGGGACGGCAGCGACGCCAATGCGTGGAACATCTGCACCAGCCCTGCCTTCATGTCCAGGACCCCCGGGCCCCTGGCCACCCCGTCCACCACCGACCAGGGGTGGCTTCGCAGCGACCCCGTCGGCCACACCGTGTCGTGATGTCCCACCAGCAGCACCCGCGGCGTGCCGAACACCCATCGCAGGTGCGTCACGCCCTCGATCACGATCCGCTCCGGCTCGACGCCCAGCAGCCGTGCGCCCAGCGCGCCGACCACTTCGGCGCTGCGGGCCAGAGCCGCGTGGTCGGCGGAGAAGGACTCACAGACGACGAGTTCCTCCAGGTCGGCCAGCATCGCCGTCAGCTCGGTCACCGCTCCCGCGGTCACCGGCCCGGCTCCATCTCGACCCGCAGTAACAACAGCACGCTGCCTCCTCGGATGTGATCTCAGGAGTGGCGGTATCGCTGCGTTCCGGTCCGACGGACGCGACCACGGCCACGGATGTGACGTTAGGACGAGGCAAGGCATTCCACCAGCGACTAGAATGCATCGCAGCCATGCATGGGGGGAATGTGTTTGAGATCGACGCACTGCGTCTGCTCGTCACCGTCGCCGACACGGGGTCGTTCACCCAGGCCGCGGTCCGGCTCAGCTACACACAATCCGCGGTGTCCCGCCGGATCGCCACGCTCGAACAGCGGGCGGGCGGGCCGCTGTTCGAGCGGCTCCCCCGTGGTGTACGGCTGAACCCCGCAGGCCACGCGCTGCATCGCCACGCAGTGGACGTGCTCGATCGCCTGGCGCGGGCGGAACGGGAGGTCGCCGCCATCCACGCGGGGCACGGCGGGACGCTGCGTGTCGGCGCGTTCGCGACCGCGAACATCTCCCTGGTGCCCGCCGCCCTGCGGGCGTTCCAGCAGGCACGGCCCGACATCGAAGTCATCGCCGTGGAAGGCCGCAGCAACGCGTTGGTGCAGCGCCTCGCGGACGGAGCTCTCGACCTTGCCGTGGTCAGCGACTACCCGTCCGGCCTCCCGACGGCCGAGGGCGTCACGACGACCCAACTGCTGCAGGACGAGCTGCTCGTCGTTCTCCCCCGCGAGCACCGGCTGGCCGCGACCGCGACGATCGACCTGCGCGACCTGCGCGACGAGGCGTGGCTCCAGGACCCACCCGCCGGCCGACCCACCCTCCTCGACGACGCCTGTGCCCGGGCGGGTTTCACTCCCCGGAAGCTCATCAGAATCGCCGAGTGGACCGGGAAGTTCGGCTACGCCGCCGCCGGCCTGGGCGTCGCGCTGGTCCCTGCGCTGGCCGCGTGGGCAGTCCCGGCCGAACTCGTCCTGCGCCCGCTCGACGGCCCTCTCCCCCGCCGGACCATCCACACCGCGCTACCCGCTGCCCCGCTGCCCGCGGCGCTCACCCTGCGGGATCAGCTGCACGCGATCGCGGGCGGAGCCGCCACCCGCTGAGAGCCGCCCGACCGGACGTCGGAGGCTCCGCATCGGAGGCCCCGCATCGGAGGCCCCGCGTCAGAGCCCCTGGTCAGCGACCGCCGCGCTGGGTGACCCGGCCCAGCGCGTCCGCGAGCAGGAAGGCCGACCGGTGAGCGTCCGTTACCGTCACACGGATGAGCAAGGCCTTGGTCTTCGGGTCGTGGTCGACATCGATGTGCCAGGTGCCGGCGTCGCTGATCCCGAGCGTGGTGCGCGCCTCGTGGACCAGGCCGGGGAGCCGTTCGTACGGCAGGGTCCGCAGGTCGATGGGTGGGTGAGCAGCGGTCGCCTCAGCCGGGCCGACGCCGCGGGCCGACATCCGGTGGTCCTCGATGGTGAATTCGACGGCCATCGGCGAGTGGGCCGCGATCATCGCGTCGGCGGTACGGCGCATCCGTCCGTCCTGCAGCATCGACTCCGAGGTCTGTGCGGTCGTCGTGCTCGACGAGGAGGTGGTCGTGGAGGACGAAGAGCTGCCCGTTCCAGCGGACTTCACCCCGTCCCCGCCCTCATCGCGGAACAGTTCCGCGCGGAACAGCAGAACGACGATCGCCGCACCGATGAGAATCCCCGCGACGCCGATCAGGCAGCACGAACCCCACTTGGTCGGATCCTGCACCAGACTGGACTCGGGCGCGGAGTCGAGCAACGCCTCCGCCGCCCTGGCCGCCCACTCCTGGTCCGGTTCGGTGATGATCCTGACAGCCCATGGTTCGTCGGCGGGGTATTCGACCACCACGATGCCGCGCGGCCGGTAGTCGGGAACGTCGACCAGGTTGATCGGCTGGGAGAACTCGACCCGGTAGGCGGCCCGGTCGTCCGGCGCCACCGTCAGGACGAACCTGATCGGAACGTCCGCCGACTCACCGCTGGTGGCGCGCCGGCTCTCGATCATGGCCAGCGCCCGGCGCTTCTCCTGAGGTGGCGTCCGCGCACGCTTCAACCGCCCCGCGACGGTCATGGCCACGACCGTCAGAACGAGGAGCCCGCCGCCGACACACCACAGGGCCACGTTCCCGATCACGATCCCGACGACGACGCACGCCACGGCGGCACCGGCCACCCCGGCGGCCAGGAATCCGCGGACCAGGGCGACCGGTCCTGCGCGATGGGGACCGGGGGTTTCAGTGATCGTCACGGAGCGATTGTGCCGTGAACCGGCATACACCGAAAGATCTTTCCGCAGACCGCCGGCAGAACAGTCGATTTCCTCCCGGCAACCGCATCGACCGCATCGAACGAATCGGCCGCATCGACGGTACCGACCGCACGGCAACGCAGCGAACGGAAAGGCTAGGCAAGCGTGAGGACATGGCGCGTGGAGAATTCCGCACAGACTCCCTCACCGTCCGGGCCGTACACGAACTCGGCCAGAAAGGGATTGCGGTTGGCGGCGGCCAGCGGCAGCCACGCCAACAGGTTGCCATAGCCCCCGCAGACCGCCTCCCCGCCGTCACCACCGTGAACGGCGGTCACATCACTGCTCAGTTCCGTGCGGTAGACGTCGTAGGCGATGCGCAGCCCGAAGGCGCTCAGCTCATGCTGGGGTCCGGTGCCGTCCTCGTACGGCGTCCGGTCGAGGGAGCACTCGTCGCCCCACCGGAACAGCGTGGCCGCCCCGGCTCCGCAGGCGTACTCCCACTCGTCGGCGCTCGGCATCCGCGCACCGCTCTCCGCGAGCAGGGCCGGCATGTCGGCAGGCAGCTCGGTGAGATCCACGTCCTCGACGCTCATGAGCACCGTGGCCAACGAGACGGTCCGCCGCGGACCGACCAGCTCGGCGAGATGCGCCTTCAGGTCCGATCCGTAGCCGAAGCCCTCTTCCAAGCTCTCCGCGTAGTCGGCGAGTTGCCCCGCAGTCGGCTGCCAGGCGTCGACGTCGAATCCGAGCGTCACTTCGCCGCCGGGTATCAGGGCGAACTCCCGCCCGTCCTTCTCGATGCGGGCGCGGTGCCACGGCGCGCCAAGGTGCTCGACGGCGCCGACCAGGGACACGCGGCCGCCGACCCGGTCGGCGGCCAGCTGCGCGAAACGTCGGGCGGCCGGCAGGTCGAGCGACCGCCACTGGTCAAGAGTGAGATCGGCGAGAGACATGTGACGCAGTCTCACACGGACCACTGACACAGCCCCCGCCAGGCCGGCCGGACCCCCGTTGCGCTGCAGATTCCGCATCGTTCAGTAGGTTCGCAATTCATGTCCGGGACACCGGACCTTTCGTCCGGAGACTTCTGCGGCCGACGTCACCGTCGTAGAGTTGCCCAATTCCCAGCCAGGAATCCGGGCGAGGATTTCTCACCCCATATGTATTGCTATGGAGTTGATGTGCGCAGCATGCTGTCGTCGACGACAATCCCCGGGAAAGCGGCGATCCGCCGTCCGACGCGTCCGGGAAGGTTCCGCCGGTCCGCGCTCGCAAGTGTCCTCAGCGCGGCGGCTCTGGTGATGATGGTCCCCACCGACGCGAGCGCCTCCATCCTCCAGTCGCTGCCGCAGAACGCCGACGGTCTCGAGCAGTCCTTCTCCCCGGCCTTCGACTACGACGGGGACGGCTGCTACGCGACCGCCGCCATCGGCACCGACGGCACCCTCAACCCCGGCCTGAAACCGGGCGGGGATGTGAACGGCCACTGCCACGACTACCCCCAGCTGGCGAACTCCAACACGTACTCGCGCGAGAAGTGCAACAACGGCTGGTGCGCGGTCGTGTACGCCGGCTACTTCGAGAAGGACCAGGCCACCCTCGGACCCGCGGCCATCGGACACCGGCACGACTGGGAACACGTCGTGGTGTGGATCAACGACAACCAGGTCCAGTACGTCTCGACGTCGCAGCACAGCGGCTGGAAGTGGTATCCGCGCTCGTCGGTGCGCTTCGACGGCACCCACCCGAAGGTCGTCTACAACAAGGACGGCGCCTCGACCCACTTCTACCGCCTCGCGAACAACAACGACGAGCCGCCGGAGAACGTCACCGGTGGCTGGTTCTATCCGCGCCTCGTCGGCTGGAACGGCTACCCGACGGGTCTGCGCGACAAGCTCATGAACGCGAACTTCGGCGCTGCCACGATCAAGATTTCGGACAGCACCTTCAACGACGCCCTCAACAACTCCAAGCCTGCCGGCATCCCGTTCGACCCCTACGCCTGACATCGATCGGCCGTCCGGTGGCGTAGGTCCGACGGCTGCGCGCGCTGCGCAGGTGTTCGACTCTTTTCGGTTGATTCTCGGCCACATTCCCCCGGCACGGTAGCCGTGCGTAGAGCGCTCGCGTACGTTCAGTTCTCGTTGCACATGGCCAGCAGCGACAGCGGGGGTCCGGCCGTCGTCCCGTGGGGGGAACGACGGCTGGACCTCCGGTTCTCTCTTCGCGCCCACCCGCCTCTCCGGCGACGGTCCCACGCCACGCTTGCGGCGCGGACGACCAGGCGCTTTAATAAATGAACGTGCATTTACTAACTGGAGGGGGTCATGGTGACAGGACGCCCTCGCGGAGTGGATGACGCGGTGATCCTTCGTACGACGGCCGAGGTGGTCGGACGGGTGGGTCCCGCGGGGCTCACTCTGGCGGTCGTGGCCCGGGAGGTGGGGATGGTCCCCGCCACGCTCGTGCAGCGGTTCGGTTCCAAGCGCGGTCTGCTGCTGGCGCTCGCCGAGCAGTCCGCGAAGGACGCCGGAGCACTCTTCGGACGCACGCGATCCGAGCACGAGCCGGCCCTCGAGGCCCTCGTGACGCTGACGGTGGAGTCGATGGCCCCCATGGCCTCGCCCGAGATGTACGCCAACCACCTGGCCTTTCTGTGCATCGACCTGACCGATCCGCAGTTCCACCAGCACGCCCTGGCCGTTCACCAGGCCCAGGGGCAGGCGGTGGAGAGTCTGCTGGCGGAAGCGGTGTCCACCGGCGCGCTGCGCGCGGGAACGGACACCGTCGCCCTGGCCCGGTCCGTACAGGCAGCCACCGCCGGCACGGGCCTGATGTGGGCGCTCGACCGCCAGGGCACCCTCGCCCAGCGGCTCCGGCAAGGGATCGACACCGCGCTCTCGCCCCACCTCCAGCCGCCCGACCGGTCAATCCTGGAGAAGCAGTGAACAACGATGAGATCCGGCCACTGACCGGCAAAGTGGCCCTGGTCGCCGGAGGTACCCGGGGCGGTGGGCGGGGTGTCGCCGTCGCCCTCGGCGCCGCGGGCGCGACGGTGTACGTCACCGGCCGCAGCAGCGCGGCCGGACCCTCCGACCTGGACCGGCCGGAGACCATCGAGGCCACCGCGCAGGCGGTCACCGCCACCGGAGGCCTCGGCATCCCGGTGCGCACCGACCACAGCCGGCCGGCGGAGGTCCGCGCCCTGGTCGACCGGATCGCGGCCGAACAGAGCGGGCAGTTGGACATCCTGGTCAACTCCGTGTGGGGCGGCGATCCGCTCACCGACTGGGAACACCCGCTGTGGGAGCAGGACCTGGACACCGGGATCCGGCTGCTGCGGCAGGCGGTCGAGACGCACGTGATCACCAGCCGTTTCGCCCTGCCGCTGATGGTCGCCCGCAAGAGCGGCCTGGTGGTGGAAGTCACCGACGGCAACACCGCCCGCTATCGCGGATCGTTCTTCTACGATCTGGCGAAGTCCTCCGTGATCCGCCTCGCCGTCGCGCAGGCGGCCGAACTGAAACCGCACGGCGTCGCCGCGGTCGCGATCACGCCCGGCTTCCTGCGCTCGGAGGCCATGCTGGAGACCTTCGGCGTCACCGAGGACAACTGGCGCGACGGGGTGGCCAAGGACCCGAACTTCGCACACTCCGAGACCCCGGCCTATCTGGGACGGGCGATCGCCGCACTGGCCGCCGACCCCGGCATCATGACCAAGAGCGGTCGGGCACTGGCCACCTGGGGCCTGTACGAGGAGTACGGATTCACCGACGCGGACGGCACACAGCCGGACTTCGCCGCCCACTGGGACGCGTCCCTGGAGAAGGAGTACGGGCCACTCGGAGAGCCGCTCTGACAGCACCGGGTGGGCCATAACGGCGTCCGCCGAGCAGTTCTCCGTCCATGGATATGAACTCCGTTCGATACGCGGCGAGTTCATACGGCCGCGAAGCAGTCCGGCCGAAACCAGGGGAAGCACAGCTCCCGGCACGCTTCTCTTCTCCAATGATGAAGCCCTGAACTGCAGCGATGAACTCTACGCGCGGAGACTGTCGTTGACGGCGCAACGAGGCCGTGCTATTCAGATCTGGCGCCACGTTGGACTAGACCTAGTTCACGTTCTTGAACAAGCGCTGGAAGGCCCCCCACATGAAACTTCGTTCCAAAGTCCTCGCTCTGGCGACCGCAGCGGGCATAGCCGGCACGCTCGGCCTGCTGGGCGCCAACGCCGACGCGGCGTCCCCCTCCGTCGCGCCCGGTGGCAACTTCAACCTGTCCGTATGGCAGTTGCAGGAGCCGGTCGGCTCCCCCGGCTCGCCGACCACCATCTCGTCGTCCCGGCTCCAGGGCCCGAACGGGTTCCAGGACTCGTACTTCTACACCGACACCCGCGACGGGGCCATGACCTTCTGGGCGCCGGAGAAGGGCGTCACCACCCCCAACTCCAACTACGCCCGCTCCGAACTCCGTGAGATGAACGCCAACGGCAGCTCCGCGAACTGGTCGCTCAGCGGCGCCCACAAGCTCAACGCGACGCTGCGCGTGGTGTCCGTGACGTCGAACGTCTGCGTCGGACAGATCCACCTCGGCACCGGCGGATCCTCCACGAAGCCGCTGATCGAGCTCTACTACCACTCCAACGGCGACATCGTCGCGGGCCTCGAGAACTCGCCCTCCGGCGGCCAGACGCCGCACACCGTCGGCCACGTGGCGGTCGGCAAGACGTGGAGCTACACGATCGCCGTCTCCGGCGGTCACACGATCGACCTGACGGTCAACGGCAGCACGACGCACTACGCGATCCCGTCGTCCTTCAACCCGTACAAGCAGTACTTCAAGGCCGGCTCGTACAACCAGTCGTCCTCCGACAGCACCACCAAGGGCGCGCGAGTCGCCTTCTACGGGCTGACCGTCTCCCACAGCTGAGCGGTCCCCGCAGAGCACACGGAAGGCCCGGTGCCCAGGCGCATTCCCCTGGGTCGTTGCCCCACGCAACGCGGCACCGGGCCTTTCGCGGGTGCACGGAGGCGGGCCTGACCGGATCACGCCGCTCGGCCCGCGGCACCGTGGACGGGCAATCCCGCGCTCACCTACGGTAGCGACGACACCGGGGAGGGCGACGTGACGGTCAGGATCATCCGCGGCGCGGGCAGGTACGCCTGTCCGGAGGACTACTGGGCGCTGTACGACGACGCCGACTTCAACGAGGGGAACAGATCCGGCGAGATCCTGATCTCCGACCAGAGCATCGCCGATCTCCAGGACCACGGCTTCAACGACCGCGCCTCGTCGATCGTGAACCACACGCGGTACTACGTCGGCTGCTTCGACCATGCGGACTACGGGGGCCGGGAGATCGGCCTGGACCCGGGGCAGGGCCTGACCGGTGTCCGGAGAAGCGGGTCAAGGGGTGCGGGCCTCCTCGACGACTGTCCGATCGAGGACCTGAACGACGCGGTCTCCTCGGTGCGGCTCGAGGAACCCGCCCCGCAGCTCGCCTCGCTCACCGCCGGGATCTACACCCTGGCCAACGTCAACAGCGGCAAGGCACTCGACGTGGTGAACGCCGCCTCGGCCTCCGGCGCCAACGTCCAGCAGTACCAACCCAACGGTTCCAAGGCCCAGTTGTGGCGGATCAACCCGCTCGGCGATGGCGTCCACATCGTGATCAGCGCCAACAGCGGCAAGGCTCTGGACGTGAGCGGCGCCGGCACGCACAACGGCGCCAACGTCCAGCAGTGGGAGGCCAACGGCTCCAACGCCCAGAAGTGGCTGATCCACCGACTGGCGAGCGGCAGCCACACCCTGACGAACGTCAACAGCGGCAAGGTCCTCGACGTCGACAACGCCAGCACGGCCAACCACGCCAACGTCCAGCAGTGGGAGAGCAACCAGACCGACGCCCAGAAGTGGCTGCTGAACAGGGTCGGCTGACGGCCTAGAAGGCCGGCGGACCCTGTTCGATGCGGCGCAGCACCGGTGCGAGCCGGTCGAGTTCATCGCTGGTCTGGAGCTGACGTTCGTCCCACCAGGTGGCACCGGCGTCGAGCAGCGGCCCGATCAGGTCGTGCGCCTTGGCGCTGTCGGCGGGGCTGGCGCCACCGAGGACGAACTCGAAGGGCACCACGTGCCCTTCCTCGCGATGCCGCCGGACATAGGCGACCAGGTCCACGACCTCCTCGACATGCGGTACGTGGCCGTGTTTGGCGGAGGTGAACAGCGGAACCGCGCCGTCCCAGCGGGCGGCCCGTCGCATCGGCGGACGGTTCGGCCAGAATCCGGCGATCCAGACGGGCGGGCGGGGGCGTTGCACCGTGGCGGGGAGCAGGGTCACGTCCCGCACTTCGTAGTGCTTCCCGTGATGGTTCACCGGGTCGCCCGACCAGTAGCGCCCCAGCAGGTCCAGTCCCTCGTCCAGCCGCTCGGCCAGCACGACCGGGTCGGTCGGCTCGCCGAAGCTGCCGTACTCGTCCTCGATCGGCCCGCCCAGTCCCGCACCGAAGATCACCCGTCCGCCGCTGAGTGCGTCCAGGGTGGCCACCTGACGGGCGAGCTGCTGGGGACGCCGGCGCGCCACCGGAGTGACCAGCGTGCCCAGTTTGATCCGGGAGGTCGCCAACGCCGCGGCGGTGAGCAGCATCCATGGATCCCCGAAGGCCTGGCCGCGTCGTTGGATCTTGTCGTGGACCACGTGATCCCAGACGAACAGCCCGTCCCAGCCCGCCTGCTCAGCCGCTGCGGCAACCGTCGCCACCGCCCTTGCGTCGGCGAAGTCCCCGAAGTTCGGAATGTTGATCGAGAAGCGCATCCCCGCATCCTGCCCCCTCGCGGCAGGCGCGGCAATCATGCCGCCCGAGGTCTCACGATCAGTCGCGGGTGGGATCGGCGGACCGCGGGAGCGGGGGCGCGAAGGTCACATCCGAGGCGTGGGCGATGACCTCGGCCTCGTTGCCGAGGGCCCATTCGGCGACCCGTGACACCGTGGCGGCCGGGATCCCGTCGCTGATTCCGGGTGCCGCCGGGATGTCCTGCGTCGCGTGGGCGTCGTGCGGCAGAACGACCCGGTATCCCAGCGCCAGAGCCGTGCGGGCCGTCGCCTGGACGCACATCTCGGACATCACCCCACAGACGGCGAGCGCGTGCACCCCCGATGCGGTCAACAGGGTGCCCAGTGACGTTCCGTTGAAGCCATCGTCCTTGGGCTTGCGGATCACGACCTCCGCGGGGCCGGCCTCGATGGGGTGGTGGAGTTCCCAGCCGGGCGTGTGGGGCTCGTCCTCCGCTCCGGCCGGACCGTCGTTCTGGAGATGGACGATGAGCGCACCGCTCTTCCGGGCCCGTGCGATCAGATCCGTCGTCCGGTCCACGAGCCGGTCCGCCGCGGGCACCGCCCCCGCACCGGAGACGAAGGCCGACTGGACGTCGACGACGATCAGGCTCTGGACGGGAGGTACACGATTGCTCATGGCGCCCATCATGACCGGGGACGTTGCGCACCTCCACCGGATTCCGAGCGGCCTTCGGCGCCGGGCTCGGGGCGGCGGACCGGTAAATCATGTGCGGACCCGGTAACCGGTTGACAAGGTGGGATCATGACGTCTCAGCACGACCCCGTCCCCGGCTCTTCCACCCTGTCCCAGGACACGGAGCCTCAGGGCACGGACTGGACCACCACGCCCGTCACCGCGGACCTCGTCCGCGGCGCGCTCGACCTGGAGTTCACCGAGCACGGGGTGCTGCCGCACCGGCTGCCCGCGCGGGCCCGCGCGCAGTGCTCCGACGGGCAGCTGGCCATGGTGGAGGCGCAGCCTTCCGGGGTTCGGCTGGTTTTCCGCACCCGGGCCACCGCGGTCGAGCTGGACACCCTCCGCACCAAGATGGCCTACCAGGGCGCCCCGCCACGTCCGGACGGCGTGTACGACCTGCTCGTCGATGGCCGCCTCGCCGGGCAGGCCGGTGTGACCGGCGGCAATGTGCTGCTGGTGGACATGACCACCGGGTCGGTGGAGAACCGGCCAGGACCGGTCGGCACCGTCCGGTTCCCCGGTCTGCCCGACCGGATGAAGAACGTCGAGATCTGGCTGCCCTACAACGAGATCACCCAGCTGGTGGCGCTGCGCACGGACGCCCCGGTGGAGGCGGCGGAGGAGGACGGCCGCCGTGTGTGGTTGCACCACGGCAGTTCGATCAGCCATGGTTCCGACGCCGCGAGTCCCACCACGACCTGGCCGGCGCTGGCCGCCTCCCTCGGTGGCGTGGCGCTGATCAACCTCGGTCTGGGCGGCAGCGCCCTGCTCGATCCGTTCACCGCCCGCGCCCTGCGGGACACCCCGGCGGACCTCATCAGCGTCAAGATCGGCATCAACCTGGTCAACACCGACGTGATGCGGTTGCGCGCCTTCACCCCGGCCGTGCACGGCTTCCTCGACACCATCCGCGAGGGGCATCCCACCGTTCCGCTGCTGGTCGTCTCCCCCGTCCTGTGCCCCATCCACGAGGACACTCCGGGCCCCAGCGCACCCGACTTCAGCAACCTGAGTGAAGGGAAGATCCGGTTCCTGGCCGCGGGCGACCCGGCGGAACGCGCCGCGGGGAAGCTGACGCTCAACGTCATCCGGGACGAACTGGCCCGTGTCGTGAAGCAGCGGTCGGCCGACGATCCGAACCTGCACTACCTCGACGGCCGTGAACTCTACGGTGAGGCGGACTTCGCCGAGCTGCCGCTGCCCGACCAGCTCCACCCGGACGCGGCCACGCACCGCCGCATGGGCGACCGCTTCGGCGCCCTGGCCTTCGGCGCCGGCCGGCCGTTCGCCGCCGAGCGTGCCTGAGACGTTCGGCCCGCACCGGAGGGGGCACGGGGCAGCAACGGAACGCACGGGTCGCCGTGCGAAGATCCATGGACCGCGCACGATCGCCGAGGAGGACGAGAATGTTCGCGATATCGCTGGGTGACGGAGCCGAACTGCGGCCGCTGGAACCCTGGCGGGCCGAGGAGTTCCTCGCCCACATGGACCGCGGCCGCGAATACATCGGCCAGCACGTCGGGCTCCCCGACGTGACCGCCGACCTCGACTCGGCGCGGAACTGGCTCCAGTCGTACGCGGACAGGACCGCCGCCGACGCCGGACGGCTGTACGGCATCTGGCTCGACGGGCTCCTCGTGGGCGGCGTCCTGTTCCGGGTCTTCGACGCGAAGGCCGAGACCTGTGAGGCCGGATGCTGGCTGGAGCCGGCCGCCGCCGGCCGCGGGCTGGTCACCCGCGCGGTGCGTGTGATCATCGACTGGGCGGTCGAGGAGCGCGGAATTCACCGGGTGGAGTGGCTGGTGTCCTCGAAGAACACACCGAGCATCAACGTGGCCAAGCGGCTCGGCATGAGCCGGGACGGGGTCCAGCGCGAGAGTTCCCTCTATCGGGGCATCCGGCAGGACACCGAGATCTGGTCGGTGCTCGCCCCCGAGTGGCGTGCCGCGCGTGCCGCCGATCCCTCCCGGTCCCAGGCCTGACGCCGCCGCCCGATCGGGGCCACGACCTGTGTACTGGCCGGGCGGAGAACGTCCGGCCAGTACGTACGCCATCCCGCTACGGACCGGTCGAGCGCCTCAGTACTGCTCCGCCACCCAGTCGTACCAGTCATCCATCCCCTCACCCGTCGTCGCCGACACCGTCAGCACCCGCACCTTCGGATTCACCGACCGCGCGTACTCCGCGCAGCGGTCGACGTCGAAGTCGACGTAGGGCAGCAGATCGATCTTGTTGATGATGACCAGATCCGCGGCGGCGAACATGTACGGGTATTTCAGTGGCTTGTCCGTGCCCTCGGTGACCGAGATGATGACGACCTTGCTGCGCTCACCCAGGTCGAACATCGCGGGACACACCAGGTTGCCCACGTTCTCCACCAGGATCAGCGAACCGGGGGCGGGAGACAGGGACCCGAGGGCGGTGTGCATCATCTCCGCGTCGAGATGGCATCCCGCCCCGGTGTTCACCTGAACCACCGCGCATCCGGCCCGCTTGATCCGGTCGGCGTCGAGCGTGGTCTCCTGGTCGCCCTCGATGACCGACACCGCACGTCTGCCCGCGAGATCACCGATCGTTCGTTCCAGCAGCGTGGTCTTTCCGGCTCCCGGTGAACTCATCAGATTCACCGCCACGATCCCCTGGCCGGCCAGCCAGTCGCGGTTGCGCGACGCGACATCCTCGTTCTTGGCGAGCACCCTCTGCTCAAGGGTGATCGTCTCGCCGTTCACCGGATGGCTGTGCCCGCCCCCGGTACCGCCGTCGGCGTGGCAGCCACAAGTACCGCACATACGTCAGCCCACTTTCATCGAGATGATCTGGAGCTCCTGACCCGAGGTGATGTCCACGTCGGCGCTGCCGCACGGACACAGGAGGATCAGATCGGCCAGGGTGAATTCGGTGTCACATGCACGGCAGTGTCCAGCGCCGGCGGGCTGGTCGATCTCGAGGCGCGCGCCCTCGGCCACTGTTCCCGCGGTGACCAGATCGAAGCAGAAACGCATCGCGTCGGCCACCACCGCGGTCAGCATTCCCACCCGGACGGTCACCACCTGTACCGGCCGCCCGGCGGCGCGTTCACATACCGCGTCGACGACGCTCTGCGTGATCGACAATTCATGCATCAGCGCCTCGCTCCAGCGTCACCGTCAAATGGCACATTCCGTGACCGGCCGGATCGCATACGACCGGTGGCCTCTCGCGCGTGAATCACTCGTTCGGCCCAATACGAGCCACGGATGATTGCCGATAAGCCCGCGGCCATCGAGCGGATTCCCGTGTTGACAGCGCGCTCTGACGGAGTCTAGATGGTACCAATGTGAGCGACACCACACGTGCGAGCCGAAGGCGATCCCCGCAGCGCGGCGGATCTGCCGCCGGCCCCGGAAGGCGGCGGCATTATGCCGACAGAGGCTGCAATGAAAGCGGAAGAAACATTGATCCATGTTCTGTGGATCAATGCGGGTCTCAGCTGTGACGGCGATTCAGTGGCACTGACCGCCGCCACCCAGCCCAGCATCGAGGAGATCGCCCTCGGCGCCCTGCCCGGCCTCCCCCAGGTGGCCGTGCACTGGCCGCTCATCGATTTCGAATGCGGCCCCACCGGCGGCGCCGACGACTTCCTCGAGTGGTTCTTCAAGGCCGACAGAGGCGAACTGGAACCGTTCGTGCTGGTCGTCGAGGGGTCGATCCCCAACGAACAGCTGCACGACGAGGGCTACTGGTCGGGCTTCGGCAACGATCCCGCCACCGGTCAGCCGATGACCACCAGTGAGTGGCTCGACCGGCTGGCCCCGAAGGCCACCGCCATCGTCGCGGTCGGCACCTGCGCGACCTACGGCGGCATCCACGCCATGGCGGGCAATCCGACCGGGGCCATGGGAGTGCCGGACTATCTGGGCTGGGACTGGAAGTCCAAGGCCGGAATCCCGATCGTGTGTGTCCCCGGCTGCCCCATCCAGCCGGACAACCTTTCGGAAACCCTGACGTATCTGCTGTACATGGCCACCGACCAGGCCCCGATGATTCCCCTCGACGACGCACTGCGTCCGGCCTGGCTGTTCGGCCAGACCGTGCACGAGGGCTGCGACCGGGCCGGCTACTACGAGCAGGGCGACTTCGCGACCGAATACGGTTCGCCGAAATGCATCGTCAAGCTCGGCTGCTGGGGCCCCACCGTGAAATGCAACGTGCCGAAGCGCGGCTGGATGAACGGTATCGGCGGCTGCCCCAACGTCGGTGGAATCTGTATCGGCTGCACCATGCCGGGATTCCCGGACAAGTTCATGCCGTTCATGGACGAGCCCCCCGGCGGAAAGCTCTCCACGAACACCGTCGGACTGTACGGCGCGACCATGCGGCGGCTGCGCCACATCACGACGCACACGCTCGACCGGGAGCCCAAGTGGCGCAAGCCCGGAAAAGACCTCACGACCGGTGCCACCCGCACTTGGTGACCCACCGCAACAGACAGAAAGATGAGGCGGCGCAATGACCGCGACGCAACGCAAGGGTGGCAGCGGGACCCAGGGCAAGGACGGCCTGGTGGAGATGGCGTGGGACCCCATCACCCGCATCGTCGGCAGCCTGGGCATCTACACGAAGATCGACTTCAAGCAGCGCGTGGTCGCGGAATGCCACAGCACGAGCTCCATCTTCCGCGGCTACTCGGTCTTCATGAAGGGCAAGGACCCTCGCGACGCGCACTTCATCACCAGCCGGATCTGCGGGATCTGCGGTGACAACCACGCCACGTGTTCCTGTTACGCGCAGAACATGGCGTACGGGGTGAAGCCGCCGCACCTCGGCGAATGGATCGTCAACCTCGGCGAAGCCGCGGAGTACATGTTCGACCACAACATCTTCCAGGAGAACCTGGTGGGGGTCGACTACTGCGAGAAGATGGTCGCCGAGACCAACCCCGGAGTGCTGGAGAAGGCCAATCGGACCGACTCCCCGCACGCGGAAGCCCATGGGTACAAGACCATCGGCGACATCATGCGCTCGCTCAACCCGTTCACCGGTGAGTTCTACCGTGAGGCACTCCAGGTGAGCCGGATGACCCGGGAGATGTTCTGTCTGATGGAGGGCCGCCACGTGCACCCCTCCACGCTCTATCCCGGCGGTGTGGGCACCGTCGCGACGATCCAGCTGATGACCGACTACATCACCCGGCTCCAGCGGTACGTCGAGTTCATGAAGAAGGTCGTGCCCATGCACGACGATCTCTTCGACTTCTTCTACGAGGCGCTGCCCGGGTACGAGATGGTCGGCAACCGCCGCATCCTGCTCGGCTGCTGGGGCTCCTTCCAGGATCCCGAACACTGCAACTTCGAGTACAAGGACATGACCGACTGGGGCCGGAAGATGTACGTGACCCCGGGCGTCGTCGTCGACGGCAAACTGGTCACCACCGACCTGGTCGAGATCAACCTCGGCATCCGCATCCTGCTCGGCTCGTCGTACTACAACGACTGGGAAGAGCAGGAGATGTTCGTGACCCACGACCCGCTCGGCAATCCGGTCGACCGCCGGCACCCGTGGAACCAGCACACCAACCCGCAGCCGCAGAAGCGGGACCTGGGCGACAAGTACAGCTGGGTGATGTCACCGCGGTGGTTCGACGGCAAGGACTATCTCGCCCTCGACACCGGTGGCGGACCGCTGGCCCGGCTGTGGACCACGGCGCTGGCCGGGCTGGTCGACATCGGCTACATCAAGGCCACCGGCCACAGCGTGCAGATCAATCTCCCCAAGACCGCGCTCAAGGGTCCGGTGGAGCTGGAATGGCGCATCCCGCAGTGGAGCAACACCATCGAGCGCAACCGGGCGCGCACCTACTTCCAGGCGTACGCGGCCGCCTGCGCGCTGCACTTCGCGGAGAAGGCGCTCGTGGAGATCCGCGCGGGACGCACCAAGACCTGGGAGAAGTTCGAGGTCCCGGAAGAGGCGGTCGGCTGCGGGTTCACCGAGGCGGTGCGCGGCGTCCTCTCGCATCACCTGGTGATCCGCGACGGCAAGATCGCCAACTACCACCCGTACCCGCCGACTCCGTGGAACGCGAGCCCGCGCGACTCCTACGGCACACCGGGACCCTACGAGGACGCGGTGCAGGGCCAGCCGATCTTCGAGGAGAACGACCGGGAGAACTTCAAGGGCATCGACATCATGCGCACGGTGCGCAGCTTCGACCCCTGTCTGCCGTGCGGCGTGCACATGTACCTCGGCGAGGGCAAGAAGATCGAGCGGCTGCACTCCCCCACCCAGTCCGCAGGCAGTGAATGACGTGGCGGAGCACAGCGCGTCCCCCGCGCCCGAAGTGACAACGGCCGGCTCCGCACCGTCCGCCTCCGCGCCGTCCGACTGGCGGGTGACCGGTGAGCGCATCGACACCCTGATCGCCGCCAGTGCGTCCGGGGGTGCCATCGCGCGCGAACGCAGCGAGGAACTGGTCCGGCTCGTCACCGATTTCTACGGTGCCGGGCTGGAACGGCTGCTCGACCTGCTGTACGAGCAGGGTCGTCTCAGCGGCGACGTCCTGGCCTCCTTCGCCGCGGACGAGCTGGTGACGAGTCTGCTGCTCGTGCACGGCCTGCACCCGTACAGCGTGGAGACGCGCGTCGAGCAGGCGCTGGAGAGCGTACGGCCCTATCTGGGCTCGCACGGCGGCGACGTGGAGCTGCTCGGTGTGTCCGACGACGGCGTGGTCCGGCTGCGGCTGCTCGGCAGCTGCGACGGCTGCCCGTCCTCCTCGGCCACCCTCAAGCTCGCCGTGCAGGGCGCCGTCGAGGCGGCCGCTCCGGAGATCATCACGATCGAGGTCGAGACCACCACGGACGGGGAGTCCGGAGCCTCCGGGCCGATGGTCCCGGTCGAGGCGCTGTTCTCCCGTCTCCACGAGACGGTTCCCGCTCCTGACGACTCCGGCTCGTCCTGGGAGCTCGTCCCCGAACTGGCCGGCCTCGAACCCGGTGCCGTCACCCGGTTCACCGCCGGGCTCGTCCCGGTGCTGGCCTGCCGTATCGGCTCGGACCTCTTCGCCTTCCGGGACCGCTGTGCCCGGTGCGACCGGCCGTTGGAGGGCGCCGTACTGGCCCGGCGGCTGGGCGGCGCCTCCGACGACGGGGTGCTGCGGTGCCCCGCCTGCCTTGCGCACTACGACGTGCGGCGGGCCGGTGCCTGCGTCGAGGCGGCGGACCTGCACCTGGACCCGCTGCCGCTGCTCGCGGACGGCGCGACCGTCTCGCTCGCCGTACCCACCCCGGCGGCGACATGATCAGCGGAAGCCGCTCGGCGTCACCCGTGGCCTCCCTGCTCCGGGTGACGCGCAACCGCCCGCAACCGGTTGCCGGGGAACGCTGCGAGATGTGCGCGGAGTCGATCGACCCGGGTCACTCGCATGTGGTGAACCTGGAGAGCCGGGCCCTGATGTGCAGTTGCCGGGCCTGCTACCTGCTGTTCAGCGATCAGGACGCGCATCTGCGCTATCGCGCGGTCCCCGAGCGGTATCTGTCCTTCGACGGTCCGACCGTCGACGAACGGACCTGGGACACCCTGCAGATCCCGGTCGGGCTGGCCTTCCTGTTCCGCAATTCCGTCCAGGGCCGCACCATCGCGTTCTATCCGGGCCCCGCGGGCGCCACCGAGTCCGAACTGCCGCTGGACGCCTGGGACACCATCGTCGAGGCCAACCCCGAACTGGACGTCCTGCTCCCCGATGTGGAGGCGCTGCTGGTGCGCCGCGGGGACGGCTCCGGCGGGTCCTGTCATCTGGTGCCCATCGACGCCTGTTACGAACTGGTCGGCAGGCTGCGGACCCTGTGGCGCGGCTTCGACGGCGGCCGCGAGGCGCACGACGCGATGGACGCGTTCTTCGCCCACGTGGCGGAGCGCAGCCGGCCCGCGACCCTGGACGACCGGTCGTGACCGGCCTCGGCTTCTCCGTGCTCGACGTCGTCGCCGAGCCGTACGCCGTCGCGCCGCAACTCACCGCGCGGCTGCGGATCGAGGAGGACAGCGGCGAGCGGATCCACGCGATCGTGCTGCGCTGCCAGGTCCGCATCGAGCCGCAGCGACGGCACTACGACGCCGCCGAACAGGACGGGCTGCGCGGGCTGTTCGGCGATCGGGAGCGCTGGTCCGACACCCTCAAGCCCTTCCTCTGGATGCAGTGCAACACGACGGTGCAGGGGTTCACCGGTACCACCGAGGTCGACCTCGCCCTGCCCTGCACGTACGACTTCGACGTGATCGGCTCCCGCTATCTGCACGCCCTCGGCGAGGGCTCGGTGCCGCTGACGCTGCTCTTCTCCGGCACGGTGTTCACCAAGGGGACCGCAGGGTTCGGCGTACGGCAGGTGCCCTGGGACTGCGAGGCCCGCCATCAGATGCCGGTCACGGTGTGGCGGCAGATGATCGCGTCCTACTTCCCGAACTCCGGCTGGATCAGATTGGACCAGGACGTGCTCGACCGCATCGCCGACTTCCGCGCCCGGCGCGGGCTGATCAGTTGGGACGAGACCGTGCACACCCTGCTGGCCGACATCGGCGAGGTGGTCCTGTGAACGCGCTGAGCCCCGCCGGCCCGGTGAGCCTCGACCACGTCCGCACGATCGCCGACGCGGTGCTCTACGAGGGATACCTGCTCTACCCGTACCGGGCGAGTTCGCACAAGAACCGGTCACGCTGGCAGTTCGGAGTCCTCGGGCCGCCGTCCGCGTCCGCGGCGAGCTTCAGTGAGGACCCGGGCATGGAGATGCAGTGCCTCCTCACGGCCCCGCACGAGCCGCCCGGTGGCGTCACGATCCATCTGCGCTTCCTCCAGCTGCAGGTCCGCGAGGTGCAACGGCGCGACGAGGACGGCGGCTACACCCCGGTCGAGCAGCTCACCGTGGACGGCGTGTCGGTGCTGAGCTGGGACGAGGCGGTGGAGCGGGAAGTCATCCTGCCCGCACTCGCCTGGAACGAGGAACTCGATCAACTGCACCGCATCACCGGCGGATCGGAGACCGAACCGCTGACGGATCCGAACGGCGCCGAGGTGGGCCGCATCGTGCGACGCCGCGAACCACTGGCGGCCAGGATCCGTACCCGCTGGACGGCCGACGACGGCTTCGTACGGCTGTCGGTGTCGGTGGACAACGAGCACCCGGACACGGCCGCCGACAAGGACGCCGCGATCCGCGCGTCACTGATCGGCTCGCATCTGCTCCTGCAGGCGCACGGGGCCGGGTTCGTCTCGCTGCTCGAACCCCCCGACGAGGCGGCCGGTGCGGCCGGCCGCTGTCGGCAGCGGCGGTGCTGGCCGGTGCTGGCGGGACCGAGCGGGACCACCGACACCGTGCTGGGCGCGCCCATCATCCTGTACGACCACCCTGAGGTGGCGGAACAGAGCGCGGGCGCCCTGTTCGACTCCACCGAGATCGACGAGATCCTGACGCTGCGCGTGATGACCATGACGGACGAGGAGAAGGCGGAGGCCCGGGCCACCGACCCCCGGGCGCGGGAGATCATCGATCGTTGCGACGGCATGTCGCCCGCGGACCTGCAACAGCTCCACGGCCTGCTCCGCGATCCGCATGCGCCGCAGGCGGGTCCCGCCGGTCCTTCTCCTGCCGACACGCCGACACCCTTCGACGCGGACCCCTTCGACGCCGATCCCTTCGACACCGGTGGCGTCCCGTGGTGGGATCCCGCGACCGACGCCGCGGTGCAGCCCGAGTCCGACGCGGTCGTCATCAACGGCGTCCGGGTGGCCAAGGGCAGCCTCGTCCGGGTGCACCCGTCCCGCCGTGCGGACGCGCAGGACCTGTTCTTCGCCGGCCAGGTGGCGCGGGTGACCGCGGTGCTCTCGGATGTCGACGGAGCGGTGCATGTCGCCCTGGTCCTCGTCGACGATCCGGCGTCGGACCTGCACGACTGGTACGGCCGTTACTTCTACTTCGCCCCCGACGAGCTGGCGCCCCTGGCCGTCGAGAGCTCCAAGGAACACCGAGAGGAGACCCCATGAGAACCCTGGGCGTGATCACCACAGGCGTGGCCGCGGCCGTGGCACTGGTCGTCGTGGCTGTGGGAGTGAAGTCGATCCCCGACATCCGCCGGTATCTGAGAATGCGTTCGATGTGAGCGAGGGAGCAGGTCCTGACGTGACCGGCGGTGTGCTGGTCGCGGGCGTCGGCAATCTCTTTCTCGGCGATGACGGCTTCGGACCCGAGGTGGTGCGCCGACTGGCCGGACCCGGCGGCCTCCCGTCACGGGTCCAGGTGGTCGACTACGGGATCCGCGGTATGCATCTCGCCTATGACCTGCTCAACGGGTACGACGCCCTGGTGCTGGTCGACACCTACCCCGGGGGCGGTCCTCCCGGGGAGGTGACGGTGCTGGAGATCACCGCGGAGCACCTCGGTACGGGTGAATTCGACGCGCATGGCATGAATCCGGTGTCAGTTCTGGCAAATCTGGATCAATTGGGCGGTACTCTTCCCGTCACCTACCTCGTGGGCTGCACTCCCGCCGGAATCGACGAAGGCATCGGGCTCAGTGAGGCTGTCTGCGCCGCGGTACCCGAGGCGATCGAGGCGGTGCATCAGCTGATCCGTCGTCTGCTGCCGCCCGAACCCACCGAGACCGTCCCGTCCGCCGTTCCCCGGAGGTCCTGATCATGTGCCTTGGCATTCCCGGTCAAGTGGTGGAGATCGTGGACGGGTTTGCCGGGCAGCTCGCACTGGTCGATGTGGAGGGCGCACAGCGGCGGATCAACATCGGCATGCTCGACGAAGCCCCCGGCCCCGGCGACTGGGTCCTGCTCCACATGGGCTTCGCGATGGAGATCATCGACCAGGACAAGGCTCGCGAGGCGCTCTCGGGTCTGGAGATGATGGGGCAGGCCCGCACCCGCCGGGTCCGGCGCAGGTTCGAGGTGCGCGGTGTCGTCCAGGGTGTGGGGTTCCGGCCCTTCGTCTACGTCACCGCCTCGGAGCTGGCCCTCGCCGGCTCGGTGGCGAACACCAGCGCCGGCGTGGTCGTCGAGGTCGAGGGCGACGCGGAGGAGGTGGCGGAGTTCGGGCGGCGGCTGCGCACGGACGCCCCTCCGCTCGCCATCGTAGAGAGCGTGCGGGATTCCGAGCGGCCGACACGTGGCGGCACGGAGTTCACCATCGAGGACTCAAGCGACGGCGGCCGCGCCCGTACGCTCGTCTCCCCCGATGTCGCCACCTGCCAGGAGTGCCTGACCGAGCTCAGCGACCCGGCGAATCGCCGGTACCGCCATCCGTTCATCACGTGCACCCACTGCGGCCCCCGGTTCACGATCGTCACCGGTACCCCGTACGACCGGGCCGCCACGACCATGGCGGCGTTCGACATGTGCGACGACTGCCGGGCGGAGTACGACGATCCGGCGGACCGCCGGTTCCACGCCCAGCCGATCGCCTGTCACGCCTGCGGACCCCGGCTCGAACTGGTCCGCAAGGACGACGGTCGCCCGGAGCACGGCGAGGACGCCCTGCGCGCCGCACGGGAACTGCTCGCCGACGGCAGGATCCTCGCGATCAAGGGGCTCGGCGGCTACCACCTCGCGTGCGACGCCCGCAACGACGCGGCCGTCGCCGAGCTGCGACGCCGTAAGCAGCGCGGTGGCAAGCCGTTCGCGGTCATGGTCGCCGGTCCCGAGGTCGCCGAACAGCTGGTGACGATGACCGGGGAGGAGCGGGAGCTGCTCTCCGGCATCCGTAAGCCGATCGTGCTCCTGCCGCGGCTCCGGGCGGAGCCGGCGGCCGGCGTGTCCGACGCGGTGGCGCCGGGCAACCCCGACCTCGGACTGCTGCTGCCCTACACCCCGTTGCACGTTCTGCTCTTCGGGGTCGGGGACGACCGGCCGGGCCCGGACGCGCTGGTGATGACCTCCGCGAATCTGTCCGGCGAGCCCATCGTCACCGACGACGCGGAAGCCCTCGCCACCCTGGCTCCGCTGGTCGACGGCTGGCTGCGGCACGACCGGGCCATCCATGTCCCGTGCGACGACTCGGTCAGCCGGTTCGTCGCGGGTGCGGAGCTCCCGATCCGCAGATCCCGCGGCTACGCGCCGCTGCCCCTCGCCCTGCCGTTCGACGTACCGCCGACACTCGCGGTCGGCGCGGACCTGAAGAACACCTGCGCGCTCGGGGAAGGCCGCTACGCCTGGGTCAGTCAGCACATCGGCGACATGGACGACCTGTCCACCGTCGAAGCACTGACCAGGACCGAGAGACACCTCGAACGCCTCACCGGCGTCGAGCCCCGTCAGCTGGTGGCCGACCGGCATCCCGACTACCGGTCCGGCGACTGGGCCCGCACCCACGCGAACGGCAGGCCGGTGCGGACGGTGCAGCACCACCACGCGCACATCGCATCCGTGATGGGCGAGCACGGGCTCGGCGCCGGCGAGAGCGTGATCGGGGTCGCCTTCGACGGCACCGGCCACGGAACCGACGGGGCTGTCTGGGGCGGCGAGGTTCTGATCGCCGACTACACGTCGTTCCGCAGGGCGGCGCACCTCGGCTACGTGCCCCTGGCGGGCGGCGACGCCAGTGTGCTGCGCCCCTACCGGATGGCGCTCGCCCACCTCCGCGCCGCCGGGGTCGCCTGGGACGACGACCTGCCGGCCGTCGCCGCCTGCCCCGCCAGGGAGCGCGACGTCCTGGCTCACCAGTTGGAGAGCGGGTTCGGCTGTGTGCCCACCTCGAGCATGGGCCGTCTCTTCGACGCCGTCGCCTCGCTGGCCGGTGTCCGGCATCAGGTGGAGTACGAGGCCGAAGCCGCCATCGAGCTGGAGGGCCTGGCCCGCGCCTCAGCGGCGGACGGCGACGGGACGGCGAGCCGCTACGCCTTCGCCGTCCGGTCCGCGAACGCCACGTATCCAGCCGTCGCCGACCCGGGGCCGGTGATCCGCGCGGTGGTGCACGACGTACGCGCCGGGATCTCCCCGGAACACATCGCCGCCCGCTTCCACGCCGCCGTCGCCGTACTCGTCGTCGACCTCGCGGAGATCTGCCGTGCGCAGTCCGGCCTGGAGGTGGTGGCGCTCGGTGGCGGTGTCTTCCAGAACGCCGTGCTGCTGGAGGAGGCGCAGCGCATGTTGACCGGCCGGGGGTTCACCGTCCTGCGGCCCCGGCTGCTCCCCCCGAACGACGGTGGCATCGCCCTCGGCCAGCTGCTGATCGCCGCGTCGGGCTGACCCCCGGGGCCCGGACGGATCCACCGGGCTCCCCACGGATACCCAGGGATTCAGCAATTCAGGATTCACAGAGAAGAGGGACCATGTGTCTGGCAGTTCCGGGGCGTGTCCTCAGTACCGCCGAAGTCGACGGCACCTTGATGGCCCAGGTCGATTTCGGCGGGGTGCGCAAAGAGGTGTGCCTGCAGTACGTCCCCGACGTGACGATCGGTGAGTACGTCGTCGTGCATGTCGGGTTCGCCATCCAGCGCCTCGACGAACGGTCGGCGCAGGACACGCTGGCCAACTTCGAGCGGCTCGGAATCCTGGCGGAGGAATTCGGCGACGGGTTCGAACTCGCGGCCAAGCACAAGGAAACCCCAGAAGGAGCCGGCAGATGAAGTATCTCGACGAGTTCAGCGACCCTGACCTGGCGAAGAAACTCCTGGACCAGATCCATGCCGCCACCACCCGGCAGTGGGCCATGATGGAGGTCTGCGGGGGCCAGACCCATTCGATCATCCGGCACGGCATCGACCAACTGCTGCCCGAGGGTGTCGAGTTGATCCATGGGCCGGGTTGCCCCGTCTGTGTGACACCGCTGGAGATCATCGACCGCGCTCTGGCCATCGCCGCCCGCCCGGGAGTCATCTTCTGCTCCTTCGGCGACATGCTGCGCGTGCCGGGCAGCAGCCAGGACCTGTTCTCCGTCAAGAGCGCCGGCGGCGATGTCCGGGTCGTGTACTCGCCGCTGGACGCGCTGAAACTGGCCCGCGAGAACCCGGACCGGGAAGTCGTCTTCTTCGGGATCGGATTCGAGACGACCGCGCCGGCCAACGCGATGACCGTGTACCAGGCCAAGCGACTGGGGGTGCGGAACTTCTCCCTGCTGGTCTCCCATGTCCTGGTGCCGCCGGCCATCGCGGCCATCATGGAGTCCTCCACCTGCCGGGTGCAGGCCTTCCTCGCCGCCGGGCATGTGTGCAGCGTGATGGGCACCTCCGAATACCCGCCGCTGGCGGAGAAGTACCAGGTCCCCATCGTGGTCACCGGCTTCGAGCCGCTGGACATCCTCGAAGGCATCCGCCGGACGGTCATCCAGCTCGAAGCGGGCCGCCACGAACTGGAGAACGCCTACCCCCGCGCGGTACGCGACGAGGGCAACCTCCCCGCCATGGAGATGCTGCGCGATGTGTTCGAGGTGACCGACCGGACCTGGCGGGGCATCGGGATGATCCCCCAGAGCGGCTGGAAACTCTCCGGGAAGTACCGCGAGTTCGATGCCGAGCTCCGGTTCGACGTGACCGGCATCCATACCGCCGAGTCGGCACTGTGCAGGTCGGGCGAGGTCCTGCAGGGCCTGATCAAGCCGCACGAGTGCGCGGCGTTCGGCAAGGAGTGCACCCCGCGCAACCCGCTGGGCGCGACGATGGTGTCGTCCGAGGGCGCCTGTGCCGCGTACTACACCTACCGCCGACTGGAACTGGTCGATGCCAAGTGACTGATGCGATGCAACGCGTGGGCGACCTCGATTTCGAGAGCTGGGTCTGCCCCGTCCCGCTGCGGGACACCCCGACCGTCGTGATGGGGCACGGGGGCGGCGGGGTGATGTCCGGGGAACTGATCGAGCATCTGTTCCTACCCGCATACGGCGCGGCGGCGGCAGCGGAGCTGGGTGACTCGGCCGTCCTGTCCATCGGCGGCACCCGGCTCGCCTTCTCCACGGACTCGTTCGTGGTGAAGCCGATGTTCTTCCCCGGCGGGTCGATCGGTGACCTGGCGGTGAACGGAACCGTCAACGACCTGGCGATGGCGGGCGCGACGCCGCTGTTCCTCTCCACCGCCTTCATCCTCCAGGAGGGCACCGAACTGAGCGAACTCGGCCGGATCGCCGAGGCGATGGGCACGGCCGCGCGGGCCGCGGGCGTCCGCCTGGTCACCGGGGACACCAAGGTCGTCGACAGTGCCAGCGGTGACGGCGTCTACATCAACACCGCGGGTATCGGGGTGATCGCCGACGGGGTCGACATCGACCCGCGTCGCGCGCGGCCCGGCGACGCCGTGCTCATCAGCGGCGACATCGGGGTGCACGGCGTGGCGGTGATGAGCTGCCGCGAGGGCCTGGAGTTCGGCACCACCGTCGAAAGCGACACCGCCCCCCTGCACGGCCTGGTCGCCGGCATGATCGCCACGGGCGCGGATCTGCACGTCCTGCGTGACCCGACCCGCGGCGGGGTCGCGGCCTCGCTGAACGAGATCGCCCGTGCGTCGGCGGTCGGCATCGACCTCGTGGAACGGGACCTGCCCGTCCCGCAGACGGTGCGGGACGCCTGCAGTCTCCTCGGGCTCGATCCGCTGCAGGTGGCGAACGAGGGCAAGCTGCTCGCCATCGTGCCCGCCGAATGGGCGGATCAGGTGCTGGAGGCGCTGCGGGCACACCCGCTGGGCCGGTCGGCGCGCCGCATCGGCACCTGTGTACCGGATCACCCCGGGATGGTGGTCGCCAGGACCGGACTGGGCGGAACCCGGGTGATCGGCCTTCCCATCGGCGAGCAGCTCCCGAGGATCTGCTGAATGAGCGCCCGGGGCGCGCTCCTCTTCGCGCGATACGCCTACCCGCCCAACGAGCTCGGCTACTGCGGTCCGGCCGATGCGTCCGCCCTGCTCGATTCCGGCGCGACCGCCGGAATCGAGCGGCGGGCGCGGCAGTTCGAGGGCGCCTGGTGCTACCTCGAATTCCTCGCGGAAGCGGCAGGAATTCCTGACCCGCTCGACGAGCGGGTGGTCGAGGCCTACTGGATCGGCAACGACCTGCTGGAGCAGGCCGGTTCCGCGGCACTGGTGGACCGCATGCTGGACCGGTTCCGTGGCCAGATCGGCGGCACCTGGCGCGAGGCGGCACACCGCGCCCTCGCCCACCACAGCTTCCAGGTCTTCGACGTCTACCCGTGGGCGCATCTGCTCCGCACGACCGACAACCTGACCGCTCTGACCGTTCTCGATCAATGCCGCATCCGCACCGGGGTCGTCCTGGACGTCGCCGGTGAGTCGGCGACCGTCACGTCCAGCCCGCTGAGCTGGAGCGGGACGGCGGTGGAGACCGGGCCGCAGCGGCAGGAGGTGGTCCGCTGGTCGACCGGCGGCAGGACGCTGCTCGACGGGCTCTCCCCCGGTGACCGGGTCGCCCTGCACTGGGACTGGGTGTGCGACGTGCTCACCGAGGACCAGGTCGCCCGCGTCGAGTCCCTGGAAGCCCGACAACGCAACGCGCACAGCAGCATGGCGCGGTGAGGGCGGAACCGGGCGGGCGACGGGGCCATATGGCGCCGTCGTTCGGGTGACCTTACGGACGCGCGTCGGTCGTCAGCGCGGGCCGGCGCGCAAGGATTTCCGGTCAGGGTCCCTCCCCCCGGGACTCGCTGGAGGTCACCATGAACATCCTGCTGCTCGCCAGTGCGTTCAACAGCTTGACGCAGCGCGTGTACGTCGAACTGTCGGACCGGGGCCACACCGTGGCGGTGGAACTCTCCTGCGAGGAAGAGGTTCTGCTCGATGCGCTGGAACGGCACCGGCCCGCGCTGATCGTGGCGCCGATGCTCAGGGAGGCGATCCCGGAGCAGGTGTGGTCCGCGCACACCTGCCTGATCGTGCACCCGGGCCCGCTGGGCGACCGTGGGCCGTCCTCGCTCGACTGGGCCGTGCAGGAAGGCCTCGACCAATGGGGCGTGACCGTTCTGCGCGCCAACGCCGAGATGGACGCCGGGGACGTATGGGCTTCGGTGTCCTGTTCGCTTCCCGCGGTGGGCAAGAGCGATCTGTATCGCAACGAGGTCTCCGACGCGGCGCTCGAAGCCGTGCTGCTGGCCGTGGAACGCTTCGCCTCGGGCACGTTCGTCCCCCGCTCGCAGAACAGCCCGGACGAGCGGATCACCGTCACCGCCCGGCCCTACCTGCGCCAGGAGACCCGGCGTATCGACTGGGACGCGGACAGCACCGAGACGGTGGCCCGCAAGCTGCGGTCGGCCGACTCGCAGCCAGGGGTCCTCGATGATCTCCTCGGCGCTCAGTGGTTCCTGCACGGCGGCCACCCCGAGGACGCCCTGACAGGCGCCCCCGGCGAGGTACTGGCCACCCGCGCGGGCGCGATCTGCCGCGGGACCCGCGACGGCGCCGTGTGGATCCCGCGGCTGCGACCTCGTCGTGTTCCGGGGCAGCCGCCGACGTTCTCGCTCCCCGCGGCCACCGCTCTGGGGGAACGGCTGCCGCCGGTGCCGGAACTGCCCTTCCCCCTCGACGGCGCACCCGACGGCAGCCGCACCTGGACCGACATCCACTACCGCGAGGACGGGGAGGCCGGATTCCTCGGGTTCTCGTTCCCCGGCGGCGCGATGAGCACGACCCACTGTGAACGTCTGCTCGCCGCCTACCGCTACGCGTGCACACGGCCGACGTCGGTGCTGGTCCTGGGGGGCGGCCGGGACTTCTTCTCCAACGGCATCCATCTCAACGTCATCGAGGCCGCACCCGATCCGGCCGCGGAGTCCTGGGCCAACATCAACGCGATCGACGACGTGGTCCAGGCGATCCTGACCACCACGGACCGTTTGGTGATCTCCGCGCTGGGCGGCAACGCGGCGGCGGGCGGGGTGATGCTCGCCCTGGCCGCGGACGAGGTCTGGTGCAGGACCGGCGTCGTACTCAACCCGCACTACCGGCGGATGGGACTGTACGGCTCGGAGTACTGGACGTACTCCCTGCCGCGCCGGGTCGGCGTCTCGGTCGCCGAGCAGCTCACCGAGCGGGCGGTGCCGGTCAGCGCCGCGACCGGGCAGCGGCTCGGGCTGGTGGACCGGCTGTTCGACACCGGCCCGGGGGAATTCGCCGGGCAGGTCGGCGAATTCGCCGTGCGGCTGGCCTCCATGCCCTCGACCCCTGGCCGGATCGCGGTGAAGAAGGCGGAGCGCGAGGCCTCGGAGGCCGCCAAGCCGCTGGCCGCGTATCGCGAGGAAGAGCTCAGCCGGATGCGGCAGATCTTCGACGACCCCGGCCGGCCGTACCACGCCCTCCGCCGGGCCTTCGTCCACAAGACGTAGCGCCGCCTACACCCCGCCCTGGTGGAAGACGTCCAGGGCGGCCAGCTCGTCCTCGGACAGGCGCAGCGCGCCCGCGGCCACGTTCTCCGCGACGTGGTCCGGGTTTCCGGTGCCCGGGATGGCCAGCACATGCGGACCGCGGTGCAGCGTCCACGCGAGCCGGACCTGCGCCGCGCTCGCCCCGTGGGCGCGCGCCACGGCGAGCACCGCCTCGCCCTCGGCGCCGCTCGCACCGGCCTCGCGCCCGGCGCCGGCGATCGAGTAGAACGGCACGAACGCGACGCCCTGCTCACCGCACACTCGCACGAACTCGTCCTGGTCGGGCCGTACACCGAGGCCGTACAGGTTCTGTACGCACACCACCGGCGCGATGGCCTGGGCCTCGGCGAGGTGTTCGGGGCGCACGTTGGACAGGCCCAGGTGACGGATGAGCCCGGCGTCGCGCAGCCGGGCCAGCGCGCCGAAGCGATCGGCGATGGAATCCGTGCCGACGATCCGCAGGTTCACCACGTCGAGGTAGTCACGGCCGAGCTGGCGCAGGTTCTCCTCGACCTGGCCGCGGAGTTGCTCAGGTGTGGCGTGCGGCTGCCACCCACCCGACGCGTCCCGGCTCGGTCCGACCTTGGTGGTGATGACGAGATCGTCCGGATAGGGGGCCAGCGCCTGGTTGATCAGCTCGTTGGCGGAGCGCAGCGGCGAGAAGTAGAACGCGGCGGTGTCGATGTGGTTAACCCCGAGCTCAACCGCGCGGCGCAGCACGCCGATCGCGCGGCCGCGATCGCTGGGGGCGGCACCGGCCTCGAACGCCGCACCGTTCTGCGTCAGACGCATCGCGCCGAAGCCGATCCGGTTGACGGTGAGGTCACCGAGCTCCCACGTGCCCTCGGCCGTTGGCGGCGTCATGGTCGTTGCGGTCATGGTCGTTGGGGTCATGGCCGTTGCGGTCATGGCCGTTGCGGTCATCGTCTGTGAGGTCATGCCGGGATGATGACCGCCCGGTAAGCTGCCGACCACTGATTAAGGTATGTCTGAATCATGGGAGCGGCCGTGTTGGCGGAGCTGGCGTTTTCCGCGAGCGATCTGGCGCAGATGCGCTTCTCCATCTCACCGATGTGGGAGGCCGGAACGAGCTTCCGGCTGCTGCGCACCGGCTCCACGCATCCGGTGCACCAGCCCTGGATCGACCAGGTCAGGCCCCGGGTGGCGGCCGCCGGACTGGACCGGGGCTGGCTCGCCGAGCTGATCCAGCCCACTGGCTACGTTCCCGACTTCCTCAACCCGGCACCTGTAGGACCGGCCCCCACGCTGGCGGAGGAGCTGGCCGGCGTCCTGGCCGCACCGGTCGACCGGGTGCGCCAGGAAATTGAGCGCATCCAGGATGATCAGGGGTCCCTCGGCCCCCGGCTGCGGGCCCTGTACGCCGAACCGCAGGCCCGCATGGTCCGGGTCGCGGAAGAGATCGAGACCTATTGGGAAGTGGCGCTCGCCCCCTACTGGGCACGGATCCGGGCCGTGCTCGACGCCGATGTCTTCCACCGGGCCCGGCAGGTCGCCGAACACGGCGTGGGCCGTCTCTTCAACGATCTTCACACGTCCGTGAGTTGGGACGAGAACGCGCTACGACTGGCTCGCCGGCAGCGGACGCTGTCCCGGCAGACCGCCGGGGCGGGACTGCTGCTGATTCCCTCGGCCTTCACCGGCCCCGGCCTGCTCACCCGGGTCACACCGCCGGAGCCGCCACAACTCGCCTACCCGGCGCGCGGCATCGGCTCGCTGTGGGAGTCCCGGCCCATCCCCCGGACCGACGCCCTCGCCGCCGTACTCGGCCGCTCGCGGACCCTGCTGCTGACCGAACTGGAGACTCCGGCCTCCACCACCGAACTGGCCCGCCGCACGGGGCTCACCGCACCCGCGGCGTCCCAGCACCTCACCGCCCTGCGCGACGCGGGACTGGTCAGCGCCCACCGGGCCGGTCGCTCGGTGCTCTACGCCCGCACGTCCGTGGCAGAAGCCGTCCTCGCCGCCGCCCCGTAGATCCGGAGCACTCAGGCGACCGCCGCCCCGTGGATCCGGAGCGCTCGGACGACCGGCACCCCGTAGATCCCGATCCTCAGGTGACCGGCGCGCTCAGCCACGCGCCGATGTCGGCCAACGCGCCGGGGCCGTAGTCGGAGCCGACGTCCTGGACCAGATCGGCGATCGAGACGTCCCGCAACGCCGCCCGCCAGGCCGCGTCCGCCCCGGCCATCGCGCGGGCGATCGCGCAGGGCGCGGTGCACTGCTCGGCCGGGGTGGCCGGCGGACCCCGCTGGCGGATCTCCGTACAGGTGAAGGCCTGCTCAGGACGTCCACGGCTTCGACCACATCGAGCACGGTGATCGAGGCGGGTTCCCGGGTGAGCACGTAGCCGCCCGCCTTGCCCTGTACGGAACGTACGAGACCGGCACGGGAAAGTGCCTGCAGCTGCTTGGCCAGATAGCTCGCCGACACGTCGTGCAGCTCCACCGGCCGGGTCGCGGGCACGGGCTCCTCGGCCGTCGTGAGCACGACGCAGCAATGCAGGGCCCACTCGACTCCGCCGGACATCTTCATTCGGCCACCCGGGCGCCGTCAAGGGCGATGTCCTCACCGACAAGGACGCCCATCTCGCCCCCACCCGCTACGCCGACCGGCTCTCCTGAGCCACTCGCGCCCTCCCCTGCTCGCGGCCGGTGTCGTTCGAGGTCAGCCCGTGCGCGTCCAGCCAGCGGCCGATCGCCCTGCCGATCGCGTCGGGCTGGTCCTCGGGGGCGTGGTGCCCGGCCGGGCCGCAGTGCTCGATCTCCAGGGCGGCGATGTTCTCCCGGCTCCAGGCGATCATGTCCTCGCCGATCAGCAGGGTGGGTGAGGAGTCGAAGGTCAGGAGCAGCTTGGGGACGTCGGCGCTGTCGGCGAGCCAGATGTCGTAGTCGGTGATGCGGGCCACGACATCGGCCGGTCCGCCGTCGATCGGCATCATGCGCGGCCAGGCCAGCAGGGGGCGGCGGCTGCGCGGGGTCGGGTAGGGCGCCCGATAGGGCTGGACGTCCGCCTCACTGAGCGGGTTCAGGACGCCGCCCTTGAAGGCGGTCTCGATGAAGATGTTCTCCTCGAGCACCAGTTGCTCGCCGACTCCGGGAGTGCGGAACGCCTCGAACCGGGAGCGCGCGGGGGGCGGCATCTCCTCGGAGGACAGCGGCTTGAGCATGGTCTCCAGCAGGGCGACACCGCGCACCCGTGCCGGGTGCCGGGCGGCCCGGTCCAGGGCCAGGGCGCCGCCCCAGTCGTGGCCGACCAGGACGACCTCGCGCAGATCCAGCGCCTCGAACCAGGCGTCCAGGTAGCGGGCCTGGTCGGCGAAGCTGTAGTCGATGTCGGGCTTGCCCGAGGCGCCCATGCCGATCAGGTCCGGCGCCAGGGCACGGGCCTGCCCGGCGATGTGCGGGGTCACGTTGCGCCACAGGTGCGAGGAGGTCGGGTTGCCGTGCAGGAACACCACGGGCAGGCCGCCTTCGCCGCTTTCGGCGTAGGCGATGTGGGAGTCGATGACGTTGACGGTGGCCATGGGACGACGCTATACCGTTAGTGTCACTAACGTAAAGGGGAGGAGAAGTGGCCTCGAACGGTGCGGGCACCGGTGACCGGCCGCGAGGAGCGGTCGGTCACCGGTGCCCAGGTCACGCGGCCGGACGGCCTCGTCAGTGCGCGAACTGGAACCAGTTCAGATTGACCAGGCCACCGGAACCACTGGTGGTGAACGTGACGTAGACGGCGTGGACCCCCATCGCCGACCCGGTCAGGGCGGTCGTTCTGCTCGTCCAGTTCTGCCACCCGCCCGTGCTGCTGACCGGCACGGTCGCGATCACCGGACCCGTCGTGCTGTCGAGCCGGTACTGCACCGTGCCCGTGACTCCCGCACCCGAGGCCAGCCGTGTGGTGACGGAGGCCGCGCCGGTCGCGCCGAAGTCGAGACTGCCGTAGTTGATCCAGTCGCCGGCCGCGATGTAGCCGACATCGGTGCCGCCACCGGTGTCGGTGCAGGCCTCGCTCTGCGTACCCGACTGGGAGGCGAAAGCCTCCGCCTGCGTCAGCTGGTACGCGCTCGGCGCCGGAACGGCACCGTAGGTGAGACCGAAGCCGTACGGGAACAGCGCGGGCTTGCCGTCACCGTCGTTGATCGGCTGCTGGCTCGCGGACTGCATCCAAGTGTCGGGCAGCTTGCCGGTGGGCGCGTAGTCGCCGAAGAGCACATCCGAGACTCCGTTGCCCTCGGTTCCCGGCAGCCATGCCTCGACGAGCGCGTTCCAGTTCGGCAGCTGGCCCGCGAGATCCATCGGCCGTCCCGAGACGATCACGACGACGACCGGGACTCCCGTCGCCCGCAGTTTGGCGATGGTGTTCAGGTCGGCGGTGCTCAGGCCCATGCCACCCGGGCGGTCACCGGCCCCCTCGGCGTACGGGGTCTCGCCGACGACGGCGATCGCGACCTTGTACGAGCTGTCGATCCCGGTACCGGCCTGGTTGTAGGTGACGGTGCTGCCGGTGCCCGCCTGGGCACGGATGCCCTGCAGGATCGTCGTACCCGTCGTCGTCGCACCGCTTGCGCCCTGCCATGAGATCGTCCAGCCGCCGCTCTGGTTGCCGATGTTGTCGGCGTTCGAGCCGGCCACGAAGATCTTGTTGTTCGTCCTCGCCAGGGGCAGGACGTTGCCGGCGTTCTTCAGCAGCACCTGGGACTCACGGACGGCCTGGCGGGCGGTGGCCCGGTGCGCCGCGTTGCCGACGGTCGAGGTGTAGCCGCGATCGGTCAGCGGGTGCTCGAACAGACCCAGCTCGAACTTCTTGGTCAGGATGCGGCGGTTCGCGTCGTCGATTCTCGACATGGGCACGCGCCCGGCCTGCACCTCGCCGCGCAGCATGCTGATGAACGACTTCCAGGCGGTGGGCACCATGACCATGTCGATCCCGGCGTTGACCGCCTGGGCGACCTCTGCCGCGGTGAACCCCGCCTGGCCGTCGATCTGGTCGATGCCGTTCCAGTCCGACACGACGAACCCGGAGAAGCCCAGCTCGCCCTTGAGCAACGTCGTGATCAGGTACTGGTTGCCGTGGTCCTTGACCCCGTTCCAGCTGTTGTACGAGATCATGACCGAGCCGACACCCTTCTGCACCGCGGCCTGGAACGGCGGCAGGTGGATCGCCCGCAGCTCGGCCTCGCTGATCTGGGTGTTGCCCTGGTCGGTGCCGTTGGTCGTACCGCCGTCGCCGATGAAGTGCTTCGCCGTTGCGAGCACCGACGCCGCGCCGCCGAGCGTGCCACCCTGCAGACCGGTGATGTAGGTGCTCATGGACGTGGCGATCTCCGGCTTCTCGCCGAACGATTCGTAGGTGCGGCCCCACCGGTCGTTACGCGCCACGCAGAGGCAGGGTGAGAAGTCCCAGTCGATGCCGGTGCCCGAGACCTCCTCGGCCGTCGCACGGCCGATCTGCTGCACGAGAGCCGGGTCGCGGGTCGCGCCCAGTCCGATGTTGTGCGGGAAGATCGTGGCGCCGGCCACGTTGTTGTGACCGTGCACCGCGTCCACGCCGTAGATCAGCGGGATGCCGAGACGGCTGGCCACCGACGCGTTCTGGAAGCCGTCGTACATGTCGGCCCAGCTCGTCGCGTTGTTCGGCGACGGGGCCGAGCCACCACCGGACAGCAGCGAGCCGAGGGAGTAGTTGGTGATGTCGGCGTTGCTGACGCTCGCCCGCTCGGCCTGGGTCATCTGGCCGACCTTCTCGTCCAGCGTCATCGTCGCCAGCAGTTTGCTGACGCGGGTCGCGACGGGAAGGGAAGGGTCCGGGTAGGGCTCATGCGCCGAGGCGCCTTGCGGAACGGCGAGGATGGTGGCCACCAGCGCGAACGTGACCGCGACCGGAACCCGGTGGCGCAGCGCCGACATCATCCTGGATCTGCGTAACCCGCCCGTTGCATACGTCAATTCGGGTCTTCCTCCACTTTTGCCGTTCACCATACGGATCGTGGTTCAGCTGCCCGTAAGCCGCCCGCAACAGAATTGCGTCTGCGCGGAACGCGGTCAATGGTTCAGACCTTGAAGTGCGGAGCGGAATCAGGCCATTCGGACGACGTCAGGAGCCACCGGACGCGACCCGCGGTCGCGCCTCAGGGTCACGGGGCCGCTCCGGCGTCTACGCTACGGTCGGCGGATTCACGTACAGCGGCAGTGCACCGCGGAAAGAGGGCGAGGACTGCGATGCCGGTCGGTAGATCCGACGGTCTGGGCAGAGCGCTGGAGGCAGCGGAGGCCGCGCCTCCGGTGGAGTCCGTCGATGTCATCGCCTCGGCACTGCGCGAGCAGCTCGGCGCCCGTTCGGTCTCCTTCCTGATCACCGACTTCACGGGCGGTTCCGTGGTGCGGCTCGGGGCCGTGGACAGCATCGACGTCGACCGTCCCGCCGATCCGATCGCCGTGCCGGGCACCGTGTACGAAGAGGTGATCAGGACCCAGCGCCCACGTGTGGAGCAGCTGGGCGACGGAACCTGGACCCGGGTGATCGCGCCGGTGACCAACCGGGGAGACGCCATCGGCCTCCTGGAGCTGTACCTTCCCGGCCACCCGGGCTCCGAGGTCATACAAAAGATCAGCCAGAGCGCGCACGCCCTCGCCTACATCATCATCGCGAACCGTCCGTTCACCGACCTGTACCAGTGGGGCCGGCGCACCACCCCGCTGAGCCTGGCCGCCGAGATCCAGCACCGGCTCCTTCCCGCGTCACTGGCGTGCGAGGCAGCGCAGTTCTCGGTGGCCGGCGCCCTGGAACCGGCCGAGTTCGTCGGCGGGGACACCTTCGACTACGTCATGGACCGCGACTACGTGCAGCTGTCGGTCACCGACGCGATGGGCCACGACGTACAGGCGGCACTGCTGGCCACCCTCCTGGTCGGCGCCCTGCGCCGGGCCCGCCGACAGGGCGCGGACCTTGCCGAGCAGGCGCGACAGGCCGACCGGGCCGTGGTCGAGCACAGCGGCGGCCGCTACGTCACCGGACAACTGCTGCGCATCAGTCTGCTCGACGGCCGCAACGAGTTCATCAACGCCGGCCACCCCTGGCCACTGCGCCTGCGCAACGGCAAGGTCGAACAGCTGCAGCCGGTCGTGGACATGCCTTTCGGGTTCCAGAACCCTCACACCTACACCATGCAGTCCCTGGACATCCGGGCGGGCGACCGGCTGGTGATGCTCACCGACGGGGTGATGGAACGCAGTGCCACCGACATCGACCTCCCCGAGCTCATCGAACGTACCCAGGACCTCCACCCCCGCGAGGCCGCCCGCATCCTGATCGAACACGTCATCCACGCCCACGACGGGCATCTGGAGGACGACGCGACGGTCATGTGCCTGGACTGGCGCGGCATCGGCGACACCCTGCGCGACGCCGATCACGGCGCCGACCTCGGCGAGGCCTCGCCGGTCGCCGGCCCGTCCCGCTAGCCCCGAGGAGCTGGGGCACTGACGGGAAAGCCATCGGGAGCGTGGCCGGTGGTGTACCCCGCAGGCCGGCACGCTGCCGCCGGCCGCCCTCAGGGCGATCCCAGGTGTCTGCCCTGGCTCAGATAGGTGTAGATCTCCCACGACGCCGTGGTGGCGACGGAGAGGGTGAACGAGAGGGGCAGGCCGAACGGTGTGACATCGGCGGGACGGACGGCGCTCAACCGGCTGGCGTCGAGGGCCTGTTCGTCCATTGGGTTCTCACCGCTGCGCAGGATCTGGGTGCGGACTTCCTCCACCGCCGCCAGGGCAAGGCTCCCGATGGGTACGTCGTCCTGCTGTTCACCGTCCGACGGCGCGATGAGCCGGCTCGACGGGATCGACAGGGCCGCGCGCAACCGGCCGAGCATGGGTTCCTGGCAGAGCTGGTGAACGGTGTCCGCGTCGAGTGGCGGTTTTTTGCTCACCAGCCGGTCCAGAAGCGTGATGCTCAGTACCGCGTACGCACTGGCGTAGCGCCAGATGAGGGCTTCCACCTGGCGCTCGTACTCCAGCGCGGCCTCGCCGAGCTCGTTCAGGGCGCGCGGGTGGTACTGAAAGCCCATCCCCCTGACGTAGTCCTCGACGACGGCGGCCGACTCGCGCAGATGCAGGACATGGGACAACGCCGAACCCCGCTCACGCTCCAGATGGGTACAAGCGTTGTGCAGTGAGCGCAAGGCCTCCGCCTCGGTCTCGCTCAGCGGTGACAATTTCGTCCCGGATAATCCGGTCAATGGGAAATGCATGAAGCCCCCCTGCTCCCGCGGTCCCGACGACACCACGGTACCCGCGGTCCGGGCAGCGCGGCATCGTCGGATCCCTCGAGGACCACGGGTACGGCCGGGAACTACACCGCCGGGGCCCACTCGGGGTCGCGGCCGGTGAACGCGAGCAACTTCTGCGCGGCGGTCGCCCCCTCCGGGGCCGGAAGGGCGGGCCCGAACTTGTGGAAGTTGTCCCGGATGAAATCGACGATCAGATCGGCGATCACCTGCAGTCCCTCTGCCAGGTCAGCCGTGAGCGGCAGGTCCTGGCCCGTGGCCTTGGCGATGTCCCAGGCGTGAACAGCGGCATCCAGTGCGGCCGTCCCGGTTCCCTGCCACGCGGGGATCGGGCCGAAGGGTGTCGGTACGTTCTCGGCGTCCCGACCGACCGAGACCCAGGCGGCGGTCGCCGCGGCCAGCACCTCGTCGAGCTGCCCGACCGGGTCGGCGCCGAGCGCGTCCTCCGGCTCGAAGGGGTCTGCCGGCGGGCCCACTTCGGCGATCTGCATGACGAGCGCCTGCTGGTCGAGCCGTGCGTGGTTGAGGACCTGACGAACCGTCCATTCGGCGCAGGGAGTCGGGTTCCCCCAGGCGTCCTCCGGCACTCCGAGCACGGCCGTGCGCAGGTAACTGTGTGCCTCGGCAAGCAGCTTGAATCCGTCGACGGAAGTCATGTCATGCCCCTTTGGATCAGCATTGGGATCGAGGGATCGCACACTAGCCGGGCCGGGCCGACGTGTCAGGAGACTTCGTTCGACCGCGCGGCGCGCACCGGGAGCCGGATCCCGGCGAATCGCGGTTGCCGCCTTTGTCCGTTCGATGATGGACTGAGCCGATGGATCACGAAGCGGTACTCGCCCTGTTCGACCGGCAGATGCGACGGGACGCGCGGCCGGACGATCCCGCTGCGCGGATCGAGCGGACCGGCGACGTGGTGCGACAGGTCGGCGCCGGGAACGAGGACTGGAACGGCGTCGTCTGGTCCGATCTCGACGGGACCACGGCGGACGAGGCGATCGCGGCACAGGTCCGGCACTTCACCACGCTGGGGCGCGAGTTCGAATGGAAACTGTACGGCCATGACCGACCCGGTGACCTTCCCGGGCGGCTGCTGGCTGCGGGGTTCTCCCCCGAGTCCGAGGAGACCGTGATGGTCGCCCGGACCGACGACCTCTCCACCGTCGTCGCACTACCGGAGGGGATCCGGTTGCGGCCGGTCACCGATGCGCCCGGCGTGGATCTCGCGGCAGACGTCCACGAACAGGCCTTCGGGACGAGCGCCGACCGGCTTCGGCACCGCCTGCACTCCCAGTTGGCGGGAAGGCCGGAGACCTTCAGCATGGTCCTCGCGATGGCCGGTGACCTGCCGGTGTGCGCCGCGCGGATGGAACTGCATCCGGGCACCGACTTCGCCGGGCTCTGGGGCGGGGGCACGGTGGCCGCGTGGCGGGGCCGGGGCATCTACCGGGCGCTGGTCGCCCATCGGGCCCACATCGCCGCCGAGCTCGGCTATCGCTATCTGCAGGTCGATGCCTCCGACCAGAGCCGCCCGATCCTGCGGAACCTCGGGTTCACGGCCCTGACCACCACCACGCCGTACGTGTACCAGCCTTAGCGGTCACCGGATCGCGGTCCCGCGCCGGACTACGGAGGCCGACGGACTACGGGAGGGCGACGGACTCCCCCAGCGGGATGCGCGCATAGTCGGTCCCGCCCTTCGTGGCCATCCACCAGTCGAAGCTCTCCAGGCCGATGGCACTCAGATGGGCTTCGTGGATGGGGAACGCGCGCGCCGGCGCCACCGCCCGGGCGAACTCGACGGCCTCGGCGAGTTTCACCCACGGGCCGGAAATCGGCACCAGCAGGGTGTCGACCGCTTCCGCGGGGACGAACATCGAGTCCCCCGGGTGGTAGAGGCCGTCGACGATGAAGCCGATGTTGGTGCAGCCGGGCAGACCGTCGACGATCTCGGCGTGCTCGCCGCCGACGGCGCGCACACTGAATCCGGCCGCGGTGAAGGTGTCCCCGACGGCGACTCCGGTCACGCCGGCCCCGAGGCTCGCGGCCAGGGCGGCGTGGGTGTGGACGGTCAGCTCAGGGTTGCTCTCACGGGCCGCTTTGAGCTTGTCGACGTCGATGTGGTCCTCGTGCTCATGGGTGATGAGCACGGCCGTGGCGCCGGTCAGTGCCTCCCCCTCGGACAAGGTGCCCGGGTCGATCACGAGCACTCGGTCACCGATTTCGAGGCGCACACAGGCGTGGCCGTATTTCGTCAGACGCATCTGATCAACTTACTGGCAGGTGGGGCGCGGGATCCAGGGACTTCCGGACGCCCGAGGTGCGCATCGCCCGGCGAAGGCGCAGCCTGGATGCATGGACCCGGGCGCGCGGCTCGCGACGCCGTCGGTCATCGTGTGGGATGTCCACCATGCCGACAGGCCCTTCCGTCGTGTCTGGATCAACAAGGTGAACGTCGGCAAGGCGTACTCCGTCGCGGATGTCGTCGAGTTCGCCCGGCGCGCGGGTTTCGACGACCTGGACACCGCGGACGAGTCACAGGTGAGCTGGCGCGGGGGCGGCTCGGAGGAGTGGGGCTAGGTCCTGTCCGGCCTTGGTGCTGCACCGTAGGCCCTTGGGTGGGGGCGAGCCTACGGAGTGGCTGAGTATTCGGACCAATGTCCGATTTCCGTCCGTGTTCCTCTCCCACGTGCCCTGACCGGGTGTTCCTCCGCAGACGGCCCACGGACTCAACCCGCGTGCACCCGTTCCGCGGACAGTCCCGAACGCGCCGTGCATCGGCGAACCATGCCCCGGCGATGCTCACCTACCCGGTGGCCTGCGCCGCGTCCACCACCGCGACCGCCGCTGCCGTCACCGCCTGCGCCGCCGCCTGACCCTCCGCCGCATCAGGTGGTCGAACCGTGTCGGTCGCCGTCGCCGACGCGCGGCTGCGACCGACACGGCACCATTTCAGGCGGTCACGCCGGAAGCGCGTGCACGCCGGAACGGGCGACGCGGAACCCCACGTCGTCGACCTGGAAGGTCGGGTGGCTGCGGCGGCGCGCGGAGGCGCGGCAGCTCCAGTGCTCGTCGAACCAGCCACCGCCGCGAAGCACGCGGTACGTGCCGTAGACCTCGGGGTCGTAGACGTCCCAGCACCAGTCCCAGACATTGCCGAGCATGTCGTGGAGTCCCCACGGGTTGGGCTGTTTACCGCCCACGTCATGGACCCGCTCGTCCGAGTTGCCGCGGTACCAGGCGATCTCGTCGAACGGACCGTAACGGGGTCCTTCCGTACCCGCGCGGCAGGCGTGTTCCCACTCGGCCTCGGTCGGCAGCCGGTAACCGTCGGCGGATGCGTCCCATTCGATGCCCTCGCCGTCGGCGTGGAGGTGGTAGGCGGGGGTGAAACCGTCGCGCTGGGACAGGGCGTTGCAGAACCGGACCGCGTCCCACCAGGAGACGCTCTCGACGGGCAGCCGGTCACCCTGGGCGGCGCTCGGACGCCGGTCGGTGATCTCTGCGTACAGCGCCTGGGTGACGGGGAACGCCGCCAGCTCGTACGGCGCGACCTCCACCGACCAACTGCGCTGTGTCCGCCGGTCCGACAGCGTCACCCGTCCCGGCGGGATGGCGACCAACTCGGTTCCTGCACTCGGGTCCATGGTCAGGTGATCTTACCGGGACGCCGTCCTCGCCGATCGGACGGCACCGGCTCCGGGCCGACCTGATCACCTCCCGCTGTTCAGGTCGAAGAGCGGGACGCCGCCGCACGCCGTCTGGCGCACAGCCCCATGGGCGCGCTTATGGTGAGCCGTCATATGCGTACGACCGGAGGGGAACTGATGGTGCGTAGGACCCGAGTCATCCGAAACGCCGCCGCGTCCGTGGCAGCGCTGCTGCTCTGCGGCGGGCTGGCCCCGTCGGCGTCCGCCACGGGCGGCCCGGCACGGCCGAACCCGGCCGCCGTCCAGCTCGACGCGTACTGGAGCCCGGCCCGGATGGCGGACGCGCTGCGCGGCGAACCGGGCAACGGTCCCGGGACCGGCTCGTCGACCCGTAGCGTCTCCCCCACCGTGGACGGGCCCCGGCCGGGTGAGTACATTCCGCCCAGCCGGAGCTTCGACGGCATTCCCCAGGCGGGCACCTTCTTCTGGACCGACGCCACCGGTACCGGACGCACCTGCAGCGGATCCGTGGTGCGCAGTCCCGGGCGTGACCTCGTACTCAGTGCCGGACACTGTCCGAAGGGCTACTCCGGCACCTCCCCCCGGCGCAACCTGGCCTTCGTGCCGCAGTACCACGACGGGCTCAAGCCGTTCGGTGTCTTCCCCGTCGCGAGCAACGGCGTCTACGTCGCGCAGCAGTACTACGACCTGGGCGAGCACGCGGGAGCCGCGTACGACTTCGGCTTCGCGGTCACCGAGCCCAACCAGGACGGGACGCGACTGCAGGACGCGGTGGGCGGGGTGCGGCTGCTCACCGGGACCGGTTACTACCACGCCCCGGTACGGATGATCGGGTATCCGGCGGGTGCGACCAAGCCGCTGCAGTGCTGGAGCTGGACCACCAAGTGGGTCAGCGATGATCCGGCCGACCCCGGTACCTTCCCGCGCATCGCGTGCGACGCGTTCGTGGGCGGAACCAGCGGCGGGCCGATGCTGGTGCCGTGGCCGGGCGGCTGGGCGGTGATCGGGGTCATCGGCGGATACCACACCGGCGGCAACACCCCCAAGGTCTCCTACAGCGCCTACTTCGGCGCCGCGACCCAGGACCTCTACCGCGCGGCGATCACCGGCACCCCGCCCGCCGGCCCGGCCTCCTGAGGACTCAGCGCTTCAGCGCCGGGAGATGACGGCACAGGGCCTCGGGGAAGGCCGGGCTCATCCGCAGAACGCCCGCGCATCCGGCTGCATCGGAAGTGCCCAGGGCGTGCCATCCGTCGGGCGCGGCCCGGAAGAACCACCGGGTGGTCAGCGCACTCTCGGTGCAGCCCGAGGACACGTCACCGCAGGCGGGTCCCATACGGGTGGAGAGTTCGAGGACGAGCCAGTGGCCGTCGCAGCCGAGGTCGTCCCAGTAAGTGTGCTGCGGGGTGTCGGCGGTGAGCATCGCCTGCTGGTACGAGGCGCTCGTGCAGCCGGTGGGTGCCGGATCGCAGCCGAG
This sequence comes from Streptomyces sp. SID13666, assembly GCF_010548325.1. Taxonomy (NCBI): domain Bacteria; kingdom Bacillati; phylum Actinomycetota; class Actinomycetes; order Kitasatosporales; family Streptomycetaceae; genus Streptomyces; species Streptomyces sp. SID13666. The sequence continues at coordinate 247,135 of NZ_JAAGLX010000001.1, read as the reverse complement.
CTTGCCGCACTTGCGCAGAGCCGGGCGGGTGGCGCCGGACAGGGTGAAGACGTCGGAGCTGTTGACCATGACCCGGTGCCCGACGACGGACACCGGCAGCCGAACGGACGTCAGCGCCCGCTCGTCGTGCGTACATCCCGAGCGGCGGTCCATGCTGGTGGACTCGAAGGTCACCTTCACATAGATGACGCCGTTCTCCACGGTGTCGACGGCGGCCTTGAGCCCGCGGGTGCAGTTCGTCCCGGCCGGCACCTGGACATCCAGCTGGAGGGTGCGGTCGTCGGCGGCGACGCTCACCCCGTTCACGGCCATCGGGGCCGCCAGCGTCCAGGAAATGGGGGATTCCGCGGTGGAAGGATTTCGGGTGCCGGTCGCGCCGCCGTCGGCGCGCATCGTGCCGCAGCCACTCAGCAACCAGCACATCACTATGAGGACCCCTGCGAGAGCGATGCTCGAGGGCCCTGTCGACGACCAACTCGACGGCCTGCCGCGCGACATCGTCCTCATCCGCTGATCGTTCCGATGGTCAGTGCGGCCGCTGCTCTGTCGAGCGTCTGCGGATGGCCGTAGAGGCCCGGCAGGCCGCCCGAGTGCAGGAAGACCGTGCGGTGTCCGGGGACGATGTCGCCGTCCCGGACCGCCGCGATCAGGCCGGCCATCGCCCGTCCCGTGTAGATGGGATCGAGCACCATGCCTTCGGTCCTGGCGGCCAGCAGCAGGGCTTCCATGACCTCATCCGTCAGTGTGCCGTAGCCGTCGCCGACCTGGTCGAGCCGTACCCGCAGGGTCTCCGGCGCACAGCGTTCCCCGCTCAGTCCTGAGACGAGCTCGGCCACGGTGCCGGCCGGATCCGCGACGGCGCCGCAGTGGACGCCCAGCACTCGCGCGGAGCCCAGGGAATCGACGAGGCCGGCCATCGTGCCGCCGGAGCCGAGTGCGGTGACGACGGTCGACAGGTCGGGGGCCTGCGCGAGGAGTTCGCGCCCGCATTCGACGTAGCCGCGCGCACCCACCACGCTGGAACCCCCGAAGGGGATGAGTGCCGGAACGGCGCCCCTCCCCCGCAATTCCTCGGCCACCTGCTCGGCCGCGGCCTTGAGCGCCTCGGCGCCGACATCACCGGCCCATACGACGGTCGCGCCGAACAGGGCGTCGAGTACGAGGTTGCCGGACCCCGGCGATCGGGGTGTGCCGACGAGGACGAGGACGGCGTCGAGCCCCAGCCGGGCGGCGGCAGCCGCGGTCAGCCGCGCGTGGTTGCTCTGCGGAGCGCCCGTGGTCACCAGCACCGTCGCGCCGGCGTCGTGTGCCGCGCCGCAGAGCCACTCCAGCTTGCGCACCTTGTTCCCGCCGCCGCCCAGGCCGATGAGATCGTCCCGTTTGACCCACAGGTCGTCCGGGCCGAGGCCCAGTGCGGCGGCCAGCCGCGGCATGGGTTCGAGCGGGGTGGGCCACGTAGCCAGCACGGCCCGCGAGGCGTTACCGCCGCCCGATGTCATCATGCTGTCCTTCGTTCGCGGTGCCGTCCTGCGCTCGTGCCGGACATCCTGCCACGGCGACGATCACCCCGTCCGAACGGCGGTAGCCGGGCCGATGCCCGAGCCGGCCTGACGGCCGGTACCGCCCGGCTCCGGACAGCGAAACGCCGGTGGTTCGGGGTGACCTGGCAGGGCCATCCCGAACCACCGGCGTCTCCATGCCTTCGCAGCCCCTCAGGAATGCTGAAGGACGAAGTTGTATCCAGCCGCGTTGTGCTCACCGCCGGTGGCGCAGTGGCCCTTCGACGGATAGCCCCAGAAGAACATTCCGTAGCACTTCGCGCAGAAGCGCCAGTAGGCCTGGGCCGTGGGCGTTTCGGCCACATCGTGCTGGAGCACGAAGTTGTACCCCTGAGCGGCGTGAGCTCCACCGGCCGGACAGTGGCCGTTGTCCGGATATCCCCAGAAGAACATGCCGAAGCACTTGGAGCAGAAGCGCCAATTGGCCTGCGTTGTCGGCGTGGCGGGCACATCGTGCGGGAGGACGAAGTTGTACCCCTGAGCGGCGTGAGCTCCACCGGCCGGACAGACGCCGTCGGTCGGATAGCCCCAGAAGTACATCCCGTAGCACTTGCTGCAGAAGCGCCAGTCCGCCTGCCCCGCCAGGGCCGCACCGGCCTGGGCGGAGGAGTTGCCGGCGGACTTCGTGGGCGTCGGCGTCCGCGATGCCGTGGCAGCATGTGCCTCACCGGTCGCCGCGACCGCGAGGAGGCCGGCCGTCACACCCAGCGTCCTGGCCAGGAAGACCCGCCTTCCCGAGCGTTCGATTTCAGCCTGCTGAAGCGGACCTTCCGTTGGTTCGAGAATACCCATTGTTCATCCTCCCCCGAGGTTATCGACGGCGTTCGACCGTCGATGTGAAATGGTCGCCACGCCTCACCGTAACGCGACCACGAGATGATGTCGTTCCGTGTTTTCGGGTGTCAAGAGGGACGTTCACGCCGATGAATGGAGGAGGAATCGATTCCGCATAGTTGCTCCCAGGCGCGGCCGCCGTAAAGTTGGCCGAATGTCGGCGAAATTCCGGCCGACACTGGCGGCCATCCATTCCGTCCGAACAGCCGATGAATAGGGCCGGCCTGGTCTTCCCTGTTCGAGCCAGGGCCCGGTGGCTGGCTAGGCTGCCTGCTATGAATACGGCCATGACCGACGACGGGGCCGCCGAGCCCGTCGTCCTCGACGTGACGGAACTGGCGTCCGATCCGGAGCGGGACGCCCGGTTCGCCGAGTCGGCCCATCGGATTCTGGCCGACCTGGTCCGTGGAGGTGCCGCACTCGGCTGGGTCGAACCTCCGTCGCGCGACGAAGTGGCCGAACTCCTCCATCACGTGGTCGCCGCGGTGCACGCCGGTGACGCGGCACTGCGTGCGGCCTATCTCGGCCACCGGCTCGTCGGGTTGGGGTACTGGCTGCGCTACGCGCGACCGACCCACCGGCCGCACGCCGACCTGGAGAAGCTCGCGGTGGATGCAGCCGCCCACGGCCGTGGCGTCGGCCGGACGCTGACCGCCGCCCTGATCTCCGACGCCCGGCGGGCGGGAATCGAGGTCCTCACCCTGGACGCCCGCGGCGACAACAGCGGTGCCCTGCACCTCTACCGGTCGCTGGGCTTCACGGAGTACGGCCGCCTCCCCGGCTTCGTCGCCGTCGGTGAACGCCGCTACGACAAGGTCTTCTACATGCTGGACCTCCGCCACCGCAGCTGAGGCTCCTGCCCGCTCGACCTGTCATGCGCCGGGGTGGCGCCGCCTGTGTGGCTCGCGGCTACCGGCTATTTCTTCGGCGACGGAGCCTGTTGCGGGCCGGCCAGTTGCTGGCTGAGCCAGCCGATCGCTGCCGGGTACTCGCTGATCCAGGTGCCGTAGTTGTGACCACCGGTCGCGAGCAGCATGGTCTTCACCCGCACCTTGCTGCCCTGAGCCGCAAGGACGAACTGCTCGATGGAGGCCGGCGGGCTGTCGCGGTCCTGCGCCGAGGTCGCGAGGAAGATCCCCACGTCCGCTCCGGAACCCGCGACCAGGTGGGTCGGGCTGTTGCGCTCCCGCAGGGCCGGGTCGGGCAGGACGGACGGGTCGCCGGTCAGCGGGTCGGGATCGAGCGCGGCGCCGGCGCCGAACACCCGTGGGTACTGCAGCGGGAGCTTCGCGGCGCAGTAACCGCCGGTGGAGAACCCCATCACCCCCCAGCCGTGGGGACCGGGCACCGTACGGAACTTCTCCCGCAGCAACTCAGGGACGTCCGCCGCGAGCCAGGTGGCGACCTTGCGGTCCGGCGCATCGCTGCAGTCCGTATCGACGCTGCCCGGGTTGATCACCGGCATGGCCAGGATGAACGGATGCGACTGGTGGGCGTCCACCATCTTCTGGAAGGCGTCGGGCATACCGCCGTGCTCCAGCCACGACTGAGGTGATCCCGGCACTCCGTGCAGCAGCATCAGGACGGGGAAGCGGGTGGAGCGGAACGTGGGATCGTCGTACTGCGGAGGGGTCCAGACGATGACCTGCCCGGAGAGTTTGGAGTGCGTTCCATGGAAGTAGGTGTCCAGAATCCCGTTGTCGCTGCGGTTGAACTGGGCGCGGGTCACGGGCGGGCCGGGCATCGCGATGGTGTTGCTGTTGTCGGGGGTGCCGAGCAGGTCGTCCCAGGAGGAGTAGAGGCCGTAGCTGTTGTTCATCCATACGGCCACCACCGAGATCGCGGTGAGCTGGCACAGCAGGATCATGACCAGCCGGGTGAGTGCCCGCACCAGGCGCGGTCCGGGAATCCTCGCCCACAGGAGCATCGTGCCGATGACCATCAGCAGCGTCACGATGATGAGCACGACCCAGAACGATGTCCCCGTCAGACTCACGTCAAGCCCTCCTGCCCTGGTGCGCCGGCGCGATGCTGCAACCGCCGGTCCGGTCCCCCTGATCCGGGTTCCGGTGCTCGTTGTCAACGTCTCACACGCATCCGGCAGACGGCTGTGCGGCATGCCCGAACCTGGCCGGGCATACCGCACTTGGGGGCGCGCTCGCGCCGTCGCTCGCCTGTCCGACCAGATCCGACCCGGGCCGATCCCAGCCGACCTTGCGCTACCGCCCGGCAACCGGCCGGTAGGTGCACACGTGCACGCCCGCGTCACTGATGGCGGTGGACACCAACTCGAGCGTGCGCACTACACCGTCGTCAAGGAAGATCTTCTTACCTCCGCCGAGAAGCACCGGCATGATCATGAGGCGGAGTTCGTCGATCAGGCCCTCACCCAGAAGGGTGCGCGCGAGCGTCGGGCTCCCCATGACCAGCAGGTCGCCACCCTCGGCGTCCCGCAGCTCCCGGATACGGGAGACCGCCTGATCGCCGGGGATGAGTGTGGTGTTGCTCCATGTCAGGTCGTCGTCCTTGAGCGTCCCGGACACGACGTGCTTCGGAATGGCATTCATCTGATCGGCGAACGGGTCGCCCGCCCGCTCGGGCCACGCCGCGGCCATTGTCTGCCATGTGCTGCGCCCGAACAGCAGCGCCTCAGCCTTGGCCAACGCGTCGGAGAAGGCACCCCCCACCACCTCCGGATCGAAGAACGGGTGCGACCAGCCGCCGTGCGCGAACCCGCCGTCGGTGTCCTCCTCGGGACCGCCGGGCGCCTGTACGACGCCGTCCAGGCTCATGAACTCACTGATGACGATGCGCATGGGACTCGCTCCTCTTCCTCGCTCCGGGTGTACGGCAATGAAGACTGCGGCGCCGCTCCGGAATCATCGCTCCCATCGGGACCATGTTGATCCCTCGCCACACGACAGAGTCAGGTCCCTTGCCATGAGAGAGTGGGCGTTTCGGATTTGCCGGGCATTCTCCCGCCAGCCCGGCACCAGAAGGGCGAACGGATGAGCGCGCGTTTCGAGGAGATCGACTGGCAGCCCACGCCGATGGGCGACATCAGTCTGCGGCGCCGACGTGACCCTGTGTCCGGCGAGGAGGTGTACGAGGTGAAGCTCGGCGACGAGTTCCTGATGTCCAGCCTCTTCACCGCGGGCGAGATCGCGCTCACCCGGCTCGGACTCGCACCCCTTCCGGACGACGCCCAACTGGATGTCGTCGTGGGCGGCCTCGGTCTCGGGTACACCGCTCGGGCGGCGCTGGACGACCCGCGGGTGCGTTCACTCATCGTCGTCGACACGCTCGGCGAGGTGATCGACTGGCACCGGCGCGGCTTGGTCCCGCTGGGTGCCGGGCTGGCATCCGACCCCCGCTGCCGTCTGGTCCAGGGCGACTTCTTCGCGATGGTCGGCGACTCCACCGGCCTGGACCCCCGCACACCGGACCGCCGCTTCCACGCCATCCTGCTGGACGTCGACCACTCACCGCGCCACGTCCTGCACCCGCGGCACGCGGCGCTCTACCGGCCTGCGGGACTGCGCTCTCTCGCCGATCGCCTCCACCCCGACGGTGTCTTCGCCCTCTGGTCGAACGACCCGCCGGACGAGGAGTTCAACTCCGTCCTCGCGGAGGTCTTCGCGGAACCGGAGGCCCACGTCGTCCACTTCGATAATCCGCTGCAGGAGGGAACGGCGACCAACACCATCTACGTGGCGAGGAAAGCGCAGCAGTAGACCGGAGGGGTCGAAGGTTCGCGTCGGTGGGACTACCGGCAGTCCCGCGGGGCGGACCGAAGTGCGTGCCGCGCCGATATCGGCTGGCTGTCCGGACACCGGCCTGTCATCGTCCAGGGATGTCCGGTCAGCAGCATCACCAAGCCGTGGCGTCGGTTCCCGACGTCCGCGGCGCCCTGGAGACACACATCACGGTGGCATGCCCGGCTGCCGGGACCGGGATCGCCCGGCTGGCGGACTGGGCCGCGTACCGCGGATTGAGTTTCGCCCATATCGTGCTCGCCCGTGGCCGGACCCGCTCCCAGCCCATGCTGAACCTCCGGGGCGCGGGATCGGCCACGGAACACGTGGAGAACGCCACGGGCGTCGCGGCCGAACTGGCGGCGGACGGCTACCGGGCCGTCCGGATCAAGACGGAGGCCGTCCCCTGGGCCGCCGGGGTGCCGCAGGACGACGCCGCGGCCGCCGCTCTCGAACCCGACCTGTACTTCGAGCACCATGTGAAGTTGCTGCTTCCCACCCGGCACGACCGGCTGCTGCTGGAGCGGCTGGCCCGCCCCCACATCGCGCACGTCTCATGGAACGCCCGACGTGTTCGCGAGGACGACCTGGAGGAGCGCTTCATCACTCAGCGGTGCCGGGGCGTCGGTCGAGGCACTGCCGAACGGCGGCTGACCGCGCTGCTCCACGATCTGAACGCAGCCGACTCCCATGTGCTCGAGGTGGAGCGGGAGTTCGTCCTGCACGACACCAACCTCTCTCTGGACGACGGTTGGATATCTCAGGAGGTCTCACGTTGATGTCACCGACGGACAGCGCCGACGACTGGGCACAGCTGCGGGGCAGCCCTGTCGATATTCCGCACTCCCCTCTCGACGAGGAGACCCGGCTCCGCGGGGACTTCCCCCGAACCTTGCTGCCGTCGCCCGACGGGATGAGCCAGTCGTTGGTCTTCGAGCCCGCTCTGAAGCAGTTCTCCAACGCGTACCGGGCGGGCGAGCCGCGGTTCGCGGACGAGGAGGCGGGGCGGCTCTGGCATCAGGCGCGCAGGACCGTGCTCGATGTCGTGCTCGCCTCGATCGCGAACGGTCCCTGGACACAGCATCTGGTGCTGCGCGGCAGCGTGTTGATGGCCACGTGGTTCAAGGAAGCGGCCCGCGACCCGGGCGACCTGGACTTCGTCGTCGTCCCTCAGGACTGGCGGCTGGACGAACCGCGCACCACGGAACTGTTCTTCGGAATCGCGCGGGACGCGGCGGCCGCCGGCGCCGACAGCGCCGTCCGCATCCATGCGGACAGCATGATCACCGAGGAGATCTGGACCTACGACCGGGTGCCCGGTCGTCGCATGCTCCTGCCCTGGACGGCGCCGCCCGGATGCGCCGGCGGGACCGTTCAGCTCGACCTGGTGTTCAACGAGACCCTGCCGGCCCCGGCGGAGCTCACCGAGCTCCGGCCGCTGGGAGACGGTCCCGGCTGCCGTCTCTGGGCCGCGTCGCCGGCTCTGTCACTTGCCTGGAAACTCCTGTGGCTCATCACCGACCTCCACCCGCAGGGCAAGGACCTGTACGACGCCGTGTTGCTGGCCGAGAGCGCTCCTCCGCCGTACGAACTGGTTCGGAACACCTTCGTCCTGACCGGCGTCGAGGGATTGCGGCCTCCCAGCTCCTCGTGGACCGAGACACTGGCCGTCGAGCAGGGCTGGGAGCACTTCACGGCCGAGTATGCACAGGTGGCGGGAACCGCCGCGGAGTACCGGGACCGGCTCCTGCGGGCTCTGACGCCGTTGCTCACCGCCTCGGAACCACCCGGCGAGGACACGTACGACCGATGGGTCCGCTGGCTGGGACCACTGATCGAGTCGACCCGTGCGACCGCCGGCAACGACCCTGCGCCGGCCCTCGGGCACCTCGCGGGAGGCGGCTGGGACGGCCTGATGGCGGCTGTCGTGATCGTGCGGGAGGTCGCCGGGCGGCAGGCACTCGACCTTGAAGGGGCCCTGCATACGGTCCTGGACAGTGGTGACAGCTGGCGGACCTGGCGGGAGAGGCCCGAATGGTGGCCTGACGTTCTCGACCGACTGAGCTGAGCGCGCCGGCCGCGGCGGGGTCGCCGAGCACCAGCGCCACGGGTTCGGGCGCGGTCCGCCTGACCATGGAGGGTGACCGTTTCGCCCCCGCGCGGCGCCGGCGACGATCGGCGCCCAGGCCGGGCGAACCGTTCGCCAACCAGGCCGGACCTTGCGCGAGAACCAGCGTTCTCCTAAGCTGCGAAGTGAGGAGAACGCTGGTTCTCCCATGGGAAGGGATACATCATGTCCGAGCAGAGGCCGCCACTGCCGCCGTTCACCGCCGAGAGCGCCCAGCAGAAAGTAAGGGCCGCCGAGGACGCCTGGAACAGCCGTGATCCGGAGCGGGTCTCGCTCGGGTACACCGAGGATTCCGAGTGGCGCAATCGCGACGTGTTCATCACCGGCCGGGCCGAGATCGTGGAGTTCCTGCGCGCCAAGTGGGAGCGGGAGCTGGACTACCGGCTCCGCAAGGAACTCTGGGCCTACACCGACCACCGCATCGCGGTGCGCTTCGAGTACGAATGGCACACCGACCAGGGCCAGTGGTACCGCAGTTACGGCAACGAGAACTGGGACTTCGACGAGAACGGCCTGATGCGGCGCCGCTACGCGAGCATCAACGACCTCGCCATCACCGCCGACGAGCGCCGCATCTCTCTCTGACGCCGCCCGCCCGGACGGCCTTCACCGTCCGAGGAGGGCCCCGCCGAGCCCCGGCGGGGCCACTCGCCGTCGCCGGTCAGGCGGGGCGGGGGCCGCCGGTGGATTCGAGGATGATGCGCACCACGTCCTTTGCCTGGCGGGCGGGCTGGGGAGAGCCGGAGATCGCGGCCGTGGTGATGGCGCCCTCGGCCAGCAGGGCGACGTGATCGGCGACCCAGGCCGGTTCGCCGGCCGCGGCCACGAGATCGGCGAGATACCGCCGGAAGGCGTCCTTGTGGGCGCGGGCGATGGCGGCCACTTCCGGCGAGGTCGCGCCGAGTTCACCGAACGAGTTGATGAAGGCGCAACCGCGGAAGTCCGGCTCGTCGAACCAGTCGTGGAGCCAGTCGAAGACCGCCAGCAGGCTCTCGCGCGGCGACGGCCGGGCATCGGCGTACTCGGCCAGCCGGCGCCGCCAGGCCTCGTCCCGCCGCCGCAGGTACGCCTCGACCAGGTCCCCCTTGGAGGGGTACAGCTGATACAGGCGCTTCAGGGAGACACCGGAGGTGGACCGGATCTCGTCCATCCCCACCAGCTGGATCCCGCGGTCGTAGAACAGCGTCTCGGCCGCGTCCAGGACACGCGCCTCGGCCAGCTCGGGACTCAGCACTTCCACCCATCTCCCCGCATATCGAGAACCATCGTTCTCCTATGGTAGCAACAACCCGGGAGACCTCCGGAAGTACCGGCAGGCGGCGCAATCCGTTCCCGCCCCGCCCTCCCTCGGCCGGGAATCGACAGGGTCACGTCATTGAACGACCGCCATGGCCCGACCACCCCGGAGGTGACGCCCCATCAATCGGAGAATCCTCAGCAATTCATCACCCCTCATGGTGTGTTGATACAAGGCGACGTCATGTCCCATTCATGTTCATCTCGCGACCCGGATCCCCCGTTGACACTCTCCGTGGCCGGGCACTAACTTCTCGCATTGTCGCCACACCAGGAGCACAAGGCTCCCCGGGACTAGCGACACCGAAGGACGCTCTCCAGTTGACGACAGCGACCGAAATCTTCGAGATTCAGTCCTGCACACCGGTTGCGACAGCGGCCGAAGTCTTCGAGGTGCAGCCCTACACCTCCCACTGCCAGGTGATCCGCGCCGAGGGCGACCATGCCGTTATCGGTGTGTCGCCGGGAAACAGTTACTTCTCTGCGCAGCGCATCACGGATCTCGCCCGATGGGGCATCGACAACTTCCGGCAGGTCGATTTCGTCTATACCGACCTCCATGTCGCCGAGATGTACGAGGCATCCGGCTATACGCCCGATGACGCCCGGCGCAAAGCCGTCAAGAATCTGCGCGGCGTGCGGGCCAAGGTGACCAATGCCGTGGAAGCCGCCTCCTACGAGGGGAGGCTCAGAGCCCACGCCATGTCGGATTTCCTGGACATCCCGGCCTACCGGAGAATCCACGACCGCCTCTGGGCTCTGCTGGACACCGATCCGGAGTTCCGCAGGACCTGCGACACGCTCGTGGACTCCTTCCTCACGTCCAAAGTCCTGGATGGGAGGGCCAGCACCGAGCGGCAGCGCGAAGTGTGCCTCAAGTACGTATGCGCGGAGGCCCCCTTGTTCCTGGACACCCCCGCCATCCTGGAGGTTCCCTCCTCCCTCAACTGCTACCACCAGCTCCTGCCGATGGCCGAACTTCTCTACTCGCGCGGATTCGGACTGCGAGCCTCCCGCAACCAGGGCCATGCCATCGTCACACCCGCACAAGGAGACCCCGATGTCCGTTGAGACGCTGCTCGACCCACAGGCCGGGACGCTGCTCGACTTCCCGTTCTCCTGGCGCGGCGATCAACTGCCGCACGAGATCGACGCCTTGCGCAAGGAGCCCGTCAAGCGGGTCCGGACGATCGCCGGCGACGAGGCGTGGCTGGTCTCCTCCCATGCCCTGTGCAAGCAGGTGCTGGAGGACACCCGGTTCAGCCTCAAGGACACCTCGATGCCGGGTGCGCCGAGGCAGTACGCCCTGACGATCCCGCCCGAGGTCGTCAACAACATGGGCAACATCACGGGGGCGGGGCTTCGCAAAGCGGTGCTCAAGGCCATCAACCCGAAGGCCGACGGCCTGCTGGACTGGATGCGTTCGCACGCGGCCGGGCTGGTCGACGGGCTGCGGGCGCAGGGCGCTCCGGTGGATCTGCGGGCGCAGTTCTCCAATCCGTACTCGGAGGCGATGCACTGCCGCATCCTGGGCATTCCGCAGGCCGACGCTCCCCGGCTGGCCGCGAGTCTGGACATCGCGTTCATGAACTCCGCCTGCCCCGTCAGCGGTGCGAAGCTCAACTGGGACCGCGACATGGCGTACATGGTGGAGCGCCTGGACGACCCGGCGACGACCGGGCTGATGGCCGATATCGCCGCGCTGCGCAAGGACCCGGAGTACGACCACCTCACGGACGAGATGCTCGCCACGGTCGGCGTGACGATGTTCGGCGCGGGGGTGATCTCGACCTCGGCGTTCCTGACGATGGCGGTGTTCTCCCTCATCCAGCACCCCGAGACCTGGGCCGAACTGCGCGAGGACCCCAGCAGGATCCCTGCGGCGGTCGACGAGTTGCTGCGGATCAACCTGTCGATCGGTGACGGTCTGCCGCGGCTGGCCCTCGAGGACGTCCTGCTCGGGGATGTGGAGGTCAAGAAGGGCGAACTGGTCCTGGTGCTCGTCGAAGGCGCCAACTTCGACCCCGAGGTGTTCGCCGATCCGCACCGACTGGATCTCGGCCGTGAGAACACCGCGGCGCATCTGTCGTTCGGCGGCGGCCAGCACTACTGCCCAGCCACCGCGCTGGGCAAGAAGCACACCGAGATCGCCCTGGAAGTCCTGCTGGAGCGGATGCCGGACCTGCAGCTCGCCGTCCCCGTCGAACAGCTCGTATGGCGGACCGGGTTCATGAAGCGGATGCCCGAGCGGCTCCCCGTCATGTGGTAGCAGCCGACGGTCCTCGCCCGTCCTGGAAGAGCCGGGGCGGGCGAAGACCTCTTTACAGTGGCGCTCCTTACTGACACGGTCGGGCCATCGCCGGGTTCAATTGGGGGGCACGGCGGTCGCTGACGTGTCTGGGGGGACCGTTGTGCCGTTTCTGACCTCGCGTTTGCCGTGGCTGCTCCGCCTGCGCTCGCGGTGGCTGATCCTGACGTCGCTCACCGCGGTCGCCGCCGCGTTCGTGCCGTTCCTGGCGGCGGGCGGGCCTGCCGTCGCGGACGGCAGGCCCGCCGTCCCCGTGGTGGGCGGTACGGCTCCGCCACCCGCTCCGCACCACGGTGTCGCACCGGCGTCCGCCATGGTGCCGATCGCTCCGGTCCTGTCCAGGGCCGGCTGGACGGCGGCCGCGAGCGACGAGGAGACGGTCGGGGAGAACGGGCGGGCGGCCAACGTCCTGGACGGCGACGCCGCCACGTTGTGGCACAGCAAGTGGACGGCGCCCGCCACCGCGCTGCCGCACAGCCTCACCATCGACATGCACCGCACCGCCGTGGTGTCCGCACTCGTCTACCGGCCGCGCAGCAGCGGTGCCAACGGCCGGGTCGGGGTCTACGCCATCGCGCTCAGCGCGGACGGGCTGACGTGGACGCGGCCCGTGGCCACCGGCACCCTGCCCGACGACGGCACCATCAAGACGCTGAACTTCGCCGCCCAGGGAACCAGGTTCGTCCGGCTGACCGCCTCGACGGAGGCCGGAAACCGTGGCCCGTGGACCTCAGCCTCCGAGATCAACCTGCTGGGCGATCCCGGTCTGCCCGCCTCCGTCGTCGAACTTCCCGTCACGGGCTGGACGGCCAAGGCCAGCGACGAGGAGACCGCCGCGCAGAACAACCGCGCCGGCAACGTCCTGGACGGCGACGCCACCACCCTGTGGCACAGCAAGTGGTCCGGCACCCCGACCGCGCTGCCGCACTCCATCACGCTGGACATGCACGCCAACCAGCGGGTCTCCGCACTGAGTTACACGCCGCGCGTCTCGGGGGCCAACGGCCGGATCGGCGCCTACACCGTGACCGCCGGTCTCGACGGGGTCACCTTCGGGGCTCCGCTGGCCACCGGGACGTGGAAGGACGACGACACGGTCAAGAGCGCCACCTTCACGGCGCCGACCACCGCCAGGTTCGTGCGTCTGACCGCCACCAGCGAGGCGGGCGGCCGTGGACCGTGGTCCTCCGCGGCCGAGATCCGCCTCAGCGGGCCCGCGGACCCGGCCGTCGCGGGCCTGTGGAGCCCGGTCACCGGCTTCCCGCTCGTACCGGTGGCCACCGCGCTGCTGCCGAACAACAAGCTGCTCGCCTGGTCGGCGTACGCCACCGACCGCTTCGGCGGCAGCAACGGCTACACCCAGACCGCCATCATGGATCTCACCACCGGCCAGGTCACCCAGCGGCGCGTCGACAACACCGGTCACGACATGTTCTGCCCCGGCATCGCGATGCTCGCCGACGGCCGGGTGATGGTCACCGGTGGCAGCAACGCCGCCCGCGCCAGCATCTACGACCCCCGCACCGATACCTGGAACGCGACCGCGGACATGAACATCCCCCGCGGCTACCAGGCCATGACGCTGCTCTCCAACGGCGACGCCTTCGTCATCGGCGGATCCTGGAACGGAGGCCAGGGAGGCAAGGACGGCGAGGTCTGGTCCGCCGCGACCGGCACCTGGCGCAAACTCCCCGGCGTACCGGTCACGACCACGATGACGGCGGATCCCGCCGGGCCCTACCGGGCCGACAACCACCAGTGGCTGTACGGCACGTCCAACGGCCGGGTGCTCCAGCTCGGGCCCGGCAAGCAGCTCAACTGGATCGACACCACCGGCAACGGCACCATCACCCCGGCCGGCGTGCGCGCCGACAGCCCGGACGCGATGAACGGCAACGCCGTCGCCTACGACATCGGCAAGCTCCTCACGCTCGGCGGTGCCACCGCGTACGAGAACGTCAACGCCACCAACCGCGCCTACACCGTAGATCTCACCGCCGGCCCGCAGCCCGTCAGCGCCCGCACCGGCGACATGGCCTTCGCCCGCTCCTTCAGCAACAGCGTCGTCATGCCGGACGGCAAGGTCGCTGTCTTCGGCGGCCAGTCCCGGCCCGTTCCCTTCTCCGACGCCACTTCGGCCATGACACCGGAGATCTGGAACCCGGCCACCGGCGCCTTCACCCGCATGGCGACGATGGCCGTACCCCGCAACTACCACAGCGTCGCGAACCTGCTCCCCGACGGCCGGATCTTCTCCGGCGGCGGCGGACTGTGCGGCGACTGCGCCACCAACCACTTCGACGGAGCGATCTTCACCCCGCCGTATCTCCTCAACCCCGACGGCACGCAACGGCCGCGGCCGGCCATCACCAACACCCCGCCCGCGACGGCCGGCTACGGCGCCACGCTGACCGTCACGACCAGCACGCCGGTCACGGCCTTCGCCCTCGTCCGCACCGGAGCGGCCACCCACTCCACGGACAACGACCAACGACGTGTGCCGCTGACGTCCCATCAGGTATCGGCAGGGGTCTACGAACTGTCCGTCCCCACCGACCCCGGCGTGGCACTGCCCGGCACCTATCTGCTGTTCGCCCTGAACGCCGCCGGAGTACCCAGCATCGCCAAGACCATCACCATCGGCTGACGGGACCGGACCGACCGCTGGGGGCACCCGGCGGCCGGCCCCGTGCCGGCTACAACCAGCCGCGCTTGGCCGCCTGCAGGCCGGCCTGGAAGCGGGTCTTCGCGTCCAGTGCGTCCATCAGGTGGGCCACGCGGCGGGTCATCGTCCGCTGGGTGATGCCGAGCGCGCGGGTGATCGTGGCGTCCTTCATGCCGGCCGCCAGCATGGACAGCAGCTCGTGGTCCGCGGGAGCCAGTCCCCCTGCCGCGCCCTTCTTGTCGACCGCCAGCGGGGTCGCCCGTTCCCACAGCAGGTCGAAACAGGTGACCAGGGCCGTCAGGAGCGGAGAGGGGTGGACGAACAGGGCCGCCATCGACTCGGTCGCCTCGAAGTTCAGCGGGATCATCGCGGCGCGCCGGTCCGCGATGAGCATCTTCATCCGCACCGCCGGCAGGCTCCGGGCCTGCTCACCCGCGTCGATGCAGTCCTGGACGAAGTGCATGCGCCCTTCGAGCGACACCGAGTCGTAGATCACCCGGCAGCTGATCCCGCGCCGCAGCAGCTGGAATTCGATCGGGTTGAACGTCGGGCTGCTGAAGTACGGAGGGCAGTCGATGACCTGCATCTCCTCCGCCGAGCCGAGCTGCATCTGCTCGACACGGTTCAGCTGCGCCTCACGGCCCTCCACCAGTTCGACCAGCTCGCTGGGGTGGCCCGCGTCGGCGCCCTGGAACCGCAGGGCGAGCGAGCGGACGTGCGCGCGGAGCTCTTCCAGTTCCTGCTGCCGACGGGAAGCGAGTGAGCCGACGGCCGCTTCGGGAGGTGACGCGACGTAGCGCACGGGTGAGCCCGTCAGCCGGGTGATCAGGCCGGCGTCCGCCAGGCGGCCCAGGGCCGGACGGATGCGGGCCGCGGTCGAGCCGTCCAGTACGGCCAGCTGTGCGGCGGTGCTGCGGGGTGCGGAGAGAAGATGCAGGTAGAGGGCGCTTTCGACCTCGCCGAGCCCCACGGGCGCCAGGAAACCGTCGGACACCGGACCCCCAAATGGGTGCGTCTACTTATGGTCAATGTCTACTATCCGGCATTCCCCTCAGGAAGAGGTCGGTTTACGGTGGGTTTCAGCCAGTCCGTTCGAACCACTGGACCGGCCTCCCCAGCGGCAACATTCCGAAACGGCCCCGCTCGGCCTACGGACACGTCACCCGGGTTCGATGCCGCCCCACCGGAAGGATCCGCGCTGTGCCGGTCTCCATCCAGTCCCAGCTCCGCCAACGCATCTTCACCGTGCCCACCGTCGCGCTGTCGGTGCCCACCGCCCGGCGCCGCGCCCGGGCGCACTTCGCAGCGTGGGATCTGGACGTGGAGCACCCGGTGGTGGAGACGGCCCTGTTCATCCTGACCGAACTGCTCACCAACAGCGTTCAGCACACCGCGCACCGGTCGCCGACCGCCGACATCATCCTGGCGCTGGGCCCGCGCAGTCTCATCGTCGCCGTGCACGACCGCCATCCCCACTGCCCCCGCCCGACTCCCGAACCACATGCCGACGGAAGCGGCGGCTGGGGACTGCGGCTGGTGGCGGAGCTCGCCGCCGAGGCTCTGGGCAGTACCCACACGCACACCGACGCCGACGAGCAGGGGAAGACGCTCCTCGTCCGGCTGCCCCGCCCCGACCGGACCCTGCCGTGCACCCGTGACGTCCGCGTCGACGTTGCCGTCGGTTCAGGCGGCGGAACGGCGGAACGAGGACCGGTAGCCGTACGGAGTCACGCCGACGACCCGTTTGAATCGCTCGCGGAACGCGGTCGGTGACCCGAAACCCGCTTGCGTCGCGATCCGTTCCACCGCGTAGTCGGTGGTCTCCAGCAGGAACTGTGCCCGGCGCACGCGTGCTCGCAGCAGCCACTGCAGCGGTGTGGTGCCGGTCTGCTCCCGGAACCGCCGGCTGAAGGTCCGCTCACTCATACCACCGCATGCCGCCATGGCTTCCAGGGTGATGTCCTGTCCGAGGTTGTCCTCGATCCAGGAGAGCACCGGTTCCAGGAGCGATCCCCGCGGTACGGGTGGCTGCTCATGGACGATGAACTGGGCCTGACCGCCTTCCCGTTCCAGCGGCACGACCGCCAGCCGGGCGGCGTCGGCCGCCACGGCGGAACCCAGGTCCCGGCGGATCATGTACAGGCACAGGTCCAGGCCGGCCGCCGCTCCGGCGGAGGTGAGGAGCCGGCCGTTGTCGACGTACAGGACATCGGGCTGCACGTCGACGAGAGGAAACAGCTCGGCGAACCGGTCCGCCGCCACCCAGTGGGTCGTCGCGCGCAGTCCGTCCAGCAGGCCTGTCGCCGCGAGGATGAAAGCGCCGCTGCAGATCGAGGCGATGCGGGTGCCCGCAGCGGCCGCGGCGCGCAGGGCGTCGAGAACCTCGGGCCCCGGCGGCGGGGCGCCTTCCGAGCAGCCCGGGACGACGATCGTGTCCGCGTCCGCCAGCGCCTCCAGACCCCAGGGAACGCGCAGGGTGAACGTCTCGCTGGCCACCTCCGGCGTGGCGCCGCAGACCCGCACGCGGTACGGGCGGCGCCCGTCGGGAAGGCGGGTACGCCCGAACACCTCGATGGGCGTCGCCATGTCGAACGGCACCACCTGATCCAGGACAAGGACTGCGACCGTATGCATGCAGTACACGATAGATGAGTTCTCGCCACAGGATTCAAGCAGTGGTCAAGCTCTTCTGCCGTGGGATTGAGCATGTCAGGAGCGTGGCGAGAACCCGTTGGCATTTGTCGTTCCAGCCCATGGGAAGCCTCCGGCGGTCCGCCTAGCGTGTGGTGCGGCACCGCTGAGAAGGACGAAGGAGAGACCGCCCGTGCTTGCCCAGATCGTGTTGTTCGCTGCAGACCGGCCTGCCCGGTCCGATGAAGGAGGCACTGCGTCGCGGGGACACCATCGTCGCGACGGTCTGCGGCGGTTCGCTGATCCTGGCCCTGGCCGGCCTGATCGAAGGCCGTCACGCGACCACCCACCATCTGGGCCTCGAACTGCTGGAGGCCACCGGAACCCGGCCCGTACAGGCCCGGGTCGTCGACGACGGAGACCTCGTCACCGGGGCCGGCGTCACGTCCGGTCTCGATCTCGCCCTGTACCTCCTCGAGCGCGAGATCGACCCGCGCGTCGCCCACAGCGTGGAACGGCTCTTCGCCCACGAGCGACGCGGCGTCGTCTGGTCCACCCGCGGACAGGCCCCCGCTCTCGCCCTCCGAACCACCCTTTCCCACTCCGCGACCGAAAGTGCATCTGCAACGTGACTGCCGAAGGCATCCGGAATCCGACGATCGACACCCCACTGAGGAAACAACATGTCAGGGCGGAACGGTTCCTGCGGCCGGACGGGTCCTGGCACGGAACGGCCCGCGACCGGCGATCCGGCGAAGAGGTACCACTGACCGACATCGCCGTCTACGGCGGCAGGTTGCCGTGGAAGCAATCCATCACCAAGCCCTTGCGGCTCCACCTCGTGTACGCCCTTGTCGTCGACGGCGACCGGCTCACCGGCAAAGCCAAGGCAGGACGTCTGCCCGCCGCCACGGTGACCGGTGAGCGGGCGGACGCAGCAGAGCCGGAGCCCGGCGTCCTGTCATGACGAAATTCCTCCTCGCCGTCCACGTCCTGGTCGCCATCGTCGCGATCGGTCCGGTGACCGTCGCCGCCAGCATGCTGCCCGCCGCGGCTCGCCGTGCCCAGGCGGCGGGCCCGGACGCGCCGTCCATCGCCACGGTCCGGCTCCTGCACCGCATCTGCCGCGTGTACGCCGCGATCGCGCTGGCGGTCCCGGTCTTCGGGTTCGCCACCGCCAGCAGCATGGGTGTCCTCGGTGACACCTGGCTCATCGTCTCCATCGTGCTCACCGCGGTGGCCGCCGGCGTCCTGGCGCTCCTGGTGCTGCCGCGCCAGGACGCCCTGCTGACCCAGCTCGACGAGGGGTCGCCACCCGTCGACCGCAGCGCGACAGCGCGGTTGGCGATGTTCACCGGGATCTTCAACCTGCTGTGGGCCGCGGTGACCGTCCTGATGATCGTCCGCCCCGGTTCCACCACAGGAGCATGACCATGAACCGCACCCGGCAGCCGCTGCGCGTCTCCGCCGCCGTCGAACTGGCCTCCCTCGTGATCCTGTTGGCCAATCTGTTCACCGCGCACCTGCCCGCGATCTCGTCGCCGGCCGGCCCTGTCCACGGCTGCGCCTATCTGTTCACCATCGTCGCCGGCGCCCGTGACCCGGACAGAACCCCGCGCACCACGGCCCTGACACTGATCCCCGGTATCGGCGGCCTCCTCGCCCTGCGCCGGCTGGGCAGCCGGCCCACGCGCCCGACCCCCTCCGAGCTAACGGATACAAGACCATCCAGCCATTTGCCATGAGCGGGCATCCGTGGCATTGTATTAATGGATGGAGCTTATTCTATCCATTAGTACCGGTGAGTGCTCCCACGGAAGGCGTTCACGATGTCCCAGCTCCCGCAGACCGGCGCAGCCGCCAGGACAGCTCCCACGACCGCCCCCACCGGATTCCACGACGGAGAACTCGCGGTCCAGCGCCGCGCCGGATCGCTCGGCGCGGCCGCCCGGCTGTCGGGCATGCTCGCGCCACCGGACCTCACCGGGGGCGCGAGCCGCTTCCTGGAAGCGCGTGACCTGGTCGTCCTCACCGCCCGGGACCACGACGGAACGCTGTGGACCTCACCCCTGCGCGGCGCCCCGGGCTTTCTCGACGGCCACGACACGACCCTGCGGGTCCACGCGCTGCCCTCGCCGGGCGATCCGCTGGCCGCACCGGGGCCGGCACCCGCGCAGCCGGTCGGCCTCGTCGCGATCGACTTCGCGACCCGTCGCAGGCTGCGCGTCAACGGCACCCTGGACGCCCTCGACGACACCGGCTTCACCGTGTCGGTCGACCAGGCGTACGGCAACTGCCCGCAGTACATCCAGCAGCGCCGTCTCCGCCCTGGATCCGGAGCGGGCTCCGGGGCGGGGACGGGCACGGACGGACGCCACACGACCCTGGACGCCGACGACCTGCGGTTGATCGAACGGGCCGACACGTTCTTCCTGGGCACCACCCATCCGACCCGCGGTGCGGACGCCTCCCACCGCGGTGGCTCGCCCGGCTTCGTCCGTGTCCGGCCCGACGGCCTGTGGTGGCCGGACTACCCGGGCAACAACATGTTCAACAGCCTGGGCAACCTCGCCGTCGACGACACCGCCGCCCTGCTGTTCGTGGACTTCGCCACCGGCGCCACCCTTCACCTCTCCGGCTCGGCCGAGGTCCGGTGGGCGGAGCCGGGCGCTCCCGGCGACGACGGCGGGACCGGACGCCGGGTGCAGTTCACCCCGCACCACATCGTGACCGGCGAAGCCCCGCTGCGGGCCGACGCCTTCAGCGCCTATCCGCGCAATCCGCGGCTCACCGCCTGACCTGCGCCGTGGCAACCCGCTGCTGAGCCTCCTCGGGCGGATACTGGTCGCGCCCTGACGCCGCCTCGTCCGAGGAGCCGCAAATGGCCACGCCTCCCGCCCGCCCCGCCGCCGGTCCTGTCGGACGCCGGTCGCTGTTGTGGGGCGCGTCGTCCGTACTGGTGTGGGCGACGGGGTGTTCGAACGGCACGACGGCGCCGTCGTCCACCGGCACCTCGCGCAGCTCCGGGCCGCAGACACCGTCCACCACAGCTGCACCGTCCACATCGACCACCTCGACCACCTCGACCACCTCGACCGCCGCACCCGCGTCGTCCGTACGTCCCAGCGCGACGCTTCCCGTAGCCGCGCCCTGGCGGCCGGGTCCGGGCGAGATCGAACCCGCGGCCAAACGGAGTGCCGTGGCGCTGATCGAGGCGCTCGGATCGTGGCGGGCCGGGCAGGCCGGGGAGCGCCGGGCCGCGGCGCGGGCCGCCGCGCTCGGCATTCCCGCCGCGCTCGCGGGCCAACTCGCGTCGCAGGCCGGCAGTCTGCTGGGATCGGGGGACGAAGCGAGTCTGCAGGTGATCGACGCGCAGTACGGCGGCCTCCTGGCCGACACCGCGAGCGTCCTGGTGGTGTGCCGCCAGTGGAGCAGGAACGGCACCGGAGCCGTCATCAACGGCGGCACCACGGTGGACGTACGGCTGAGCCGGACGGGCTCCGGCTGGAGCGTCACCGCGCTGCACCCGGCGGTCGCCGAGCCTGCCGCCACGTCACCGAGCGCGGCGACACGCGCGGTGCTGGCCCGCTCGACCATCGAACTGCCGCCCGCGTCGGCCGCCGACATCCGCAGCGGCACCGTGCACGACAGCGTGCTCCAGGCGATGCTGCGGCTGGCCGACACCTACCGGATGTCGGTGAGCGTGGTGCGGTCCGGCCATCCGCTGGACGTGTTCGGCACCAGCCGTCCCAGTGACCATCCGGTCGGCAGGGCCTTCGACGTCTGGCGCATCGACGGCCACCCGGTGGTCGACCCGGCCACCCCACGCGCACTGATCACCGCGTTCATGCGGGCCGCCGCGGCGGCGGGCTCGTACAACGTCGGCGGCCCCGTGCTGCTGTCGGGAGGTGTGACGTCAAGTCAGTTCTTCTCCGACGACACGCATCACGACCATGTGCACATCGGCTTCTCGTCATGACGTTTCACCGTCGTCCTGTGCGAAGTCGTCCTCCTCGTCGTCGCCCTCGTCCGCCTGCGCGTTGGCCCGCTTCGTGACGACGGCGGCGGCCATCAGCGCACTGCCGACGAAGGCCACCGCGACCACCCACGGCCGGTCGAAACGGTGGCCGGTGGCGTGGTCCAGGGCGTAGCGGCCCGCCCCCGCGATACCTACCGTGGCGGCGGTGAACCCGAGGAACGCGGGGTATTCGAAGCCGCCGCCCTGGGCGAAGAATCCGGCCGGCGCGTGGACCGCCACGGCACCCGCCATGGCACCCGCCGCTGCCGCCCCGGCGGCGGGGGTGCCCAGGCCCAGTGCGAGCAGCGCTCCACCGCCCGCCTCACCGAGACCGGCGGCGAGCGCGCTCTCCCGGCCGGGCGTGAACCCCATGTGCTCCATCGCGGCCGCGGTCCCGTCCAGGCCCCCTCCGCCGAACCAGCCGAACAGCTTCTGCGTCCCGTGGGCCATCAGCACCGCCCCGGTGCCGACCCGGAGGGTGAGCAGACCGAGGTCCCGTCGGTTGATGCACGTCATCGCTGTCTCCAGGTGGGTGGCTGCGCTCGAACGGCTACGGACATACGTCTCCACTGTCCGTGTCACGAGCCGCGTCCGCCCCCGGCCATGGGCCATCCGGGCCCCGTCATGCACTGGGCTTGGCGCGGACGTGCATACGCTCCCCCTGCCTCCCGAAGAGGCTGAGGATCTCCACGGGCCGCCCGTCCGCGCTGCCGAACCAGTGGGGCAGCCGGGTGTCCCACTCGGCGACCTCGCCGGGGCCGAGGACCAGATCGTGCTCGGCGAGGACGAGCCGTAGCCGGCCGTCCAGCACATACAGCCACTCATAGCCCTCGTGCGTACGGAGAACCGGCTCGGCACCCCGGTCGGGGATGACCATCTTGTACGCCTGAAGGCGGCCCGGACTCCGGGACAGGGCTACGGACGTACCGCCGTTGGGCAAGGCACGGGGGGTCAACCGCACCCGGGGATCCCCCACTTCAGGGGCGCCGACCAGCTCGTCCAGAGCCACGTGGTAGGCGCCGGCGAGCGGCAGCAGCAGTTCCAGGCTGGGGCGGCGCTGTCCGGACTCCAGCCGGGAAAGGGTGCTCTTGGAGATGCCGGTCGCCTCGGCGAGCGCGGCCAGGGTCAGGCCGTGCTCGGCGCGCAGCCGTCTGAGCCGGGGGGCGACCTCGTCGAGGACCGCTTGGTGGGGCGGCGGGGTGTCCATGCGGGCATTCCATCCCGCTGTCCCGGAATTGGCAACAAAAGTTGCCGCTGCGTTCCCGGCAGGTGCACGCTCCTCGCCATGAACCCACACAGCGCCTCCGGCCACACACACGCCCACGGGCACCACCACACCGACATCGGCTGGGAGGTCATGGCCGCCCAGCTGGAGACCAGCGGCGAGTTGCAGCTCCCGGTCCTCCGGCGGATCGCGGCCGTTCTGAGCGAGCGGCTCGGGCCGGAGAAGGAGGTCCGGCGCGTCCTCGACATCGGCAGCGGACCGGGCGTGATGACCTGTGTGCTCGCCGAGACCTTCGCGAACGCCGAGGTGGTCGCCGTGGACGGCACACCCGGGCTGCTGGACCGTGCCCTGGCCCGTGCCGGGCGGCTCGGCCTCGGCGGCCGGGTGGCCGTCCGGCACGCGGAGCTTCCCGAAGGTCTGGACGGTGGTGACGAGCACGGGGAGGGCGGACTCGGCACCGCGGACGTGATCTGGAGCAGCAAGGCCGTGCACCACCTCGGCGATCAGCAGGGCGCGCTGGACGCGCTTGCCGGGCTGCTGCGGCCCGGCGGGCTGCTCGCCGTGGCGGAGGGCGGCCTGCCGGCGCGTTTCCTCCCGCGCGACATCGGCATCGGCCGGCCGGGTCTCCAGGCCCGGCTCGACGCCGCCCAGGAGCAGTGGTTCGAGACGATGCGGGCCGAGTTGCCCGGCAGCATCTCCGTGGCCGAGGACTGGCCCGCGATGCTCGGCCGCGCCGGGCTCGTCCGCACCGGCGGTTTCACGTCGCTGCTCGACCTGCCGGCACCGCTCGGTGAGGCGGCCCGCACCTTCCTGCACACGCATCTGAACCGGCTGCGGGAATCGATGAGTGACCACCTGGACGCGGACGACCGCTCGACGCTCGACGTGCTGATCGATCCCCAGGCACCGGAAGGCATCCTGCGCCGGCCGGGCGCCTTCCTGCTCTCCGCCACCACAGTCTTCACGGGCGTGCGCCCTGCTGCCTGACCTTGCCGGGCCTACCGAGTGCGCGAGTTCGCGAGTTCACGAGTCACCAGGAGACGGAGTTCACCGTGAAAATCATCAGTGCGGGACCAGACGCGACAGCGGCCGGGCATACGGTGCCGACGCCTTCGGTCAGGTGGGCGCTCGCCGGGCTCTCGCTGTCCATGTTGCTGTCCTCGCTCGGCACCAGCGTCGCCAATGTCGCCCTGCCGACACTGGCCCAGGCATTCACCGCCTCGTTCCAGCAGGTCCAGTGGATCGTCCTCGCGTATCTGCTGGCCATCACCACCGTGATCGTCAGCGTCGGGCGGCTCGGTGACCTCATCGGCCGCCGACGGCTGCTGCTGGGCGGAATCCTCCTGTTCACGGCGGCCTCGGTGCTGTGCGGTCTCGCGCCCACGCTCTGGTCGCTGATCGCCGCCCGGGCGGCGCAGGGGCTCGGAGCGGCCATCATGATGGCGCTCACCATGGCGTTCGTCGGTGAGACGGTGCCGAAAGCACGAACCGGCAGCGCCATGGGGCTGCTCGGAACGATGTCCGCGGTCGGCACCGCCCTCGGTCCGTCGCTGGGCGGCGCTCTGATCGCGGGACCCGGCTGGCGGGCGATCTTCCTTGTCAACGCACCGCTGGGCATCCTGGCTCTCTTCCTCGCGCACCGTCATCTGCCCGTCGACCGGCAGAGACCCAGGACCGACCGGGCGGCCTTCGACCGGGTGGGAACGCTGCTGCTCGCGCTGACCCTCGCGGCCTATGCGCTCGCCATGACCATGGGGCGCGGAAGTTTCGGTTCGCTCAACGTGGCTCTGCTGGTGGCTGCCGCCATCGGTGTCGGTCTCTTCGTCCGCGCGGAGACCATGGCGGCATCACCTCTGATCCGCTTGGCGATGTTCCGCGATCCCGCGCTGAGCGCGAGCCTCGCCATGAGTGCGCTCGTCTCGACGGTCATGATGGCCACGCTGGTGGTCGGGCCGTTCTATCTCGCCCGTGCGCTCGGGCTCCATGAGGCGCTGGTCGGACTGGTGCTGTCCGTCGGTCCGCTGGTCGCCGCGCTCACCGGAGTACCCGCCGGCCGGATCGCGGACCGTTTCGGCGCCCACCGTATGACCGTCCTCGGACTCGTCGCCATGACGGCCGGCTCGTTGATCCTGTCCCTCACACCGGCGGGCCTCGGCATCGCCGGCTACCTCGTCCCCATCGTCGTCATCACCGCCGGCTACGCGGTGTTCCAGACGGCCAACAACACCGCCGTCATGACAGATGTCCCGCCGGACCGGCGGGGCATCATCTCCGGCATGCTCAATCTCTCGCGCAATCTCGGTCTCATCACCGGCGCCTCCGTCATGGGCGCCGTGTTCGCCCTCGCGGCGGCGACGAACGACATCACCACAGCGGCCCCCGACGCCGTTGCCACCGGTATGCGGATCACGTTCGCGGTGGCGGCGGCCCTGATCGCCGGCGCACTCGTCATCGCAGTGGGAGGCCGCGCGCTCACCCGGCGGATCTCCCCCGCGGAGGACCCGGTCAGATGATCGCCGCACCGCGGCCCACGAGCAGGGCCACGTCCAGCGCCGCCACCACGACGGCCGCGGCGAAGGCCGCCCGCTCCCACTGACGGCCCACCACCGATCCGGCAACGGCGACGAGTACGGCGGCGAGAAGTGCCGCCGCGCTCCGGGCGCCGGGTGGACCGGGGGGTCCGAGGACCAGCAGCGCGGTCGCGGCCACCAACGGCAGCGGGAGCAACAGGCGGGTGGCGGAGGTGCCCAGTCGCTGCGGCCACCCCCGGACGCCGGCCGCGAGGTCGTCGCGGATGTCCGGCAGTACATCGCCCAAGTGGGCGCCCACGCCCAACAGCGCTCCCGCGCAGACGAGCCACCAGGCCGGCCACGGGTGCCCCGGCAGGCTCAGCGCAACGAAGGCCGGCAGGCTCGCGAAGCCCGCCGCGTAGGGCAGCCAGGACCAGGCCGTCGACTTGAGGCGCAGGTCGTACGCCCAGGCCGCGGCGACCCCCGCCAGATGGACGGTCCCCGCGAGCGGACCGCAGGCGAGCGACAGCGGCACGCACAGGGCCAGGGCGCACCACGCGGCCGTCCACACGGTCCTGACGCCGACCGCGCCGGCCGCGATCGGCTTGTCGCGGCGGCCGGCGGCGATGTCCCGGCGCGCGTCGAACGCGTCGTTGCACCAGCCTACCGACAACTGGCCGGTCAGGACGGCCGCGGCGATCAGCGCGGTGCTCACGGCGTTGTGGCCCGCGGCCCGGGCCAGGACGGTCAACAGCACCGTGACAGCCGCCGTCGGCCCGGGGTGGCAGGACCCCGCGAGGGCCCGCGCCCGGAACCACGTCGAGCCGGTGCCCCCTCCGCCCCGACGGGCGGAGGGGGCACCGGCGGTCGGGTGCTCGGGGGTGGCCATGGGGCGATCCTAGGCACCTCCGGCCGTGTCGCAGCGTGTCCTGGCGATCACCGGGTGTTGAATGCCTGTCCCGGGCGAAGTTCCCGAGCAGGCCCCGCCCCCACGTCGGGAGTCCCATGACCCGTATCGCAGCCGTTCACGGCGCCCTGGCGCCCCACCGTCACGAGCAGGCCGAGATCACGGACATAGTGGCGCGCACCTGTCTGCCAGCGAACTCCGACCGCCGGGTGCTGGACCGGCTCCATCAGGGATCCCAGGTCCGTTCGCGCCATATGACGCTGCCGCTCGACCGGTACGCGGAACTCGACGGCTTCGGCGCCGCCAACGACGCCTTCATCGCCGGGGCCACGACGCTGGGCTCCCAGGTGATCCGCGGGGCGCTGCGCACGGCGGGGCTCGCCCCCTCCGACGTCGATCTCCTGATGTTCACCTCGGTCACCGGCATCGCCACCCCGTCGATCGACGCACGGCTCGTCGGACGGCTCGGACTGCGCGAGGACGTCAAGCGCATGCCACTGTTCGGTCTCGGCTGTGTCGGGGGAGCCGCCGGACTGGCCCGGGTGCACGACTACCTGCTCGGGCGGCCGGACCACGTGGCGGTGCTGCTGTCGGTCGAGCTCTGCTCGCTCACCTTCCAGCGCAACGACGACTCCATGGCCAACCTGGTGGCGACGGCCCTGTTCGGCGACGGCGCCGCCGCGGTCGTGGCCTGCGGCGCCGAGCGCGCCGCCGAGCCGTCCGCCGGGGCGCCCGTACCGTCGGGGCCGACGATCGTGGCGACCCGCAGCCGGCTGTACCCCGACACCGAACAGGTCATGGGCTGGAGCATCACCAACTCCGGTTTCAAGGTCGTGCTGGATCCCGCCGTCCCCGACGTGGTGCGCCGCCACCTCGCGGACGACGTCACGGGATTCCTGAGCGAGCACGGGCTGAAACCGAAGGACGTGACCACCTGGGTGTGCCACCCGGGCGGGCCCAGGGTTCTGGAGGCGGTCTCGGAGAGCCTCGAACTACGGGACGGGGCGCTGGACGTGACGTGGCGGCACCTGGCCGCCGTCGGGAACCTCTCCTCGTCGTCGGTCCTGCACGTACTGCGCGATACCTGGGCGGAGAGCCGCCCAGCGGCGGGCGCCCCGGGGCTGCTGTTGGCGATGGGGCCCGGTTTCTGCTGCGAACTGGTGCTGCTGCGCTGGTAGGTCGGAGGACTGCATGATCTGGTACGCACTGTTGGTGGCGGCGGTCGCCGCCGAGCGGATCGCCGAACTCGTCGTCGCCCGGCGCAACGAGCGGTGGAGCATGTCCCGCGGCGCGGTCGTGGCAGGACAGGGTCACTACCCGGCCATGGTCGCCCTGCACACCGCGCTCCTCGCGGGGTGCCTGATCGAGGCGGGGCTCGCCGACCGCCCCTTCGTACCCGCCCTGGGATGGCCGATGCTGGCCGTGGTGGTGGCGGCACAAGGCCTCCGGTGGTGGTGCATCAGCACCCTGGGGCCACGCTGGAACACCCGCGTGATCGTCATTCCCGGGATGCCGTTGGTGACCGGCGGGCCCTACCGGTGGCTCGGCCACCCCAACTACGTCGCCGTCGTCGCCGAAGGCCTGGCCCTTCCCCTGGCGCACACCGCCTGGGTCACCGCCGTCGCCTTCACCGTCCTGAACGCCGCGCTGCTCGCCGTGCGGGTCCGCTGCGAGAACGAGGCCCTGGCCGGGGCCGCCGGACCGCGGCCCGAACCGGCCGGAGTGCCGGGATCCGCCGGCCTGGACGCGACGGCGTGATCGACCTCCTGGTGGCCGGTGGAGGGCCCGCGGGGCTGGCCGCCGCCATGCACGCCGCTCTCGCCGGGATGCGCGCCGTCGTCGTGGAGCCCAGGACCGCTCCCGTGGACAAGGCCTGCGGGGAAGGCGTCATGCCGGGCGGTGTCGCCGCCTTGCGGGCGCTGGGCATCGACGTCGCCGGCCGCGAACTGCGCGGTATCCGCTACCTCGACGCCACCCGCCGGGCCGAGGCCGGTTTCCGTGACGGCACCGGGCTCGGGATCCGCCGCACCACCCTCCACGCGGCACTGCACCAACGCGCCCGGGATCTCGGGGTGGAGATGGTGACCGGCAAGGTGTCCGAGGTGCGCCAGTCGGCGGACCAGGTGGTCGCCGCGGGGATGACAGCACGGTGGCTGATCGCCGCCGATGGACTGCACTCCCCCGTGCGCCGCGGCCTGGGGTTGGCCCTTCCGGATCGCGCGGAGGGACGGTACGGGCTGCGCCGGCACTACCGGGTGGAACCGTGGACGGACTTCGTCGAGGTGCACTGGTCCTCCCACGGCGAGGCCTACGTGACGCCGGTCGCCGACGACCTGGTGGGCGTGGCCGTACTGAGCCGGAGCCGGCGCGGTTACGACGACCAGCTCGCCGCCTTTCCCGCGCTGTCCGCGCGGCTTCGGGGCGCCGCCGCGACCGCGGTGCGCGGCGCCGGGCCGCTGCGCCAGCGGGTACGCCGCCGGGTCGCCGGCCGGGTTCTGCTCGTCGGCGATGCCGCGGGATACACCGATGCGCTCACCGGCGAGGGCATCGCACTGGGTCTGCAGAGCGCCGAGGCCGCGGTGCGGAGTCTGCTCGGCGGACGGCCGGAAGCGTACGAGGCGGCATGGACGCGGCTGACACGGCGCCACCGCCTCCTGACCGGTGCGCTGCTGACGGCCGGCCGCCACCCGCGCACCGCGCGCCTCGTCGTCCCGGCCGCCTCCCGCCTGCCCGCCGTCTTCTCCGCCGCGGTGCACGTGCTGCGGTAGGTCGCTTCGTCGAAGTCCCGTCCGAACGCCCCTGGCTCACAGCTCCAGAGTGATCGTCCGGATCCCGGCCGCGGGTTCCGCGGACTGCACCAGCCGGGCGAACGCGCCGAGCAGCCGCAGCAGTTCCGCGCCGTAGCCCAGAAGGCCGTCGGTCTGGCTCAACCCGTCGACCAGCAGGACGCTCTCGCGCACGCCGTCCGCACCCACGGAGGACCTGAGGACGCACTCCCAGAACCACATCTTGTCCGCGCTGGTCAGCACCACTGTTTCCACATCCGCGACACCCGTGTGGGCGTACCGCAGATACGGCAGCCGGTTCCCGTCCCGGGTGAGGAACGCCGGCCGGCGCATCGAGTAGACCCTGTTGTTCCGGCGGGAGGCTGCCCGCATCCCGTGGGTCCAGGTGCGTTCTCTGACCACCAGCCAGGTCTGGGCCGCTGCCAGGCAGTCCATCAGCGAATCCCCGTGACCGCGGACGCAGAGCGCGACCGGAAGCGAGGTTCCTGATCGCAGTGGGACCACGCCGAGGGGCAGGTCCGGATTCCAGGTGGGCCGGAACACGGCCTGGCGATCGGGATCTGAGCGGTCGACGCCGCAGTCCTCCAGATACCCGACGAGGGTCTGCACCGTCCGCGGGCACACGACGCGGCCGCGGTCCGCGATGCGCCACAACAGACAGACCGTGGCGCGGAAGGTGCGCCGGCGGCCCAGCTCCGACTCCTGCGGGAGTTCGATGACGAGTTCGTCGCTGTCCATGCCGGGCAGGCCGCCGACCAGGCGCAGCCGCGCGGCCGGTCCCGGACGGCCGCCGTCCAGGTCCACCGCGCAGAGGCCCTGGTCCGTGCCCGGCCCGGATTCGACCGGCAGCCCGCACGCGTGCAGCAGCGTCACGAGCGGTTCCCGCTCCGTCGCGGGGACAGGGATGCGGACACCGTCCCGGAACGCGCTCGGCAGCGGCATCACGTAGTCGTCGGCGAACGGTGAGGCGTCGTGGAAGAGCGTCGGCGCCCGCAGGGCTTGCGACTCGACCAGGCCGTCGAGCCGGGGCGGCCCGTCGGTGAGGCGCAGCGGCGGGCCGTCGGAAAGGGTCTGCGCGTGCGCGGAGCGGACCCAGGCGAACAGGTCTGCGTTGACCAGGGCATCCTCCCTGGTCCGGCAGGACGGCACGGCGAGCCGCACGCCGGCCGCCTCCGGGGTGGCCTGGAGCGACCAGTCGCCGGTGAACCCGCCGACCGGGTCGACCGCGCCCAGCACGAACCTGCAGCCGCCCTCGACCCCGCCCTCGACACGGAGCAGGGACCGCAGGCTCTTGCCCGCCACCTCGCCCGTGTTGACCTTGCCGCCCGCCGCGGCCCAGGTGGAGGTGGCGTCCTCGACGTCGATCTGGGTCAGCGTGTGGAGCGCCGCCAGGGTGAGCAGATCGGCCCGGTCGACAGCGGGCCAGTCGGACGGCAGCTTCAGCCAGTTGCCCGTCGGTGCGAGGTCGGCTTCGATGAGTCGCTTGGTGGCCCGCGCGGCGAAGATCCCCATGTCCTCGCCTACCAGTCCTGTGACGGCGACGGCCGGTCGTCCGAGGGTGGATCCGTGGGACGTGGGGCCACGGGCGCCTGTCCTGCGGGGCGGCCCCCGCCCTCCGTCTGCACCGAACGGCCCAGCGCGCTGCCGATCAGATAGAGCAGCGCGGCGACGGGAACCACGAAGACCGCGACCGGGAACGTAAAGGTCCCGGACGTCTGCTGCGCGACGTAGATGCCGTAGCCGAGGAAGAACGCCCCTCCGGCAAAGGACCAGAACCGGTCCGTCATCGATGAGCCCGGTATGAACAACGCGCTGAGGATCAGTAGGACCCCCGAGAGAACCGAGAAAACCTCGTAGGCCCCCCACTGCATGACACGCCCCCTCCCGAGCCCCCCTGGCGCGAACCGCTGTCAGCGAGGCCGGCTGGAGGGCTTGGGGCCAGCGTAGGGTTCAGCGCCGAATGATGTACCACCAATCGGTAAAACCATGGCCAATACGGAGTTAGCGCCTGTCAGCGGGACATCGCGTCCCTGCCCCGGCCTCGAACGGCGGGCGCACGGGGGCCCGGGTGGACCCGTGTGAGAGACGGCACGCTTGCCCGGATGCCCGCTCGGACCGGGTCCCGCGTGTCTAGGGTGTGGATCATGAGTACACACTTTGACGTCGTGGTCCTCGGCGCCGGACCGGGCGGATACACCGCCGCCGTCCGCGCGACCCAGCTCGGACTGCGCGCGGCGGTCATCGAGGAGAAGTACTGGGGCGGGGTGTGCCTGAACGTCGGTTGTATCCCGTCGAAGGCGCTGCTGCGCAACGCCGAACTGGCGCACATCTTCACCCATGAGGCAAAGACCTTCGGCATCAAGGTCGAGGGCAAGGTCAGCTTCGACTACCGGGAGGCGTACCTGCGCAGCCGGAAGGTCGCCGACGGCCGCGTCGCGGGCGTGCACTATCTGATGAAGAAGAACGGCATCACCGAGTACGACGGGCGGGGCACCTTCGTCGACGACCACACGCTGCAGGTGGCGCTGCGGGCGGGTGGGACCGAGACGGTGACGTTCGATCACTGCGTCGTCGCGGCCGGGGCCACGACGCGACTGCTGCCGGGCACCTCGCTGAGCGACCGGGTCGTGACCTACGAGGAGCAGATCCTCACCGACACGCTGCCGGAGAGCATCGTCATCGCCGGGGCCGGCGCGATCGGCGTCGAGTTCGCGTATGTGCTGCACAACTACGGGGTGAAGGTCACGATCGTCGAGTTCCTCGACCGGGTCGTGCCGCTGGAGGACGCCGAGATCTCCGCCGAGCTCGCCAAGCGCTACCGGCGGCTGGGCATCGAGATCCTGACGTCCACCCGTGTCGAGTCCATCGACGACAGCGACCCGGCGGCCAAGGTGCGGGTCACCGTCACCCGCGACGGGCAGCAGCAGATCCTGGAGGCCGACAAGGTCCTGCAGGCGATCGGCTTCGCGCCGCGCGTCACCGGCTACGGCCTGGAGGCCACCGGTGTACGACTGACCGAGCGCGGCGCGATCGACGTGGACGCCCGCGGCCGCACGAACGTGCCGCACATCTTCGCGATCGGCGACGTCACCGCGAAGCTGATGCTGGCGCACGCGGCGGAGTCGATGGCGGTGATCGCGGTCGAGACCATCGCCGGCGCCGAGACCATGGAACTCGACTTCACCATGATTCCGCGGGCCACCTACTGCCAGCCGCAGATCGCCAGCTTCGGCTGGACCGAGGCCCAGGCCCGGGAGAAGGGCTTCGACGTCAACGTGGTGAAGTTCCCCTTCACCGCGAACGGCAAGGCCCACGGTCTCGGCGACCCGGTCGGCTTCGTGAAGGTGATCAGCGACCGGACGCACGGCGAGCTGCTCGGCGCGCACCTGATCGGTCCCGAAGTCACCGAGCTGCTGCCGGAGCTGACCCTGGCGCAGCAGTGGGATCTCACGGTCCACGAGGTGGCGCGCAACGTGCACGCCCACCCGACGCTGGGTGAGGCGGTCAAGGAGGCCATCCACGGCCTGGCAGGGCACATGATCAACTTCTGATCGCGGCGGTCGCGGAGGGTCCGGCAGGGCGGGCCGGGCTTCCGCGACACCCGGTCAGCCGCGGCCGAACGGCGTAGCGCGGCTCCACTCCGCGCGCTTCGCCGCCGGGTGGCGCACGATGAGATCGTGATGACGGTACTGCTCATGGAGCACGACAGCGACACGTCCAGCGACATGCGCTCTGCGATCCACGCCAACCGGCACTTCCGCGTCATCGCGCACGGGACGGACGACGCCACCGTGCTGGCGCTGGCACGGACCCTGCTGACCGACGTCGTGATCATCGACGCCCGGCTCGACGGCATCGACCCGCTCGCCCTGTGCCAGCAGCTCCGCGCCCTGAGCCCGCCACCGGCGGTCGTGATCGTCGCCGCCCATCTCACCGGCGCAGAACCCGCCCACCACCTTGCCGCGAAGGGTTCCGTCCATCTGCTGCGCGGCTCCGAGCCGTCCGACGTCGTGAACGCCCTGCGGGCGATCGGCGTCCGCCGGAGCAACTGCGATCCCGACGCTCTGTAGACCCCGGCAACCACTTGCCGCGGGCGTCGCGGGGCGATGAGGATGGGGCCATGCCCACTTTCACCGCCCCCGACGGGACAGAGCTCGCCTATCACGTCGTGGGGGAGGGCGAACCGCTGCTCTGTCTGCCGGGTGGACCGATGCGTGCGTCCGCGTACCTCGGTGATCTCGGCGGACTGTCGAAGCTGCGCCGGCTGCTCATGCTCGACGCGCGCGGCACCGGCGACTCCGCTGTCCCTGCCGATCCGGACACCTACCGCTGCGACCGGCAGGTCGTCGATGTCGAGGCCTTCCGCGACCATCTCGGCCTGGAAGGCGTCGACCTTCTCGCGCACTCGGCAGCCGGCGACCTGGCCATCCTCTATGCCGCCCGGCACCCACGGCGCGTCCGTAGCCTCACTCTGATCACCGCCCGTGCTCGCGCCCTCGGCGTCGACTTCACGGAGGAGCACCGCCGGGAAGCCGCCGCCCTGCGCAGCGCCGAGCCGTGGTTCCCGGCCGCGCACGAGGCCTACGAACGGGTCTGGGCCGGGTCCGCGACCGACGCCGACTGGGACGCCGTCAGCCCGTTCTTCTACGGCCGTTGGGACACCGCCGCTCAGGTGCACGCCGCAGCCGAGGTGGAGCAGAGCAATGACGACGCCGGGGACCGTTACGCCTCCGCCGGCGCCTTCGACCCTGCCGCGACCCGCGCCGCCATCGCCGCGTCGGACGCGAGGGTCCTGCTCCTCGCAGGCGAACGGGACAGCGGTCCGCTCCCCCGTGTCGCCGCGGACATCGCGGAGTTGTTCCCCCGGGCCGAAGTGGCCGTCCAACCGGCCGCCGGCCACTTCCCCTGGCTGGACGACCCGCAGCGCTTCACTTCGACCGTCGAAACGTTCCTGGCCCAGGGGCGTGTCGCGCCGACCCGCTGAACACGATCGTGGGGCCGTCGGCGCCGGTGACCGTGTATGCGACGGTCCCGGCGGACCGTTCGATCGTCTTCACGCCGGCCGGTGCGACGTAGCGACCGCGGCGGGTTCCTTGATCACCCCGGCACCGCCGGTCATGATCACGCAGCCGCCGTTGGTCCCCGGACAGTGCCAGGCGGCACACTCCGTACCGCCGCTGACGAAGCGGACCTTCTCCCGCTCCGCGGACATCTCCATCGGCGAACGCCTTCGCGATCCGCTGTTCCCGCAGTTGGACGATCGCCTGGACAAGCGGTCGTCGGCTCCGTCGAAGTGGTGGAGCAGCACCTAGTGGGTGGCCCCGGCCGCTCGCGCGGCACGGCGCAGCGAGAAGTCCACGAGTCCGTTGACCGCGAGGTCCTCGGTGACGCTGTCGAGCAGTTCCTGGCGTCTGGCCTCGCCGCGCGGCGAGCCCGCCGATCGCCGGTAGCCCGTTCGTTCCGGTGAGCCGTCGTCAGCAGTGGCGTTCACAGCGACAGTTTCCACGATCTCCGGCGGCCGCCGCGGTCCGCGGCACCGGCCGCCGGGCACGCCGGCAGCTTCCGATTACGCAGTGGACGCGCGCCGCCGACCCCAAGTCACAGCTGGGTGATCGGCGAGAAGTTACCAATAAGTATGGCGTGACTTCACAAGCTGGTAACAGTAGAACTTGTTCCCATTCCACCGAGAGTGAGGAACGTCACATGAGCGACTCTACCATGCGCGGTAACGGTTCTGGGGGCGTTTCACGCCGTCGGTTCATCGCAGGAACAGGTTCTATTCTGGGAGCCGTGACGCTCTCCGCGCGCGTCACCGCAGCCCAGGCAGCTGCCGCCCCCGCGGCTGCCGTGATCGACAACGGCGCCCACGTTCCGGTTCTGGTGATCGGGACCGGCTACGGCGGCTCCGTAGCCGCCCTACGTCTCGCGCAGGCGGGCGTCAACGTACAGATGGTCGAGATGGGCATGGCCTGGGACACCCCCGGCTCGGACGGCAAGATCTTCTGCAACACGACCTCGCCGGACAACCGCTCCTACTGGCTGCGCACCAAGACCAAACAGCCCCTCAGCAACTTCTTCGGCATCCCGATCGACAAGAGCATCCCCCGCTACACCGGGATCCTGGACGCCGAGGACTTCAGCGGCATCACCGTCTACCAGGGCCGCGGCGTCGGCGGCGGTTCGCTGGTCAACGGCGGTATGGCCGTCACCCCGAAGCGCGAGAACTTCGGCGCCATCCTCCCGTCCGTGAACGCCGACGAGATGTACAACACCTACTACCCGCGCGCCAACGCCGGGCTCGGCGTCGGCACCATCGACCCGGCCTGGTTCGACACGACCGACTGCTACCAGTACGCCCGGGTCGGCCGCAAGCAGGCCCAGCGCTCCGGCTTCCCGTTCGTCTTCGTGCCGGACGTATACGACTGGGACTACATGAAGCAGGAGGCGGCGGGCACCGCGACCAAGTCGGCGCTGGTGGGCGAGATCCTGTACGGCAACAACTACGGCAAGAAGTCGCTCCAGAAGACGTACATCGCACAGATCAAGGCGACCGGCAAGGTCACCATCTCGCCACTGCACAAGGTCACCTCGGTCTCCCCGGCCTCCGGCGGCGGCTACACGGTCCTCATCGACCAGATCAACACCAACGGCGACACCACCGTCACCAAGACCGTGACAGCGGACAAGGTGTTCTTCGCGGCGGGCAGCGTCGGCACCAGTAAGCTGCTGACCAAGCTGAAGGCCACCGGCGCACTGCCCAACCTCAACAGCGAGATCGGCAAGGGCTGGGGCGACAACGGCAACGTGATGTGCGGCCGGGCCAACCACATCTGGGACCCGACCGGCTCGCTCCAGGCGACCATCCCCTGCGGAGGCATCGACAACTGGGCCGCCGGCGGCGCGTTCGCCGAGGTCGCGCCGCTGCCCACCGGGATCGAGACGTTCGCGTCGTTCTATCTGTCGATCACCAAGAACCCGAACCGCGGCACGTTCACCTGGAACGCCGGCGCCAACCGGGTCGACCTGGACTGGCAGACCGCCTGGAAGCAGCCGTCCATCGACATGGCCAAGACGATCTTCGACAAGATCAACGCGAAAGAGGGGACGATCTACCGGACCGACCTGTTCGGCGTCTACAAGATCTGGAACGACACCCTCACGTACCACCCGCTCGGCGGCGCGGTGCTGAACAAGGCCACCGACAACTACGGCCGGCTGTACGGCTACTCCGGCCTGTACGTCATCGACGGCGCGCTGATCCCCGGCAACACCAGCGTCAACCCGTTCGTCACCATCACGGCACTCGCCGAACGCAATATCGAGAAGATCATCGCCACCGACCTGTAGGTCCCGTGGCGACAGCCTGATGCGCCGGCCTGCTGCGACCGGCCGGCGCGACGGCCCACTGCGGCGGCCGGCCCGTAGGAGACGACGGAAGGTGCCTCCTACGGGGGGAGCCCGAACCCGGGGCCGGCCGGTCGTACCGGGCGGCCCCGGAACACCTCAACCCGTGGGCAGCACGCACACCGCGTCGAGGCCCAGTACGTGGTTGAGCCGGCCGAACGCCAGCCAGGAGCCGATGCTCATGCTCAGCTCCACGATCTCGACCTGGGTGTAGTGCGTGGTCATCCGGTCCCAGAACGCGTCGTCGAGGCCGTGGTGGTCCAGGGCGTAGCGCTCGGCGTACTCGGCGGCGAGGCGGGTGCGGTCGTCGAACGCGTCGGTGGTGCGCCATTCGGTGACCGCGTCGGGGAACTCCTCCTCGACCTTCTCGCCGTCCCGGTCGGTGCGCCAGTCGAGGCAGAACAGGCACCCGTTGATCTGAGCGATCCGCAGCCTGGCGGCCTCGAACTCGCGCAGTCCCAGGGTCGTATGGGCGTACACCGACAGCGAGAAGTTCGCGGCGGCCATCCCGATGCCGGGGACCATGTCGCCCCACACGTACCCGATCGGCTCCTGGCCCTCGGGGATGTCGATGTTCATCGTTGCTTCCTTCCGAGTTTGCCGACTGCGGGACGCAGCGGGACGTCGAGTGCGTCGTAGAGTCCGGGCTCCGCGTCCACGAGCCAGTCGATGGCGCCCACCAGCCGGCCGACCGCGGTGGCGTTCCCGCCCGCGGACCGGTTCTCGCCCTCGTCACTGGCCTCGATGGTGACCTCGATACGCGGCCGGCCCTCGATGATCACCCGGTGTGCGCCGGTGCCGTCGGGCGGCGTCGGCCAGTCCGGTGCGCAGGACGGGTGGATACGGGTGACGTGCTCGATGACGATGCGGGCCTCGCCCTCGACGATGCCCTGTACCTCGAACCGCACCGCGCCCTGGGTGCCGGCTTCGAACTCGCCCATCGTCCTGGTGGTCACGGTGGTCTCGAGCGGCCGCCGGGCCATCGTCTCGCGGATCTCGTCGAGTTCGACGCCGAGCGCCCGGGCCATCATCCGTATCTGACCGCCCCACACCATGGTGGGGATCGTCTCCATCAGCATCAGCGGCTCGTAGTCCATCGGCTGGCCCATGCCGACGAGGTACCGGACGGAGTCCGGCTGCTCGTAGGTGGAGTAGTCGAAGATCTCCTGACAGCGGATCACATCGACGGTGGTACCGAGTCCACTGATCAACAGGGGCAGTACGTCGTTGCCCCAGCCCGGGTCGACCCCGGAGGCGAACAGCGAGCCGCCGCCCTCCGCGATGGCGGCCAGCACCGGTTCGCGGAACTCCGCCGGGGCGTTGCGGTGGTCGTAGAGCGGGTACAGCGCTGGGCTGACGACCACGGCCCCGGCCCGGAGCGCCCTGACGATGTCGGCGAGGGCCTCGTCGGGACGGATGTCACCGGATGCCGCGTACACCACTGCTCGGGGACCGGCGGCCAGCACCGCGTCGATGTCATCGGTCGCCGCGACACCCAACGGGTAGTCGAGCCCGCTGAGATCGCCCGCGTCACGGCCGACCTTCTCGGGGTTGTGGACAAGCACGTTCACGAGTTTCAGCGCCGGGTGAGCCTCGACGGCACGGACGGCAGCGCGCCCGACATTTCCGGTGCCCCAGACAACCGTGGAAATCATGCGGCGGAGGGTAGCAAGGGCCATCAACAGTTCATAGGGTCACGCGATCCCGGCCGTGATCAGTACTCCTGCGGCGGCGGCCTGCGGTGCGCGCCCTCCGGGGTGAAGGTGAACGTGTCGGAAAACGGGCCGTCGCCACCGTCGGCGCGGCGCACCGCCATCACGACGGGCTGGCCGTACATCGGCGCACCCTCCGGCGGGTTTCCCGGCCGGGTCCCGTTCCAGAGGTGGAAGAAGACCATCGGATCCCCGGGGCGCTCGGTGGCGTAGCCCAGCGTCTTCGGGAACTGCGGATTCGTACCGCCGATGAGCAGCGAGGGCGGCCCGAACGACTCGACCACATCGGTGAACCACTTGTTCTCCGAGCACCAGCCGGGCACCTCGCCGAGCAGCGCCTGGTACTCCTCGGGCGTGAGCGCCCGGTCCAGCTCCAGCCAGCCGTTGCGATGGGCGAACTCGGCGTAGACGGAGGCCGCGGCCTTCTGGTCGCGGTGGTCCGGCAGCATAAGGGCGAATCCGCCGATGACACCGGTTGCCTGGAACGCCCCACTGGCCCGCAGCGCCTGGTTCTCGTCCGCCCAGGCCTGTTCGCGGCGGTCCGCGAAGGCCAGGTGGTCGAGCAGCGTGCGCAGGGCGATCTCCCCGCCGAACACCTCCGGCCGGGGCAGCGCGGCGTTCAGCAGTCCGACCAGGTACGCGCGGATCTCTTCCCCGGAGCGCGGGGCCGTGATCGTGGCACCGGTGGTGGCATCGGTTGGCTTCATGTCCGAAGTTTCCC
Organism: Streptomyces sp. SID13666; assembly: GCF_010548325.1. NCBI lineage: Bacteria > Bacillati > Actinomycetota > Actinomycetes > Kitasatosporales > Streptomycetaceae > Streptomyces > Streptomyces sp. SID13666. Next base: position 208,676 of record NZ_JAAGLX010000001.1, on the reverse strand, counting down.
AGATGAACGGGGTGCGTGATCACGGCGACGTGCCCGGGGGTCGGACAGGCATGGGCCGTCAGCCGTCGTCCCCGGTGGGGGCGAGCCGGTTCACGACGCGTTCTCCGATACCGGCGAACGCGTCGATCTGCTCGGGGTCCAGCAGATCGATGAAGTGTCTGCGCACGGACTCCACATGCAACGGCGCGGCCTGGTCGAGCGTCAGCAAGCCGTCCTCGGTCAGCGCGACGATCGCGCCGCGGCCGTCGGTGTCGCATTCCTCGCGCACCACCAGACCACGCTTCTCCATCCGCGCCAGATGGTGCGAGAGACGGCTGCGCGACCAGAGCATGTGGTCGGCGAGGTCGCTGATCCGCCGCCGGTGGCGGGGGCCGGCGCCGAGGGAGGACAGCACGTCGTAGTCGGGCTCCGAGAGGCCGCTGTCCTGCCCGAGATCACGTGCGAGCTGGGCGTTGAGCAGCAGGAACATCCTTCGGTACGCCTGCCATGCCCGTTGTTCACGGTCGGTCAGCCAGCGGGGTTCCTCGGTCATCGCCCCAGCCTACCGGGCCATGGTTGACGTGTCATCTACTTGCCTCTAGCGTTATGCGTGACACGTCAACTACTTGGGAGGCACCGTGACCCGGCTGCACATCATCTCCGCCAGCACCCGACCCACCTCCTCGGGCCGCGCCCTCGCCCGCTGGGTCACCGAACTCGCCACCGCCCAGGGCCCGTTCGACTCCACCCTGATCGACCTGGCCGAGGTCGCCCTGCCGTTCCTGGACGAACCCGGCCTGCCGTCCGACGGTCACTACGTGCACCAGCACACCAAGGACTGGAGCGCGGTGATCGGCGCCGCCGAGTGCTTCGTCTTCGTCATGCCGATGTACAACGGCGGCTTCACCGCTCCCCTCAAGAACGCCATCGACTCCCTCTACCAGGAGTGGCAGGGCAAACCGGTGGGACTCATCAGCTACAGCACTGGAGCGTCGGGCGGCGCCCCGGCCGTCAAGATGATCCGGCCGGTCCTCTCACGTGTGGGCCTCCGCCCCGCCGCGCACACGCTCTCGATCCCGGCCATCGAGGACCACCTCGACGAAGCGGGCCACTTCCGGGCCGCTCCCGGCCTCACGGGCGAGGCGCGGGCGGTCCTGGCCGGGGTGGCGCGGCTGGTCGGCCCGCAGAAACGGGAACACGCGGTGGCCCGAGCCGCTCCCATCACGGACCACTGACTACTGGAGCGACTCCAGGATGGTGGCGTTGGCGAGTCCGCCGGCCTCGCACATCGTCTGCAGGGCGAACCGCGCGCCGCGCTGTCCCATGGCGTTGACGAGCGTGGTCATGAGTCGGGTGCCACTGGCGCCGAGCGGGTGGCCGAGTGCGATGGCGCCACCGTTGACGTTCACCTTGGCGGGGTCGGCTCCGGTCTCCTGGAGCCAGGCCAGGACCACACTCGCGAAGGCCTCGTTGACCTCGAACAGATCGATGTCGTCCAGTCCGAGTCCGGCCCGGCGCAGCACCTTCTCGGTGGCGGGGACGACTCCGGTCAGCATCATGAGCGGGTCCGAGCCCGTGACGGCGAAACTGTGCAGCCGGGCCTTGGGCCGCAGCCCCAGCTTGGCGGCCGTTTCGCTGGACGTGATCAGGACGGCGGAGGCGCCGTCGTTGACCGGGCTGCTGTTTCCGGCCGTCACCGACCAGTTGATCTGCGGGTACCGCTCGGCGAAGGCGGGGTCGGCGAACGACGGGCGGAGGCCGGCGAGCACCTCCGGCGTGGTGCCGGGACGGACGGATTCGTCGGTGTCGACCACACCGGCATCCGTGGTCACGGGGGCGATTTCGGCGACGAAGCGACCGTCGGCGTGGGCGGCGGCCGCGCGGCGGTGGGACGTGGTGGCGAAGTCGTCCATCCGATCGCGGGTGATGGACCACTTGGCGGCGATCAGCTCGGCGCTGATGCCCTGCGGGACGAGCCCGTCGGGGTAGCGGGCCGCGATCCCCGGGCCGAACGGGTCGGCGCCCGCCGGCACGTTGGACCACATCGGCACCCGGCTCATCGACTCGACGCCACACGCCACGACCAGGTCGTAGGCCCCGGCGATGACTCCCTGGGCCGCGAAGTGGACGGCCTGCTGCGAGGAGCCGCACTGACGGTCCACCGTGGTCGCCGGCACGGAGTCCGGGAACCCGGCCGACAGCCAGGCGTAACGAGTGGTGTTCATGGCCTGCTCACCCACCTGGTCGACACAGCCGCCGACCACGTCGTCGACGAGCGCCGGATCCATGCCGGCCCGGTCGATGAGGGTGCGCAGGGTGTGGGCGAGCAGCTCGACCGGGTGCACGCCGGCGAGCGTGCCCGTCGGCCGGCCCTTTCCGATCGGGGTACGGACGGCTTCGACGATGACGGCGTCGCGCATGGCGGTCGCCTCCTCAACTCTCGAAAGCTCTCGCAGCTCTCGAACGCGATCAGTAAGTTGGAAAACTGGATTCACCATAGCGCCGTAGGTTGGATATGCAAACCCACCTGGTCTACGGTGGAGGTATGACCACATCGCGCCCCTGCTCGATCGCCGACGCGCTCGGCATGATCGGCGAGAAGTACTCCCTGCTGGTGCTGCGCGAGGTCTTCTTCGGCGTCCGGCGCTTCGATGCCATCGCGCGCAACACCGGAGCCCCGCGCGACATCCTCGCCGCCCGGCTGCGCCGTCTGGTGGAGGTGGGAGTCCTGGAGAAGAGCCTCTACAACGAGCGGCCGCCCCGGTTCGAGTATGTCGCGACCGCGGCCGGCCGCGACCTGCGCCCGGTGCTCCTCATGCTGATGCACTGGGGCGACCAGCATCTGACGGATCTGCCGCCGACCGTCTTCGAGCACTCCTGCGGCGCCGACCTCGATCCCGCCGTCGTCTGCCGCGACTGCGGCGAGGAGGTCCGCAGCACGGACCTCACTGCCCGGTTCCAGGTCCCGGGCTGGAGCACCGAGGGCGCAGCCTGATCCACACCGGGTACGGGCCGGCCTCCGCGACCGCGGGGGCCGGCCCGTACACGTACTGTTCCGGCCAACGTGCGGCGGCGTCCGGGCGTGGTCCACTGCGCTGAGCGCCCGCTGGACTGGCGGGAGGCGAGCCCGTCCGGGTATTGGTCTAGTCCTATCTTGGTCCAGACCATTGACATGCTACCTGCTCGAGGGGTCCCATACTCAAAGCCGCCCCGCACCAAGGGAATTGGCGGCCACCCCCCTCACAGCTTGGACAAGCATGAGAAGCATGCGCTCCCTCCGCGCGGTCCTCACCGCGACCGTCACCGCTGTGGCCGCCGTTGGCCTGGCCGCGCTCAGCGGCGGCACGGTTCAGGCGGCCACCCCCCTGCCGGCCCACGTCTTCGCCCCCTACTTCGAGGCATGGACCGGCGAGAGCCCCGCCGCCCTGGCCGCCCAGTCCGGTGCGAAGCACCTGACGATGGCGTTCATCCAGGCGGCGACCAAGGGCTCCTGCACGGTGTACTGGAACGGCGACAGCGGGATGCCGATCGCCGCCGCCAACTTCGGCGCCGACATCAAGACCATTCAGGGCAGGGGCGGGGACGTCATCCCCTCGTTCGGCGGCTACACCGCGGACAGCACCGGCACCGAGATCGCCGACAGCTGTACCGACGTCAACCAGATCGCCGCCGCGTACGAGAAGGTCATCACGACCTACGACATCTCGCGGCTCGACATGGACGTCGAGGTCGACTCGCTGGACAACACCGCGGGCATCGACCGGCGGAACAAGGCCATCAAGCTCGTCCAGGACTGGGCGGCGGCCAACGGCCGCAAGGTCGAGGTCTCCTACACGCTCCCGACGACCACCAGCGGCCTCGGCGCGACCGGGCTCGCGGTGCTGCAGAACGCCGTCGCCAACGGCGCGCGGGTCGACGTCGCGAACCTCATGACGTTCGACTACTACGACAACGCCACCCACAACATGGCGAACGACACCCAGACCGCCGCAACGGGCCTGTACAACCAGCTCGGGCAGCTCTATCCCGGTAAGACCTCCGCCCAGCGCTGGGCCATGGTCGGCATCACCGAGATGCCGGGCGTCGACGACTTCGGGCTGGCCGAGACCTTCACGGTGGCCAACGCCACCCAGGTCTACAATTGGGCGGTCTCCAAGGGCGTCAACACCCTCTCGTTCTGGGCACTGCAGCGTGACAACGGCGGCTGCCCGGGCGGCGCGGCCGCCGACAACTGCTCCGGTATCCAGCAGAACACCTGGGACTTCACCCACATCTTCGCGCCCTTCACCAGCGGGACCACGACCCCGACCAACGACTTCTCGGTGACGGCCACCCCCGCCTCCGGGTCCGTGGTCGCGGGCAGCTCGGCCACCAGCAGCGTGAAGACCGCGGTGACGGCGGGCCAGGCGCAGACGGTCGGCCTCACCGTCAGCGGAGCCCCCGCAGGTATCACCGCCTCGCTGAGTCCCACCTCGGTGACGGCGGGCGGCTCCTCGACGCTCACCCTCGCCACGACCGCGGCGACCGTATCGGGTACCTACACCATCAGCGTCACCGGCTCGGGTACCTCCGGCAGCCACACGGCGACCTACACCCTGACCGTCACCGGCGGGACGGGCCACCAGTGCACCGCCGCCGCCTGGGCGAGCGGCGCCGTGTACACCAACGGCATGCAGGTCTCCCACAAGGGCCACACCTGGAAGGCCAAGTGGTGGACCACGGGCGAGGAGCCCGGCACCACCGGTGAGTGGGGCGTCTGGCAGGACCTCGGCGCCTGCTGACCCGACCCTGAGCCACCCACTCCCACGCGGTGCTGCCCGGCGGATGTCACATCCCGCCGGGCAGCACCGCGTCCGCGTCCCCGGAGCTCAACCCTTCCGGCCCCGAGGCCCGTTATCGGTTGACGCCCGGCGACGCGTGCGATTCTCTGTTCCGATGCCCAACCTCCGCATCGAGCAGGTCGACGGCGAGGCCGCCGTCAAGGACTGGCAGCACGTCCACAACCTGATCATCCCGACCGATCCCCTGTCCCTCGACGACGTGCGCGAACGCGTGCGGCGCAACCGGTTGGACGTCGCGTATCTCGGCGACGTTCTGGTGGGCTGCTCGACGGTGCGCCCGCCCACGGACGACACCTCGACGGCCACGGTGATCGCCCGGGTGCTGCCCGCTCACCGCGGGCAGGGGTTCGGCGGCGAGATCTATGCGGAGGGGCTGGCACAAGCGCGGAAGCTGGGCGCCGAGGTGATCGAGACGATCGTCCTGGCATCCAACACGGACGGGCTGCGGTTCGCGCTGGCGCACGGATTCGTCGAATTCGAGAGGTACGTGCTGCCGGGCGACACCATCGCCTACATCACGCTGCGGCTGGCCTGAGCAGGCGTCAATGCTTTCGGGCGCACGGCCCGGCTTCGGCGGAGTGGTCCGTTCCGGCCCGGGCAACCGGCTCCGTTCACGCCACCGAGCGCCGTCGACGGAGTCGGCCTACAACAGAGACATGAGGACAGACGAGCTTCCCGACGGATACGGCAACGTCAGCATCGAGGCGGCCGACGAAGCGACGGTCGCCGCGATCGAGGAACTGCTGCGCCTGCACTTCCGTGCGGGTCCCGCGGTGCGTTACAGCGAGTACCACGCCATCTCGGTCCCCCACCGCGCGGTGCACCACCTCACGCTGACGCTCGACACCCGGCTCTCCACGCAGCCGTGACCGGATCCCGGGTCATGCCGGGGCTTGCGCCGGCGCGGTGTGTGAACAGAATCAGCAGGTGCAGATCCTGTCGTTCCCCGAAGAGGCCACTCCGTCCGAGCTGCGGGTCCAGGTGCTGGAGATCCAGCGCCAGGCATGGCCGCCCGGGAAGGGCCGGCCGGTCCCTGACGAGGCGCCGACCCATGATCCGGCGCTTCGTCCGCTGTCGATGCTCCTCGTGGAGGACGGCACGGTGTTGTCCGCGCTGGACATCCTGTCCAAGGAGATCGTCCACGCCGGGCGGCGCTATGCCGTGGGCGGGCTGAGCACCGTGGTGACGCGCCAGGACACACGTGGTCACGGATATGGCCGACAGCTGGTGGCCGCCGCCCGGGAGGCGATGCCCGCACGAGACCTGGACCTGGGGTTGTTCACCTGCGACCGGCCGCTCCAGACGTTCTACGAGAGCGCCGGCTGGCAGCTGCTTCCCGGGGCCGTGCTCATCGGGGGAACGCCGCAGACTCCCTTTCCGAGCGACCAGCCGGGCTTCGGCAAGGTCACCATGGCGGACTTCTTCTCCACCGCGGGACGCGAGGGGCGGGAGGCGTTCGCCCACGCCCGTATCGAGCTGTATCCGGGCGAGATCGACAAGCTCTGGTGACGATCCCCCGGATCGGCCGGAGGCACGCATGCGGGCTATGTGGCACATCAGGCGCACACTGGAACCATGCCCCTACCCGCAACGCACCAATGCCGTACCTGTTCCACCGACGCCACCGACGGAGCGACGCTGCACGAGGACCTCGTCGTGGGCGCTCCCCTGTCCATGGAAGCACTCGACGAGGCACAGCGTCTGGACCGGTTCGCCCGCAAGTACGCCCATGACGGCTGCCGGGTGACGGAAGTCCGCCAGGTCCCTTCCAGCAGCACCAGCGGCTACGCATGGTCCGTCCGCTTCCTCGACCAGGCCTGAGAAAGCCTCCGGCCCACCCCGGACCGGTCGACTCCGTACCCGATCCATCCCGAACCCGGTCCTCCTCGTACCCGGTCCACCCCGTACCGGCCCGGCCTTCGCACGGTCCGGCCGGTGGCGCGGGTTTTCGACGTCATGAGGGCTGCCGGTCCTGCCGGACACGGGCGTGAAGGTGCATGTCATGCCAACCGTCGGCGTGCAGCGCCGCTCCGCGACGGGTTCCCTCCTCGTCGAAACCGGCCTTGACCGCCACCCGGCATGACGCCTGATTGGCGGTCGAGTGTTCCAGCTCGATGCGGTGGAACCCGCCCTCCCCCAGCGCCCAACGCGTCAGCGCCGTGACCGCGCGAGGGCACAATCCACGACCGCGTGCCGACGGCACCGTCCAGTAGGCGAGTTCGGCCTTGCCGTCCGCCAAGGACAGGGACTTCAGGGCCATACGGCCCAGCAGCGCGTCACTCGCGGCATCGACGATCGCCCAGTGCGCTTCCGTCTCGTCCCGCCAACCGCTCCGCCACCCTCTGATCCACTCCCGCGCCTCGTCCACGGAATCCGCTCTCCGCACATGCCAGCGCTGGATCGCCGGATCCTGGAACGCCTCCCGCACGGCCTCGGCGTCGGACAGCAGCCAGGGGCGGAGCGACGCATCGGCTCCGACCGGCAGAACAGGCTGGCCGGAGGCGGCGAGAGCACCGGTGGATATCGCGGGAGCGACCAGGAAGGGCATGGGCGGCATCCTTCCAGCGCCGTGCGCGGCGCACAGGACCCGGCGCCGAATCCACCGAAGCCGCAGCCACCGAATCGGCGGAGATCCCTCAGCAGGCCCTTGCGATCCGCCGCCCGGTCACGGCATCACGGCCGGCCCGCCCCCGGTACCCCGACCTCGATGCTCAGCACCTGACCGCTGCCGGGAGCCACCAGTTCTGACATGCCCCGCCACTCCGCCGCCACCACGAACAGCGTCGTCCCGTCCTGTCCGCCGAGCGCGCAAGCGAAGCCGCCGCGGTCCAGCTCGACGACCTGCAGCACCTCACCGCCTTCGGCGACGCGTACGCACCGCTTGTTGGGCACGTCGGCGTACCAGACCGCGCCCTCGGCGTCGGTGCAGATGCCGTCGGGGGTGCCCTCGCCGAGGTCGGCCCAGACGCGCCGGCCGGACAGCCCGCCGTCGGCGCCGATGGCGAAGGCCACCAGGCTGTGCCGGTACGAGTCCGCGACGATCAGGGTGGAGTTGTCGGGGGTCACCGCCATCCCGTTGGGGAACAGGATGTCGTCGGCCACCTGGCGCACCGATCCGTCCGCCGCCGCCAGATATACGAACCCGGGCTCGACCGCCTCGCCGGCCATCGGGTCGAAGCCGGCGCGGTTGACGTAGGCGTTGCCGCGGCCGTCCACCACGATGTCGTTCCACCCCGGCATGCCCAGTTCCGCGTGGACGACCAGCGACTCATCACGCTCCCGGCGCAGCAGCAGTCCGTCGAGGGACGAGACGATCACCAGCCGGCCGTCCGGGAGCCAGTCCGTACACAGCGGCAGCGACTTCACCCGGGCGATCACCTCGCTGCGGCCCTGGAGGTCCACGGCGACGACCTCGCCCGCGGACCAGTCGGAGAAGTACAACCGGTCACCGTGCCAGCGCGGCGACTCGAGCAGCCCCCGCCCGGAAAGCAACGTCCGCATCTCGTTCATCCGTCTCACAGCCCTTCTGCCGCGCCGACACAGCCTGCCGGCGTCCCACCCTCTGTACGAACGGGGCCCGGCCATATCGACACCCCCGACAAGTCTGGTGCGGCGCTCGCGTCACCGGCCGTAGCGTCAGGGCATGAGCAGCTTCGCGACGCACCGGCGGCGGGTCCATGACGAAGGTCTGTCCGCGCGCGTCCGGCACTCGCATCTGCGCCATTGCCGCCAGAACTTCGCGCCCTACGGCTTCCGGGCCACGTACCACCATCTGAGCTGGAGCGCCCGGATACCCAGGGAGCCGGAGAGGGATCCGGGATCGCTCGTAAGGGCTGTCGAGGAACTGCATCTGGCCCGGCAGCTCTGGCTCGCCGACGAGCGCGCCTACGCTTCCCGGCGGCGGCATGAAAAGGCGCGGGGCGAACGGCGGCCGGTCGACGCCGGCAGCTGGCGGGGCGGGCGATCCCGGCCGGGAATCCTCGTCCACTGCCCCGACCCGGTGCGGCACCCCACCGAGGCGCTGCCCGTCGTGGTCGAACGGGTCCTGCGTTCATCCGTGCGGCGCGACGGCGACCGGATCCCCGCGTGCCGTGTGTGTGGAACGAGGAACGGCACCACGGCATGGCATGACGGCGGCTACTGGGTGCACCAGCTCTGCGCCGTCTGCGGAGCGGGTCTGGCGAGCACGCGAGCGCCCTAGCCCGACCCGATCACGCACCGTTACCTTCGATCGGTCGTGGACGCTCCTTCGGCCAGGTCCTCGCCGGGCCGACCCCAGGCCGCGCGGGTACCGTTCAAGATGTGTTCAGTTCCCGTGCAGGACGACACGCGGATGTTTGGCGCCATCCAGCCGGGACGCCATGAGCTGGGCGCTCATGGCGGTCGACCCGACGAGCGGGGCTTCCCTGCTCGCGGCCTTCGGCGCGCTGGCCGTGCTGGTGGTGGTCTTCGCCGAATCGGGTCTGCTGGTGGTCGGCTTCTTCCTGCCCGGGGACACCCTGCTCTTCCCCGCCGGAGTGCTCTGCGCCGGCGGCGTCGAATCGGGTCCGCACCTGTCCCTGTGGCAGGTGCTCCTCTGTGCGGCCGTCGGGTCGGTCGCCGGCGCGCAGGTCGGCTTCCTGCTGGGGCGGCACGGCGGCCGTGCGGCGCTGGCCCGCGGCCGGAACGAACGGCTGAAGTCGGCGGTGACCCGCTCGGACGAGCTGCTGCGCCGCTACGGATACCGCAAGGTGATCGTGATCGGCCGCTTCATCCCCGTGGTCCGTACGGTGCTGAGCCCCCTGGCGGGCGCGCTGAACGTGCCGGTGCGCACGTTCACCCTCTGGCAGATCGTCGGAGGGCTGGCCTGGTCGCAGAGCCTCGTGCTGGCCGGCTACTGGCTGGGGAACGCCGTACCGGGCATCGAGCGGTACCTGCTGCTGATCGTCGCGCTGATCGTCGCCGTCTCGCTCCTTCCGCTGCTGTTCGAGGCCCGTGGACGTTCCCGGTCCCGGTGACCGGTCCCGACGACCGGTCGCGGTGACCCGCCGCGGTGACCCGCCGCGGTGACTTGTCGCAGCCCGGCCCACGGCGCCGTCACGCCACGAAGGTGAAGATCGCTGCGGTCCGCCGACGGTGCCCGGCTCGGCACGGGGTCTGTCGAATCTGTTGACAGTGTTCGGGCATTGGAAGAAACTCCCCCCGGGAGAGCGCTCTCCAGCACCCTTGGCGCCATTGCCCGAACCCATAACAGCCCGCAGTAGCAAGGCGAACCAGCCCACAGCCGCCGCACCGTCGTCGGGCTCATGACGGCGTGGCGGTGGCAAGAGGCATCACACCCCACCCCACGGAGATGTGCATGAGCCTCCTGTCTCTCCTCCTCCAACACCTCGCACGGCGTCGACGACTGATCGCGGTGTTACTCGCGGGAGTCCTCGCGACCGGTGGCGCTCTCGGCGCCATGAACGTCACCGCGAACGCGGCCACCACCCTGTTGTCGCAGGGCAAGCCCGCGACCGCGTCCTCGACGGAGAACGCGGGCACCCCGGCATCGGCGGCGGTCGACGGCGACGCCGGAACCCGCTGGTCGAGCGCCGCCACCGACCCGCAGTGGCTGCAGGTCGACCTCGGCTCCACCCAGGACATCACCCAGGTCGCCCTCAACTGGGAGGCCGCCTACGCCACGGCGTTCACGATCCAGGTCTCCGGCAACGGCACCACCTGGACCGACGCCTACTCCACCACCACCGGCCCGGGCGGCCACCAGACCCTCGACGTGACCGCCTCCGGGCGCTACGTCCGGATCTACGGGACCACCCGGGCGACCGGCTACGGCTACTCCCTGTGGGAGTTCCAGGTCTACGGCACCGGCGGCGGCACGCAGCCCGGCGCCTGCGGCACGGACAACGCCGCCGTGAACCGTCCGGCGACCGCGTCGTCGACCGAGAACGGCGGCACCCCCGCGACCGCGGCGGTCGACGGCAACGCCGGAACCCGCTGGTCCAGCGCGGCCACCGACCCGCAGTGGCTACAGGTCGACCTCGGCTCCGCCCAGGACATCTGCCAGGTCTCCCTGACCTGGGAGACCGCGTACGCCACGGCCTTCCAGATCCAGGTCTCCGACACCGGAACCGGCAACTGGACCAGCGTCTACACCACCGCTGCCGGCGGCGGAGGAACCCAGAACCTCACCGTCAGCGGGACCGGCCGCTACGTCCGGATGTACGGCACGGCGCGCGCCACCGGATACGGCTACTCCCTGTGGGAGTTCGCGGTCCACACCGGCGGCTCCGGAGGCCCCGGTGATCCGGGCGACCCGGGCGGCGCGGTCATCTCCGCGTACAAGCAGGTCTCGGCCTCCTCATGGGAGGGTGCCAACGCTCCCGCGGCGGCGCTGGACGGGCGCACCAACACCCGCTGGTCCAGCCTGTACACCGACAGCCAGTGGCTGCAGGTCGACCTCGGCGGCCGGGCCACGGTCACCGGTGTCTCGCTGAACTGGGAGTCCGCCTACGCCACGGGTTACCACCTCGACGTGTCCGACGACGCCACCACCTGGTCGCCCCTCTACAGCACCACCAGCGGCAAGGGCGGCGTCGAGAACCTCACCGTCAACGGCAAGGGCCGCTACGTCCGGCTGACCGGCACCGCTCGGGCCACCGGCTACGGCTACTCCCTGTGGGAGTTCCAGGTCCTGGGCACCGTCGACACGTCCACCGCCACCCCGCCCCTGCTCTCCGGACCCACCAAGGCACCGGCCACGGTGAACCAGTTCGCGCTGTCGGCACCCGCGGACAAGGCCATGGTCACGAACACCCGCAGGCCGGCGCTCTCCTGGGCCGGCGTCGCGGGGACCGCCCACTACGAGGTCTGGCTCAACATCAGCCGCACCGACTACGACTTCGCGGCCCCGGGCAACCTGCTCGACCTCTACACCAAGGTCGCCGAACCCACCGGCACGACGTACACCCCGGCCTGGGACATCAGCGACCGGTGGACCTACAAGTGGTACGTCGTCGCGGTGAGCGGCTCCGGCGCGCGCACCACCTCCGACATCCGCACCTTCAGCCTCTACCTGCCCGACATCGAGACCGTGAACGACGGCGTCGCCATCGTCAACGGTGCCCGGGACCTCAACAAGAACGGCACCATCGAGCCGTACGAGGACTGGCGGCAGCCGATCACCACCCGGACCGCCGATCTCCTGGGCCGGATGACGCTGGAGGAGAAGGCCTTCCAGATGTTCTACAACGTCCAGTCCTACCCGATGTCGGGCTGGCACTTCGGACCCGCCCAACCGGCCGACCTGAACAACGTACTGATCTCCACGGCAGCCACCCGGCTGGGCATCCCGCCCGTGTCCGCGGGCGACACCACCGCCGGCTACCAGACCACGTACCCGCTGCAGAGTGCGCTGGCCGCGGGCAAGGACTATCCACTCGACTACCGGCTGGGGGACATGCAGCGCAAGGAGGAGCTGGAGGTCGGCGCGCGCGGCACGCTCTCACCGCTCGCCGAGGTCGGCACCAAGGTGCTCTACCCGCGCATCCAGGAGGGCGGCGGCGAGAACGCCGACGTCGCGGCGGCCCAACTGCGGGCGCAGGTAGCCGGGTTGCAGGGCGGCCCGGAACTCAACCCCGGCTCCGTCCTCGCCACCGTCAAGCACTGGCCCGGCGAAGGCGCGGGCGGCGAGGCCGGCATCGTCTACGACGCGGTGACGATCAAGTACCACATGATCCCGTTCCGGGCCGCGATCGAAGCCGGCGCGGTCAACATCATGCCGGGGTACGCGGGCAGCTCCTATCTCGACCCGGGCGGCCCCGGCGCCGGCGACAGCGCCAAGATCCTCAACTACCTGCGGCAGAACATCGGTTACACCGGTCTGATCACCACGGACTGGCTGCCCTCCGGCGCGTGGGTGAACGCGGCCAACGCCGGGTCCGACGTGATGGGCGGCGCCGACCCGGGCGCCGTCGGGTTCACCATGGCCGGCTTCGAAGCCCAGGTACCGCTCGCGCGGATCAACGACGCGGTGACCCGGATCCTGCGGCTGAAGTTCGAACTCGGCATCTTCGACCACCCCTACGGCGACCCGGTCAACGGCCCCTACCGGTTCCACCAGCCGTCCTACACCGCCCTCGCCAACCAGGCCGCGCGCGAGTCCACCACCCTGCTCAAGAACAACGGCGTGCTCCCGGTCAAGCTCAACGCGGGCGACAACATCGTCGTCGCCGGCGCCCGCGCCACCGACGGCGCCGCGTGCTGCATCTGGTCCAGCTACTTCCACCCCGACTACGGCTCACTCACCCCGCTGGAGGCCATCCGGGCCAGGGCCGCCAAGTCCGGGGTCAACGTCTACCAGGACACCGGCCCCTCCCCCAAGCTCGCCGTCGTAGCCGTCGGAGAGCCGTCCTACACCCACGCCACCGCGTGGGTGGACACCCAGCCCTATCTGCCGCCGGATCAGCTCGCCGTCATCCAGAACTTCAAGAACCAGGGGATTCCGGTGGTGGTCGTCCTGACGCTGCCCCGGCCGATCGTGATCGGCGACTGGAACGGTCTGGCGGACGCCATCGTGGTGACCTATCGCGGTGGTGAGGAGACGGGCCCGGCGACGGCCGCTCTGCTCTTCGGGGACTACACCCCCAGGGGGAAGCTGCCCTGGCAGCTGCCCCGGAGCCTGGACCAGGTCCTCAAGCCCGGCGGCACCGACACGGTCGCGGACGCGAACGAGAGCTGGGACCTGCCCTACGACCTCGGCGCCACGGACGCCCAACGCGCCGAGATCCGAGCGAAGATCGACGCCGGACAACCGGTACCGACCACGTACGGAAACCCGCTCTATCCCTACGGCGCCGGACTGACCGGCTGGAATTAGCACGGAACCGCGACGGCCGTACCGCCCCCTGCGGTGCGGCCGTCGCGGTGTGCCGATCGCAGCCGGCCTACTCCTCGATGGCACCGCCGATCCGCCGCAGATGCCGGCGGAAGGTGAGTGAGGGATCGTCGGCGCGGCGCGCCAGGTACTCGTCGAAGTTCGTCTGGCGGCGCAGTGTCTCGCCGGCGCGGATCCGGCGGGCCTGTTCCCGTTCGGTCCGCCGGATGGCGTGCGCCGTCGTCAGCACTTCCTCGGCACGGTCCGCGGCGACGAACAGCACGCCGTCGGCGTCACCGAACACGATGTCGGCGTCCGACACCACATGCGGCCCGAACCGCGCGGTGACCAACGCCTCGGGCTCCCGCTCGTCCAGCCGTACCGGACCGGGCGGGTAGCTGCCGTAGCTGAACACCGGCAACCCGATCTCGGCCAGCTCCGGTGTGTCACGGTGCAGCCCCCACACCACCAGGCCCGCCAGCCCGGCCGCTTCGGCCTCCAGCACCGCGAGGTCACCGACACAGGCCTCGTCCGACCGGCCACCGTTGTCGATGACCAGCACGTCGCCTTCGGCCGCCTGACCGAACGCCTCAAGGAACACATCCACACTGCCGTAATGCCGAACCGGCAGCGCCCGTCCCGCGATGCGGTGTCCCGGGACCACGGCACCGATCCCCGGTGGTGCGACACGCAACGGCACATCGGTGCGGACGCAGGCATCGGCCACCAGCGGCGTGGACAGGTCGGCGAAAGCCTTCAACATGACGTTTCCCCCTGGCTCGGACCGCCCACGGTACGCGGCGCCCGTAGGCAGAGGGGGCCCGGTTCCGGTCGGTGACGCGGGCCCGCGGTGCTGCCCGGGCCGTCCCATTTCTCGGCCGGCGGAGTTATGACACACCCATCATGACAGGTCAGAGGGCATTTTCGTAGGACGAACAGCACGTCCCGGGAACCTTGTCCGGCCCCCTCGAAAACTCCCACAATCGCCCTCATGAATCACTCCGAGAACGTCGATCACGAATCGGTCCTACGAGCACGCGCGATCCTGCTCGGCTCCGGCAGAATCGGCCTTCACGAGGAGATCCGGGCGTACCGAGTGCTCGCCCAAGTGGGACCGCTGACCTATCTGCCGAAGCTGGCCCGGGCACTGCTGATGCTCAGTCACCAGGAGTTCCGGAACCAGCCGGAGATCCGGCTGAACCTGACCGCTGAGGCACTCGCCGCCGTGCGCAAGCTGGACGCGTCGGAACCGAAGCGAACCGAGCTGCTGATCGACACCCTGAACGACTACCAGCGGCAGCTGTACACGCTCGGCCGGCGGGCGGAGGGCTTCGCCGTTCGCGAGGAGATGGCTCTGACCGGACGCCGGGCGTTCGAGGACGGCAAGGTGGCGAGCCCCGTGTTCGGGTGCGCGCCCCTGGCAGCCGGGCTGGCCGAGGAGGGCCGCCACCTCGAGGCGGCGCAGCTGTACGGGGAGATGGTCGAGGCCCTTCGGTCGGCCGACGATGCCTCGGGCAGCGGGCTCTGGTGGTCCATGGTCGAGTGGTCGGCCGAGCTGGACGCGGCCGGTCTGCACGATGCGGCGATCGATGCGCTCACCGAACTCTCGGCCGCCACCCGCGGAGAACTGGAAGGCGTCCGCACGTCGCTGTCCATCAGGTTGTGGGAGCTGGTCCGTCTCTCCCAGATGCTCGACGCCCGGGCTCGGCACGATGAGGCCCGCGCAGCGCGAGGTGAAATCGGCACGCTGCTCGCCGAGTTGGCGGCGAGCGGCGAACGGAAGAGCTGGGGCAACATCCTCGACCGGTGGACGGTCCTGTTGGGCCTGTCGGGACGAGCGGACGAACAGCCGGCTCCGGGCCGGCCGGCACCGCCGTTCGGCTCCCTCGACTGGTCGCCCGACATCAGGCACGCGTACGTCGAGGGGCGGGCCACGCTGGAGGAGGAAGTCGCCGTCCTCACTCCCCTGGCCGAACGCGATCCGCGCCGCCACCTGGCTGAACTGGTCACCGTTCAGCGCAGGTTGACCATCCGGTCGGCGCTCCACCAGCAGTGGCATCACTACCGGTTCCTGGAGAACCTGCGGCCGCTGTTCGACGAGGGAGTGGTACTGGCCCGCCGGTCGGCCGGGCTGGGCGAGGACCATGGCCCTGCCGTTCTCGCCAGAGCGCTGACCGACCGGTCGACCCTGCTCGTCGCGGGCCAGCAGTGCGTCGAGGCGTACGACGACTTCCAGGAGGCCGCCGCCCTGCTGGGATGAGCTCCGCGGGGTGAATCACCGGCTCGATCGCGCTCGCTGATGCTGGATCGCGCTCGGTGAGGCGGATTCAGTCGTAGTCCGGGTAGTCCCATTCCAGATCGATGTCCGCCGAGGGCGCGACGGCACGGACCGCCTCCGTGACGTCGCGCTCGAAGGCGACACTCCACTGCCCGAAGCGTCTGACGCTCAACGGACCGTCCTCACTCGTCACCTTGACCCAGTGCGGACTCAGGAAGACGCCGACCCTCACCTCCTTCTCGATCGAGTGGTCCCGCAGGACCGTTCTCAGCGCGGTCTCCACGGCGTCGGCCTCGTCGGAGGAGGAGAGGTCGTTGATGTGCAGCGAGAGGTGAATGTTCACGGACATACGCTGGACCCTACTGCGGGTCGCGGAGGCCGAACAAAGCCCGGTCCCGCGTCCGTTGCACCGTCGCTATCAGGACGCCGGTTTCACGGGGGAAGCGGATGATGGGCCGCATCGCGTCCGGGGCCGTCCGGTTCGGGTTCGACAGTTAGATCTCGTGGTGGTGGCCGGCCACGGTGTGACCGCCGGTGTCGGGGAACAAGGGGGCGGTCGATCGTCCCGGTCTGTGCCGCAGTTGCTTCACGCTCAGCCGGCACAGTCGGGCGAAGCGGCCGATGGTCAGTAGTTCGTCCTGCACGGCACCATCGTGGACCCTCCCCCGTGGGGAGGGTCCAGTCACCGCGGGCGCGGACTGCCGTCAGTCCGTGGTGTGCGGGCGGGTGAGGCCCAGGTCGTAGGCGAAGATGACGGCTTGGATCCTGTCGCGGGCGCCGATCTTCGCGAGCACCCGTCCGACGTGGGTCTTCACGGTGGACTCCGCCAGCACCAGCCGCTCGGCGATCTCCGCGTTGGTCCAGCCCCGCCCGATGGCGACCAGGATCTCCCGTTCGCGTCCGGTGAGGGTGCGCAGCTTGGGATCGTCCTGCGGCTCGTGGTCCTGGAGGTGGCCGGGCAGATGGTGGGCGTAGGCGTCGAGCAGGCGCCGGGTGAGGGCCGGGGCGATGACGGCGTCGCCCGCGGCGACCGCCCGGATGCCCGCCAGCAGTTCTTCGGGGCGCGCGTCCTTGAGGAGGAAGCCGCTGGCGCCGGCGCGCAGCGCGGTGTGGGCGTATTCGTCCAGGTCGAAGGTGGTCATGACCAGGACGCGGGAGCGTCCGCCGGTGGCGACAATGCGGCGGGTCGCCTCGATACCGTCCATGCCGGGCATCCGTACGTCCATGAGGACGACGTCAGGGCGCAGTTCGGCGGCCTGGCGTACGGCGTCGGCTCCGTGCGCGGCTTCCCCGACCACGTCGGTGTCCGGGACGGATTCCAGCAGCATGCGGAAGCCCAGACGCTGCATGGGCTGGTCGTCCACGATGAGGACGGTGGTCATGAGGTCTCCGGGAGGACGGTGGTCATGAGGACTCTCCGATGAGGACGGTGGTCACGAGGTCTCTCCCGGGGGGCCGGTGAGCGGGGTGAGGTCGAGGGTGACCTGTACGCTCCACCCTCCGCCGGGCCGTGGTCCGGCGATGATGCTCCCGCCGTACAGCGCTGCGCGTTCGGCCATGCCCGCCAGGCCGTGCCCCTCCTGGTTCTCCGGTGCGGGCCGTCCGGTCCCGGTGGGCGGACCGGTGTCGTCGGCGGTGATGCGCAGCTGTACGCCGTCGACGGTGAGGGCGAGTTGCACCTGGGTTTCGGCACCGGCGTGCCGGAGCGAGTTGGTGAGCGCCTCCTGGACGATCCGGTAGGCCGTCAGCTGCACACCGCGGTCCAGGGCGTCCAGCTCTCCGATCGTGCGGTAGCGGACCTTGGGGCCGGCGGCACGGATACGCGCGCACAGGGCGTCGATGTCCGCGATGCCGGGCTGCGGACTGAGCTCGGGAGCGTCCGTCCGATCGCGCAGCACACCGAGCATGCGCCGTAGTTCTCCCAGGGCCTGACGGCCGGTCTCGCCGATGAGTTCCAGCGCTTCCTTGCCCCGCTCAGGAGCGATGAGAGCCGCGTACGCACCACCGTCGGCAAGCGTGATCATGACGGACAGGTTGTGTCCGACGATGTCGTGCATCTCGCGTGCCACCCGGGTGCGTTCGCCGGCGGCGGCCAGTTTGCTGCGCTGGTCCCGTTCGATCTCCAGGCGGGCCGCGCGCTCGCGCAGGCCGGCGAGCTGGGACCGGCGGATGCGCACCGCAAGGCCCAGGGCCAGCGCCGCGGTCACCGCGCTGAACAGGAAGAACAGCGCGTCCCCCACGGACACCGCCTCCGAGACGCGCACCGACACCAGCCCCAGAACGCCGGCCATGGCCGCGCAGGCCCAGGGCAGATGCCGCAGTCGCCCGTGCAGTGCCAGGCTGTACAGGGCGATGAGCAGCGCCACGTCGGCGCGCAGCCAGGCCCCCAGCAGCCACTGGATCAGGAACACGGCCAGCACGGCGGCGAACGTCGCCGACGGCATACGGCGCCGCCACAGCAGGGGCACCACCAGCCCGGCCTGCAGGGCCAGCACCCCGGCCACCGGCAGGTGTGTGAACCTCACGGCCATCTCGTGCCGGTCGCCGTCGTGCACCAGGTCCGCCGCGCCGAACAGCAGGAATACTCCGACCGCCACGGCCGTGTCCAGCACCCATGGGCGCCGCAGGTCGGCCGCGCGCAGGCGCTGGACGACCCGGTTCAGCGCGATCACCAGCGGGTGTCCCCACAGCAGATCGGGTTCCGCGGGCGGGAGCGGGCGCGCGGAGGGGTCAGCTCCGGCGGGGATGTCGGTGGTCACGGGGGTCACCTGCCCATCGTGGGCCAACGGCGTCGGCACGGCACCCGAGCTGTCCGGGCGACGCGCCGACGCCGTGATCCCGGGTCGTCGGTTTCGGCAGTGTCAGGCGTCGGTGCGCATCAGGCGCCAGGAGGCCCCTGCCATCGCCAGTCCGGTCCAGGCCAGGAAGACCAGCAGTCCGGCCGTAGGAGTCAGAGTGTGTGCCTCATGGTGCAGGGCGAACATCGATGCTCCGGCCTCGCTGGGCAGATAGGGCCTCACGTGGTCCTGCCAGGAGCTGGGCAGCAGCGAGATGAGTCCGGGGACCAGCATCAGCGAACCGACCAGGACCGAGATACCGCCGGCCACCGATCGCAGCAGCGCGCCCAGGGCCGTTCCCAGAACACCGATCAGACCGAGGTAGAGACCGGCCGCCAGCAGGCTGCGCACCACACCCGGGTCCGAGATCGAGAGGGCCGCGGGCGTTCCCGAGACGATTCCGCTGCCGAAGAGGAAGGCGACGAACGCTCCCACGGTGCCGACCACCAGGGCGACCGCGCCGAAGACGGCCGACTTGGACCAGAGCACCGGCAGCCGGCGCGGTACCGCGGCCAGCGTGGAGCGGATCATGCCGGTGGAGTACTCGCCCGCGGTCACCAGCACGCCCAGCACACCGAGTGCCAACTGCGCGAAGTTCGTGCCGAACAGGGACAGGCTCACCGCGGTGGAGCTGGCGAAGTCGCCGTCCATGTGCCGGCCGGAGGTGATCCGGGACTTGAACTGCCACGAGGCGATCAGGCCGAAGGCCACCAGGAACAGCAGGCCCAGGCCCAGGGTGATCCAGGTGGAGCGCAGGGACCACAGCTTGGCCCACTCCGAGCGCAGCACGCGCCGCGCGGTCACCCGGTAGACCGGACGGCCGCCCTGCACGGGGCTCGGGACGGGGGTGCGGGTCGACGTGATGGTGCTCATGCTGCGCTCCCGGAGGTCTCGGTGGTGCCGTGGTACTCGACCGCGTCCCGTGTCAGTTCCATGAACGCCTCCTCCAGGGACAGCGCCTTCGCGGTGAGCTGGAACAGCGCGATGCCGGCCTCGGCGGCCTTCAGTCCGATCGCGCGGGCCTCCATGCCCGTCACCTGGAGTTCCTCGGAGCCGACCCGGCCGGTGATCTCGATGCCGGGTCCCGCCAGGACCTCGCGCAGCCGGGCGGGATCCGCCGTGGCGACCTGCACCGTGTCCCCGCCGGCCTGGCTGATCAGTTCCTCGACGGTGGTGTCGGCCAGCATCCGG
The DNA here is from genome assembly GCF_010548325.1 of Streptomyces sp. SID13666. Lineage (NCBI taxonomy): Bacteria > Bacillati > Actinomycetota > Actinomycetes > Kitasatosporales > Streptomycetaceae > Streptomyces > Streptomyces sp. SID13666. Next base: position 188,696 of record NZ_JAAGLX010000001.1, on the reverse strand, counting down.
CCCCGTCCGACGACGATCAGATGGTCCGCGACCAGGGCCATCTCGCTCATCAGGTGCGAGGACACGAACACCGTGCGGCCCTCACTCGCCAGCCCGGTGAGCAGATTGCGGATCCACAGCACGCCCTCGGGGTCCAGCCCGTTGACCGGCTCGTCGAGCATGACGGTGGCCGGATCGCCGAGCAGCGCGGCCGCGATGCCCAGCCGCTGGCCCATCCCCAGGGAGAAGGCCCCGGCGCGCTTCTTCGCCACCGAGTCCAGACCCGTCATCCCGATGACCTCCTCCACCCGGCGGCGCGGAATGCCATGGGTGTACGCCTGGGCCATCAGGTGGTCGAACGCCGACCGGCCCGGGTGGATCGACTTCGCCTCCAGCAGGGCCCCGACCTCCTGCAGCGGGGCGGTGTGCTCGGCGTAGCGGCGGCCGTTGACGGTGACCGTGCCGTGGGTGGGGGCGTCCAGACCGACGATCATCCGCATCGTGGTCGACTTGCCCGCGCCATTGGGTCCGAGGAACCCGGTGACGGTGCCGGGCCTGACCGTGAAGTCCAGCCGGTCGACCGCCGTCGTCTCCCCGTACCTCTTCGTCAGCTGCTGCGCCTCGATCATCGCGTCTTCCCTCGTTCAGGGGCGCCGGTCCTGCCCGACCGCCTCACCAGCAACGCTAGAAGCCGCGGACCCCGGAACCGTGGTACCCCGGACTGATCCACAAACGGACGGTAGTACCCCGGTACCACCCCCGCCTGCACTTCACAACCTCTTGGTTGTGAAAATAGCTGGTTGTGGGTACGGTCGACGTATGGCAGTCGTCGAAGACGAATTGAGCCTGGTGTTCTCGGCGCTGGCCGATCCCACCAGGCGCGCGATCCTGGAGCAGCTGGCACGCGGCGACGCGACGGTGAACGAGCTCGCCGAGCCGTTCGCGATGACGCAGCAGGCGGTCTCGAAGCACCTGAGAGTGCTCGAGCGCGCCCGGCTCATCTCACGGACCCGCAGCGCGCAGTCACGGCCGTGCGCTCTGGAGACGGTGCGCCTCGACACGGCCGCCGACTGGATCACCCGGCACCGGCAGGTCTGGGCCGCCCGTCATGACCGTCTCGACGAGCATCTGGCGGCGCTTCGGACCCAGCGGCGCGACGACGAAGGGACGCCACAATGACCGCGACAGGTGAGCTCACGTATCGGCGCGTGCACCGGGCGTCGCCCGAGTTGCTGTTCGACTGCATGACCATGCCGGAGCACCTCACGCACTTCTGGGGGCCGACCGGTACGACCACCCCGGTCGGCAACATCGTCATCGATCCGCGGCCGGGCGGGGTCTTCGAGACCACCATCGTCAGCGATACCGACGGCAGCACGCACACCATGCGGGCGGTCTTCGTCGAGGTCCGCCGGCCCGAGCGACTGGTGTGGATCGAGGCGGATGTCGAGGGCGGCATGCGCACCACGATCACCTTCGTCGATCTGAAGGACGGGCGCACCGAGGTGGTGACCCATCAGACCAACGTGCCGGCCGCGTACCTCAGTGCAGAGGCGAGAGCCGGTTTCAGCACCAGCCTCGACCGCCTCGACGTCTACCTGGCCGGTCTCGACCCCGAGCAGGGACAGCAGGAGTAAGGAGCACGTCATGTCTGTACTCACATCAGCCGACGGCACCGAGATCGCCTATGAGCACACCGGCAGCGGGCCGGCGCTCGTCCTCGTCGACGGCGCCATGTGCCACCGCGCCGCGGGGCCGATGCGGCCGCTCGCCGGGCTGCTGCGGGAGAGCTTCACCGTCCACACGTACGACCGTCGTGGCCGGGGCGACAGCTCGGACACCACCCCGTACGCGGTCGCCCGCGAGATCGAGGACCTGCAGGCCGTCATCGCGCGGGCCGGTGGCCGGGCGTACGTCTACGGAATCTCCTCCGGTGCGGCGCTCACTCTGGCGGCTGCGGCGGCCGGCTCCGGGATCGCCAGGATGGCGCTCCACGAACCCCCGTTCATGGCTGAGAGCGAAGACGGCACCCGGATCAAGAGGTACACCGAGCAGCTCCACGAGTTGCTCGACGCCGGGCGCAAGGGCGACGCCGTGGCGCTGTTCATGATGCACGTCGGTATGCCCGCGCAGGCCGTGGACGGTATGCGGTCGCAGCCGGGGTGGGCCCCGTTGGAGGCGATCGCGCCGACGCTCGCCTACGACGACGAGGTGCTCGGCGACGGCCACGTGCCGCGCGCCCTGGCATCGACGATCGTCATTCCCGCGCTGGTCCTCGCCGGTGGCGCCAGCCCGGAGGGCCTGCAGCAGGCGGCGAAGGCCACCGCGGACGCCCTCCCGACCGCCGGGCACCGGACGCTCCACGGCCAGACGCACGACGTGGCCCCGGACGTGCTCGCCCCGGTGCTGGCCGAGTTCTTCGGCGCCTGACGACACGACGGGAGCGGCGCAGGGCTCCGGGAGCGACCCACGTCACGTCATGGCATGTCAGCCCGGGTCGGCGGGTCGGCGCCCTCCCTGGTGCAGGTCAGAGCGGCCGAGCGGGTGGCCAGGCGGAGGGCTCGGAGGATGTCCTGGTGCGGGTCGGTGGTGGAGGTCGCGGTGCGGAGTCGCGTCCGCGGCGCGGACGCGTCGGGCTGCCCGGCCGTTCCTCCCGCGCCGAGCAGCCCGGCCCGGAGCAGGCCGCTGAGGAGTCCCGACATGAAGGCGTCGCCGGCTCCCACGGTGTCGACGACCTCGACCGACGGCGCCGGCAGGGCGTACCGGCCCTGTCGCCACCAGACCTGTGAGCCGCCTGCGCCGAAGGTGAGGACCACGAGTGAGGGTCCGCTTCGCGACCAGCGGAGGGCCACTTCGTGGATGTCCTGCCCGGGGTAGAGCCAGGCCAGATCTTCCTGACTGGCCTTCACCACATCACTGACCGAGACCAGGTGCTCGACCCGAGGACGCTCGTCGTCGGGCTTTCCGAGCAGTGCGGGCCTCAGGTTCGGGTCGTACGAGACGGTGGACGTGTCCCGTGCGGCCTCGACGGCGGCGAGCACCTGATCGGCACCTGGCGCGAGCGCCGTGGCGATCGATCCGGTGTGCAGGTGGCCCGCCGTACCGGAGCGGGCGGACTCCAGGGCCTTGGGAGGCAGCTCCCATGAGATGTCGAAGGTGTACTCGGCCGCCCCGGCCGCATCGAGACGGGCGGTGGCCGTCGACGTCGGGACATCGAGGACGGACCCGTCCGTGAGCACCACCCCGCTTCGGCCCAGATGGGTCCGCAGCACCTGGCCGAAGGGATCGCGGCCGATCCGGGTGGCGAGCAGGACCGGGTGGCCGAGCCGGGCCAGGCCCAGCGCCACGTTCGCCGGGCTGCCGCCCGGACGGCAGCGCCGGGACCCGTCCGGGCCGGTGAGGATGTCGGTGAGTGCCTCGCCGATGACGAGCGTCGGCGTTTCGGATGCCGGAGTTTCCGGCGTCGGCAGGGGCGGTGGCATGGACAGCTCCGGGGAAGGGGGTTCGTCTGGGGGCGGTCGGGACGACGTCCTGGTCAGGGAGTGACCAGGATCTTCCGGCCCTTGCCGTCCCGGAACTGCTGGAGGGCCGCGGCGTAGTCGGTCAGCGGCAGCCGGTCGCTGATGAAGACCTGCGGGTCGAGGACACCGGCGGCGAACAGCCGGGCAGCGCGTTCATAGCTGTGGAGGACCGCCATGGAGCCGGTGATGGTGATCTCCTGGTTGTAGATCCGGTACGGCTCGATCGTGGTGCGCGCCGCGTAGTCCGCCACGCCGAACTGGAGGTACGTACCGCCCTTGCCGACGCGGCCGATGGCTTCCTGGATGGCCTTGGCGTTTCCGGTGGCGTCGATGACGACGTCCCAGCCGCGGGGTCGCTCGATCTCGTCGGCGGAGGTGACGGCATGGGTGCAGCCCAGGGTCCGGGCGGTTTCCAGCCGGTCGGGGTTGATGTCGACGATGTCGACGGTGGCGGCGCCGGTGCGCTTGGCGAGCTCCATCATCATCAGGCCCATGGTGCCGGATCCGTAGATCAGGACGTTGGTGGCCAGTTGGCTGCGGAGGATGTCGTAGCCGCGGACGGCGCAGGAGAGGGGTTCGATCAGCGCGGCGTCCTCGGTGCGGATGTGCTCGGGCAGTTTCACGCAGTTGGCGACGGGGGCGAGGGCGTACTCGGCCGCGCCTCCGGGGTTGGTGACGCCGATCGCGGCCCACCGTTCGCAGAGGTTGTTGCGCCCGATACGGCAGTAGTGGCATTCGTGGCAGTACAGGGAAGGGTCGACGGCGACCTGGTCGCCGAGCGCCACCTCGTGGACCTGGCTGCCGACGGCGACGATCTCTCCGGCGAACTCATGCCCGGGGGTGATCGGCAGGGTGGGTGCGAACTCGCCCTGCAGGATGTGCAGATCGGTGCCGCACAGGCCGACGGCTGCGACGCGGACCACCACGTCCCGGGGGCCGGGGGACGGATCCTCGACGTTCTCGATCGCGACGACGCCGGGGGCGCTGATGACGGCTGCTTTCACTTGACTGCTCCAAGGGACAGGCCCTGGACGAGTTTGTCCTGGGCGGCGAAGCCGGCGATGAGTACGGGCAGGGAGACGCAGACGGCGGCGGCGCACACCTTCGCCAGGAACAGGCCCTGGCTGGTGACGAACCCGGTGAGGAAGACCGGTGCGGTCCCCGCCACGACACCGGTCAGCACCCGGGCGAACAGCAGCTCGTTCCAGCTGAAGATGAAGGAGATCAGCGCGGTGGCGGCGATACCGGGCGCGGCGACCGGGGCCACGATCCGCAGGAGGATGGTCAGCAGCCCCGCTCCGTCGATGGAGGCCGCTTCCAGGATCTCCTTGGGGACTTCCGCGAGGAAGGAGCGCATCATCCATACCGCGATCGGCAGGTTCATCGAGGTGTAGAGGATGACCAGCAGCCAGATGTTGTCGAGCATGCCGGCGTGCTGGGCGATGAGGTACACGGGCAGCAGCCCGGCCACCGCGGGGAGCATCTTGGTGGACAGGAAGAAGAACATCACGTCGGTCCACTTGCGGACCGGCTTGATGGACAGCGCATAGGCGGCGGGGACGGCCAGGACCAGCACCAGGACGGTGGAGGCGATGCTCGCCGTCAGCGAGTTGATCAGCGGGGGCCAGGGGCTGACCCCGGTGCTCTCGCCGAAGAACTCGCGGAAGCCCTGGAGGGTGAGGCCCGCGCCGATGTTGGGTGGGTTGGTCGCGGCGGCCGGTTCGCTGTGCAGCGAGGTGAGCAGCATCCAGCCGAACGGCAGGAAGAACAGCAGACCGCAGACCCAGGCCAGCAGACCCCAGATGCTGCCTCGATGGCGGAACGGGCCGGTGCGGCGGCTCGGCCGGCCGGCCGTGGCGGTGGTCGAGGTGCTCGTCATGACGTCTCCTCTCGGAACAGGGACGAGACGGTGCGCAGGGCGAAGGTGGCGATGAGGATCGAGCAGGCGACGACGATGACGCCCTGCGCGGACGCCAGGCCGTAGTCATGGGCCTGGTAGAAGGTCTGGTAGACGGAGTAGGGCAGGTTGGCGGTGCCCAGGCCGCCGGAGGTGAGGGTGAAGACCGCGTCGAAGTTCTGGACGACGTAGATGCTGCCGAGCAGCGAGGCCAGTTCCAGGTAGCGGCGCAGGTGGGGGAAGGTCAGATAGCGGAAGACCTGCCACGTGCCGGCGCCGTCGACGCGGGCGGCCTCGACGATGTCCAGCGGTCGGCTCTGCAGGCCGGCGAGCAGGATCAGCATCATGAACGGTGTCCACTGCCAGACCAGTGAGGCTTCGACGGCTATCAGGGGGTTGGTGGACAGCCAGTCGAACTGCGGGGCGTCGGAGCTGCCGAACAGGCTCCAGATCCAGGTCAGAGTGCCGTTGATCAGCCCGTAGGAGGCGTTGTACAGGGCGTGCTTCCACAGCAGGGCGGAAGCCACCGGCACGACGAGGAAGGGGGTGATGAGCATCGTGCGGACGATGCCGCGACCGCGGAACTGCCGGTCGAGCAGCAGGGCCAGCCCCAGGCCGAACAGCAGGCTCACCAGGACCACCGAGGCCGTCAGGATCACGGTGGTGGTGATGGACGAGCGCAGCGTCGGATCGGTCAGTGCGGTCCGGTAGTTGGCCAGGCCGCCGAAGCCCCGGTTGTCGGGGTCGAGGGCGTTCCAGCGCATGAACGAGATGCCCAGGGTGCCCAGGAACGGCAGCTGGGTGACCACGATCAGGAAGACCAGCGCCGGGAGCAGCGGTGCCCGGCGGGCCCAGGCGCCACGCGGCCGGTTGGCGGGACGGGTCGACGACTCCCGCACTCCCTGGCGCAGGAGTCGCGGGCGTTTTGCGGTCAGGGGGACGGTCATGGTGTCTCTCCGCTTCGCGCGGGTGGCCTCCCGACCCGCGGAGGGCGGCGGGTCGGGAGTGGGTCGGCGAGGGTGGGTCGGCGGGCGGTTCCGCGGGTGCGGAGCCCGGTCACTGGCCGGCGTGTTTGGCGGCGACCGTCTCGGCCCGGGACTGGCTGGTCCTCAGGGCGCTCTCGACGCTGCTCCGGCCGGCGATGGCGGAGCTGATCTCCTGGGATACCTGGGTTCCGAGATCGGTGAACTCGGGGATGCCGACGAACTGGATGCCGGGGGCGGGTCGTGGCTGTACACCGGGGTTCAGGGGGTCGGCGTTGGTCAGCGCGGTCTTGGTGGCCGCCGCGAACGCCGATGCGGCGGTGAGGTACTGGGCGTTGGTGTAGGTCGAGGTGCGCTTGCCGGCCGGGACCTTGGACCAGCCCAGCTTGGTGCCGACGAGGTTCTCGTAGTTCTTGCCCGACGCCCAGGAGATGAACTTCCATGCGTCGTCCTGGTGCTTGCTGGCCTTCTGCAGACCCCAGGCCCAGGTGTAGAGCCAGCCCGAGCTCTTCGTCCGGTCGACCGGCGCGGGCACGTAACCCATCTTCCCGGCGACCGGTGAGCCCGTGCCGTCCAGCAGGCCGGCGGCCGAGGTGGCGTCGTACCACATGGCGACCTTGCCCTGCTCCATGTTGTTCAGGCACTCGGTGAAGCCGGCCTGCGGGGCGCCCGCCTCACCGTGCGCACGCACCAGGTCGACATAGAACTTCGTCGCCTTGGTGAACTCCGGACTGTTGACCTGGGCCTTCCAGTCCTTGTCGAACCAGGTGCCACCCATGGTGTTCACGACCGTGGTCAACGGCGCGATCAGCTCACCCCATCCGGGCTGGCCACGCAGGCAGATGCCCTTCATGCCGGGCTGCGCCCCGTCGGCCTTCGCCGCCAGGTCCGCGACCTGGGTCCAGGTCGGGTTGGCGGGCATCGTCAGGTTCTTGGCGGCGAAGACGTCCTTGCGGTACATCAGGAACGACGACTCGCCGTAGAACGGCTCGGCGTAGATCTGTCCGCCTGAGGTCAGGGACTCCTGGATGCTGGGCAGGATGTCGCTCTGCTCGAAGGCGGTGTCGGCCTTGGACTGGGCGGTCAGCGGTGACAGCCAGCCGTTCTTGGCGTAGATCGGGGTCTCGTAGTTGCTGATGGTCGCCACGTCGTACTGTCCGGCCTGGCTGGCGAAGTCCTGACTGATCTTGTCCCGGACGTCGTTCTCCGGCAGCACGGTGAAATTGACCTTGATGCCGGTGGACTTGGTGAAGTTGTCCGCGGTCAGCTTCTGCAGATCCACCATCTGCGGGTTGTTGACCATCAGCACGTTGATGGAGTGCGCCTGGGAACCGCCGCCCCCGCCGCCGGCGCCCGAACAGGCGGCGAGCAGGCTGGTGCAGAGGACCACGGCGACCGTCGCGACGGTGCGCGGCGTGTTCTTCGGTCTTGTCGTCACGCTGGATCCCTTCGTTGGTGATCCGGCCGGGTGGGACCGGGTGTCAGCTGATTTCGCCCACGCCACAGCTGCCCGCGGCCGGGGGCCGCGGATCGAGGGGGTGGAAGGGCCGTCGGGTCAGACGCGGATGACCTGAGGCCCCAGGAGGGTGTAGCGGTGCGCTTCCGCGCTGGACAGTCCGGTGCCGGTGACGATGGCCTCGAAGTCGGCGACCTCCGCGAACCGGCAGAAGCTGCTCGCCCCGAACTTGCCGTGGTGCCCCAGGAAGATCCGTCTGCGGGAGACCTCGATCGCCTTGGCCTTGACGTCCGCGACGACGGGGTCGGGCGTTGTGAGCCCGAACTCCCGGGAGATCCCGTTCGAGCCCATGAACGCCAGGTCGATGACGAAGCCCGAGAGCATGGCGCAGGCCCAGGAGCCCACGGTGGCGAGCGTCCGGGCGCGGACCCGGCCGCCGAGGAGGAGGACGGTGGTGTTGTCCGACTCGGCGACCGCCGCGGCCGTCGACAGTGATGCGGTCACCACGGTCAGGGGCTGGTCGGTGGGCAGCAGTGCGGCGAGGATCTGCGGTGTGTAGCCCTCGTCCACAAAGATCGTTTCTGCGCCGTCGAGGAGCTTGACGCCTTCCGCGGCGATCCGCCGTTTGCTCTCGACGTGCAGCGTGACGCGCTGGGCCAGATTGGTCTCGAAACCCGCGCTCTCGACGGGGTAGGCACCGCCATGGGTGCGGCGGACCAGTCCCCTGCGCTCCAGCGCGCTCAGGTCCCGCCGGATGGTCTCCGGGGCGACCCTGAAGTCGGCGGCCGCGACAGCGACCTCGACGCGGCCCGCCTGGCGCGCCAGAGCCAGCAGCCGGTGATGCCTCTCTTCCGACCTCAACACCGCCACCCGCCCTTCTCCGCCCGTTCGGGCATCCGGGGCCCGAATGGGCCCGTCCATGAGTTATACCGTCGCGACGGAGCCGTGCGCCGCCCCGTTCCGGATCGGACGTTGCCCGATCTCGCCCGGATCGCGATCCATGAATGCGCAGGCCAGCGGCGTCCACCGGATCAACTGCCGCGGCCCGGATGCCCGGCTGCCGCCGATGAGCTGCCGAAACCGGTGGTTCCGGACACCGGAGCCCGTAGAACGGTGAGCCGGCACGACCCGAGTGAAGGGGCGGCGCACCGGATGTCTGCAGTGGGGCCTTTCCACCGTGAAGGAAGCAATTCGCGTGCGCGGCATCCCACCACGAACCGGGCTCCGGCAGACGAGCCGAGGACCCACAACTGCCCGGCTCGAAAGCCGGCCTTCCGCGGGAGAGCCGCGATGACCGCCGACCGGCGGAGGCTGCGCTCGGGCACGGTGGTTCTCGGCAGCATGGGTCTGCTGGCGGTGAGCCTCGTGTCGTGTTCCTCATCCTCCGAGCCCGACAAGCGGTGTGTGAACCCGACGACGTACAAGAAGCTGGCCGACAAGGAGTGCCGCGACGGCGGTTCCGGCCGGTACGAGTACGGCGGCACCGTTCGCAACGGCAGCGTCTCGGGCGGCGGCTTCGACCAGGCGACGGTCAAACGCGGCGGCATCGGTCATGGCGGCTCAGACTCCGGCGGCGGCTGAGCTCGGTGAGGACCTCATGACGGTCGCGTATCTGCGCGAGACCGCCGAGCAGGCGGGTCTCGCGACCGAGGCGTTGTCCGTCGAACGGATCGGACGGCCGCCCCGCATGGCGGGCGACTACGTCCGGACGGTGTCCTTCGCACCGGACGTCCGCGCGGCCGCCTCGTTCCACCGGGTGCGGTCGGCGGCCGGCTCGTAGCGGCGCAGTGGCTGGGTGGCCCGCAGCAGGGACCGGATGTCCGCGAGGCCGCCCCCGATCACTCCCGCGGCCCGCGCCTGCACCAGGACGTTGCCCAGCGCCGCCGCCTCGGCGGGACCGGCCACGACCGGCAGCCCGCAGGCGTCCGCAGTCAGTTGGCAGAGCAGCTCGTTGCGCGCGCCGCCGCCGACGATGTGGACGACGTCGACATGCCGTCCTGACAGGCGCTGGGCGTCCTCGATCGCCGAGCGGTGCGCCAGCGCGAGGGAGTCCAGGATGCAGCGCACCGTCTCCGCGGGATCACGCGGTACCGGCTGCCCGGTCCTGCGGCAGGACTCGGCGATACGGTCCGGCATGCTGTCCGGGGCGAGGAATGCCGGGTCCGCGGCGTCCACGACCGAGCGCAGCGGCGGGACCTGCGCGGCCTGGGCCAGCAGCCGGCCGAGGTCGTGCGGAAGGCCCGCGGCCAGCCAGCTGCGAAGGCACTCCTGCAGCAGCCACAGGCCCATGATGTTGCGCAGATAGCGGACGGTGCCGTCGACGCCCAGTTCGTTGGTGAAGTTCGCGGCGCGCGAGTCCTCGGTGAGGACCGGTGCGTCCAGTTCCACGCCGGCCAGCGACCACGTGCCGCAGGAGATGTACGCGAAGCGCTCGGTGTCCGCCGGCACCCCGGCGACCGCCGACGCGGTGTCGTGCGAGCCGACCGTCACCACCGGCACCGGGTGCTCAAGGCCGGTCGCCTCCAGGACCTCCGGCAGCAGCTCGCCGGCCGGGTCGCCTGGCCTGCGCAGCGGCGGAAAGAGCGACAGGTCGATCCCGAGCCGCCCGGCCAGTGCGTACGCCCAGTCGCCGGTGCGCGGGTCCAGGAGCTGGGTGGTGGAGGCGTTGGTCAGCTCCGTGCCGGTAACACCGGTGAGCCAGTACGACATGAGGTCCGGCATCAGCAGCAGCCGCGCGGCGGCGTCCAGTTGAGGCGTCCCCTGTGCCGCGGCCAGCTGGTAGAGGGTGTTGAACGGTGCGTGCTGCACACCCGTGGCCGCGTACAGCTCCGCCGGCGGCACGGTCCGCCGGATCCGTTCCGGCACGCCCTCGGTCCGGGCGTCGCGGTAGTGGACGGGGTTGCCGAGCAGCGAACCGTCGGCTGCCAGCAGCCCGTAGTCCACGGCCCAGGTGTCGATGCCGACGGACGTCACCGGGCCCGCCGTCCGCAGACCGTCGAGGACCCCGCGGTACAGCGCCAGCACGTCCCAGTGCAGGGTGCCGCCGACGCGGACCGGGAGGTTGGGGAAGCGGTGGACCTCGTCCAGGCCGACCGAACGCGCGGTCACCCGGCCGACGATGACGCGCCCGCTGGAAGCGCCGAGATCGACGGCGGCGAAGGCACGGGGGTCGCTCGGTGGCATGAAGAGCCTCACAGGAAGGGATGGGAACGGGGATCCCGCCGGCCGGCGGGGGTCACCGCCGGCCGGGACCCGCTAGCGCAGGAACGCGGCTGCCACTCCGGCGTCGACGGGGATGTGCAGGCCCGTCGTATGACTGAGGTCCCCGCCGGCCAGCGCGAAGACGGCGTTGGCCACGTGCTCGGGCAGCACCTCGCGCTTGAGCAGGGTGCGCTGGGCGTAGAACGCGCCGAGGTTCTCCTCGCTCACCCCGTACACGGCGGCGCGCTGGGCGCCCCAGCCGCCCGCGAAGATCCCGGAGCCCTGGACCACCCCGTCGGGGTTGATGCCGTTCACCCGGATGCCGTGCTCCCCCAGCTCGGCGGCGAGCAGCCGCACCTGGTGGGCCTGGTCGGCCTTGGTGGCACCGTAGGCGATGTTGTTGGGGCCGGCGAAGACCCCGTTCTTGCTGGAGATGTAGACGATGTCACCGCCCAGACCCTGCTGGATCATGATCCGTGCGGCCTCGCGCGAGGCGAGGAAGGATCCGCGGGCCATGATCGCGTGCTGCAGGTCCCAGTCCGCGGCGGTGGTCTCCAGCAGCGGCTTGGAGATGGAGATACCCGCGTTGTTGACCACCAGGTCCACTCCGCCGAAGGCGAGGACCGCCGCGTCGAACGCCGCCCGGATCTCTTCCTCGGAGGTGACGTCGGCAGGCACCGCGACCGCGCGGTCCGCCCCGCCGAGCTCTTCGACGACGGCCGCCGCACTGGTCGCGTTGATGTCCGCCACGACCACGCAGGCTCCCTCGGCGGCGAGCCGGTGGGCGATCGCCCTGCCGATGCCGGAACCGGCGCCGGTCACCAGCGCGATCCGGGTCGCGAGCGGCTGCGCCGGGGGCATCCGGCGCAGCTTCGCCTCCTCCAGTTCCCAGTACTCGATACGGAACTTCTCGGACTCCTCGATCGGCAGGTACGACGAGACCGCCTCGGCGCCGCGCATCACGTTGATCGCGTTGAGGTAGAACTCCCCCGCGACGCGCGCGGTCTGCTTGTCCTTGCCGTAGGAGAACATCCCGACGCCCGGGACCAGGACGATCGCCGGATCAGCGCCGCGCATCGGCGGCGAGTCGGGCGTGGCGTGCCGTCCGTAGTAGGCGGCGTACTCCTCGCGGTACTCGGTGTGCAGCTGCCGCAGCCGCCGCACCGCTTCGTCGAGCGGCGCGTCGCCGGGCAGGTCCAGCACCAGCGGGCGGACCTTGGTGCGCAGGAAGTGGTCGGGGCAGGAGGTGCCGAGCGCGGCCAGCCGCGGGTGTTCGGTGCGCGAGAGGAAGTCGAGCACCGCCTCGGAGTCGCCGAAGTGGCCGATCTGCGGACGGTCGGCGGAGGCGATGGACCGCAGGACGGGGGCCAGTGCGGCCGCTCTGGCCCGGCGTTCCGCCGACGGCAGCGGCTCGTAGCCGGGCAGGACCGGTCCGAACGGTGTGCTCCTGCCGCGCCGGTCGAGGAACTCGGCGGCGGTGCGGATGATGTCGAGGGAGTTCCGCTCGCACTCCTGCGAGGTCGCACCCCAGGCGGTGATGCCATGGCCGCCGAGTACGCAGCCGACGGCCTGCGGGTTCGCGTCCCTGACGGCGGCGATGTCCAGGCCCAGTTGGAATCCCGGGCGGCGCCACGGCACCCAGGCCACCCGGTCGCCGAAGCACTCCTTGGTCAGCGCCTCGCCGTCGGCGGCACAGGCGAGCGCGATGCCGGAGTCCGGGTGCAGATGATCGACGTGCTCGGCGCCGACCAGGGCGTGCATCGCGGTGTCGATGGAGGGCGCCGCCCCGCCCTTGCCGTGCAGGCAGTAGTCGAAGGCGGCCACCATCTCGTCCTCGCGGTCGACGCCCGGATAGACGTCCACGAGGGCGCGCAGCCGGTCGAGCCGCAGCGCGGCGAGCCCCGACGCCCGCAGGGTGCCCAGGTCGCCCCCGGAGCCCTTGACCCACATCAGCTCGGTGTCCTGCCCGGTCACCGGGTCGGTGGCGGTGCCCTTGGCGGACGTGTTGCCGCCCGCGTAGTTGGTGTTGCGGGGATCGGCGCCGAGCCGGTGGCTGCGCGCCAGCAGCTCCGCCGCCTGCGGGTGCAGTTCTGCGGTCATCGTGGAATCCCTTGCGGATGGGAGCGGAAGCGGGAATCGGTGGCGGCGGGCGTCGGAGGCGTCACGCCCCCCAGCCCGCCTGGGTCCCGCCGACCCGCTCCGCGACGATGTGATCGGCCCAGCCGGACCGCTTGTAGGCGGCGATCGGGTCCGGGTCGATGCCCTGCTCCTCGCGGACCTCGCGCAGCAGCGGACGGACGTCGGTGTTGTACGCGTCCATCAGCACGGCGTTCGCCTCCAGCACCTCACCGGCCTGCTGGGCGGCGCGCAGTGCGACGGGGTCGACCAACAGCGCCTTGGCGGTGGCTTCCTGCACATTCATCACCGACCGGATGATCGCCGGGATCTTCGCCTCGATGTTGTGGCACTGGTCGAGCATGAAGGCCACTCCGGTCTCGGCCGCGAGCCCCCCGCCGCGCACCACTTCGTACATGATCCGGAAGAGCTGGAACGGGTCCGCCGCGCCGGCCATCAGGTCGTCGTCGGCGTAGAAGCGCGAGTTGAAGTCGAAGCCGCCGAGCTTCCCCTCCCGCAGCAGCGTCGCCACGATGAACTCGATGTTGGTGCCGGGGGCGTGGTGGCCGGTGTCGACGACGACCTGCGCCTTGGGGCCGAGCTTGAGGCAGTGGGCGTACGCGGTGCCCCAGTCCGGCACGTCCGTGGCGTAGAAGGCGGGCTCGAAGAGCTTGTACTCCAACAGCATCCGCTGGTCGTCGCCGAGCCGCTCGTAGACCTCGGTCAGCGCGTCGCCCAGCCGACCCTGGCGATCGGCGATATCGTCCTGTCCGGGGTAGTTCGTCCCGTCGGAGAACCACAGTTTCAGATCGCGCGAGCCGGTGGCGTCCATGATGTCGACGCATTCCAGCAGATGGTCGGTGGCCTTGCGCCGGATCTTGGGATCGGGGTGGGTGACTGAACCGAGTTTGTAGTCGTCGTCCTGGAAGACATTGGAGTTGATCACCCCGAGCCGCACACCCCGCCCGGCCGCGTGGGCCGCCAGCGCCGGGTAGTCGTCGGTCCTGTCCCAGGGGATGTGCAGCGCCACCGAGGGCGCGGCCGCGGTGAATTCGTGGACGCGCGCCGCGTCGTCGATCTTCTCCTGCGGGGTGCGGGGCACGCCCGCCTGCGCGAACACCTTGAAGCGCGTGCCGGAGTTGCCGTACGCCCAGGACGGCGTCTCGATGGACTGGGCCTTCAGCGCGGCCTTCACCGTGGACAGGTCGGTCATGTTCATCGCTCCCGCCATGAATCGTTTCACTGAGGGGAAGCTAGGTGCCCGAAGAGGGAGTGTCAACCTCCTGGTTACGGGAGTTCAACCGACTGCGGACACCGGAGCGGAAAACTTGAAACGAAAGCATTGACGCGTCATGTCGCACTGGCCTAACGTCCGTGCAACTCAGTTGAAACCTTTCATGTGAGGCCCCACCATGGACCAGCCGAAGTCGGCGGAACGGCCCGTACTCTCGCTGGAGGACGCCAGCAAGTCCTTCGGTGCGGTCCGGGCTCTGCAGGGTGTGTCCCTGGCCCTCTTCGCCGGGGAGGCGCACGCGCTCGCCGGTGAGAACGGGGCCGGGAAGTCCACCCTGATCAAAGTGCTCGCGGGAGTGCACCGTCCCGATGCCGGGCGGGTGCTGGTGGACGGCGAGCCCGTCACCTTCCACGGGCCCTCCGACGCCCGGGACGCCGGCATCGCGGTCATCTACCAGGAACCGACGCTCTTTCCCGATCTCACCGTCGCCGAGAACATCTTCATGGGCCGCCAGCCGCGCCGCTCCTTCGGCCGGGTCGACCACCGGTCGGTGCGGGACGCGACGCAGGCCCTCATCGAACGGCTGGGGGTCGATCTCGACCCCGGGCAGCTCTGCCGCGGCCTGTCCATCGCCGACCAGCAGCTCGTCGAGATCGCCAAGGCGCTCTCCTTCGACGCCCGGGTCCTGATCATGGACGAACCCACCGCGGCCCTGACCGGAGCCGAAGTGGCCCGGCTGTTCGGCGTGGTGCGGACGCTGCGCGAACAGGGCACGGCCGTACTGTTCATCTCGCACCGGCTGGAGGAGATCTTCGCCCTCTGCCAGCGCGTCACCACCCTGCGGGACGGCCGGCTGATCTCCAGCGATCCGGTCGACGGCCTGACAGAGGACGACCTGGTACGCAGGATGGTCGGCCGTGATCTGGACGAGCTCTACCCCAAACAGCCCGCGCGGATCGGCGAAACGGCCCTGGCCGTGCGCCGGCTCACCCGGGAGGGCGTCTTCACCGATGTCTCGTTCGACGTCCGCCGCGGCGAGATCGTCGCACTGGCCGGGCTGGTGGGCGCCGGCCGCAGCGAGGTCGTGCGCGCCGTCTTCGGCGTCGACCGCGCCGACGCGGGTGACGTGCACGTGGCCGGGAACAAGCTGCGGGCCGGCTCGCCCACGGCCGCGATGGCCGCCGGTGTCGCCCTGGTGCCGGAGGACCGGCGCCAACAGGGCCTGGTGATGGAGCTGTCCATCGAACGGAACATCGGTCTGACCGGACTCGACCGGCTCGGCCGCGGCGGCCTGGTCCGCAGAACGCTGGAGCGCGGCCGGGCAGCGGACTGGGCGGTGCGGCTCCAGTTGAAGTACAACCGGCTCTCCGACCCGGTCGGCGTGCTCTCCGGCGGCAACCAGCAGAAGGTCGTGCTGGCCAAGTGGCTGGCCACCGAACCCGGTGTACTGATCGTCGACGAACCGACCCGGGGCATCGACATCGGCACCAAGGCCGAGGTCCACCGGCTGCTGTCCTCGCTCGCCGCGGAAGGACTCGCCGTCCTCATGGTCTCCTCCGACCTGCCGGAGGTCCTCGCCATGGCGGACCGGGTGCTGGTCATGCACGAAGGACGCATCACCGCGGAACTCCCGCGCGCACTGGCCACCGAGGAATCGGTCATGGCCGCGGCCACCGGCCGGACCGCCGGCGGAGAGAAGGCAGCCTGATGACAGCGACAGTGGAACAGCCCACGGCGCCGCCCGGCGCGCGCAAGGTGACGGCGCGTTCGCTCACCGAGACCGTCTTCCGGGCCCGGGAGACCAGCATCGCCGGGTGTCTGGTGCTGCTCGTCCTCGGCACCTGGGCGGCCAACCACCGCTTCCTGTCGGAGCAGGGCATCAAGGACCTGCTCCTCAACGCGTCGATCCTGATCCTGCTGGCCGTCGGCCAGTCGGTCGTGGTCCTCACCCGCAACATCGACCTCTCGGTCGGATCGGTGGTGGGACTGTCCGCCTTCGCCTGCGGGAAGTTCGTCTCCGGCACCGACCGCAACGCCGTTCTGGCCCTGCTGCTCGGCATCGGCGTCGGCGCGCTCTGCGGCCTCGTCAGCGGACTGCTGGTCAGCTTCGGGCGGGTGCCGGCGCTCGTGGTCACGCTGGGGATGCTCTACATCATCCAGGGCACCGACTACTGGTGGGCGCACGGTCAGCAGATGAACGCCGCCGACGTCCCCGCCTCCGTCCTCGACCTGGGCAGCGGCAGCGTCCTCGGCGTCCCGTACCTGGCGCTGATCGCCGTCGCCGTACTCGCCGCCGCCTCCTACTACCTGCGGTCCTACCGCAGCGGCCGGGAGCTGTACGCCATCGGCTCCAGCCCGGAGGCCGCCCGGCTCGCGGGCATCCCGATCCGCCGCCGGATCCTGGCCGCCTACGTCTTCTCCGGCGCGGTCGCGGGCTTCGCCGGCGCCCTGTGGCTGGCCCGCTTCGGCACCGTCGTCGCCGACAACGCCCACGGCTGGGAACTGACCGTGGTCAGTGCGGTGGTGGTCGGCGGCGTCGCCATCACCGGCGGCACCGGCAGTGTCTGGGGCGCGGCGCTCGGCGCGCTGCTCCTCACCACCGTCGGCAGCGTCCTGGTCGTCCTGAAGGTCGACTCCTTCTGGCAGAGCGCCATCACCGGAGCCCTGCTGCTCGCGGCCATCAGCGTCGACCGGATCGTGACCCTGCGCATGACCAGCGCCCTGAGGAAGAGGAACGCGCGCCATGTCCACCAAGTCTGACCTGAGCCGGTTCCTGCGCTGGGACGTCGCGGTCGGCATCCTGCTCGTGGCCGTCTTCGCCACCGGAGCCGGTACCACCGAGGGGTTCGCCACCACCGGCAACCTGTCCTTCGCCCTCAACGACATCGCCGAGGTCGCGATCATCGCGCTGCCGATGACGCTGCTGGTGGTGGCGGGCGAGATCGATCTGTCGGTCGCCTCCATGCTGGGGCTGGCCAGCGCGGTCAGCGGCAAACTGTGGGAATCGGGCTGGGCGTTCGAAACCATCGTTCCGGTGGTCCTGGCCATCGGCGTCCTCGGCGGTCTGCTCAACGGCTGGCTCGTCACCCGGGTCGGACTGCCCTCGCTGGCCGTCACCATCGGCACGCTGACGCTCTACCGGGGCCTGGCGTCGGTGGCGCTGGGCAGCAACGCGGTCACCGACTTCCCCGAGACGTACGCCCGGTGGACGTCGGACACCAACACCGTGCTCGGGATCCTGCCCTACCCCTTCGCCCTGTTCATCGTCCTGGCGGCCGTCACCGGTGTGGTGCTGCACGCCACCGGGTTCGGCCGCTCCCTGTTCGCCACCGGCGCCCAGGAGGAGGCCGCCTACTTCTCCGGCATCCGGGTCAAGCGGATCAAGCTGCTGCTGTTCGTCCTCACCGGACTGCTGTCGGCCTTCGCGGGCATCGTCTTCACCCTGCGCTACGGCAGCGCCCGTGCCGACAACGGCCAGGGCTTCGAGATGCTCGTCATCGCCTCCGTGCTGCTGGGGGGCGTCGACTTCGACGGCGGCAAGGGCACACTCGGCGGCGCCATCGCCGGAGTGCTGCTGATCGGCCTGCTCAAGAACCTGCTCATCCTCAACGACGTGGCCAACGAGGTCCAGGTGATCGTCACCGGACTCCTGCTGGTGGCCTCGGTACTGACCCCGCGGGTGATCGCCGCGGCACTCGAACGGCGCCACCGGCGCGCAGCCGCAGCTGTCTGACGGCGCGCACCGCCCCCTCCGCACCACCGTCACCCGACGAACTCCCCGAGGAATTCCCCGAAGAAGGGCTTCGCCATGTCCCTCCCCACCACCGTCCCGGTGCGCGCGCTCACCGCGGTGACCGCCGTCTGCGCTCTCGCCCTCACCGCGACCGCCTGCGGTGGCACGACGAAGAAGTCCAGCTCCGACCAGGGCCCGGGCACGGCCTCGACGGCCTCCGCCGACCCCGCTGCCGCGCTCAAGAAGGGTCTGAAACTCGCCTTCCTGCCCAAGCAGATCAACAACCCCTACGAGACGATCGTCGACAACTCCGGTATCGCGACGGCGAAGGAGATCGGCAGCACCGCCAAGGAGGTCGGCCCCTCCGACGCCAGCGCGTCCTCGCAGGTCTCCTACATCAACACGCTCATCCAGCAGCAGCAGGACGCGATCCTGCTGGCGGCCAACGACCCCAACGCGGTCTGCGGTCCGCTCAAGCAGGCGATGACCAAGGGCATCAAGGTCGTGGCGTACGACTCCGACACCGCCAAGGACTGCCGGCAGCTGTTCATCAACCAGGCGAGCTCCGAGCAGATCGGCCGCAGCCTGGTGCAGAACCTCGGCAAGCAGCTCGGCTTCCAGGGCAAGATCGCGATCCTGTCCGCCACCCAGAACGCCACGAACCAGAACACCTGGATCGAGTTCATGAAGAAGGAGCTGGCGCTGCCGGCGTACAAGGGGATGGAGCTGGTGAAGGTCGCCTACGGGGACGACGACGACCAGAAGTCCTTCCAGCAGACCCAGGGACTGCTGCAGGCCTACCCGGATCTGAAGGGCATCATCGCGCCGACCACCGTCGGCATCGCGGCGTCCGCCCGCTACATCAGCTCCTCGTCCTACAAGGGCAAGGTCGTGGTGAACGGGCTGGGCACCCCCAACCAGATGCGCAAGTACGTCAAGGACGGCACCGTCGCGCAGTTCTCCCTGTGGGACCCCAAGAAGCTCGGCCGGCTCGCCGCGTACGCCGCGGCCGCGCTGTGCTCCGGTCAGATCACCGGCGCGGAGGGGCAGACGTTCAAGGCCGGTGACCTGGGCAGCTTCACCGTCGGCAAGAACGGTGAGGTCATCCTCGGCAAGCCCACCGTCTTCGACACGTCCAACATCGACGGCTTCGACTTCTGAGCGTGCCCCGCATCCCGGCCCGCCGCCCGCCGGCGGCGCGGCCGGCCGTCGACGGCGAAAGGCCCGGGAACATGCGGCGTGTCTGCTTCCTGCTTCAGGTCCGCCAGGACCGGATCGACGCATACCGCCGCCGGCACGAAGCCGTGTGGCCGGAGATGACCGCCGCGCTGTCCGCCACCGGCTGGCACAACTACTCCCTCTTCCTCCGCGAGGACGGGCTGCTGGTGGGCTATCTGGAGACCGAGGACTTCGCCGCGGCGCAGAGCGCGATGGCCGCCACCGAGGTCAACACCCGCTGGCAGACGGAGATGGCCGAGTTCTTCGAAGCCCCCGACGACGACCGGCCCGACCGGGCCATACGCCCCCTCACCGAGATATTCCACCTCATGTGACGGCCGGCGACCCGGCCGGCCCGCTCCCCGGCCGACCCCACGAACGGAGACATCCGCCATGACCCGCACCCCCGCCACCGCGCGCAGGCCGAAGATCGGTCTCGTGGCGGGGGGACTGGGCGCCTACTGGCCCCAGTTCCCCGACCTGCTCCCCCAGTTGCGCCGCTCCGCCGCACGCGTCACCGAACGCATGAAGGACTTCGACGCCGATGTCGTCGACGTCGGGTTCATCTCGGACGCCCAGGAGGGCGCGGTGGCCGCGGAGAAGCTGCGTGCCGCCGGATGCGACCTGATCGTCGGATTCCTCACCACGTACATGACCGCCACGATGCTGGCGCCGGTGGCCCAGCGCTCGGGCGCTCCGGTCCTGCTGATCAATCTGCAGCCGACCGAGGCGATGGACCACGCCACGTTCGACACCGGTCAGTGGCTGGCGTACTGCGGCGCCTGCCCGCTGCCCGAGATGGCCAACTCCTTCGAGCGGGCCGGCGTCCCGTTCCGCTCCGTCTCCGGCTATCTGGAGGACGACCGGGCCTGGGCCCGGATCGGCCGGTGGATCCGGGCGGCCGGGGTGCGATCGGTGCTGCGCAACGGCCGGCACGGCCTGATGGGCCACCTGTACCCGGGCATGTACGACGTCTCGACCGACCTGGCCATGGTCTCGGGCAACCTCGGCGGCCATGTGGAGGTGCTGGAGTTCGACGATCTGCGGGTGCGGGTGGACGACGTCACCGACGCGGAGGTCGCCGACAGGCTCGCCGAGGCCAGGGAGACCTTCGCGTTCGACGATTCCGTCGTCGCGGACGATGTGGAGTGGGCGGCCCGGGTGTCGGTCGGACTCGACCGGCTGGTGGCCGACTTCGACCTCGACAGCCTCGCGTACTACCACCGGGGTCTGGCCGGGGAGATCCACGAGCGGCTGGGCGCCGGCATGATCCTCGGCGCGTCGCTGCTCACCGCGCGTGGTGTGCCGGCGGCGGGCGAGTACGAGTTGCGTACGTCGCTGGCGATGCTGATCGCCGACCGGCTCGGCGCGGGCGGTTCCTTCACCGAGCTGCAGGCGCTCAACTTCCGGGACGGCGTGGTGGAGATGGGCCACGACGGGCCCGCGCACCTCGGCATCAGCCGGCACCGGCCGCTCCTGCGCGGCCTGGGTGTCTTCCACGGCAAGCGCGGCTGGGGCGTGTCCGTCGAGTTCGACGTTCGGCACGGCCCGGTCACCCTGGTCGGTCTCGGCCAGACCCGCGACGGCCGCTACAAGCTGGTCACCTCGCAGGGCGAGGTGGTCGGCGGCCCGCTGCTGAAGATCGGCAACACCACGTCCCGGGTGGACTTCGGCACCGATCCCGGCGAGTGGACCGACGCCTGGAGCGCCACGGGCGTCGCCCATCACTGGGCACTGGCCACTGGCCACATCGTGCCCGAACTGCGCGCGGTGGCCGACCTCACGGGTCTGGAACTGGTCGAGGTCTCTTGACCGGGGACCGGTCGCTCTCCCGCCGCGCGGACGGCGCCGGCGGACCCGGACGGCTTCCCGGCCGCGCGCCGGGCAGCCGGGTGAAGCGCAGCGCGATCGGCATCAAGGACGTCGCCGAGCAGTCGGGGGTCTCGCTCGGCACGGTCTCGAACGTCCTCAACCGGCCGGACACGGTGTCGGAACCCACCCGGCGGCGGGTGCTCGCGGTGATCGAGCGGCTCGGGTACGTCCGCAGTGAGACGGCCCGCCAGTTGCGGGCCGGTCGCAGCAGAATGCTCGCCCTCCTGGTGCTGGACCTGGCCAATCCGTTCTTCGTCGAGCTGGCCCGTGGCGCCCAGCAGGCCGCCCGCGAGGCGGGACTCGCCGTCATGGTGTGCACCAGTGCGGGCGATCCGGCGCAGGAGGCCGAGTACCTGGGCATGTTCGCCGAACAGCGGGTGCGCGGTGTGCTGGTCACTCCCACCGACGGCACCGGCCAGGATCTGCGGGCGCTGCGGAGCCGCGGTATATCCTTCGTCGTCGCCGACCGGGAATGGGCCGGTGACGAGGCCTGCTCGGTGTCGGTCGACGACGTGGCCGGCGGCCGGCTCGCCGTACGGCATCTGCTCGCGTCGGGCCACCGCCGGATCGCCTACGTCAGCGGTTCCCCGCACCTGGCCCAGTCCCGGGACCGGCATCAGGGCGCACTGTCCGCCCTCGACGAGGCGCGGGTCGCGCGGGAGAGGCTGACGGTGGTCGAGGCGGAGCGGTTCGACGTCGCCTCCGGCCGGACGGCGGGCGCCCGGCTGCTGGCCGCCGCGGACCGCCCGTCCGCCGTGTTCTGCGCGAACGACCTGCTGGCTCTGGGCGTGCTGCAGACCCTGTTCGCGGCCGGGATCCGGGTGCCGGACGACATGGCGCTCGTCGGCTACGACGACATCGAGTTCGCCGCGGGCGCCGCCGTCCCGCTCAGCTCCGTGCGCCAGCCCTCGTTCCGCATCGGCCGCACCGCCGCGGAACTGCTGATCGAGGAGACGGACGGGCGCCCCGACGCACACGAGCATCAGAAGATCGTCTTCCAGCCGGAGCTGGTCGTCAGGACATCGTCGCTCGGTGTCCGCGGCGGAGGCTGATCACACAAGATGTGCGTAGCATGAGACCGCGGCCGCGGAGAGCCGCGGGAGACGGTGGTTCGGAGCTCGTGGCGCGCATGATGGGCATCAAGGACGTGGCACGGCAGGCCGGGGTCTCCGTCGGCACCGTGTCGAACGTGATCAACCGCCCCGACATGGTCTCCGAGCAGACCCGCACCCGGGTGCTCGAGGTGATAGACCAACTCGGCTATGTACGCAGCGAGTCGGCCCGCCAGCTGCGCGCCGGCCACAGCCGCATCATCGCCCTGCTGGTCCTGGACATGGCCAATCCCTTCTTCGTCGACGTCGCGTCGGGCGCCGAGCGGGCCGCCCGCGAGGCCGGACTCGGCGTCATGCTCTGCAACAGCGCCGGCAGCGCGACCGAGGAAGCGGAGTACCTGAGCCTGTTCGCCGAGCACCGCGTACGCGGAGTGCTGGTCACCCCCGCCGACGCCACGGGGCGCAACCTCGACGCGTTCCGGCGCCATGACATCCCCTTCGTCTTCGTCGACCGCGTCGTGCCCAGCGCGTCGGCGTGCTCGGTGTCGGTCGACGACATCGCCGGCGGGCGGCTGGCCGCCGGCCATCTGCTGGACCAGGGCCACCGGCGGCTCGTCTACGTCAGCGGACCCATGCATCTGACCCAGTGCCGCGACCGGCGGACCGGGGCCCTCGACGCGCTGGCCGCGGCGGGACTCCCCCCGGAGGCGCTGTCCCACATCGAGACGGACCGGCTGGACGTCGCCGCGGGGCGGGACGCGGGCGCGCGGCTGCTGGGCATGGCCGGCCGCCCCACCGCGGTGTTCTGCGCGAACGACCTGCTCGCCCTGGGCGTGCTGCAGGCGCTGTACGCGGCGGGGGTCGCCGTGCCGCAGGAGCTCGCGCTCGTCGGCTACGACGACATCGAGTTCGCGGCGGCGGCCGCGGTCCCGCTGACCTCGGTGCGCCAGCCCGCCCACCGCATGGGCCGGACCGCCGCCGAGCTGCTCATCGCGGAGACCGGCGACCACGCCGGCGAGCACCGGCACCATCAGATCGTGCTGCAGCCGGAGCTGGTGGTCCGGGGTTCGACACTGGGCAAGCAGCGCTGAAGGCGTAGGAACCTCCCTGCCGGGCCGGCCTCACCCGCGCCGCTCCCGCCTCCCGCCTCCCGCCTCCCGCCTAGGTCGTACCGGGTGGGTCTGACAGACCTACCCTGGGCCCCGGAAAGCGCTCCGGGCGCGGCAATACTTGAGTCATGGGTCTGGACCACAATGTCGAACTGGGTGAGTTCCTCCGTTCCCGCAGGGCCCGGCTGGGCCCTGGGGACGCGGGGGTCGCCGTCAATGGATCCGCCCGCCGGGTGCCCGGGCTGCGCCGGGAGGAGCTGGCCCGGCTGGCCGGGGTCAGCACCGACTACTACGCGCGGCTGGAGCAGGGGCGGCACCACAACGTCTCCGCGAGCGTCCTGGACTCCGTCTCCCGCGCGCTGCGGCTCAACGAGGTGGAGCACATCTACCTCATACAGCTCGCCCGTCCGCAGCCACGCGCCGCACGGCGTCCGACGGCCCGCCCCCAGCGGGTCCGGCCGGGGCTGCACCGGATGCTGGAGACGCTGGACGGACTGACGCCGGCCTTCATCGTCGGCCGCGGGATGCAGGTGCTGGCCAGCAACCGGCTGGCCCGCTCGCTGATCTCCGATTTCGAGGCGCTGCCGCACCGGGAGCGGAATCTGGCCCGGTTCATCTTCCTCGACGAGTCCGCCCGGCAGCTGTACCCGGACTGGGAGCAGATCGCCGCGGAGACCGCCGCGGTGCTGCGTCTCGACGCGGGGCGCAACTGCGAGGACCGGGCCTTCTGCGAGCTGATCGGCGAGCTCGCGGTCAAGAGCGAGGAGTTCCGTACGGCGTGGGCGGCACACGACGTGAGCCGCCGCTCGCACGGAACCAAGCGCTACCGGCACCCCCAGGTCGGGGAGATCACCGTCGCGTACGAGGCCCTCAGCCCGCCGGGCGACACGGACCAGACCCTCTTCGTCTACACCACCGAGTCAGGTTCGCCCTCCGAGACCGCGCTGCAGTTGCTGGCCAACCTCACCGCGTCCCTGACCTCACCGAGTCCGGCCGCGCCACGGCCCGTGCTCACCGATCCCGACGATTTCCTGGAGATCCACGCACGATGACGACCACCGTCCCCGCTTACGCCGCTCCCGCTGCCGACGCACCGCTGGAGCGCACCACGATTCCCCGACGCGCCGTGCGTGAGCACGACGTGCTGATCGACATCAAGTTCGCCGGCATCTGCCACTCCGACATCCACCAGGCCCGGGACGAGTGGGGTGGCGCGAAGTTCCCCATGGTGCCGGGCCACGAGATCGCCGGCATCGTCACCGAGGTCGGCCCGGGCGTCACCAAGTACGCCGTGGGTGACCGGGTCGGCGTGGGCTGCTTCGTCGACTCCTGCCGGGAGTGCGAGAACTGCCTGGCCGGTGACGAGCAGTACTGCCTGAACGGCGGCACCGGCACCTACAACGCCACCGGCCGGGACGGCGAGCCCACCTACGGCGGCTACAGCACCCACATCGTCGTGGACGAGCACTTCGTCCTGCGCATCCCGGAGGGCGTCGAGCTCGATGTCGCCGCTCCGCTGCTGTGCGCCGGGATCACCCTCTACTCACCGCTGAAGCACTGGAACGCCGGCCCCGGCAAGAAGGTCGCCATCGTCGGCATGGGCGGCCTCGGTCACATGGGCGTGAAGATCGCCGCCGCTCTGGGCGCCGAGGTCACCGTTCTGAGCCAGAGCCTGCGCAAGCAGGACGACGCGAAGAGGTTCGGCGCCGAGCACTACTACGCCACCAGCGACGAGTCGACGTTCGAGCAGCTCGCCGGGGCGTTC
Organism: Streptomyces sp. SID13666; assembly: GCF_010548325.1. Taxonomy (NCBI): domain Bacteria; kingdom Bacillati; phylum Actinomycetota; class Actinomycetes; order Kitasatosporales; family Streptomycetaceae; genus Streptomyces; species Streptomyces sp. SID13666. Next base: position 163,561 of record NZ_JAAGLX010000001.1, on the reverse strand, counting down.
GACCTGATCGTGAACACCGTCTCGGCCAACCTCGACCTGGACGCCTACCTCGGGCTGCTGCGGGTGGACGGCACCCTGGTCAATGTGGGCGCGCCCGAGCACCCGGTCTCGCTGAACGTGTTCTCGCTGATCGGGGGCCGGCGCAGCCTGGCCGGCTCGATGATCGGCGGCATCCGGCAGACCCAGGAGATGCTGGACTTCTGCGCCGAGCACGGCCTGGGCGCCGAGATCGAGGTGATCTCCGCCGACCGGATCAACGAGGCGTACGAACGCGTCGTCGCCAGCGACGTCCGGTACCGCTTCGTCATCGACACGGCCACCATCTGACGGCAGCCCCGGGCTGCCGAAAGGCCCTGCCCTCCCGCGGAAGCGGGGTGGCAGGGCCTTCGGCGTCGACGCCCGGACATCAGTCCGGGTGTCGTGCCCGGTCAGCGCTTCGCGTACTCCGCCTCCCGGACGGCGGCCTTGCGCAGCTCGGGGACGCTGCCGGTCACCACGACGGACTCCGTGGTCACCGTTCCCCGACGCGGTATCGCCAGTCCCAGCAGCGCGAGCGCCCCGAGGGCCATCACGGCGATCCCGTACTCCCGGGTCGTCGGCAGCAGTCCCCCACCGTGCACGACCAGGAAGCCGCCGATAACCGCGGGCAGTCCCATGGCCAGGTACGACAGCACGTAGATGGTGGAGAGCAGCCCGGACCGCTCGTGCGGCGCGGCCAGCGGGACGATGGTGCGGATCGCGCCCTGGAAGCCGCCGCCGAAGCCGACGCCCGCGATGACCGTTCCGATGAAGAAGCCGGTAGCGGAGTTGTGGTCGATCGCGAGCAGGGTGAGGCCGACGCCCACGATGAGGGCCGCGGTGCCGAGCAGCATGACCCGGCCCGGGGCGGCGTTGCGGAGCAGCAGCACCGACACCGCGCCGCTGCCGGCCAGGGCGAACAGCGCCAGGCCGCCGAGCAGCAGGGAGTCGGAACCGACCACGCTGCGGATGACCGCCGGGATGACGGAGCCGTAGAGCCCGGCCAGTGCCCAGACCGCGACCAGGACCGGGGCGGCCACCAGCAGCGGTCCGCGTGCCGTCTTCGGGACACCGAAGCGGGGCCGCAGCGAGGCGAGCGCGCCCGGCTTGGGCTCGGAGGTCTCGCGCATGAGGGCGACACCGATTCCCTGCAGGACGAACACGGCGAGGAGGGTCAGGTAGACGAGGTGGGTGGGCTCGGGAAGGAACTGGACCAGCAGCCCGGAGGCGAGCGCCCCGGTGGCGGTGCCGGTCATGGGGGCGATCGCGTTGGCGATGGTGCCCTTGACCTTGTCGAGGTCGAGCATCCCCGCGCCGACCGCGCCGACGGCCGCGCCGGTCGACAGGCCCTGGACGACCCGGGCGATCATCAGCTCGGGCACCCCGCCCGCCGTGGTGAGCACGACCATCGCCACGACCTGCAGCACGATCGCCGCGAGCAGCACCGGACGGCGTCCGATGTGGTCCGACAGCGACCCGACGGTGAGCAGTGCGGCGAGCACGGCGAGGGCGTAGATACCGAAGACCATGGTCGTGGTGATCGGCGAGAAGCCCCATTCTCCCTGGTAGACGGCGTAGAGGGGGGTGGGAGCGCTGGAGGCGGCGAGGAAGGCCACCACGATCGACGCCTGGAGGTAGAAGGCGGCACCCGAGCCGAGCCGCCGGCTTCTGCGGACGAAGGGGTCGGTCACGGGGAACGTCGGCGGCAAGGACATCGGCTGGCTTCTTTCGCCTAGCGGGAGCCGGTCCGATCAGACCGGTCTGTCTAGTGGCCCTTACGGTAGACAGACCGGTCTGGTACTGTCAAGTCATGGCTACGAAAGCGATCGCAGACCGGCCCGCCGCCCCGGGGCGCCCCACCGCACGTGAGCGTCTGCTGGCCGCCGCCAACGAGCTCTTCTATGAGGAGGGCATCCATGTCGTCGGCATCGACCGGGTGATCGAACGCGCCGGCGTCGCCAAAGCGACCCTCTACAGCGCGTACGGGAACAAGGACGGGCTCATCAGCGCCTATCTGGCCGGCCGGCACGAGATCCGCCGCCGCCGGGTGACCGCTGCCGTCGACCGCCACGAAGCGCCGCGGGAGAAGCTGCTCGCCGTCTTCGACGCACTCGGCGAGGCGTTCGCCGAGCCGAACTACCGCGGCTGCGCCTTCCTCAACGCCAGCGCGGAGGTCGGCCCCGACAGCCCGGTCATGCAGGCCACCGACACGTACCGCGGCTGGGTCCGCTCGCTGTTCACCGACCTCTCCCGGGCCGCCGGCGCGCCCGATCCGGAGCAGCTGGCGAGCCGGCTGGTGCTGCTCTACGACGGCGCGGGCGTCGCCGCCAGGATGGACCGCAACCCCGGTGCCGCCGACATGGCGAAGACGGTCGCCGCCACACTCATCGACGCGGCGACCGCGCAGCACTAAGGCCTCGCGTTCCGGGGCAGGTCAAGCCGTCACACACCAGCGAACGGGCAGCGAAGAGGGGCGGGCCTCCTGGGAGGTCCGCCCCTCGGTCACACGCTGACGGGTGTCAGCCGATCTGCGCGCCGTACTCGGTGAGTGCGGCCGTCACCGGCTGGAAGAACGTCTCCCCGCCGTTGGTGCAGTCACCGCTGCCGCCGGAGGTGAGGCCGACCGCGGTGTCGCCGGAGAAGAGCGCGCCGCCGCTGTCGCCGGGCTCGGCGCAGACGTTGGTCTGGATCAGTCCGGTGACCGACCCTTCCTGGTAGTTGACGGTGGCGTCGAGTCCGGTGACCGTGCCGTCGTGCACCTGGGTGGTGCTGCCGCTGCGCTGCACCGCCTGGCCGACCGTCGGATCGCCGGCCTTGGTGATCGCCTGCGTGCTGCCGTTGTACAGGTCCACCGAGCTCGGGTGGGCCACGCTCGTGTCGGTGTACTTGACCAGCGCGAAGTCATGGCCGGGGAAGGTGGCGGCCTCGACGTTGCCGATCTCCTGGCCGCCGGACGAGCCGGACCAGCTCTTGAACGCCACACCGCAGTGACCCGCGGTCAGGAAGTACGGCTGCCCGTCCTTCACCACGTTGAAGCCGAGGGAGCAGCGCGCACCATCGGCGAAGATCGCGTCCCCGCCGGCGACGAACGGCTTGAAGCGGCCCGCCGAGCGGTGCAGTTGCGCGGTGCCGCCGAGCGCCTTGACGCTCTTGGTGAGGCTGTCGAGCTGCGCACCCTTCACGGTGCTGTCGGCGGTCACCACCACCTGGTTGGTGCGGGGGTCGATGGACCATGCGGTGCCCGGGATACGCGGCTGCGCCCGCAGGGTCTCTGCCGAGCGGTGCAGTTCGGCCATGGTGTGCTGGACGGTCCGGGCAACTGCTCCCGCGTCCTTCACCTTCTGGTCCGCGGTGGCGTCAAGAACGTTGACGACGAGCTGCTTGGTCTTCGCGTCGTAGTACGAACCCGCGGTGCGGTCACCCAGACGGGAGGTGAGGTCGCCCGCGAGCTGAGCCGCGGCGGCGGGGGCAAATGCCTGGGGGGACGGTGCGGTCGGCTGGGCGGCGTTGGCGTGGGGAAGGAGAACGCCCGCTGCGACGACGGCGGCGGCGCTCGCCCCGGCGATCGCGATACGACGCCTGGTTATCCGACGGTGCTTCAACTCAGTGCCTCCTGTGGGGGGTGGGCCCGCCGGGTCAACGGTGGGCCCGCAGGATGTGCGGTCACGAACGGGCGGAACAGCAAGGTCTGCCCGTCCGTGCCAGTTGGTGCGGCTGAGTATCCCGATACCGGCCAGTACCCTGCAAGGTCATGATCAAGCCCCGCCTGCACATCTGTGAACAGGGCGGAGATACCTCGCAACCCTCGCCATTGACGGCCCCGATCGGGGTTTCCGGACCACGGTGCGACGACCTGTGCGCCCGGGGTGAGGACTACACCTGTCCGAGAACCGACGCTCGAATTCCGTTTGTGGAGCCCGGTTTCTCCCGGTACGTCAGGCGCGGAACGCGCCGTTCACGCCGCCCGTGCGCAGTCAGCCCCCTGGTTCATGTTCTTCCTCATGGATCAGTTCAACGAGTTGTCCCGTAGAGGTTTTGTCAAAGCCGGAGTGGGCGGACTGGGGGTCGCCGCCCTGTCGCTCCCCGCGGGGAACACCCTCGCTTCCCCGCTGCTGACTCCCACCACCGGGCCGTCCGCGGACGCCGCCGGGACCGGACCCTCCATTTCATCGGCCGGCACCAACGCCTCGGTGACCGCCTCCCCCGCCGGCGACCGGCTGATCGTCGAGGTCCAGGGGGCGGTCGCGGCCGGACGCACGGCCGGGCCCCGGCTGTTCACGACCGGTGAACTGCTCGACGGCAGCCGGGTCGCCTACAGCATGAGCCGGGCGCACCGCACCGAGGCCGGGGTGAAGCGCTCCCTGCTGCTCGGAGCACGCGTTCCATCTGTAGCGGGCCGGCGGTCACCAGTGGTTCATGCCGCTGGTGACCGCCCGCCGCGGCCCGCGTCCGTGCGGCTTGGACGCGGGCCGTGGCTTCGAGGGCAGGGCTCCGTTCAGAAGGCTTTGTTCAGTTCAGCAGGCGCCGAGGTCCTGCCAGACGCCCCACTGGCCGGTGGTGCCGGGCTCCTCTCCGGTGGTCCACCACTTGGCCCGCCAGTTGTGGCCCTTCCAGCTGACCTGGTTGCCGCCGACGTAGATGGCGTTCGGGTCCCAGGTCGTGCCGGTGCAGCCGCCGCCCCCGCCGGTGACCGTCAGCGAGTAGGTGGTGCTGTGGGTGGCGGTGCCCGTGCCGGTGACGGTCACGGTGTAGGTGCCCGCGGTCACCGACGCTCCGACGGCCACGGTCATGGTCGCGGAGGAACCGGACTGCACGGAGGCCGGGGCGAACGAGACGTTCACACCGGTCGGAGCGCCGGACGCCGTCAGGTTGACGGTCTGGGCGCTGCCGCTGGTGGTGGCGGTGGAGACCGTCGCGGTGGTGGTGCCGCCCGGCTGGACGCTGCCGGAGACGGGGTTCACCGCGACCGAGAAGTCGTTGGCCGGGGTCGTGGTGCCGACCGCGGTCTTCCACAGCGTGTAGGCGACTCCGTCGGCACTGCGGTCGAGTGCCGTCGCATTGATGTTGGCCGTGGTGTCACAGGACTGGTGGTAGCAGGAGTCGTACGACCGGTTGGCCGTGCCGCCCCACTTGGTGGCCTGGGCCGCGGTCTTGATGGCGTCGGCGCCCGTGGCGTAGGCCGAGGTGGGAATGCCCGCCTGCTGGAAGGAGTGGTCGTCGGACCGTCCCTGGCCCTCGATGTTCTCCTCCGGACGGAGGTTCAGCGAGTCCCAGTACTCCTTCATCGGGGCCGCCGCGGACGAGGTGATGTTGTTGATGAAGTAGCCGGCGTTGGTGGAGCCGACCATGTCGAGGTTGTAGTACGCCTTGATGGCGCCGCGCTGGGCGGAGCCGAGCTGACTCACATAGAACTGCGAGCCCTGCATGCCCTGTTCCTCGCCGTTCCACCAGGCGAAGCGGGCGTGCTTGGCCATCGTCGGGTTCTGCTGGGCCAGGACGAGGGCGTTCTCCAGCAGGGAGGACGAGCCGGAGCCGTTGTCGTTGATGCCGGGGCCGGCCGACACGCTGTCCAGATGCGCCCCGAACATGATGACCTGGTCGGTGGGCCCGCCCGGCCAGTCCGCGATCAGGTTGTTGCCGCGGTTGGTGCAGCCGGTGCAGGGCTGCTCGGTGACGCTGTAGCCGGCCGCCTGCAGCTTGCCCTTGACGTAGGCCAGCGACGCCGTGTAGCCGCCGGTGCCGGCCTGCCGGGTGCCGCCGTTCTGCTGGGCGATCGTGTACAGCTGCGCCAGGTGCGCCTGGACGTTCGCCACGCTGATGTCCGGCGCTGTGCCGCCGGGATCGGTCCCGCCAGGAGTGACGGTGAGGGTGTACTGAGCGGTGTGGCTCTGGGTTCCGCTGCCGGTCACGGTGATGACGTACGAGCCCACCGCGACCGCCGACCCGACGGTGACCTTCATCGTCGAGGAGGCGCCGGACTGCACCGAGGCCGGGGTGAACCCGACCGTCACACCGGTCGGGGCGCCGGACGCCGTCAGGTTCACGGTCTGCGCGTTGCCCGAGGTGATGGTGGTGTTGACCGTGACGTTGGCCGAAGCACCCTGCTGCACCGACCCGGCGGTCGGGCTCAGCGACATCGAGTAGTCACTGTTGCCGCTGGGAGTACAGGTGGGTTCGCCGCTCTGCGCGGGGATGGTGATGGCGTCCCAGGCGGCCTTGGTCCTGGTGTACAGCACACAGCTGGGGTCGAGGTTCTTGGCCGCGGTCAGGGTCGTGGTGCGGTACCGCTTGTAGGTCATACCGCTGGTCTTGAGCAGCATCCCGCCGTAGAAGACCTTGCCGGCCTGCTGGATGCCGACGCCGGTGACGGTGGAGTTGTTGCAGGTCGGGCTGGTCGGCTTGCCGCCGCCGGGGTTCGAGCCCTCGGCCAGCAGATAGAACCAGTGGTTCAGCGGGCCGGCCGCCGCGTGCTCCTCGGTGCTGGGTATCGAGGAGCTGTAACAGTTCGGGTCGCCGAGCTGGGAGGGGTTGTACATGATGCGGATCGGACCGCTGCCGGTGAGGTTGATCTTCTCGCCGACGGTGTAGTCGGGGTTGTCGTACGGTGCCGGCTCATTGGTGTACGCCTCGGTGAGGGCGCCCATGATGTCGCCGGTCGCCTCGCCGAGACCCGACTCGTTGTTGGCTCCGCCGGGGGTGTACTGGTCGATGCCGTGGCCGAACTCATGGCCCACGACGTCGATCGCACCGATCCACTGGTTGGCCGTGTTGTGGCCGATGGAGACGGACGAGCCGTCCCAGTAGGCGTTGACGTCGTTGAGGCCGACCTTCACCGGCCAGCTGCCGCCGTTGCCGTTGTGACCGTTGCGGCCGAGCCAGTCCCGCAGCATGTCCCACTCGTGCTGCGCCGCCCACATGACGTCGACGCAGCCGGTCTCCTTCGAGGTGGCGCTGCCGGTGCCCCAGGAGTCGGTGGACTTGGTGAAGACGCCGCCGGTGGTGTAGTCGGCGCAGGTCAGGCCGGGGCGTCCCGGGTCGCGCAGTGAGTAACTGCCGCCCGAGTTGGTGGTCGCGATGGTCAGCGGGTTCGGGCCGTTCCACTGGCTGTTGCCGGTGCCGGCCTTGACATCGTCGTAGCTGTCGAGCACCGCTCCGGTGGTCGCGTTCACGTAGACGTGCAGATGACTGGGGGCCTTCGCGGTGCGGCCGGTGAGCACCGTCTCCCAGGCCAGCTGGTCGCTGCCGTCCTTGACGCGCACCACGAGGCGGTGCGAGTCGACCTTGTCCACCGTGGCCAGCGCGCGGCGTGCGGTGGTCTCGGCGGTGGTGGCCGGGACCGTCGGTGTGGTCGGGACGTTGATCCGTGTCGAGTCGGCGGACCGGGTGGCCTGCACCCGGCCCTGGCCGTCGGCCAGGACCACCGCGTCCCCGCCGACCACCGGCAGGCCACGGTAGGTGCGCTCGTAGGCGACCGAGTAGAGGCCGTTGACCCAGGGCGTCACCTGACGCCGTTCGTAGCTCTCGCCCGGCCCGTTCACCAGCGTGTCGAAGCCGCTGGCGGCGGCCCGGTCGGCCGCCGACACCGCCAGCGCCAGCGGCCCTGGGGAGACGGTCGGGGCGGCGGCCGCGGCGGCCGGCGGGCCGCTGATGGCGACCATCATCCCGGCGAGGACGGCCAGGGTTGTCCCGGCCGTCACTGCTCTGTGTTTCATCGGAGGCTCCTTGACTAGGGGCATGCCTCGACCACGAAGTCGCCACTCAGCGGCCGGACGATCGGCCCGGACCGGTGAGCGAGGGGCGAGACTTTCGCGTTTCGAGTGAGCGAGCGAAACGTTCACATCGCGCCATGACCCCGTCAATGGACTAGTCCAACTCCGGCAACATCCGGCAACTTCTGGCAACCCGCGAGCTCGATCGCACCGCTCATCGGACACCGAACCGATGGCGGAAGAGGGGTCGCCGAAGGCAGACGCCCCCGTCAACACTCAGACGCGGTAGGGCAGTTGCTCCAGCAGACTCCGTGCCTCCCGGGCGCCGGGGTATCGCGTCGTCAGCCTCGTCCGCAGTCCGTCGAGCTCGCGGTTCACACTCGTCCGGTCCGCGGCGACCGCCTCCGGGAGCACCGACGCGGCGGCAGCCACGGCGGCGTCCAGCTGTCCGGAGCACACGAACGCGTCGGCCAGTCGCAGCGTGAGCAGCAGAACGGTCGGCCGGTGCGTGACGGGCAGACAGCTGAGCGACGCCTCGGTGGCCTTGACGGCCTGCCGGGCGACCCACAGATCCCCGGTGATCGCGGCGGCATCGCGCAGCGTCCCGCCGATCGACGCCTCCACCTGTAAGCGGCCCGTGGCGCCGGCGAGCCAGGGCGCCTCGAGGAAGTCCCGGCCGTCGAGGCGGTCCAGCGCCCGGCGGGAGAGCACGACGCGCTTGCGGCACTCCGCGAGGTCGCCGCCCAGCGCCCGCGCCCGCGCCTGGTGCAGATGCGACATGGCCACCATCCAGACCCGGCGCGGGTCCACCGCCTCCAACTCCTGTGCGTAGGCCAGCGCGGACGCGCCGTCCCCGTCGAGCCGGACCAGGGTGCAGACGTCGCACAGCAAGGTGGCCCGGGCCACCACGTCATCGGCGACGTCCGCCCAGGTCAGGCCGCGCGCGAACCAGGCCATCCCGAGGATGCGCTGCCCTCGCTCCACCCGGAGCCAGCCCGCGATCTGCGCGCATTCGGCGGCGAGCCGCAACTGCGGCACCGGCAGCGTCCCGTGCCGGTTCAGCGTCTCGGCCCACCGCACCACGACGCGCAGCACCCGCTCGACCGAGCCGACGGTTTCGGTGGAGACGCTCTCCAGGCCGTCCTGGGTGTACCCGACGATCAGGGCGGTCAGAGCGTGCATGGCGTCGGCGTCCGTGCCGGGCCACATCGCCGTCCGGCCGTGGTCGCCGTCGGCGGCGGTCAGGAGCGTGAGCGCGTCGGCGAGCGGTGGCACCTCGCAGTCGCCACCACCGTGCAGCGGGCAGGACACCAGCCGGGTGGGCCAGTGGTGGACGGGCTGCGGCGGGGCCGGGTCGGCGGCTCCTTGGGGCGTGGTCGAGAACAGTGTCGCGGGCAGCATCGGCACGGCGTGGTGGACGTCCGGCCGGCCGGCGAGGATCGCGAGGAGTTCGCCCCGGCTTCCCAGTAACGAGTCGAGCCGCAGCGGCAACCCGGCGGGCGGCTCCCGCACGCCGCCCTCCAACTTGCTGATCAGCGTGTGGTGATACCCGACACGCAGCGCCAGTTGACGCTGGGTCAGCCCGGCCGACCTGCGCAGCGTGCGCAGCCGTCGCCCGAACTCCGCCCATGACTGCCGCGCTGCGACCGTGTCGGCGCTCATGGACCCTCCCGGCCGGAAGTCGTCGTACCGCCACTGCCGTCCCCGACACCGGCGTACACCGATCGGCGCTGGATCCTACTAGAAGATTGCGTTCGTCGACGTCGCGAATTCCGGCCGCGGGCGGTCATGACAGGGGTCAGGAGAGGCTGGCGACGAGTTCCTCGCGGCCGGCGACGCCGGTCTTGCGGTAGATGGCCTTCATACGGTCGTTGACCGTGTGGTGGGACAGCTCCGGACGGCGGGCGATGTGCGTGACCGGCAGGCCTTCCAGCACCTGCTCGACCACCGTCTGTTCCCGGGAGGTGACCCCGTACCAGGCGGAGACCGCCGGGAGCAGCGGGGCGGCCGAGGCGGACCGGATCGTGACCGCCACGTCCCGGGCTGCCGATCCTGATGCTCGCGATCATCTTCGGGCTCTCCAGCGACTACGAAGTGTTCGTCGTGCCCCGTATCGCCTCGACATCGAGGGCGACCGTCTCCAGCACCAGCACCAGCACGGGCCGAGCGGCCCCGCCAGGACCCCTGACGAGCAGCCTGTCCGAGGCCGGGCGGTGCCGGGGTTCCGGGCCCGATCGGCCATGGTCGATGATGTCGGCCATGACCAGCCCACGAAGAAGAGCAGAGATGTTCATCGGCCCCGAGCACGATCTCCGGTTCCGCGCTCCCGCCACCGGTGACGAGCGGAGCATGCTCGTCGATTTCCTCACGTCGCAGCGCACGACGCTGGAGCTGAAGTGCGCGGGCCTGGACGCCGAGTTGTCCCGTCGTTCCGTGGAACCGTCCACGCTCTCGCTGCTCGGCCTCGTCCGCCATCTCGCAGATGTGGAACGCCGTTGGTTCCGGGTGGTCCTGGCCGGGCAGGACGTGCCGCTCCGCTTCTCGTCGCAGGACAACCCCGACCAGGACTTCGACGGCGCGGTGCCGGATCCCGCGGTCGCCGCCGCGGCCTGGGCAGCCTGGCGCGCCGAGGTGACGTTCGCCGACGCCTTCGTCGCCGATGCGCCCGACCTCGACATCGAGGGCGATGACGCGTGGCGCGGGACGGTGTCCCTGCGCTGGGTCCTCGTCCACATGGTCGAGGAGTACGCCCGGCACAACGGCCACGCCGACCTGCTCCGTGAGCGGATCGACGGAGCGCGGGGGATCTGAAGGCGAGCCGCTCCGGCTCCCGTCCGCCCGCCCCCGGAGCCGGCGGGAGCCATGGTGGCGCGATACGGGGGCTTGTCAGTTCCCGTCGGGTGCGGCGGTCGCCGCGGCGGTGGCCAGCGGGATGGGTTCCTCGGAGACCCAGGGCATGACCCAGGCGGCGTCCTCGTTGGTGATCCCGGTGTCACAGACGTCGCAGTGGCTTCCGTCGGCGGTCGGCAGGCCGCACGGCAGGTGCACGATCCGCACGGCGATCGTGGGCTCCGCGGGATTCGCGTAGGTGTGGCCCCAGGCGGCGAGTGCTTCCAGGACGGGGCGCAGGGCGACCCCCGCCTGTGTGATCCGGTAGTGCGAGCGGATCCGGTTGCCGTCCTCGTAGGGCTCCTTGGTGAGAACCCCGGCATCGACCAACTTGCCCAGCCGGTTGGACAGGATGTTGTCCGCGATTCCCAGGCCGGTACGGAACTGCTCGAAGCGCGTCGCGCCGAGCGTGGCGTTCCGCATGATCAGCAGCGTCCAGCGGTCACCGAAGATGCCGGCGGCGCGTCCCAGCGGGCAGGGCCCGGAGGCGAGATCTGCGCTGTTCATGTCGGGTTCCCACTTCACTTGCTCTACGACTTGCAGCTTGCAAGCCACAAGCCCCCATGTTAGCTTCCTTTATGCAAGCTTGCAATTTGCAAGCTTGGTCCGAGGCTCCATGAGAAGAGTTCCGTCATGAACATCTCCGAACAGACTGCCCTGGTCACCGGCGCCAATCGCGGCCTGGGCCGGCTTCTGGCCACCGAGCTCGTGGCCCGCGGCGCCACCGTCTATGCCGGAGCGCGCAACCCCGACACCATCGACGTGCCCGGCGTGATTCCGATCAGCCTCGACGTCACCGACCCCGAGTCCGTCGCGGCAGCCGCCAAGACGGCCGGCGCGGTGACCCTGCTCATCAACAACGCGGGGTCCTCCACCGGGGCCGATCTGCTCACCGGCGACCTCGGTGACCTGCAGCTGGAAATCGATACGCACTATTTCGGTTCCCTGTCGATGATCCGCGCCTTCGCACCGGGGATCACGGCCAACGGCGGCGGGACGATCCTGAACATCCTGTCCGTCCTCTCGTGGATCTCCCTGCCCACCGTCGGCGGGTACTCGGCCGCGAAATCGGCCGCCTGGTCGATGACCAACGCCCTCCGGGTCCAGCTCGCCGAGCAGAACATCCGGGTCGCCGGACTGCACGTCGGATTCATGGACACCGACATGGCCGCGCAGGTCACCGCTCCGAAGATGGACCCCGCCGCTGTCGCCGCCCTCGCGATCGACGGCATCGAAGCCGACGCGTACGAGATCCTCGCCGACGACCTCAGCCGACAGGTGCAAGCGGGCTTCGCCGGGGGCGTGGGCGCCCTCTACCCGGCCCTGACCTGATCCACCCGGCCCGCGACACGAAGCGCGAACGGACGACAAGCGGGTGCCCCCGCCCGGCGCGCACGATGCCCGGGCGCGCGAACAACGCCGGACTCACGTACCTGCTGGGCGGGGGCGGTTCGGGTCGTCCCGCGGCATTCCGTCCCCGGGCAGGGAGTGCGGGCAATCCCTGAGCAGCTGGCGAGGCGTCAGCCCGCTGCCCGGAAGTTCTGGTTCACGCGATCAGTTGTGCATCGCGGAGAAGCGCCAGGCCTGACCGTTGAATCCACCGCAGGTGGACTGGTCGAGAGGCTGACCGCTGTTGGTCATACCCCAGGCCGCCGTCAGGCACAGGCCGCTGGAGCGGTTCCTGAGCCGGTAGCTGTCGTTGCCGAGCGACTCGGCCACCCACACCTGCGCGTCGTTGTTGGAACAGTACGACTGGACGACCAGGGCATGGTTGGCCGGGCCCTGCGGGGTGACGCACTGACCGGTCGAACGGACCCGGAGGAAGTAGGCGCTGGTGCCCGCCCAGCCCGACGAGAACTGCTTGTTGTACTTGTTGTCGCACGGAAACTGGATCAGGCCGGCGCCGGGCTGCGTGGAGTTGTTGCCCACCGTGGCGCACATGCCGGAGTTCAGATTGGTCAGCTTGTTGAAGAAGCCGTTGTCGGGGCTGTCCGCCTGGGCGGAGTTGGCAGCGCCGAGCGACAGGAGCGCCGCGGAGGAGAGTGCGGCTAAGACCTTGGTCACGTGTCTCACGAAAGACCCCAGTTCCTGATACCGGATGGATGACAGGGCATGCTCGTGCACCGGTGAGCGAACACCCGGCGCCGAATATGCGATCACCCACGGTGCCCGACCGTGCGCCGTCCGTCCAGGGGCGATTCGGCCCACTCAAGCGCCGTTCCAGGACGGCGTTCCGGCGCGCGGTTCCGCCCGCGCCGCGAGCGGGCCGCTACTCCGGCCCCATCACCGGGTGCGGACCGTAGTCCGCCTCCAGACGCGCCATGTGCGTCGGTGAAAGGGTGACGTCCAGTGCCGCGACGGCGTCCTGGAGGTGGGCGAGCTTGGTCGCACCGACGATCGGGGCGCTCACACCCTCCTTGTTCAGCAGCCAGGCGAGGGCGACCCGAGCCGGTGGCACACCGAGCTCGGAGGCGACAGCACCGAGCGTGTCGACGACGTCGAAGTCGGCTTCCGTGTAGAGCTGGTCGGCGAGCGGATCGGCGCCGCCGCGGGTGGTGGTGCGCTCGCGGCCGCGCCCCCGGCCACCCGCGAGGAGTCCGCGCGCGAGCGGGCTGTACGGCAGGACGCCGACGCCCTGGTCGAGGCAGAGCGGGATCATCTCCCGTTCCTCCTCGCGGTAGACGAGGTTGTAGTGGTTCTGCATGGACACGAAGCGCGTGCCACCCGCGAGCACGGCGGTGTGCTGCGCCTTGGCGAACTGCCATGCGTACATGCTCGATGCGCCGATGTAGCGGACCTTCCCGGCCCGTACGACGGTGTCGAGCGCGTCCATCGTCTCCTCGATGGGCGTCTCCTGGTCCCAGCGATGGATCTGGTAGAGGTCGATGTGGTCGGTGCCGAGACGGCGCAGGGAGCCGTCCACCGAGGCGAGGATGTGTTTGCGCGACAGACCCCGGTCGCCCGGTTTCTCGCTCATCGGGTAGTACACCTTGGTGGCGAGGACGTAGTCGTCGCGGTCGTCGAAGAGCCGCGCGAGCAGCCGTCCGGTGACCTCTTCACTGGCGCCCCGGTCGTACATGTCGGCGGTGTCGAACAACGTCACGCCCTGCTCCACCGCATGCCGCACGATCGGCTCCGCCTCCTCCTCGGAGAGGTGCCAGGCACGCCGGCTGGTGTCGCCGTAACTCATCATGCCGAGACCCAGCCGGGACACGACGAGTCCTGAAGCACCCAGGCGGGTGTATCGCATCGCATTTCTCCTTCAGAACCGCTGGGATAACGCACCGGTTCGGATCGGCTCGGGTTCCCGGACCGATTCAACGCCGAACGGGCCCGGATTCCCATCCGAATAATCGGTTCCGCCGGTCCGCACCATCAGGCACCATCAACCGATGGGCATGTCGGACACACTCCCCGACCGGGATCGGAAGCCAGGACGGTGAATCCCACGATCAGAACCGCGGCCATCGGCACGGAGCGTCTGGAACTGCTGCCCCTCCTCGTGGATCACGCCGGGGAGATGGCCGCCACGCTGGCCGACCCGGCCCTGCACACTTTCATCGGGGGCGCCCCGGACACTCCGCAGGACCTGCGGGCCCGCTACGAACGCATGGTCGCCGGCGCACCCGACCCTGCGGTCTCGTGGTGCAACTGGGTGATCCGGCTGCGCGAGGAGACCTCCCTGGCGGGCACGGTCCAGGCGACGATCGGCCCTTCCGGAGACGGCCTGACCGCCGAGATCGCCTGGGTCGTCGGCACCCCGTGGCAAGGGCGCGGCATCGCCACGGAGGCGGCGCTGGGCCTGGTCGGCTGGCTGGAGCGCCAACCCGTGGAGACCCTCGTCGCCCATGTCCATCCGGACCACCGGGCGTCGGCCGCCGTCGCCGCCGCCTGCGGACTGGCGCCCACCGGCCAATGGCACGACGGCGAGATCAGGTGGCAGCGAAACCTGCGGTGAGGCCTTCGGGCCACGGCTGTGCCGGCCTCACGCAGCGGTGTTGGCACCCCTTCGGCTGCGCCCCGCATCGCGCGCGTCCGCCCGCTGTGCTCCGTGCGTGCTTCTGTCCATCGGTCCGCCGAGCGGTGATGCGGACCGGAGGTGGGCAGGTCTAGATGCTTCCGGGCCTTCGCACGGCATCAGCGAGTGCCGTGCGCGGTCCGAACCGTCGAACCGTCGAAGGACGCCGCCATGACTCGCGCCATACTCACCTGCCGCACGACGCCGCACACCCACCCCGCAGACGCCTGGGCGGTGCGGCGATGAGGAGGTGGTTACGACGGCCACGGCCCGTCGAGAGGGTCGTGTCCGACAGCGAACAGCTGCTGTTCGGCGGGGCACTGCACTACGACTACGGATGGGCCCGGCACGATTTCACGATGCTGGAGCAGTCGGCGCTGTCCATGGCCCGCTCGGCACCGCGGCTGGTGGGCAGCACCGTCCGGCTGGCCTGGCGGGCCGACCGGACCGCCATGCTGACGATGGTCCTCGCCGAGATCTACCAGGGTGCGGCCCATGCCGTCGGGTTGCTGGTCACCAACGAGGTGCTGCAGTCGCTGTTCGGGAGCGGGGACACGGTCGCGCGGGTGCGCGCGGCGGTGCCGGCGCTGATCGTGGGCATGGTCATCGCCGTGACCAGCGCGGTGGCGGCGTCGCTGTCGACGGCCAGCACCGGCCGGCTGGAGCCGAAGGTCGAGCGGCTGGCCACCCAGGAGTATCTGCGGCACGCCGAGCGGGTGGAGCTGGAAGCCGTCGAGGACGGGGCGTTCCGCAAGCTGCTGGACTCCGCGCAGTTCGGCGCCCAGTCCTCCCGCCAGATGATCAGCGCCATGGTGGCGACGCTGAACGGCACGTTCTCCCTGGTCGCCGCGGCCGGGGTGCTCACCGTGCTGCACCCGGTGCTCCTGTTCCTGCTGATGCTGATCGCGGCGCCGCGCGGGTGGGGCGCCCTGCATGTGGCCCAGCGCCGCTATGCCTCCACCATGGCCTGGATCGAGCACGAGCGTGCCGCCCGGGTCATCGGAGAGTCGATCACCGGCCGCAGCGCCGCCCAGGAGACCCGCGTGCACGGCGTCGGGAGCTTCCTGCTGCGGCACTTCGGCCAGATGGCCAGAACCGCGGAGGCGGAGCAGACGCGGCTGGCCAAGGAGAAGGCCGCCACCGAGCTCCTGGCCGCCTCCCTGTCGGGCGCCGCGTCGTTGCTGGCGTACGTCACGCTGGCGTGGCTGCTGCTGTCGGGCCGGATGAGCATGGCGGTCGCCGGTACCGCGGTCATGGCGGTACGGACCGGATCGGCCAATCTCGGCGCGCTCGTCGGATCGGTCAACCGGCTCCATGAGGAGTCCCTGTACGCCGGTGACCTGGAGCGGTACATCGTGGAGGCGACCGCCCGCGCCATTCCCGTCGGCGGCGTTCCGGTGCCCGGGCACCCGGCCGAGATCCGCTTCGAGCACGTCACCTACCACTATCCGGATCGTGAGCGGCCCGCCCTGGACGACATCTCGCTCACCCTTTCCGCCGGCACCGTGGTGGCGCTGGTGGGAACGAACGGATCCGGCAAGAGCACGCTGGTGAAGCTGCTCGCCGGCCTCCACAAGGCCCAGGCCGGCCGGATCCTGTGGGACAAGGTCGATCTGGCGGAGGCCGACCGGGACCAGGTCTTCTCGCACATCGCGCTGCTCGACCAGTCCTTCGCGAGGTGGCCCTTCACCGCGGAGACCAATCTGGCGATCGGCAAGCCCGCTCGGGTCCCTGAGCCTGAGCAGCTGGCCGCGGCGGCCGCGTTCTCCGGCGCGGACGCGGTCATCAACGCCCTCCCCCACGGCATGAAGACCCTCCTGGCCCTGCAGTTCCGCGGCGGATCGGAACTGTCCGGCGGCCAGTGGCAGACCATCGGGCTCAGCCGTACCCGGTATCGCGACGCGTCTCTGATCATCGTCGACGAGCCGACCTCGGCGCTGGATCCTGAGGCGGAGATCGCCTGCTTCGAGAAGATCCGCCGGCTCCGCTCGCCGACCACCACGGTCGTCCTGGTGACGCACCGCATGGCAGCCGTCCAGCACGCCGACCTGATCTACGTCCTCCACGAGGGCCTCCTGGTGGAACAGGGCACCCACCAGGAACTCCTGGCCGACAAGGCCGGTCGCTACCACCGCATGTTCCAGTCCCAGGCGGACCAGTACATCTCCGGCACCGACGGAACCGTCCCCGGCCAGCAGAACCACCCGGCCACGGCCGACCAGCAGGGCCCGGTCGATCGCTGAGTCGGGTGCCGTGGACCGATGGCCTGGAGGGGCGTGGCGGATCGCCGTGGGAAGATCCAGGTAGGTCGGCAGTGAGCCGGTCCAGTGAAGGGGCGCCCTCGCATGGCAGCAGGATTTTCGGACTGGAAAGTCAAGAAGCAGTATTCGGCGAATGACCGGGTGTCGTATTTGGGAAAGGAATACCGCTGCCTGGCCACACACACCTCGAATTCGGCGTGGAATCCCAAAGCGGCCGTCACGAAATGGCAGGAATACAAGCCGTAGCCTCCGCATTTCCGTCCCCGACGGGGAGCAGCGACGGGCTGCGGTCGCGTGCCGCCTGCGGCGGTCGTAGCGTCGAAGTATCGCTCACCGTTGGGAGTACGCCATGTCCGAGCGCGCGGGCTTCGAGCTCACCTTCACCAACCCTCTTCCGGTGGACGGCGCACCCGCCCAGCAGGTCGTCGAGGTCTTCGCGACGACCGCGATCGGGTCGGGCGGATATCCGATCTATGTCGACGCAAGCAAGATCATCCGCGCCGAGATCAGCGACGCGGGCCAGGTCCGCATGATCGCGAGCGGTGGCGGACAGCGCCCGCAGTCCCCCTCCGCGGTCCATCGTCTGCCGCCGGCCGACGACCGATAAGGTCAGGCCGCCGGACGAGGCGACCTGGGCGATCCGGAACGCGGCGGCGGTCGCCGACCTGGTGACCGGCCGACAACGCTGTTCACCCTGCCGAGTCCCCATCTGCACCCGCGACCGCGTCCATGGCCTCGGACAGCCTTTCCAGGACGCGAAGCGTCGCCGCGAAATCCTCCGGACCGAGTTCGTCGGCCAGTCGCGCGGCCAGGTCCGCGTGAGCCGGGCCGATCCGCTGCACCGCGGCTCGTCCCTGCTCGGTCGGGCGCAGCAGTTTCGCCGTGCGGTGGGCCGGATTCGGCACGTACTCGGCGAGGCCCTTGCCGGCCAGCAGGTCGGCGATGCGCTGAACACCCTGCCGGGTCACGCCCATCGCCCTGGCGATACCGGAGACCGGCAGCGGCTCGCGCAGCAGGGCGCCCAGCACCTGCCACCATGCCGCGGTCAGGCCCACCGGCCGGGCCATCCGTTCGGAGACCTCGAGGAACTGGCCGTTGAGCCGGAAGACGGCCAGCGCCGTCCCGGACAGCAGCTCGCCGTCCTTCACGATCCGGCCGCCATCAGCACGGGGAACGCGCTCGGGTCGGAGTGCGCGAACAGCCGGTACCAGGCGTCCAGGACGCGCGGCTCGTAGAGGTCGAGCCTGGCGAAGATCTCGCGGGCGAACGCGACCGGTTCGGTCGGCCCGGCCGTGATCAGGTCGCCGGTCGTCACCGCCGGCGCTTCCAGGTAGCGGTCGCCGCCCTTGTAGCCGGTCGCGGCGAGGTACTCGGCCGCGGCGCTGGTGTGTTCACGGTCGTCGAGCAGCCCTTCACGGGCCAGACCGGCGGTCGCACCGCAGATCGCGGCGACGGGGACACCGGCCGCGAGGAAATCACGCGCCGCGCGCCCGAAGGCGGCGAGATCGTCCGACAGGTCCCACAGGCCGGCGCCCGGCAGGATGAGCAGCGCGGCCTCCTGCGGCGAGATCCCGGCCAGCGCGACTTCGGGGACGATCCGCACACCTCCCGCTGTGGTCACCGGCTCCGTGCTCGTACCCACCGTCCGCACCTGGTACCGGCCGGGCCGGCGCTGCCACTGCGTGCTGTTGATGTGCGCGATCGCATGCCCGACCTCCCAGTCGGACCATGTGTCGTACACCGCCACGTACACCGTCTTCGTCTCGTGCTCTCGCGTCTCCATACGCAACATGTTGTCACATCGACAGCATGTTGTCGAGTACTGGCCCCACTGGCCCCACTGGCCCCGCTGTCGTGTCCGCTGCCTGTCGTGACACGGCGCACCCCCGCCGCCCACTTCGGTCCACGTCAGAACGCGTGCGGTTCCCGGAGTGAACCGCCGTGGCCCGCCAGGGAGATGGCGCCGCCGTCGAGGAGCTGGAGCCCCAGCGGCGTCCGCTGTCAGCGCCCGCCTTGGCGGCCGCCGGACCCGCACTCGGACTGCGGCGACGCGGATCAGGCCGAGGTGAACAGTACGTCCCGCAGGGCCGCGCCAGGCCGCACAGGCGGCGAAACGGCTCAATCCTGACCCTCGCCGGCATCGATCGGCGGCGATCCGGCCGGTCAGAGCAACCGCAGCACTTCGGGTGTCCTGCCACCCTCCGTCATGATGTCCACCAGCCAGTCGAAGACCGTCCTGCCCTGTTCCGCCTCGGCGCGCTCCAGGTCCCGTTGGACCAGCCCCCGGTTGGTGGGGTGGCAGCGCCCCAGCCGGATGCGGAGCTGCCGCACGGTCTCCGGGTAGCCGAGGGCCTGCCGGGAGAGCTGGTGGTCGCGCCACTCGATGAAGAAGTCGTCGTCATCGGGTGTTCCGAACCCGCCGCGCAGGCAGTCGTTGAACGCGTCGAGGTTGCGGCCGAAGTACCCGCCGGGGCCGTTCACCGCCTCGCCGATCAGCTGCCAGAAGCGCTCCAGGTCCGTGACCTCGCCGCCGTCGATCACATAGCTCACCGTCATGGGCCGAGCATACGAAACCCCTCGTGCAGCCGGCTCCCGCGGGGGAACTCCGGTCGGATAATCAGCCGCGATGCCGGCGGGATTTTTCGACACCAAATCCAAAACCTTTTCCAGAATTCCTTTCATGGGACCCGCGTGGAATACTCCACGCCAGCGTGGATCACTGATGGGTCGTCACCCCGACCGGCCCCTGCCGAATTGCGGGCGCGAGCGCCGCCACTCCTGTGCGGCCCTGCGACGCCGCCGCTGCCATCGCCACCGTCGCGCTCCGAAAGGCCGATCGATGACTCCGCTCAGCCGCCGTACCTTCCTGTCGGCCACCGCCGCCGGCGCGGCCACCATGGTCGGTCTCGCCCAGGACGCGGCCGCGGCCCCCACCGGCACCGTGGCCGACGTGAAGCACGTGGTCATCCTGATGCAGGAGAACCGCTCCTTCGACCACTACTTCGGAACCCTGAACGGCGTCCGCGGCTTCGGTGACAAGCAGGCCCTGCAGTTCCCCGGCGGCGGCGACGTCTTCCGCCAGCCCGACCCGGCCCGCACCGACGGCGGCGTCATGCTCCCGTACCGGATGGACACGTCGAAGTACAACGCGCAGAACGCCGCCGGCCTCCCGCACGACTTCTCCACCGGGCACCAGGCCGTCAACAACGGCGCGATGAACGCCTGGATCGCCGCCAAGGGCGAGCGCACCATGGGCTACTTCACCCGCGCGGACATCCCGTACCAGTACGCGCTGGCCGACGCGTTCACCCTCTGCGACGCGTACTTCTGTTCACTGGCCGGCCCCACGATCCCGAACCGGCTCTATCTGTGGAGCGGCACCTCAGGACCGGGCCGGGACGGCACCACCGGTCCCTGGACCGACAACACGGCGAGCGCGGACAATCCCGTCACCGACTGGACGACCTATGCGGAACGGCTGGAGGCCGCCAAGGTCAGCTGGCGCGTCTACCACAATCCGACCGAGGACGACCTGACCGGGGACTACGGCGACAACGCCCTCGCGTACTTCAAGCAGTTCCACACCTACGCCAAGAACGATCCGCGGTACATCAACGCGATGACGAAGTTCGATCTCACCGTCTTCGACCAGCACTGCAAGGACGGCTCGCTGCCCACCGTCTCCTGGCTGGTCGCGCCGTACGTGTACTGCGAACACCCCACCGCGAGTCCGGACTACGGCGCCTGGTGGGTCAACTCCGCCCTGCAGTCGCTGATGGCGAATGCGCAGCTGTGGAAGGAGACCGTGTTCCTGGTGATGTACGACGAGAACGACGGCTACTTCGACCACATGATCCCGCCCACCCCCGAGCCCGGCACCCCTGAGGAGTTCGCCCAGGGCCGGCCGGTCGGGCTGGGCAGCCGGGTGCCGCTGTGGGTGGTCTCCCCCTGGTCGCGTGGCGGGTACGTCAATTCCCAGGTCTCCGACCACACCTCCGTACTGCGCTTCCTGGAGAAGGTGACGGGTGTCCAGGAGCCCAACATCAGCGCCTGGCGCCGGACCGTGTGCGGCGACCTCACCAGTTGCTTCGACTTCACCACACCGGACTACAGCATCCCCGAACTGCCCGACACGGTCGCGCTGATGGCCAAGGCCGACGCCGGAACGCAACTCCCCGCCGTCGCCCTGCCCGCCCCCGGCACCCAGTACGTACCCGCGCAGGAGACCGCGGCGCGGCCGCATCGCCGACTGCCCTACGCCCCGGGCGCCGACCTCGCGGTCGACCGCGCGACCGGTGTACTGACCTGCACCATGACCAACGCCGGTGCGGCCGGCTTCCACTACACCGTCTACCCGAACATCACGTACACCTTCGCCGGCACCCCGTTCACGGTCGCCCCGGGCGCCTCGAAGACCTACACGTGGGTCACGTCGGAGGCCGACGCACGCTACGACTTCACCGTGCACGGCCCCGACGGCTTCGTCCGCCTCTTCGCCGGAACGGTCGTCCCCGCCGGCCGGAACGACGCCGCGGTGCCGTCGGTGACGGCGTCCCTCGGCACATCCCTCAGCCTGAACCTCGTCAACGACGGACTGACCGGAGTCTCCTTCGCCATCACCCCGAACGACTACGCCGGCACCGCGCAGACCGTTACGGTGGCCCCCAACTCCCGCACCACCCTCACCTGGCCGCTGGACGGCGGCCGCTACGACGTCACCGTCACGGCCGGCACCGGCACCGGGTTCGTCCAGCGGTACGCCGGAACCGTGCACTGACGCGACGCAGCCGCCGGACCCGCGGCTCCGGGCTGATCGGAAAGTCACCTGAGGGTGCCAGGGAATGCCTCCGTCACGGGCTTCGGCGAAGGCGTGGGCGACCGGGTGCGCGGGGTCGGGGGTGAGGGCGCCAGGCCCCCGGCGCGGGCCTGCAGAGCATCCCCTGGCGCCTCCGTCAAACCCCATCTGACCTGGCCTTTCACCGTCTTCTGGCATAGGATTGCCCTTCGCGAAAGGGGGTCCGGATGGACCGGAACATACGCACGGTCGACGACGTTCTGCAGCTCCTGGACGGCCTGTTCGCGCCCGGGGCCGATCGCTGGACGGCCGGCGCGGCCGACTGGTGGGACGGCTTCTACGCGGACCGCTCCAGGCCGGTGCCGTTCTTCGTCGCGAGGCCGGACGAGAGCCTGGCCTCCTACCTCGACCGTGGCCTGATCGCTCCGGGCCGCGCCCTCGATCTGGGCTGCGGCCCTGGCCGTAACGCCCTCCACCTCGCCTCGCTGGGCTTCGAGGTGGACGCCGTCGACCTCTCCCCCGCCGCCATCACGTGGGCCGAGGACCGCGCCCGCGAGGCAGGGGCCGACATCCGGTTCCACTGCGCCGACGCCTTCGCCCTCGCCGAGGCCGAACTGAGCGGCCCGTACGACCTCATCCACGACTCGGGCTGTTTCCACCACCTGCCGCCCCACCGCCGCATCAGCTACCTCGCCCTCCTCGACCGTGCTCTCGCCCCCGGCGGACATCTCGCCCTGACGTGCTTCGCGGCCGGCGAGGCCGGCATGGGCTCCGAACTCCCCGACACGGACTTCTACCGCGAATCCGGCCTCCAGGGCGGACTCGCCTACACCCCGGAGTCCCTGCGCTGGATCTTCTCCGACCTGACGGAGATCGAACTGCGCCGCATGCACGACGAACCGCCGGAGTCCGCGTACTTCGGCGAGCCCTTCCTGTGGACGGCCCTGTTCCGCCGCGACACCGGGGCCCGGTAGTCCGCCCGGCAGCCCGGACCGGATCGCCCTGTCCGAACATCGCCCTCGGCCTGAGGGCGGGCGGGCCCTAGGCTCAGGCGCATGCCGATACCGAACTGCTACGCGTGCGCCAAGGAGTCCGGGTTCGACGACCTGCCGCCGCGCGAGCGCATCGTCGCCGACGAGCACTGGCGCGTGGTCCACGCACTCGACACCGCGCTGCCCGGCTGGCTGGTGCTGCTGCCCCGCCGCCACGTCACCGCGGTGCACGAGCTCACCGACGCGGAGGCCGCCGCCCTCGGAAGCTGGCAGGTCAGGCTCTCCCGGGCCCTGCACCGGGTGACGGGGTGCGCGAAGACCTACGTCGTACAGTTCGCCGAGGCCGAGGGCTTCGCGCACGTCCACTTCCACATCGTGCCGCGGATGCCGGACCTGCCCCGGGAACTGCGTGGCCCCCACGTGTTCGGCCTGCTCCAACGCCCTGAGCGGGAGTGTGTGCCGGCCGACCAGGCCGACGGGATCGCCCACGCCCTCCGTCGTGAACTCACCTCGTGACCAGCCATCATGACCAGCACCCCGGGTCACCCCTCAGCGGAGGAGACAACCCCATGCGCATACCGCGATTCCCTGAGGCCGCAGCGACCGGCACGGTGACCATCCGGGTGCCCCCGACCGAGGCGTACCGCATCATCAGCGATCCACCTGTCATGATCCGCTTCGCCGAGGAGGCGCACCGGGCCCGTTGGCTGAACGGCGCGGGGACCCCGGCCGTCGGCGCACGCTTCCAGGGCTACAACCGGAACGGTCTCCGGCGCTGGGCCACCACCTGCCGCATCACGGACGCCGACCCCGCACGGCGCTTCGCCTACGAGGTGACGGCGCCGCTCAGGATCCCCATCTCCCGCTGGCAGTACGACATCGAACCCAGCGCCGAAGGCTGTACCGTCACCGAGACCAACTGGCTGCGGGTCCCGCTGTGGTTCATCCCCTTCGCCATCGTGATCACCGGCGTGTTCGACCGTATCGGCGCCAACAACTCCAACATCACCACCACGCTGCAGCGCCTCAAGGCACACCTGGAGTCAGCCCCGGTCTCCTGAGGGATCCGGGCCTTCATCCGGGACGGTCGGCCTGGAGCGGTTCGCCGGGGTTCATGAGGTGGCGGTCGTCCGGAGCGTGGCCACCAGCCCCGGGCCGAACTCCGCGAGCAGCAGCCCGGACGCGGCCATCAGCAGGACGCCGGACCCGGCGAGTGTCCAGCGGAAGCCCCGCGTTCCGATCCGGTGCCGGGCGCGGGCGATGACGAGGGCCAGCGACGCCTTGCTGCCCACCAGCAGGAGGTAGAACCCGAACAGGAACGACCCGGCCTCCAGGGACCCGTGCCGCCAGGCCGCGACGAGCAGCGGCGCGCCCGTGGTGAGCCAGAACATCCACGGGTGCGGGCTGAGGAGGTTGGCCAGCGCCCCCTGCCACAGGGCCCGCTTCGCCTGGTCCCCGGCATCCGACCCGTCACGGCTGGGCAGTTGCGCGGTCCGGGCCTCGCGCAGCGTGGACAGCGCCAGGTACAGGAGGAAGAACCCTCCGACGACGCCGCCCATGGAGGTCGCCGCGTCCGGCAACATGGCCAGTACCGTCACGGCCGACACGATCACCGGCAGGTCGGTGAGGAGCGGAACGGCGGCGACCCTCAACCCGATCCCCAGACCGCCCCGCAGCGTCCCGGACAGCACCAGCGCCAGCAGCGGTCCCGGGCTGATGCCGGCGCTGAAACCCAGAGCGATCCCCAAAGCGAGCTCTCGCACAGCGCTATGTCTCCTCGAGATCGTGCGGCGTCGTCGTGCGGCCGCCCCGTGCCCGGTCGCCCCCGTCGCCAAGGTAGCGGGTCGGCCGTGGCGCGCCGGACGGTCCCGCCGTCACTCCCACAGCCGGTCGGCGGCCGCGCGCACCGCTTCCCCCCTGAGCAGCGGCGCGAAGGCCAGCCAGACCAGCAGGCCGGTGCCGGCGCCTGCCAGCAGCCCCGCGACGGTGTCGCTGAGCCACTGCGCGTGCAGCCAGGTACGGCTCCACATCATCGCGGCGACATAGGAGCCGCCGATCAGCCACCACCAGCGCCGCGCGCGGGGCCGGAACGCTACCACCGCGACCGCGATCACCAGCGTCGTCGCGGTGAAGACCTCCCCGGAGGGGAACGAGCCGCTGTTCACCAGAACCCACGGCCGGGGCGGACGCGGCCGGTCGACCACCTGCTTCAGCGGCAGAATCACCAGGATGTTCGCGAGTACGGCGGATGTGAAGACGAAGATCGCGGACCTCCAACGCCCGTACACACACAGACAGCCGATCAGGCCGAGGGGGAAGACGAGGCCCAACGGCCCGCCCAGCCGGTCGAGATCGCGGGCCAGGTCGGAGGCCGTACCCGTACGCTCCCCGGTCATCCACACCAGCCAGCGGTCGTCGAGACCTTCGAAGAACGGGGGCCGGTCACCGCGGAGCATCAGTCCGATGCCCGCGGCCAGCGACAGCAGGGTGATGCCCGCAACCAGAGCGCCCCGGGGCGGGATGGCGGGGAGATGGTGCCGAGGCGGCGCCACCGGTGGTGGTGGCGGTGGATCGGACAGGTGAGTCGCGTTCTGCATGATCGGCCTTTCACGGTCGGCTCACCGGGCGGACGGGCCCGGGGCACGTGGCGAGGGGACGGACGGCTGTACGCAGTGCTGTGCTCAGGGGTCCGCGCAGGATGTGCGCAGGGGGTATCGCCGCCGCGCGGCCGGCTCGTGGCGGCCCCCGGTGCGGAGCGAGGGGATGCGGAGCGGGCGGGTACGGGGCGGTGCGGGCCGAGGGTGTCCCCGCGCGTTCGCGTCTGGGGTGCACCGGGCTCCCGGGCGGTCTCGCGCCGCCGGTAGGCATTGCGCATTTTTGACCGTCGCAACGAAGACGATACACATCGAAGCGCTTCCCGCCGACCCCGAGGCGGTACGAGATCCGCCCCCATCCGACCGGGGAGCGTGGAATCCCAGGCCCGCCCGGGCCGAGAGTGCGGATTTCCGGGCCCACCCCAGCACAGCGGCTCACGTCTGCACAGTGCCGCGACCGGATTAGTTACACGTGCATATATTCCGGCCCGACCGATCATCACGATCCGTATCGCGGTTCGGAAACAGATCTGGTGCGGGAAGCGGAAGGGTGCTACACAGTGCTTACCGCGTTGGATAACACGTGTAACCAATCATGGCGATGACGTGCCCGCACCGCTCGGGTCACCCCGCCACCACCGCTCGAACCCGGGCCCCTTTCCCTCCCCCGCTCCCGTTCCACGCCACCGCTCCGTCCCTCAAGGAGTCGACATGTACGCCCTCAGCATCCGCCGCGCCCCGGCCGCGGCCCTCGGACTCCGGAGGACGCCGTGACCGCGACCGAAGTGCTCCAGCCGCCCACCCGCCCGGCACCGGAGACGCCACGACACCGTGGACTCCTGACACTGCTGCTGGTGGCCAACGCATCCATGCTGGCTGTGTACATGGGTGTCGGCGCGGTTCTGCTGCCGACCCAGATCGAGTCGATCGATCCCGCCCACAAGGTCGCCATCCTGGGCGTGGTGGGCGGCATCAGCGCGGTCTTCGCCACCGCGTTCAACCCGATCGCCGGCGCGTTGTCGGACCGGACCGGCCGGCGCAACCCCTGGATCCTGGGCGGCGCCTTCGCCTCACTCGCGGGCCTCGCGTTCATCGGCAGTGTGCACACCGCGCTGCTGGTGGGCATCGGATGGTGCCTGGTGCAGGCGACGATGAACGTCTACCAGGCCGCGGTCACCGCCGTGGTGCCCGACCGCATTCCCGCCGCCCGCCGCGGAACGGCGTCCGCACTCGTCGGGCTGGCGCTGCCGATCGGCGGCACGGTCGGCGTGCTGATCGGCTCACAGACCGCACACCATCTGCGCACCGGCTACCTGGTGTTCGGGGTGCTCGTCGCCGGCGCCGCGGTCCTGCTGACGACGCTCTGCCGCGATGTGCCCCGGCGCGAGCCCGCACCGGCCGTACCGCGCCGCGAACAGCTGGCCGCGTTCCTGTCGGCGCTGTCCCATCACGACTTCCGCTGGGCCTTCATCGGCCGGGCCCTGATGGTGCTCGGATACTTCTCGGTCGCCGGATACCAGCTGTACATCCTGGACGATCACATCGCGCTGCCCGCCGGTCTGGAACCGGCCGCGGCGATGGCGATCCTCACCCCGGTCTCGATGGTCGCGATGGCCGTCTCGACCGTGGTCGGCGGTCTGCTCTCCGACCGATGGAACCGGCGCAAGGTGTTCGTCGCCGTCTCGGCCGCCCTCGCGGGACTGGTCATGGCCGTCCCCGTGATCAGCCCCACCTGGACCGGGATGATCGTCTTCAGCGCGCTCAACGGTCTGGCCTTCGGCTGCTTCATGGCGGTGGACACCGCTCTCGTCACGCTCGTCCTGCCCAGGGCGGAGGACGCCGCCCGGGACATGGGCGTGCTCAACATCGCCAACGCCGGGCCGCAGATCATCGCCCCGTTCGTCGCGTCCGCGATCGTCACCACCCTCGGCGGCTACACCCCGCTGTTCCTGGTCGGCGGCGCCCTGTCGCTGCTGGGCGCGCTGGCGATCCTCCCGATCCGCAGCGTCCGCTGACCGGCTGACCCGGCTGCCACCACTCACTCCGGCATCCACGGCATCACCCCTGTTCCCGGTATCCGCGTCGTCCGCCGGATCCGGAGACCTGATCCGACAAGAACTCCGGCGGGTCGCGGACCGTCCACCGGTCCGCCACCCGCCGGTCCCACCGCTGCCCCGACTCAAAGGAGCAACACCGTGAGACGTCAGCACGTGCTGTCCTCGGCCGCCCTGCTGTTGTGCTTGTCCGCCGCCTCTGTGACACTGCCCGCGGCCGCGGCCCAACCCGCCGCGCCCTCCGGCCCGCTGCGCATCCTGCTCACCAACGACGACGGCTACAACGCGCCCGGTATCCGAGCCGAGTACGACCGGCTGACCGCCGCCGGCCATCAGGTCACCATCGTCGCCCCGCTGCAGAACCAGAGCGGCGCCGGAACGAAGATGATGAGCGCGACCAGCGTCGTGGTGCAGCACCCCGAGGCCCAGGTGTGGGCCGTGGACGGCACCCCGGGCGACGCGGTGGCCTTCGGGCTCTCCCAGGTGTTCGCCGACCGGGCCCCCGACCTGGTGATCTCGGGCACCAACTTCGGGACCAACGTGGCGGGCTTCGCCACCCACTCCGGCACCGTCGGAGGCGCCATCGCCGCCCTGGAACGGGGCATCCCCGCCATCGCGGTGAGCACCGGCAGTTTCTCCGTGCCCGCCCCCGGGCCCACCCTCAACGCCATGCGCGTCACCGCCGACTTCACCGTCAAGCTCATCGACCGGCTCCAGGCCCGCGCGAAGTCCGGGCACCTGCTGCCCGACGGTGTCGGTCTGAACGTCAACCACCCCATCGTCGGCACGGACGGCACCGGCACCGCGCGCGGTGTCTCCCTCACCTTCCAGGACGCCCAGACGGTGCTCACCCCGCACTACACCGACGCGGGCGACGGCACGTGGAAGGTCACGGTCTCGTTCGACCCGCTCACTCCCGCGAAGGGCTCCGACGTGGCGGCGGTCAACGCCGACAAGGTCTCCATCGCCCCCATGAACGCCGACTGGAACAGCGGCCCGGCCAACTTCGCGGCGGCCACCGCCCTGCTCGCCGGGCTGCGCCCGTGACCGGCCACGCCGCAAGATCCGGGCCCCGCTCCCGACGGCCCCTCCGCCTCGTGGTTCTGTTCGCGCTGGCCGCCCTGTTCCTCCAAGCGCTGCCCGCTTCCGCCGCGCCGTCCGCCAAGGGGTCCGCGAGCCCGCCGGTGGTGGCGGTCTCCGACGGCATCCTGCGGGGGCAGGTCCATGACGGGGCGCAGGAGTTCCTCGGCATTCCCTATGCGGCGCCGCCCGTCGGCAACCTGCGGTTCCAGGCGCCGGAGCGGCCGGCCCGGTGGAACGGGGTACGGGACGCGACGACGCAGGCACCCGCGTGTCTGCAGTTCTCACCGTTCGGGCTGCGGGACCCGCAGGCCGTCAGCGAGAACTGCCTCTTCCTCGACGTGTACCGCCCTCGGGACGCCCGTCCGGGAGCGAACCTGCCGGTGCTCTTCTGGATGCACGGGGGCGGCTACAGCCAGGGCACCGGGACCCAGTTCGGTGGCCGCACCATGGCCGACCTCACCCATACCGTGGTGGTCAGCATCAACTACCGGCTCGGTCAGCTCGGTTACCTGGCGCTGCCGGAGCTCGCACGGCAGAACGCGCTGCGCTCCGGGTCCTGGGGCCTCATGGACCAGCTCGCGGCCCTGCAGTGGACCAAGCAGAACATCGCGGCGTTCGGCGGTGCACCGGGCAACATCACGATCTCCGGGCAGTCCGCGGGCAGCGGTTCGGTCTGCTCGCTGCTCGCCGCACCGCAGGCGGCCGGGCTGTTCTCCCGCGCCGTCCTGCAGAGCGGTCCGTGCACGCTGCTGGCCGCACCGGACCGTGCCCAGGCGGAGACCGCGGCCCGGACCTACGCCACCGCGGCCGGCTGCCCCGCCCCGAAGGTGAGCGCCGGCTGTCTGCGGGCCGCCCCGGCGGACCGGCTGACGGCGGCCGCCGTCACGCTGCCGACGAGCGGGCCCGCGTTCGGTGATCTCCTGCTGCCCGCGCAGCCATCCGAGGCGATCGCCGCCGGGGCCTGGAACAAGGTGCCGGTCCTGATCGGCAGCAACCGCTCCGAGAGCAGGCTCTTCGTGGCGCTGACCCAGCCGTATCTGACCGCGCAGCAGTACACGGACCAGATCACGGCGACGTACGGGCCGGCGGCGTCCCAGGTGCTGGCACGCTATCCGCTGGCCGGATACGCCAGCCCGTACCTCGCGATGTCCGCGCTGCTCACCGACTCCACCTTCGCCTGCCACACCTACTGGACGGCCGACACCTTCGCCGGACAGGTGCCCACGTACGTCTACGAGTTCGACGACCCGGACTCACCGACGCTGTACGGGGCGCAGGTCCCGGGAGTGGACATGGCCAACGCGCACAGCGCGGAACTCGCCTACCTCTACGACTTCACCATGGGCGACCGCCCGCTGACCGGTGCCCAGGTCGGCCTCGCCGACCGCATGAAGCGCTACTGGGCCGCGTTCGCCCGCTCCGGCAACCCCGGCGTGGCCGAACAGACCCCGTGGCCGGCGGTCGGCCCCCGGCATACGGTCCTCACCCTCAACCCCGTGGCCGACCGTACGTCCACCGCTTTCGCGGCGGATCACCAGTGCGGGTTCTGGGCCGGGGCGACCGCGCAGGGCACGAGCCCGGCCCGGAGGTCGTTCCGCTGACCGGCTGAAGCGCCGACCGGACGCACCGCCGACCCGAACCCCGTGCGGGTCGGGTCGGCGGTGCGATGGTCGGCCACCCCGGCGGATCGCGTCAGGTGACGACGGCGACCACGCGTACCGGAAGGTCCGTGTCGTCCTGGATCGCACCCCGCAGGAAGACGCGCCGGCCGGCGCGCCAGGCCCGGTGCGCGATGTAGTCCAGACCGCCGGTCGCGTCCTCGTCCGCGTCCCCGCTCTCGTCGACAGCGGTGAATCCGGTGGCGGCGAGCGGTGCCTCCGCCTCGTTCACCAGACCGGCCAGTGCCGCCTCGGCCGCCTCGTACGCGGCGTCCAGATCGTCCGCGTCGGCGTCCGGGTCCCAGTCGTCGGCATCTCCGTCCTCGTCGCCGTCGACGGCCCGCAGCCACAGGCTGAACTCGACCCGTGCGTCAGGACCGTCCCCCTGGATCCCGGCCACCAACTCGCCGCGCTCCCAGTGCCGGGTGAAGGACTCCCCCGCGAACTGCCGATTCACGGCCCACCCGGCTGCCCCGAGCGCGTCGGCGGCGGTCTCGCCGGAGAGTTCGCCGGCGTCGCGGAGCTGGTCGAGGACTGCGAGAACCTCGTTCATCTGTTCATTCCCATCGCAGGAACATGGAAGATCTTCAGTCTTTGCCATCAGCGAAGTGCTCCGGGAACTTCCCGCTGAGAAGCTCCGTGAAGGGGGTGGCGCCCTGCGGGCTGGAGATGGCGTACCGCAGTCCGTTGCCGCCGAGCGCGTCATTGAGGTCGAGCAGTTTCTCCGTCTGACTGGTGATCTTGCTCTCGTCGTAGTGCGTGTGCGCGGGGTTGTACTGCGAGGACGCCCACTGGTTCTCGTTGCCGGTCCACTTGCTCTCGACCATGAACCGTTGGCGTCCGGTCCCCCGTCCACATGGATCTTGCGGTCGCCGAGCTTCCGGACCTGCTCGTAGTCGGCCGGTCGAGCCGCCGGACGAGGGAGGGTCTAATCGGTTTGCCAGTGCCCCGGCGACCCACCATGATCGGGCACATGTACGACAGCAGGGACGACCTCATGAACGACCATCACCGGAAGGGCGGCCACCGCCCGTCCCGATGAGCGCCGCGGCACGGCCCCGTGAGGCGGCCGGCCCGCGCGCCCTGAGTCGTCACGCACCTTTTCCCGCCGTCAGGCAGCACCCCGGCGGGTCGAGGAAGCTCGCCGACCACTCAGGAGGAGAACGATGACCACCGAACTGTCCAAGGCCTGGGAGCTCTTCGACTCCGGCGACCCGCAGGGCGCGATGCGGACCCTCCGGTTCGCGGCGGACGCACTGCCGTCGGCCGAGATCGCACCACTCGTCGAGAAGCTGGCCCAGGGAGCCGGGTTCGCCGACCTCGCCGCGGCCTCGGCCGCTCTGACCGCCGACCCGGCCGGGGCCGGAGCGCTCTACGAGTTCGGTTATGCCTGCATCGGACGCGGTGTCTCCCACCTCGCCGTGCCGGCCCTCCGGGAGGCCCTGCGCCTCGCACTGGCTCCGCGCCGCGGCCTCCTCGGCCGGGCCCGCCGCACCCCCGCGCCACGGCAGGTCCTGCTGGAGCTGGCCGTCGCCCTGGAGGACGGGCAGCGGCACGCCGAGGCGGTCGGCCTCCTCCAGGAGCACGACGTGCTGACGGAGGACTGGCCGGACCGCTATCTGCTGGTGCACAACGCACTGATGGATGGTCAGGTCGAGCTCGGCCGCCAGGTGTTCGGCGCGCTCGGAGACCCTGACGAGACCTGGCGGCCGGCCGCCGAACGTATCCGCCACCTCCTCGCCCGCGCCACCGTCGCCACCCCCGTCGACCGCCAGGACCTGCGCGGATGGCACTACACCCTCACCGGCGGCCTGCTCACCACCGTGTCGCCCGCCGGCTTCCACCAGGGGATGACCGGCCGCTGGGCCTATCTGCAGGACGACTTCGGAGCGTGCCGCCACGGGTTGGAGCGACTGCGCGCCGTGCTGGCGGCCATGGACCGGAAGCCCGCGTCCGTCGCACTGCTGCCGGACCGCGGCAGCCGTGCCCTCGGCCTGGCGGCGGCCCGGATCCTCGGCCTGCCCACCGCACCGTACCGGCCGGGTACCGCGGACACCCTGGTGGTGGCGTACGACCTGAACGAGTGCGACCAGGAGCTGGTCGCGCACTTGCACGACCGCGCGCCGGGTGAGGTCCTGTACGAGCACGCGACCTGCTGGACGGATCCTCCCGCGGTCCCGGCCGATGTCTCCACCCTGCTGGTGCAGACCGTGATCGCCCCCTGGGCGTCCCGGATGCGGTTCACCGAGGACGGGGAGCGCGACGACATCCCGGCCGACGAGCGCTCGGCCGAGGAGCTGGCCGACGCGATCTGCGCCGCGGACCCGGAGCCCGACGCGGGCGACGACGATGCCCCGGCCGACCCCGACGAGCTGCTCGTGGCGTTCGCCGTACGGGTGAACGCCACCTGGCTCACGGGAGCCCGGGACCGTGTCCGCTCCTCCGGACCGGTTACCAGCTCGCGTTTCGCCTGATCACGACCGGTCCTGGTGCCGGGGATCGGTCCCCGGATCCAGGACCGGTGGGTTGGTCCGGTCCGGGACCGGGTAGCTGAGTCGGGCGTCCGCTTCCCGGAGGGAGGAGGCCCACCGGCCCCGTACACCGGCCGCTCACCGCACCCAGCCGGCAAGGAGCCAGCGTGACCGCGAAGCCCCTCCTCCTCATCGATGTGGACGGCCCCCTCAACCCGTTCGCCGCGCGGCCCCACCAGCGACCGGACGGCTACACCACGCACCGGATGCGACCCGCCGGCTGGGACCTGCCCTGGCAGAAGCCGCTACGGGTGTGGCTCAATGCCGCCCACGGCCCGCTGCTGATGGCGCTGCCGTTCGACCTGGTGTGGGCGACGACGTGGGGCGCGCAGGCCAACCGCTGGATCGGTCCGCGCCTCGGCCTGCCGGAACTCCCCGCCATCGACTGGCCGGAGCTGCACGCCCGACGCGACGACGGCACCTACTTCAAGACCCACGACATCGTCAGGTACGCCGCCGGCCGGCCCTTCGCCTGGATCGACGACGAGATCCGGCCCCCGGACCGCGAGTACGTCACCGCCCACCACTCCGCGCCGTCCCTGCTCCTCCGCATCGAACCGAGCCTCGGACTGCTCGCGGCGGACTTCGACGCACTCGCCGACTGGGCGCGTGAACTGGCCGGAGGAGCGACGGGTAGCCCGGAGTGAACGTGCTGAACGCCCTCTGACCTCGACGTCGGAGGAACGGAGGATGACAGGACTGTCGCGGAATCTTGTCTTCACCATGAATATGTCGGCACCTGTCCCGGTCCGTGGATTGACGCGCCAGTGGTCTATACCTTTGCGGGTAGGGTGATCACTGGATCGTCCATCACGCGCCCGTGGGGGGACACTTGACCGTCGACCATCTGCCTCAACCACCGTCGGATCACGAGCTCTACTGGTACTTCGGACCACAGCGCCGGTGGGTACTGATCTGCACCTCACTCGCCTTCGTGTTCACCGCGGCGACCATGTTCACCTTCGCGCTGCGAACTCCGGCCCTGTGGGCCTTCCTTGCCGTGCTCGTGCTCAACCTGGTGGCGCTGGCCCTCTCGTCGGTCAACAGCCTGCGCCAGCGGCGGTTGACCAGGCACTCGCACGAAGTGCTGACCAAGGCCTGGCAGCCGGCCGAACTGCCGGACGTCGACCTCTATCTGCCGACCTGCGGTGAGCTGCTCGCCGTCCTGGAGAACGCCTACCAGGCCGTCGCGGCCGTCGACTGGGCCGGGGCGCTGACCGTCTGGGTGCTGGACGACGCGGACCGTTCCGAAGTGGCCGCTCTGGCGGCCACACACGGCTACCGGTACGTCGTCCGGCCGGACCGGGGGCACCTCAAGAAGGCCGGCAACCTCAATCACGCACTGACCGTGAGCACCGGGCAGTACATCGCCATCCTGGACGCGGACTTCGCTCCCAGGCCGGACTTCCTGCACCATCTGGTGCCGTACTTCGCCGACCCCGGTGTCGGCATCGTCCAGAGCCCGCAGTGCTTCGACACCGACGAGTCGATGGACTGGATCCAGCGCGCCGCGGGCTCCGCCCAGGAGTGGTTCTTCCGGTGGATCCAGCCCTCGCGGGACGCCAGTGACGCGGCCATCTGCTGCGGCAGCAACGCCGTCTACCGGCGCACCGCGATCGACGCGGCCGGCGGCTTCGCCAAGCTCGACCACAGCGAGGACCTGTACACCGGACTCGCCCTCTACGAGCAGGGGTTCCGTACTCTCTACGTCCCGGTGCTGGTCGCCAAGGGCACCTCACCGGACAACCTCTCGTCCTTCGTCAACCAGCAGTACCGCTGGGCGATGGGCAACCTGCACCTGATCAAGAACTCCGACCTCAAGCGCATGGGCGCGCCCTGGCGGATGCGTCTGTGCTTCTACGAGGGCATCGTCGGCTATCTGACCGCCGCGGTGAACACGTTCGCCGCGCCGCTGCCGCCGCTGGTGATGATGTTCTGGTACCCGGACCAGATCCGCCCCTGGCACGTCCTGCCGCTGCTCGCGCCGCTGTGGCTCTGGCATGTGCTGCTGCCCCGGATCAGCCACACCCGGTGGCGGGTCGAGGTCATCCGCGCCAACGTCCTGACGAGCGTCGCCGCCGCGGCCGCGTTCCTGCACACGCTGCGCGGCCACAGCGCCGTCTGGGTCCCGACCGGCGTCGGCCGGGTGAAGCCCAGCGGCATGGCCCGCAAAGTGGTGCTGGTCTCGCTCGCCTGGCTCTGCGGTTCCATCGGCGCGGCCGCGGCCGGACTCGCCCTGTCCGTCGCCCGCAACGGCTGGTGGCCCAACTGGGGTCTCGGCCTGTACCTCCTGGTCCAGTGCCAGATCGTCCTCCCGCTGGTCCGTGATCTGATCGCCGAACTGCGGCCGGCGAAGACCGAATCCAAGGCCGTACGAGCCGCTCGGCCGGTCCGCCTCGGCATGCTGCCCCGGCGCTGGCCCGAAGCACTGGCCGCCACCTCACTTCTCCTGCTCACCGCGCTGCTCGCCTCCGGATGGGTCACTCCCATGCTTCCCTGGCTGAGCTGAAAGGCCATCACACCCATGCCTTCCACCACGGTTCCGGACCGACATCCGGAAACCGCCGACCGCGCCGGCCGTCCGACCCCCGGGGCGGGCTCCACGGGAAACCGATTCCGGAAAGCCGGACCGACCGGGTCCAGGCCACCCGCTCCCGGCTTCCGCCCCGACATCGAGGGCCTGCGCGCCGCGGCGGTCCTCGCGGTGCTCGCCTTCCACGCCGAACTGCCCGGGCTGACCGGCGGGTTCGTCGGTGTGGACATCTTCTTCGTCATCTCCGGCTATCTGATCACCGGGCTGCTGATCCGTGAGGCGGCCACGACCGGCCGCATCCGCCTCGGGGAGTTCTTCTCCCGCCGGGCCCGCAGACTGCTGCCCTCGGCGGCGGTGGTCCTCGGCGCGACCGCGCTGGCCGCCGCCTGGCTCACCGTCCCGCTGCGCCGTACCGACCTGGAGTACGACGTACTGGCCGCCGCACTGTCGACCGCCAACTGGCGCTTCGTCTCCCAGCAGACCGACTATCTGGCCGCGGGACGCGATCCGAGCCCGCTGCTCCACTTCTGGTCGCTCGCCGTGGAGGAGCAGTTCTATCTGTTCTGGGGTCCACTGCTCGCCCTGATCGTCTTCGCGGTGCTTAGGACGTCCCGCCGGGGTCGGGCCGTGCGGTCGGCCGTGTTCGCGGTCACCGCACTGCTGACGCTCGGCTCCTTCCTCCTGGCACTGCACTGGACGCACACCTCCGTCTCCCTGGCATACCTCGGAACGCCGTCCCGCGCTTGGCAGTTCGGGGTCGGGGCGCTGCTGGCACTGACCCCGTGGCACCGGTTGCGCGGACTGTCAGCGATACGTCCGGTGTGCGGGTGGGCCGGAGCCGCGGCCATCGTGTGGTGCGTGGTGCGCTACGACGGCGGCACGCCGTACCCCGGATACGCCGCGCTCGTGCCGACGCTCGCCACCGCCGCGGTCATCCTGGCGGGGACCGGCGACGCGGACGCGACGGACGGCGCGACCGCGTACGGCGTGGGCCGGATCCTGCGCGGCCGGATACCGCGGGCGATCGGCCGCCTCTCCTACACCCTCTACCTGTGGCACTGGCCGGTGCTCGTCCTCGCCGAGGCCCGGCTGGGAACGCTCGGCTGGCCCGCCAGGGCTGCGCTGACCGTGGCGTCCGCACTGCCCGCCTTCGCGACCATGCGCTGGATCGAACAGCCACTGCGCCGCAGCAGGACCGTCTCCGAATTCCCGCGGCGCGGACTCGCGCTGGGGGTCGCCGCGGTCGTCCTGCCGGTGGTCCTGGCGCTGGTGGTCGGAACCGGAACGATGAATCTGCTCGCGTCGGCTCCGGAGTTCGACCTGAAGGGACTGCCGCCGGGCGCGGCCGACGGCAGGTCGCTGCTACTGCGGACCGGTACCCCGCTCAAGGACGGCCCGCCGGTACCGGGCGCCGTCCAGGCCCGTAAGGACTTCCCGCCGGACGGCGCGTGCGAGGTGGCACCCACCGCGACCACCAGCCCGCCCTGCCTGTTCGGCGCGACCGCGAGCCCGGACCGGATCGTCCTGCTCGGCGACTCGCACGCCGGCCAGTGGTTCTCCCCGTTGCTGGGCATCGCGGCCCAACGCGGGTGGGCGTTGCAGGAACTGGTGAAGCAGGGCTGCCCGCTGCCCCAACTGACGGTGAGGAACCCCCAGTTGGGCCGGACGTACACCGAGTGCGACACCTGGCGCGCGGACAGCCTGTCCCGACTGCGCCAGGGTCCGAAGCCCAGACTCGTCGTCGTCGCGTCCCTCAACCGCTACACCGACGACCAGCAGCTCCTCACGGCGGGCTGGGAGAAGACCCTGTCGCCGCTGCGCGCCCTCGGGGTGCCCATCGTCTACATCCAGGACACCCCGATCCCCGGGACGGACATCCCCGCCTGCGTCTCCGGACACACCAAGGACCCGGACGCCTGCGCATTCGACCGTGCCACCGCGCAGTGGCCCGATCCGCTCGCGGCATCGATCGCGGCCGGCCGGCTGCCGGGCGTGCGGGCCGTCGAGATGAACTCCGTGCTGTGCCCCGGAGCGGGTGCCACCTGCCCGGCGGTACTGGAACGGATCCTGCTGTACCGGGACGACGCGCATCTGACCAACGTCGCCGCCACCGTACTGGCGCCCCGGCTGGAGCGGCTGCTGACGGACGCGGGAGCCCTCCCCGACCGCGACGCGGTGCCGTCCGGCCGGTGGACCCAGCTCCTCAGGGACGACTTCGACGGACCGGCCGGCAGCCGCCCGTCGGCCGCGAAGTGGCAGTACGACCTCGGCACCTGCTATCCCGGCTGCCCGGCCGCGCAATGGGGAACCGGGGAGATCGAGACCATGACCGATTCGACGGACAACGTCCGGCTGGACGGGAAGGGCTCGCTGGAGATCGTGCCCCGGCTGCGGAACGGCCGCTGGTCCTCGGGCCGCATCGAGTCCAAGCGCTCCGACTACGCCCCACCGCCCGGCGGCGTCCTGCGGATCGAGGCATCGATCGCGCTGCCCGACGTCACCGGTCCGGCAGCGGCCGGCTATTGGCCGGCGTTCTGGACCCTGGGCTCCGGACTGCGCAACGGCTACACCGGCTGGCCCGCGATCGGTGAGCTCGACGTCATGGAGAACGTCAACGGCCGTGACTCCGTCTTCGGGACGATGCACTGCGGCACGCTCGAAGGAGGCCCCTGCAAGGAGCCCCAGGGACTGGGATCGGGGGACCGGTCCTGCCCCGACTGCCGGACGGGATTCCACTCCTACGCGGTCGAGGTCGACCTCACCGCCGGTGCGGAACAGGTGCGCTGGTACCTGGACGGACGCGAGTACCACAAGGTCACGGCGGCCCAGATGGATCCCAGGACCTGGGACGACGCCGTGCACCACGGGTTGTTCCTGATCCTGAACGTGGCCGTCGGCGGCAATCTCCCCGCCGCGTTGGGCGCCCCCGCAGGGCCCACCACCGAACCGGGCCATCCGATGCGCGTGCAGTACGTCGCCGTCTCGGCCCGGGGAGCCGCCCGCTCCTGACCGTTGTGTTGTCCGCCGGCCCGCACGGTCACCACCGTGCGGGCCGGCGGATTTCTCCTCAAGGACGCCTCCGGGGTGCAACTCGCCGAAGCCGTCCGCATCGTGTCCGCCGGGGAGGCCTTGCTTTCCCCCGGCATCACCATGCGCCTCATCGCCGAGTTCTCCCGCCAGGGCGGCACCTCGCGGCCGCCCGCGCAGGTGCGGATCGCCGAACTCACCGCGCGTGAGACCGAAGTGCTGGCGCTGGTGGCCCAGGGGCTGTCCAACGCGGAGGTGGCGAAGGCGCTGGTCCTCGCCGAGCAGACCATCAAGACCCATATGGGCCGCATCCTGCAGAAGCTACGGCTCCGCGACCGCACGCAGGCGGCCGTCTTCGCCTACGAGACAGGTCTGGTGACCCCGGGCCGCACCCACCTCTGACCCCCGCCGTCGCGAACGGCGAAGGGTCAGCTGCGGGAGGTCCGTCGGAGGCCGTCGGAGCAGGTCAGCTGGGGAACATTCCGGCGGTGGCGTTGACCCAGGTGCCGGTGATGGAGATCCCGGCGTCGGAGGCGAGGAACGTCGCCAGCGCGGCGATGTCCGCGATCCGCGGCGAGCGCTTCGTCATCCGCATGCTGTCCAGATGTCCGACCAGCCCCTGCACGGCGGCCTCGTCCATACCGGTCGCGCCCGCTGCGGCGAGCTTCTCCGGCGTCAGGCTGTCAGCGACACCGGCGGTCCAGATCCCGCAGACACGGACTCCGGACGGACCGATCTCCTGGGCGAACTGGCGGATCAGCGCGTCCAGCGCGCCGTCGGCAGCGGCGGTGCCGCCCATCATCGGGCTGCCGTTGGCCGAACCGCTGTTCAGCGACAGGATCACGCCCGAGCCCTGCGGCACCATTCGGCGGGCGGCCGCCCGCGCCGTGATGAACTGGCACGCGATGCCCTGCACAACCGGTCGGGTGTAGTCCTCGAGCGTCATGTCCATGAGCGGCACGCCCTGGAAGTCTCCCCTGGGCACGAGGTTGACGGAGATGTCCAGCCGGCCGGCCCGCTCGACGACCGAGGCCGCGTGAGCCTCGACGGCCAGTTCGTCACGGGCGTCGAGCACGTCGTACTCGGCGCCGACCTCGGCGGCGGCCTTCTTCAGCGTCGCCTCGGTACGGCCGACGATGAACACCCGCGCGCCGGCCTCCGCGTATGCCTTGGCAACTCCCGAGCCCAGCGAGCCGGCTCCCCCGTAAACGACCGCGACCTTGTTCTTCAGCATGGTTCTCATTCCCTCGATCAGGGGCGCTCCGTGCGCCCGTCACCCCGTACGACGTACCCGACGCGGAAACTCATCGGTCGCTGCCTCATCGGTCGCCGTCTCATCCCCCGCCGTCTTGTCAGAGGGTCATCGGCAGCCCGAACGCGGTGAACAGGTGCGGCTCGAACGTGGTGATCTCGGCGATCCGCCCCTCCTCCACCCGCAGGACGTCGATCAGCTGGGCCCGGAAGACGCTGGTGCCGGGCCGCTGCAGATAGCCGGCGACCGCGAGCTGGCCGTTGGCGTGCACGGGCAGGTGCCTCCAGTACCCGGCGAACATCGGCGACGCCGGATCCAGGTTCGGCCGGACGAACGCGAAGAGCGCCTCGCGGTTGGTGAACCAGAAGGGGTTCGGGGGCATGGTGAGCACCGCGTCCGCGCGCACCAGCTCGGTCATCGCATCGATGTCGCAGCGGGCGGCGGCCTCCATGTAGCCCTGCAGCAGCGCCATGTCCTCGGCGGTCGGCTCCGCCGCCGTCCAGTCCTCGCGCCGCCCCGGCAGCGCCTCGCGCAGCGCGGACCTGCCCCGCTGGACGGCGCTGTTCGCCGAGGCCAGGCTGCCGCCCAGCAGGTCGGCGGTCTCCTGGGCGGACCAGCCGGCGACGTCACGCAGGATCACGGCCGCCCGCTGCCGTGGCGGAAGCTGCTGGATCGCGGTCAGGAAGACCAGCTCCAGGGTCTCGCTCGCCACCGCCTGCTCGTCCGGCTCGTGCTGGGGTGCGGGTGTCTCGGGCAACTGATCGTCGGGGAACGGCTGGAGCCACGGCAGTCGCGGCGGCGGAGGCCCGTCACCGGAGTCCATGCCCGGCACGGGCTCGTACGTGGTCGGGCGCCGGTTGTGCTTGCGCAGGAAGTCCAGACAGGCGTTGGTGGCGATCCGGTAGAGCCAGGCCCGTGGATTGCCCACGTCGGCGAGCGTCTCGCGGGCCCGCCAGGCCCGCAGGAACGCCTCCTGGGTGAGGTCCTCCGCCTCGTCGTACGAACCGAGCAGGCGGTAGCAGTGCACCCGCAGCTCCCGCCGGTGCTCCTCGGTGAGCGCGGCGAAGCCCTCCTCGTCGAGAATCGTCACGCGGCCGGGTGTGACGTTTTCCGCGGCCGCGGCGGAAGTCGCCGGTGTTGCCGGTGCCGATGTTGTCGGTGCCGGTGTCGTCGGTGCCGGTGTTGCCGGTGTTGCCGGTGTCGTCGGTGCCGGTGTTGCCGGTGCCGGTGTTGCCGGTGCCGGTGTCGAGAACTCCTCGCGCGCCTGGCGGGCCAGCCGCCGGAGCTGTGCGAAGCGGGCCGAGAGCGACTCGACGTCGGCGTGGAACGCGAGTGCGGGAGCCAGCCGCAGCCGCCGCACCCGGTCCCCGATATCCGTGACCAGCTCCCCGGCCGGGACCCCGGCCGGCTGCCGCCGCTCCCGGTAGGCGCGCTGCCGGCACGCCTGGGAGCAGTACACCGCGGCCCTTCCGGACCGCTCACCGGCCTCGATCGGCGCTCCGCAGATCTGACACTTCCCCGTCATGCCTCACACCCTAGAGGCCTACCCCCACACCCTCACCGGACTTCACCGCGCCCGATCGAAACCGCCCCGGGCGTCATCCGGGCGGGTGCGCCCTCTAGGGTGCTGGGATGATCGCGCAGGGATATCTCTCCGACCTCTTCTCGCTGGACGGCCGCGTCGCCGTGGTGACCGGCGGGAGTTCCGGCATCGGCCGGGCCATCACCGGGGCACTGGCCCGCGCGGGGGCGAGCGTCGTGATCGTGGCGCGCCGGGAGAAGGAGCTGGCGGACACGGTCGGTGAGCTGGCTGCCGACGACTGCCGGGCGGCCTGGGTGAGCGCGGACCTGAGTACCGGCGACGGAGTCCGCACGGCGGCCGACGAGGCAGCCGCGGTCTTCGGGGAGCCCGACATCCTCGTCAACTGCGCCGGGATCAACCTGCGGCCGCCGATGAGCGAGCTGGACGACGCGGTGTGGGACACCACGATGGCGGTGAACCTCAAGGCTCCCTTCCTGCTGGGACAGCGGTTCGGTCCCGGGATGGCCGAGCGGGGCTTCGGGCGGATCATCCACATCACCTCGCAGCAGGCCCACCGGGCGTTCGTCCAGAGCGGCGCCTACGGCGTCTCCAAGGGGGCGCTGGAGTCGCTGGCCCGGTCGCAGGCCGAGGCGTGGTCGCCGTTCGGCGTCACGTGCAACACGCTCGTGCCGGGGTTCGTGATGACGCCGCTCAACGAACGGCTGTCGTCGGACCCCGAGAAGGTCGCGGCGCTGGCTGCCCGCACGATGGTGGGGCGCAACGGCCTGGCCGAGGACTTCGCGGGCGCCGCGGTGTTCCTGGCGAGCCGCGCCTCCGCCTACGTCACCGGGCAGTCGATCTTCGTCGACGGCGGTCTCTCCGTGCACTGAGACCGGAGCCGGAACAGGGACAGGAAGCGGCGCCCGAGCCGGGTCGGGACGCGGTGGTGAACGGGCCGGAACCGCTCCCCGACCCGTTCACCACCCGATCGACGGTCCCCGGTCGCGGTCAGATCCAGCCGTCGAGCGACGCCATGAAGCCGGCGAAGTCGTCACGGTGGATGCAGTGCCCGG
Source organism: Streptomyces sp. SID13666 (assembly GCF_010548325.1). Classification (NCBI taxonomy): domain Bacteria; kingdom Bacillati; phylum Actinomycetota; class Actinomycetes; order Kitasatosporales; family Streptomycetaceae; genus Streptomyces; species Streptomyces sp. SID13666. The sequence goes on along the minus strand of NZ_JAAGLX010000001.1, from coordinate 121,552 downwards.
CACCCTTGACCGTACGGATCTCGAACCCGTTGGCCAGCAGTTCCTCGGCGGTCTCCGGACTGATGCACAAGCTGGGATCGGCCAGCTGCACCAGCGACGGCACGACGGCGCTCGCGGGCAGGTATCCGAGGGCGGTGCCCTTCTCGGTGAGCGCGAAGAAGTCACGGTCGAAGAGGGCGAAGCCCGCCAGCTCGGCCGCGACGTCGGCGTCCGACCAGCGCGGATTCATCGTGCGCACGCTGTCGCCGGTCGCGTTCGCGACCATGGCCAGCATGAACGCCGACGCGTTCGGCGGCATGTTCTCCAGCCGGAAGCCCGGGTCCGAGTAGACCGCGCGGGCCGGCCGCAGCCGGTCGGCGGCGAGGGCGAGGGACAGACCGCCGAGCGAGTGGCCGATGGCGACGTCCGCGCCGGTCGGCAGGTTCTCCACCAGGTCGTCGGCCAGCAGCTCGGGCTGGTACTCGCCCCGCGGGCTGAGGCCGTGTCCGCGCAGGTCAGGAGCGATGACGCGGTAGCCGCGGGCGATCAGGTCGTCCTCCACGGCGTGCCAGGTGCGGTAGTCCGACATGCCGCCGTGGATCAGCAGCGCGACCTTGTCGCCGTCACCGCGTTCATGGACGTTGAGCTTCATGATTCTCCTGCCCCGGGCCGGCCCGCGACCCCCTGAGTTACACGTGTAAGCACACGCTACACCCGACCCCTCCTCCCGCATACGCCGCCTTCCGGCCCTTCGGACGATTTCCAGCAGATCCTGGGCCACCCGCAGATCAGTGGGTCCGGCCGCCCAGCAGCCCGGCCAGCACCTCGGCCTCGCTGATCTCCGGGCGCTTGGTCGCCGTGAGCAGCGTCAGCGGACGGCCCTCGGATTCGGGACAGGTACGCGTCTTCGGCCAGGACCCGCGCGACAACCCCTCGGTGCCGGCCGACATCGGCTTCGTCGCGCTGGCCGCCCTGCTGCTGTATCTCGCGGTCCGCCGCATCAGCCGCGTCGCCTGATCAGGCGTCAGGATCGGACACCGCGAGCAGGGGCCGAGGGACCCCCGGATCGTACGGAGCGACCGGCGGTCCCTCCGCCCGGGCGCTCGGACAACGCGCCGCGTCAGGCCCGCTCGTAGCGCAGCAGGACGACTCCGTTGCCGAAGGCCTGGGTCTCCACGAGCCGGAGACTCCGCATTGTGTCCGAGTCCCGGAACAGGGGGTTGCCCTTGCCGATGAGGACCGGATGGACGTAGATGCGGTACTCGTCGACCAGATCCAGCTTCAGGAACGTCTCCGCGAGATCGGCCCCGCCCACAACCAGGTCTCCGCCGGGCTGCGCCTTGAGTGCCCGGATGTCGTCGGCGACGACCTCCCGCACGATCGTGGTGTTCCAGTCCGCCCGCTCCAGGGTCCGGGAGTACACGATCTTCGGCATGTCCCGCCAGATCCCGGCGAAGTCCACCATGGTCTCGCCGGCCGCGGGGTCCTGGTCCGCGGTCGGCCAGAACTCGGCCATCAGCTGATAGGTGACCCGGCCGCTCAGGAAGGCGCCCATCACCCTGAGCCGGTCGTTGAGGTCGCGGTGCAGCTCCTCGTCGACCTGATGCCAGTCGATCTCGCGGTTCGGCCCCTCGAAGTAGCCGTCAAGGGAGACCGACATCATCAGAACGACTTTTCTCATCGAGGTCCTCGCACCGGCGTCGTCAGGGCAGAAGCGTTCGCGGCACCGGATTCCGGCGAGCACGGCACCGCCGAGCCGACTGTACGCCGCGCCCTCTCAGACTTCGTTGTTCCACATGCGGAACATGCTGCGTTTCCCGCGCTGGTCGAAGGTCACGGTCCAGAGGTTGGAGAAGGTGCCGAGTTCCGTCGATCATGCGGTTCCACTCGTCGACCTTCAGGGCGCCGAGGGTCGACAGCGGGATGACGCCCGCGTTGTTGACCAGCACGTCGACCCGACCGTGCTGCTCGTGCGCGGCCCGGACGAACGATCGCATGCTCTCCAGGCTGGTCACGTCCAGCTCATGATGGCCGGCGAACGCGCTGGCCGACGCTCTGCTCTCCCCGCTGACCGACCTCGTGACATGATCCGCTCGCTCTCCCACGATCCTGCCGCCCGCGAACTCTTCGCCGACTGGCAGACCGTCGCGAGGAACGCCGTCGATGCCCTGCGGCTGGCCGCGGGATACGACCGGAACGACCCGCGATCGCCGCCGTCGTCGATGAGCTCCTCGCCGACAGCGAGGAGTTCGCCGCGCTGGGGCACCACCACAACGTCGGCGCCTGGGCAGCAAGAGCAAGGTCTTCAACCATCCGGACGTCGGCCGGATCGAGCTGACGTACCAGAGCTTCGACGTCCAGAGGGCGCCCGGACAGCATCTGCTGGTCGGCACCGCCGAGCCGGGCAGTGCGAACGCCGACTCCCTCGCCCTCCTCGGTTCGCTGCACGCCGTCGGCCGCACCGGCCCGCCGCGGCCGAACAGCGGCTGAGCCGGCCCGGAACTCGATCACCCGTACGAGGGGCGTGCCGGTGCGTCATGCACACGGCGCGTCGTGCACTCGGTGGGGTGAAGGGCGGCCGAGGGGGATTGCCTGTCCGGTACGAGGTCGTTGGTCGGGGCGTGACAGCGATCCAGGAGGCCGGGGTTCCTACCGGCCGGCGGCGGAGGACAGGCGACAGCACGGCCGAAGAATCGGTTCTTCGTGTGAACGGGCCTCCGATCTTTGCCGCGCTCGCCCTGCAGTGGCACCAGGCCGGGCGCATAGTGCCCGGCCAGCACGACCGCGAGTGGTCCGCACTGGTGGCCGCCGCACCGGGAGCTGGTGGTCACTGACCCGAGCGGGGTGCCGGACTTCCCCCCGGCATCCCGCAAACGGTCCGGGCCGGACCGGGCCCCCGACAGCCCCCGGATCTGCGGCCGCGCCCGGACACCGATAATGGCCCCATGCAAAGCCGCCTCGCCCCGCCCGCCTGGCTGGTCAGGACACTCACCCCGCAGACCGCACCCATCCCTTGGCCCGCCGTCTGCCGCGCCGGCATCGCCATGGCGGCGCCGCTCGCCGTGGGTCTGGCCGCCGGACAGCCGGCGTACGGGGCGCTGGTGTCGATGGGAGCCCTGTCCGGGGTCATCGGCGACACCGCCGACGCCTATCGCATGCGGGTCTTCAACATCGCCGTGCCACAACTCTTCGGCGCCCTCGGCGTCATGCTCGGCACCATCGTCTTCGGTCACGGCTGGTTCGCGGTCGGCGCGCTCACACTGATCGCGCTCGTCTCCGGGATGATGTCGACCATCGGCGCGGTGGCCTCCGTCTCGGGGTTGCTGCTTCTGCTGAACTCGGTGATCGGGGCCGGGCTCCCGTTGCCGGGGCCGTGGTGGAAGGCCCCGCTGCTGCTCGCCTGCGGCGGCCTGTTCGTCCTGTTCCTCGCCCTGCTCGCCTGGCCGTTCCGCAGACAGGAACCCGAGCGAGCCGCCGTCGCCGCCGCCTACCGCGCGGTGGCCGATCTTCTCGAAGCGGCGGGCAAGGACACCTACGACGCCAAACGGCAGGCGGTCACCCAGGCCCTCAACACGTCGTACGACCTGATCCTCGCCCGGCGCGCCCGCGCCCACGGTCGCAGCGGCCCGTTCGTACGGCTGCTGTCCGCGCTCAACGTGCTGATCCCGCTCGTCGAGGCGGCGCCCGCCGCCCATCTGCACGGCGCACCACTGCCCGCCGGAATCCCCGCTGCCGTACGGGACCTGGCCGACGCGGTCGAGACGGGCACCACGGGGAAGCCGGACCTCGGGGCACCCGAAGCGGACGGACCCGCCCGCCCGTCACCCGGCCACCGCCCATCGGCAGGTGCTGCACAGGCGCCTTCCGAACTGGCCGTCGACGTCGCGCTCCGTCACGCGGCCACCGTCGTGTACGAGACGGGTCCCAACCCGTACAACGTCGACGACCGCCTGGGCCTCCCGGCCGCGCTGCGCATCCGGGTCCGCCGTGCGACGCGCAATGTGCTGCTCTCCGAGGGGTCCTGGCGGTACGGTCTGCGGCTCGCGCTCTGCATCGGCATCGCGCAGAGCCTGGTCTCACTGATCGCCGTGCCCCGCTCCTACTGGGTCGCGCTCACCGTCACCTTCGTCCTCAAGCCCGACTTCGGCTCGGTCTTCTCCCGCGCCGTGCTGCGCGCACTCGGTACGGCGGTGGGCCTGGTCACCGCGGCGGCCGTGCTGAGCCAGGTGCCGCGCGGCTGGTGGGACGTGCCGGTGATGGTGGTGCTCGCGGCGCTGATCCCGGCCGCGTCGGCGAAGGGGTACGCCTACCAGACGGCGGCCATCACCCCGGTGATCCTGCTGCTCTCCGACGTTCTCAACCACCAGGGATTCGCCCTGGTGGTCCCGCGCCTCGTCGACAGCCTGATCGGGTGCGGCATCGCGCTGATCGCGGGGTATCTGCTGTGGCCCGAGAGCTGGCAGACCCGTATCGGGGACCGGCTCGCCAGTGCCGTCGACGACACCGCGCACTATGTGGAGACCGCCTTCGGACCGGCCACCGACCATGCCTCACGCACCCGGCAGCGCCGCCGCCTCTACCGTGATCTGTCCACCGTGCGCACGGAGTTCCAGCGCGCCCTGACCGAACCGCCGCCCACCGGCACCCGGGCCGCCGCCTGGTGGCCGCTGGTCGTCGCCGTCGAGCGGATCGTCGACGCGACGACCGCCGCCCGGGTCCGCGTCAACCACGGGGCACCGGACCCCGCGCCGGCCGAGGTCGAAGCCGTCGCGTTCCACCTGCGGGAACTGGCGGTCGGCGTACGGAGCTCGGACCGGCTGGTCGAGGTCCGCGCCGACCTGGCGGGGGACGAGGAGGGGGTCCTCGCCCCGCTCCGCCAGGAGGTGAGCGCCGCGCGGGCGATCACCTCCCCCGACGCCTGACAGCGCGGTCACACGACTGCGCCGACAGGTGCCGGGGGGTGGCGACTGCCGGGATCAGGATGACTTGATCATGTCGGCGCACTTCTCGCCGATCATCATCGTCGTGATGCACGGGTTGACCGCCGGCAGGAACGGCATCACCGAGGCGTCCGCCACCCGCAGCCCGGTGACACCCTTCACCCGCAGCTGCGGGTCGAGCGGCGACTCGGGGTCGTCGACCGCGCCCATCCGTACGGTGCCCGCCGGGTGGTAGACCGTGTTGTGGGTCTTGCGGATGTAGTCCAGCAGTTCCTCGTCGGACTTGGCCGCGGGACCGGGGGCCAGTTCCGCACCGGCCCAGTCGGCCATCGGGGACTGCGCGACGATCTCCCGCGCGAGACGCAGCCCGTGGGTCATCACCCGCACGTCGTGCTCGTCGGTGAAGTACCGCGGGTCGACCCGCGGCTTGTCCCGGAAATCGCGGGTCCGCAGCCGGACGGTGCCCATCGAGCGGGCCCGGGTGACGTTCGGGGTGAGACAGAAGGCGTTCTCGGAGGTCGGGTAGCCGTAGCGGTAGGTGTTCAGGTCGAACGGCACCTGCCCGTAGTGGAACATCAGGTCCGGCCGGTCCAGGCCCTCCTGGGTGTCGGTGAAGATGCCGATCTCCCACCACTGGGTGGACGTGGCGACCATGGGCTGCTTCGCCTCCCACATGACCAGGCCCTCCGGGTGGTCCTGGAGGTGGGAGCCGACTCCCGGGGAATCGGCGAGGACGTCCACACCGGAGTCCTTGAGATGCCCGGCCGGACCGATGCCCGACAGCATCAGCAGCTTGGGCGAGTCGATGGCCCCACAGGCGACGATCACCTCGCGCCGCGCCCCGACCTCCAGCGAGTGGATGGTGTCGGGCGCCAGGTACTCCACCCCCGTGCAGCGCTTGTCGGCGTCGAACAGCAGCCGCTTGGCCTGCAGGCCGGTGCGCACCTCGAGGTTGGGCCGCTTGCCGAGGATCGGGTGCAGATAGGACACCGACGCGGAGGACCGGGTGCCGTCCTCACGGGCGTTGATCTGGAACCAGTGCGCACCGCGCACCACGGTGGTGCCGGTGTTGAACGGTGTGGTGGGGATACCGGCCGCCGCACAGGCCTCCAGCAGCGCCGTGCCGCACGGGTCGTTCGGCGGGACGCTGCGGATGGTGACCGGGCCGGAGCGGCCGTGGTGGTCGCCGGGCGCGTCGTTGGTCTCCAGCCGCCGGTAGAGCGGGAAGCAGTCCGCGGCGCTCCAGCCGGTGCAGCCCAGCGCGCCCCATTCGTCGAGGTCCTCCGCCGGTGCCCAGAAGGCGATGCAGGAGTTGTGCGAGGAGCAGCCGCCCAGCACCTTCGCGCGGGCGTGGCGCATGAAGCTGTTGCCGTTCTCCTGCGGCTCCACCGGGTAGTCCCAGTCGTAGCCGGACTCCAGCAGCCCCATCCACTTGTCGAGTCGCAGGATGTTGTCGTCACCGACGTCGGAAGGTCCGGCCTCCAGGACGCAGACGCTGACGCTCGGGTCCTCGGTCAGCCGGGCGGCCACCACGGCGCCTGCCGTACCGCCACCGACCACAACATAGTCGAACTCGTCCATGTCAGTTCTTCCTCGTTTCCCAGTGCGTGCTCACGGTGCGGTCCCACGGTCCGGTCGTGCGGCCCGTGTCAGGGCCCGCCGTGGACCGGTGCGGGCTCCGCTCCGAAGGCGTGTTCGGCGAGAACGCCGGTCTTCTTGCGCTGCACGAACCAGTAGTAGACGAAGCCGCCGAGGGCGACAGCTCCGACGAACAGGACACCGCCCCACCGCAGGTACCAGTGCTGGGGGCCGGTGGCGTTGTAGACCTCGGCGCGCGGCCACAGCAGGTTGACGGTCATCGCGGTGCCCCAGAGCACGGCCAGGATGTTGACCGGCAGGCCCCACCGGCCGAGCGAGAAGTGGTCCGTCGACGGTGTCCACTTCCTGCGCAGCCGCTGCACCAGCATGGGCATGGTGACCAGCAGATACGCGACGTAGATCATGATGATGGCGATGCTGGTGACCACCGAGAAGATCTGCGGCTGGTTGATGTTGACGACCAGGATGGCGATCGCCAGGATCCCGATCACGCAGGTGGCCAGCACCGGCGTCTGGAACCGGTGGTGGAGCTTGGCCAGCTTGTGGCCGGCCGGCAGGTTGTTGTCCCGGGCCATCGCGAAGGCCAGCCGCAGCCCCGCGGTCTGCACGGACAGCGCGCACACGGTGATGGCGATGACCACGCACCACAGCACGGCCTGGCCCATCGTCTCGCCGAGCACGGCCTTCACCACGTACTGGAGCCCGTCCACGGACAGCTCCTTCGCGTGCAGATCAGGGGTGGACAGCAGCGCGAAGAGCAGGATCAGCCCGCCGAGGATGAAGGAGGCGATGAGGGCTCGCAGGATGGCCCGCGGAGCGTTTCTTGCCGGGTCGATCGACTCCTCGCCGAGCGAGGAGGCGGTATCGAAGCCGTACATCACGTACGCCGAGGCGAGCGAGGCGGTCAGGAACGCGCCGAAGTAGCCGAGTGTCTGCCCCTGCCCGAGGCCTTCGGTCGTCATGATGGCGCTCGGGCCGCGGGTGATGTGTGCGGCGAGCAGGATCACCAGGACGACCGCGGCGATCAGCTCGATGAAGACCCCGGTGGAGTTGATGGTGGCCATCAGCTTCACTCCGAAGGCGTTCACCACGGTGGTGAAGATGATCAGGATCGTGCCCAGCAGCACGGCGTTGGCAGCCGCGTCGTACTTTCCGGTGCCGTCGCCGATGATCTGGAACCAGCTGGAGATCTGCGGGAGCGTCAGCTGGTAGGCGAGGGCCACGGCGGCCAGCGACACCACGGTCGCGACCGTCATCATCCACCCCGCCAACCAGCCGATGTGCGGGCCGCCGGTCTGCTTGGCCCAGTTGTAGACCGAGCCCGCGACGGGGAAGCGCGCGGCGAGTTCGCAGAAGCACAGCGCCACCATCAGCTGTCCGATGAAGACCATCGGCCAGGACCACCAGTAGGCAGGCCCGCCGAAGCTGACACCGAAGTAGAACAGCTGGAAGGTACCGGTCAGGATGGAGATGTAGCTGATGCCGGCGGCGAAGGTGTGGAAGTTGCCGAGCGTGCGCTTGAGTCCGGGCTTGTAGCCGAGCTCGGTGAGCGCCGCGTCGTTGTCGATCTCGCCGCTCACCGGCTCGGGGGCCGGGCCGGGGGCGCTCATTCGAACCACCGCTGCGGGCGCGCCGCGGTGTTGCGCCAGATGTGCTTGGCCTCCTGGTACTCGGCCAGTCCGGCCGGGCCCAGTTCACGGCCGACGCCGGACTGCTTCATACCGCCCCATTCGGCCTGTGGCACATAGGGATGGAAGTCGTTGATCCATACGGTTCCGACGCGCAGTCGGGCGGCCACCCGGTGCGCACGTTCGCCGTCCTGCGTCCAGACCGCTCCGGCCAGTCCGTAGACGGTGTCGTTGGCGAGCGCGACCGCCTCGGCCTCGTCGCGGAACCGCTCGACCGTCAGCACCGGGCCGAACGATTCGTCGCGGACCACGGACATGCCCGGGGTGCACTCGTCCAGCACGGTCGGCGGGTAGTAGTAGCCGTTGGCCAGCTCCGGGTCCTCGGGCCGCGCACCGCCGCAGCGGAGCACCGCCCCTTCCGCCAGGCCGGCCGCGACATACGCCTCCACCTTGTCGCGGTGCGCGGCGGAGATCAGCGGGCCGGTGCGGGCGTCCTTGTCGAAGGGGCCGCCGAGCCGGATCTCCTGGGCCCGTCGCACCAGCTCGTCCACGAATCTGTCGTGCAGCTCGTCCTGTACCAGCAGTCTGGCGCCGGCCGAGCAGACCTGCCCGGAGTGCAGGAACACCGCCATCAGGGCGAAGTCGACCGCGGTGTCGAACTCGGCGTCGGCGAAGACGATGTTGGGGTTCTTGCCGCCCAGTTCCAGGGCGATCTTCTTCACGGTGGGCGCGGCGGCGGCCATGATGTGCCGCCCGGTGACCAGCCCGCCGGTGAAGGACACCAGGTCGACGCGCTCGTCCGTACTGAGCGGCGCTCCGGCGACGGCCCCGGCGCCGAGCACCAGGTTGGCGACGCCGTCGGGCAGCCCGGCCTCCTTGAGCAGCCCCATCAGGAGGATGGCGGTGTGCGGGGTCAGCTCGCTGGGCTTGAGCACGAAGGTGTTGCCGGCCGCGAGCGCGGGGGCCACCTTCCACGCGGTCTGCAGCAGCGGGTAGTTCCACGGGGTGATCAGGGAACAGACGCCGACCGGCTCGTGCACCACCCTGCTGTCCGTCTCCGGGTTACCGGTGTCGATGACCCGGTCGGTGCCGCCCGAGGCGGCCAGATTGCCGAAGTACCGGAAGCAGTTGGCGATGTCGTCCATGTCGTACTCGCTCTCGACCAGCCGTTTCCCGGTGTCCAGGGATTCGGCGCGGGCGAAGGCGGCCTTGTCGCGCTCGAGCAGGTCGGCGACGCGCAGCAGCAGCCGGCCGCGCTGGGCGGCCGGTGTACCGGGCCAGGGCCCGTTGTCGAACGCCTCGCGTGCGGCGCCCACCGCAGCGGCGGCGTCCTTGGGACCCGCCTCGTCGACGGTGGCGACCAGCTTGCCGTCCGCCGGACAACGGATCTCGCGCACCTGCCGGTCGGAGGCGGCGGTCCACTGGCCGCCGATGAACAGCTCCGGCATGAAGGCTCCTGCAGTTCGTGTTGGGCTGTGCGGTCTTGTGACGGTCTGTTATCCGACACTAAGGCGACCGTCCGGCGTCCGCAGCACACGAGCGGCCAACCGGACGGCATCCCTCCGCGCATCTGTCCGCAAATCCGGAAACCATGCGTAACCCGTGCGGCCTAATCCTCCGTCACCATGGGGCGGGCATACGGAGGCTCCGCCGCAGGTCAGTGCGGCGGAGTCCGGCAGTGCTGGTGGTGCGGGACCTCGGCCCCGGTTTCGGACGGGGCCACGGCTTCGGGCGGGTCCACGCGTTCAAACGGGTCCGCGCGTTCAGACGTGTTGCGGGGCTTCGTCCTTCAGGCTTCCGCGGACCATCTCGCGCAGCTCCGGGGTGTCCGCGTGTCCGTGGACCGACGCGGCGTGCTCGGACGCCGCACGTACGACCTCTTCCTCCTCGCCGGCGATGGTCAGCGTGCAACCGGATTCGCTGGGCATGTCCCGGCAGTCGGCGACCTTACGCATGACAAACCTCCAGTCCGCCCGGGCCGCCTTACCGCTGGCCTGTGGGCACTGGAGCCGAAAGCCATGGGGGCAGGCGCTGGGCTTTATACACCAAATATAGGTATTCCTCACGAAGAACACCAGGTTGCGGACCGTCTCAGGAGTCGAGCCAGTGCCGCCGGCCGAGACTGATGACCCGCAGCTGGCGGCGTGCGGTGGAGGTGATGCGCTCCTCGTCCTCCGGCGTCGCCTCCAGGAACTGGGACGCGGTCGTCACCATGTGGTCCACATAGAGCTCCGCGAGCATCCGCACGTCATCGTCCGTCCAGCCGTCGGAGACGGGCTGAAGGGCGAGGCCGGCGGCCACCTCGTCGGCGAAGTGCGTCAGCTGGGTGGCGATCGCCTCGCGCACCGGACGGACGCCGCCGTGCCGCTCACGGGCGATGAAGCGGATGTGCGGCCGGTGGTCGAGGACATGGCCGGCGATGATCTCCACCGTGCGGTCGATCAGCCGGTCCGGATCCCGCTGCTCGGCCATCGCCGCCTGGATCGCCGAATGCAGGCTGCCGAGCGACTCCTCGACCAGGGCGACCCCGAGATCCGACAGGTCCTGGAAGTGCCGGTAGAACGCGGTGGGCGAGACGCCCACTGCCCGGGTGACCTCGCGCAGCCCGAGACTGCTCAGATTCTGGTGCTCCAGCAGGCCCAGCGCGGCATCGAGAAGGGCCTGCCGGGTCTGCTGCTTACGGGCCTGTCGGACGCCGAGGGTGTGACTCATGTCATTCAGTAAACATCTGTTCTCCGAAATTTGCCAGGGTAGACTCTCACTCAGTGAACAGTTGTTACCCGAATTTCCCAACTCCCCAAGGAGGGACCGCAGATGAGCCTCGTCGTACTCCTCATGGCCATGGGCATCCTGATGGGCGCCGCCGCCCACACCTCGCTCTCGGTCTTCACCATCGCGTCGGCCCTGATCGTCGCCTGGCTGCTGGCCTTCGGCGTCCGCGAGGGCATCGCCCGCGTCCGGAACCATCGCTGACCAGCAGAACCACCCGGTTCCACATCAACCAGCAAGGGGGAAACACCATGAACGCCATCAACACCCAGCTCGCCTCGCCCGCCACGCACTCGACCCGGGAGCGCAAGGACGCCGACGGCATGGCCGTCGCCTCGTTCCTGCTCGGCCTGCCCGGCCTGCTCGTCCTCAACCTCGTACTCGGCCCCTGCGCCATCGCGCTGGCCTGCACCGCACTCGCCAAGGGCACCCAGCGCCGCGGCCGCGCCCTGCTCGGCCTGGCCCTCGGCGTCGCCGACCTCGGCATCCTGCTGGTCATGACGATCGCCAACCACGGCGTGCTCTGGCAGTTCTGACAAACGACCCGGCTGCCGACGACCTGGCGGCCGACCCCCCGGCGGCCGATATACCGGCGGCCCATGACCAGCGACTCCAGGACTCCCTGGCCCCGTTCCTCAGGGGCCGGGTCGGCAGTCCGGAGAGCTGAACTCCGCACCGGCCGGACCCGGCGCTCGACGAGACCGTCGCGCCGTGTCGAACGGGTTCGAATCCTTCGTGCACACATCTAGGCCGTACCGACTGGTCGGTACTACCCTCTGGCCACGCCCTCCGAAGGCGCTCCGCTCGGCACATCCGTATCCAGGAGGAGCCGCATGGCCACGCCCCCGTCGTTGCACGACGACGCCAACGCCGTCCCCGAACCGTCCGCCAGACTCCGGCCCGGCCTCGCCGCCCGCCTGTGGCACCGCGACCTCGCGCACTATCCCGCCACCGGCCGCCGTATGGGGTACCTGGCGATCGTCGTCGTGACCACCGTCGTCCTGTACTACATGCTGTACATCCAGTACGCGGTCGCTACTTCGATCATCGCGCACTTCCACATGACCTACAGCTACTTCATCTGGGTCTCGGTCGTCGGCAACGCGGTGGGAGCCTTCGCATCACTGGCCGCCGGCCTCGCGGACCGCTGGGGGCGGGCCAACATGGTCGTCTACGGGCTGCTGATCGCCGCGCTGCTCGTCCTGTTCGGGCTGCCCAACGCCTCCTCCAAGGGCATGTACCTGGTGCTCTTCACCTGTGTGAGCTTCATCGAGGGTGTCGTCCTGGTCGCCACCCCCGCGCTCATCCGGGACTTCTCCCCGCAGCTCGGGCGGGCCACCGCCATGGGGTACTGGACGATGGGCCCGGTGATCGGCAGCCTCGTCGTCACCACGGTCACCAGTCACACCCTGGACACAGCCAGCTGGCAGGACGAACTGCGGTACTCCGGCGCCTCCGGACTCGTCGTCTTCGTCATCGCGCTGTTCGCACTGCGCGAGCTCTCGCCCGCGCTCCGCGACCAGATCATGGTCAGCCTGCGCGACCGCGCCCTGGTCGAGGCCCGCGCCAAGGGCATGGACCCGCAGGCCGTCCAGCAGGGGCACTGGCGCCAGATGCTCCGGCTGGACGTCGTCGGCTCGGCGTTCGCCATCAGCGTCTACCTGCTGCTGTACTTCGCCGCGGTCGGGAACTTCGTCGTCTTCTTCGCGACCGTCTTCGGCTACACCGAGCAGCGCGCCAACGCGGTGGCCAACTGGTACTGGGCCGCGAACGCCGTCGCCCTGGTGGTGGCCGGCCTGCTGTCGGACCGGCTCCGGGTCCGCAAGCCGTTCATGGTCGTCGGGGCGCTGGGCTCGATCGTGGTCACCGCCGCGTTCGCGATGCGTGCCACGCATCCGGGCACCGACTACTACACGTTCGCCTGGCTGTTCATCGGCATCGGCGCCTTCGCCGGGTTCGCCTACGCACCGTGGATGGCGAGCTTCACCGAGACGGTGGAGAGGCACAACCCGGCCGCCACGGCCACCGGCCTGGCCATCTGGGGCTGGATCATCCGGGCCGTCGTCGCGGTCTCCGCCGCCTTCATCCCGGTCCTCGTCACGGCCGTCACCCCGCTGGTCGACCACGGTGCCGAAGTACAGGCGGCCCAGGTCCAGGCGGGCCCGGCCCGCGCCGTGGTCGGCGCGCACCAGGAGCTGTTCGCCGAACTCGGTAAGTTCCCGCCGACCGCCATCCCGCCGGACCTCACGGCACGCGCGGTGAAGGAGGTCGGACCCGCCGACCTCGCGGTGGTCCAGAAGGCGCAACCCCAGCTGCAGTTGCTGCAGGAGTACGGCCCCAAGGTCCAGAAGGCCGCCAAGGACGGCCCCGGCCAGTGGCGCACCTGGTGGTGGGTGTGCGTCGGCGGCCAGGTGCTCTTCCTTCCGTTCATCTTCGTGATGTCCGGACGATGGAGCCCCAAGAAGGCCAGGGAGGACGCCGAGGAGCACCAGCTCGCCGTCGACCGCGAAATGGAAGCCCTCACAGCAGAACGCGCCTGACAGCACCGGCTTCCGTCGGTCCTGAACCCAGTGGTCTCGCCCGTGTCACCGGGAATCCGGTGGCGCGGGCGTTCACTGTCCCGGCCTCCAGCCAGTAGACGTCGAGCGACACAGCATCGCCGTACGCGTGCTCCAGCCGCACGCACTCGCAGCCAGGCGTGCACCGGCCCCGGTCAGTGGACCCGTCGGTAGCTCGCGCCGTCCCTGGTCCGGGCCAGCAGGCCGCCCTCCACCAGATAGCGCCGCAGCGCCGAGCTGTCTTCGTGCACCGTGTGCAGTGCCTCGTTGACCTCTCGCTCGGTGTACTCCCGGTCCCGCTCGAACAGGGTTTCCGTGAGATGGACGAGCAGTTGCTCGCGGCGGGCGGTCTTGCGCGGGATCGCTACCAGTCTCCCGTGGGAGAACAGGCCGGCCACCCCTTGTGACGTGCTCGGATCGTTGTCGGACATGACCGGAAGCCTCCCCTACCCGCCGACCGCCCGGCAAAGTGTTTTCGGGGGCCGGCAGGTGGAGGGCCGGATCAACCGGCGTCAGGCTGGTCCGGTCGCATCAGCATTCACCGCCCCGTACGAGACTCGTGATGGTGACTCCTGGGGCGAATCCGCGGATCGCGTACTCACCCCGACCGGGGTTGTAGTGCAGGCAGCGGTCCCAGGTCTTGCCGTCGAAGGTCCAGGTCGCCTGAATACGGCCCGGGCAATCCTTTCCATCTCCGTCGAAATCCCCAGGTCGCTCAGGCGCGCGCGGACGTATGGACGCGGAGGTAGTCGACCTCGTAGGACATGGCCGTCACGTCCGCCTCCGGCGCCGGGTGGTAGCGGCCGCCGCAGACCGAGAGGTTCACGATCAGGTAGGCATGCCAGTTGCGGCCCACGCCCTTCCCGTCGGCGAAGACCCGCGTTCCGTTGACCCACCAGACGACGGATCTCGCACGGAACTCGACCTTCAGATCGACCCAGGCACCGGGATGGATCGACGCGTCGGTGTAGGAGCTGTGGGCGCCCCTGACATGGTTCGACAATTCCAGCAGATCCGGATTGTCGGGGTGGTATTCGAATACGTCGATCTCGTTTCCACCGTCCCGCCACGTCCAGATCGCCGGCCAGGCCCCGATCGCCTCGGGCAGCCTGACCCGGGTCTCCAGAATGTCGCCGGTACGGAGGGTGAATTCCTCCGCACTGCCTTCGGTGGTCAGCAGGCCCGTGTTCCAGTTGCCGTCGGGACGGCGGGTCGCCCGGAACGATCCGCTGCGGCAGTAGTCGGCATCGGGCACGAGGTGATCGAGCTTGTCGTCTCCCGGATTCACCGGCCCGCCGTCCGGATACGCCCACGAATGCCCGGCGACCCACTGCTCCTGCGAGGAGAAGTCGGCCGTGAACCGGAGGTTCCCCTCCGTGGAGCGGGTGTTCCCCTCCATCGGCGGCGGTCCGCCGGGAGCGGGAACGGAATGCTTGGGCCCGAGCTTGTTGGTGAGCCATTCCAGGAGCACCGATCCGCGCTGGTTCACGGTGTCCCTCCTATCGAAATCGAAACTCGAAACTCGAAAACGGAGGCCGTCGTCCGGCCCCGGTTGATTCGTACGGCGACGGAACAGGACGGAAGGGAGAGCGGGATCGGTCTTTCAACTGGTGTTCATGCTAGGGGAATCATTCCCCGACGCGCCCGGAACGACGCGCGGCACCACCCGTACGATACGACCCGCGTCGGCGGCGTCACGTCCTGCGAATCGGTGCTCGATCCGCCCCGGCGCCACGGTGTCGACATGCTGATCACCAGGACGGTCGTCGACACGCCATGTTTCTCTCCCCCATTCCCGGCACGGCGGGAGGGTGGCTCCTCCACATGTCCGGTGCGGCGCGGCGCTCCTACGGTTTGCGCAACCCATCACCTCTGCGGGAGCCGGTCACCATGCGTTTGCGTACATCGCGCACCACGAGCAGCAGATTCCTCCGCGGGCTGTCCCTGTTGGCCGTCGGCGCGGTGCTGGCCGGGTGCAGTGCCGCGGGAACGGCCGGCGGTCCGGCCGCGGACGGCGCGGATTCCGCCGCCGTCAAGGTAGGACTCGTCTACTCCCGCAGCGGGCCGCTCGCGGCCTACGGGAAGCAGTACCGGGAGGGCTTCACCGCGGGCCTCGCCTATGCCACGCACGGCACCGGCAAGGTCGGCGGCCACTCCGTCGAGGTCACCGAGCAGGACGACGCGGGCGATCCGGCCAAGGCCGTCGCCGAGGCCAAGAGCCTGCTCGGCAAGGGCGTCAGGATCCTGGCGGGGACGACGGACTCGGGAGTGGCCCTGCAGATGGCGCCGCTGGCGGCGCAGAACCACGTTCTGTTCATCAGCGGTCCCGCGGCCACCGACGCGGTGACCGGGATCAACAAGTACACCTTCCGCTCGGGGCGCCAGTCCTACCAGGACATCCTCACCGCCGGCTCGCTGCTCGGGGACTCCCAGGGCAAGAAGGTGACGGTGCTGGCGCAGAACTCCGCGTTCGGTCAGGCCAACGTGGCGGCCGTGAAAGCCGTGTTGGGTGCGGGCGGTGCCCGTGTCGGCTCCGTGCTCGCGCCGCCCGGCGCGGGTGACCTCACGCCGTTCGCCCAGCAGGTGAAGGCCGGCAAGCCGGATCTCGTCTTCGTGGCGTGGGCCGGTGCCTCCGCCCCGGCGCTGTGGACGGCGCTGAACCAGCAGGGAGTTCTGGACACCGCGAAGGTGGTGACCGGGCTGGCCGGCACCGCCTCGTACCCGGTGTTCGGTCCCGCCGGTGGCAAAGTGTCGTTCCTGGCCCACTACTTCCCCGGCGCGGCCGCCAACCCGGTGGAGACCGCGATGCTCGACGGCATCACCAAGGCGGGCGGAACGCCCGACCTGTTCAGTCCCGACGGCTTCACGGCGGCCCAGATGATCGCGCACGCCATCGAGGCCGGCAGCGCCACCGACACCGCCGCGATGGCGAAGGCGCTGGAGGACTGGACGTTCAACGGGCCCAAGGGCAGCGAGCGGATCCGCGCCCAGGACCACGCGCTGCTGCAGCCGATGTTCACCGCGCAGCTGACGGGGCCGACCGCGGCCGCCAGGCCGCGCCTGCTCACGACCCTGCCGATGGCGGCGGTCACGCCCCCGGCCAAGCCGATGGCGGGCTGATCCCAGTGCACTCCACGATCCCCGCACCACTGGGCGCCGACGCGGGGCACGGCACACTCCCCGCTCCGGTGCTCCGGCTCCAGGACGTCGGCTGGACCGTGGGCGGCGCCACCATCGTCCAGGACGTCTCCTTCGACGTGCGCGAGGGCGAGTTCCTCGCCTTCATAGGCCCCAACGGGGCCGGCAAAACCTCGCTGTTCAACCTCATCAGCGGTCTCGTCCCGGCCACCGAGGGCACCATCGAGCTCGACGGTGCCGACATCACCGCCGAGTCCGTGCCGGCGAGGGCCCGGCGCGGGCTCGGCCGTACCTTCCAGACCTCCAGCCTGTGGCCCGCGATGACGGTGGCCGACCACATACGGCTGGCGGCGCAGGCGGCCACCGGAGGCTCGTACCGGATCTGGCAGCGCGCGGCGCGCTACGGGCGGCAGGTCGACGAGGTGCTGGAGCGCACCGGTCTGGCGGAGCGCGCCGAGTCACCGGCGGCGAGCCTGTCGCACGGCGGGAAACGCCAACTCGAGCTGGCGGTGCTGCTGGTCGGGGAACCGCGGCTGATGCTCCTGGACGAGCCGATGGCCGGGGTCAGCGCCGAGGAGGTACCGGCGCTGACCGACCTGATCCGTTCCCTGCACCGTGACGAGGGGCGCACCGTCCTCATGGTCGAACACCATATGGAGGTGCTGCTGGGCCTGGCCGACCGGCTCGCGGTGCTGCACCACGGCACCCTCCTGGCGCTGGACACCCCGCAAGCGGTGATGGCCGACGCCACCGTGCAGCAGGCCTACCTCGGGGAGGCGCTGTGAACGAGTCCGAGACCCCTTTGCTGACGGTGCGTGAGCTGCGGGTCGTCATCGGCGGCAGGCACATCCTGCACGGCGTCGACCTCGATGTCGCCGCCGCCGGGGTGACCGCCCTGCTGGGCCGCAACGGCGCGGGCAAGACCACCACGGTGCGCGGCATCCTCGGACTCGTCCCGCGCACCGGCAGCGTCCTGCTCGACGGCGAACAGACGATCCGGCTGGCCACCCACACGCTGGTCCGCCGCGGCATCGGCTACGCACCCGAGGACCGCGGGGTGTTCGCCGGTCTCACCGTCGCGGAGAACCTGCGGCTCGCCGAGCGGCGCGGCGCCGGCGAACCAGCCTACGGCCTGGTGCACGAGCTCTTCCCGGAACTGAGGCAGCGTGCCCGGCAGCCGGCCGGCACCCTCTCCGGCGGACAGCAGCAGATGGTCGCGATCGGACGCACCCTGCTCAACGGGAACCGGCTGATCATCGCCGACGAGCCGACCAAGGGCCTCGCGCCCAAGGTCGTCACCGAGGTGGCCCAGGTGCTGGAGCGCGCGGCGCAGGCCGTACCCGTCCTGCTCGTGGAGCAGAACCTCGCCATGGTGCGCCGGCTCGCCGAGCACTGCGTCGTACTGGCGGACGGCCGCACGTCGTACCGCGGCCCCGCCGCCCAACTGCTGGCCGACGCCGACGCCATGCGCCGTCTCCTGGGCGTCGGACGGCACGGCGCGGCACCGGCCGGGGCCGTGCGCACCGAGGAGGGCGGCGTCTGATGTCCACCGTCGTGCTGCTCGCACTCACCGGACTCGGGCTGGGGGCGCTGTACTTCCTCGTCGCGTCGGGGCTGTCCCTCATCTTCGGTCTGATGGACGTCCTGAACTTCGCCCACGGCGCGCTGCTGTCGATCGGCGCCTACGGCACCTGGTGGGCCGCGTCCGGTCATCTTCCGGCAGCCGGGTCCGGCGGATTCGGGTTCGTCCTGGCCGTCGCCTTCGGGACCGCTGCGGGGGCCCTGGCAGCCGTGCTCCTCGAACTGGCCCTGATCCGGCCGCTGTACGCGCGTCCCCGTGAACAGGTCCTCGCGACCGTCGGCGTCGGACTCGCGGTTCCGGCGCTGCTCTCCGCGATCTGGGGAGCCGACGCCCGCCCCTTCCCCGGACCGCGGGCGCTGTCGGGCACCTTCGGACTGCTGGGCGCCCAGATCCCCGTCAACCGCCTGGTCCTGACGGGCGCCGCCGTGGTCGTGCTCGCCGCCCTGAAGCTCTTCCTCGGCGGCACCCGGCATGGTCTGGTCGTCCGCGCGGGAGTGGAGGACCGGGCCATGGTCACCGCACTGGGCATCGACGTCCGCAGAGCGTTCACGCTGGTCTTCGCCATCGGTGGAGCCGCGGCCGCGCTGGCGGGCGCCCTCGGCGGTCTCTACTTCGGTTCCGTCGACCCCGGCCAGGGCACCTCGCTGCTCATCTTCGCCTTCGTCGTGGTCGTGATGGGCGGCATGGGCTCGATCACCGGCGCCGCGCTGGCCTCCGTCGCCGTCGGCCTCGTCCAGCAGTTCGCCAACTACTACACCACCGCGGGACTCGGCGACCTCGCCGTCGTCGTGCTGCTCGCCGCGCTGCTCCTCGTCCGGCCGCGCGGCCTCACCGGGAGACTCGCGTGACCACCACGACCCAGCCGAAGGACCCCGTTCGCGAGCACCCCGGCACCGCTGCCGGCCATGGCCGACGCCGCCGGCACCTCATCCGCTGGTGGCCGGCCGGCCTGTTGCTCGCGCTGCTCGCCGCACCGTACAGCGCACTGCCCCTGCCGGGGTTGCTGGACGGTCCGATCGGCAGCCCCGGCAGTCTCCAACTGCTCGCCCTGTGCCTGGCCTTCGGGGGCCTGGCCACCGGATACGACCTGCTGCTGGGCCGTACGGGACTGCTCTCCTTCGGCCATGCCCTGTACTTCGCCGCAGGCGGTTACGCCACCAACACGATCATGCTGGAGGCCGGGCTGCCGTTCGTCACCTCGGCGCTCCTGGCGCTGCTCTTCGGCACGGCGCTGGCCGCGCTGCTGGGAGCGGTCGGGCTGCGGGTGAGCGGCATCGGCTTCTCCATGGTGACGCTGGCGTTCGCCCAGGCCGGGTCGATCCTCGTCGCACGCGACCCGGGCGGCCTGACCGGCGGGGAGGAGGGGCGGGCCGTCCCTGCGGACCGGCTGCCCGCCTCCCTGGTGGGCATCGAACACACCGTCAATCTGTACTGGATCGCGCTGGCCTACCTGGTCGTCACGCTCGCCGCCGTCCACTGCGCGGTGCGTTCGCCCACCGGCCGGGTCTGGGAGGGCATCAAGGAGAACGAGCGCCGGGTGGAGGTGCTCGGGCTGCGGCCCTACGGCTTCAAGCTCGTGGCGTTCACCCTGTCCGGCGCCCTGGCGGCGCTCGGCGGCATCGTCTATCTGCTGCTCACCGGCGGTGCCACCCCGCAGACGACCACGTCGAACTTCACGTTGTCGCTCCTGGTGATGGTGGTGCTGGGCGGCTCCGGATCGCGCTGGGGACCGCTCGTCGGCGGGGTCCTCTACACCTGGGCCGACCACCGCCTCGGCGACCTGGCCGGATCCGGCGCGGTGGCCGGCCTCCCCGCGGTGCTGCGGGTCCCGCTCTCCCAGCCGCTGTTCCTGCTCGGCACCGTCTTCGTCGCGGTCGTGTACCTGCTGCCCGGCGGTGTGGTGCGGCTACCGGAACGGGTCCGCGTCACCTGGTCCTCACGAGCCACCGGGCGCACCATGACAGAAGCCGAGCCCGCCGAACGGAAAGAGATCCCCGCGTCATGACGCAGAATCCCACCCCCGCCGTCGAGGCGGAAACGTTCGAGGAGTTCACCGTCGCCGTGGAAGGAGGGGAACTCGCCGTACTGCGCTGGCCGGCCGCCGTGCCCGAGGCGCCGGTGGTGATGGCGCTGCACGGGATCACCGGCAACGCCCTGTCCTGGGCGCGCGTCGCCCATCATCTGGCGGGCCGCGTCACCCTGCTCGCCCCCGATCTGCGCGGGCGGGCGGGCAGTGCCGCGCTGCCGGGACCGTACGGGATCGCCCGCCACGCCGATGACGCGGCAGCCCTGATGGCGGCGGTCGGTGCGCCCCGCGTGGTGCTGGCCGGACACTCCATGGGCGCCTTCGTCGCGGCCGTGGCCGCGGTACGCCACCCGGACCGGTTCCCCTCCCTGCTGCTGGTGGACGGTGCGGTGGGCTTTCCGGCACCGCTGGAACTGGCACCCGACGAGCTGATCACGGCGGTCATCGGACCGGCCATGAGCCGTCTGTCGATGACCTTCCCGGACCGCGACACCTACCGGTCGTTCTGGCAGGCGCATCCGGCGTTCGGCGCGTCCTGGGAGCCCTGGGTGGACGCCTACGTCCAGCGCGATCTGGTGGGGCAGGAGCCGGAACTGCGGTCCTCCTGCCGGATCGAGGCGGTCCGCACCGACGGTGTCGACCTGTTCTCCGAGGACGTCCTGGCCGCCGTTCACCAGCTGCCCGGCCAGGCCCGGCTGTTGTGGGCCGAACGCGGTCTGATGGACGAGCCGCAGGGGCTGTACGACGAGGAGCGGCTGGCCGCGGCCGGCCTGGACCACCCGAACGTCACCCCGCTGAAGCTGGCGGGCACCAACCACTACACCATCCTCATCGGGGACGAAGGCGCCCGGACGGTGGCCCGACACCTCGTGGAACTGGCAGGTTCGTCATGACCGCACCCCGCCTGCGCGGCATCTTCCGACGCCTCACCCTGATCGTCGTTCTCGGGCTTCTCACCGCAGGACTGACGAGCGTGCCGGCTGCCGCGGCGGCCGGCACGTATCAGCAGGTCACCGGCTTCGGCTCCAATCCCGGCGATCTGACGATGTACCAGTACACGCCGGCGAACCTGCCCGCCGGCGCCCCGCTGGTCGTCGCCCTCCACGGCTGTACGCAGACCGCGAGCGACTACCACACGCACTCGGGCTGGCAGAAGTACGCCGACCTGTGGGGCTTCGCCGTGGTCTACCCGCAGACCGGCACGGCCAACAACATCCTGTCGTGCTTCAGTTGGTTCGACGCGACGAAGGACACCCGCGGGCGCGGTGAGGCCGCCTCGGTGCTCCAGATGGTGAACCACGCCGCGGCGCAGCTCGGTTCCGACAGCCACCGGGTCTTCGTCACCGGTCTGTCCGCGGGCGCCGGCATGGCGGCCGATCTGCTCGCCGACTACCCCGAGATGTTCGCGGGCGGCTCCGTCGACTCCGGGCTGCCCGCCCAGTGCGCCACCACCCAGGCCGCGGCTTCCTCCTGCCAGAACGCCGCCCAGAACCTCACGCCCGCCCAGTGGGGCGACAAGGTCCGCGGCTCCTTCCCCGGGTACACCGGACCGTGGCCGCGCGTCGCGATCTGGCAGGGCACGTCCGACACCACCGTCCGACCGGTGAACGCCACCGAGCTGCGTGACCAGTGGACCGACGTCTGGAGCATCGGCCAGACCGCGTCCAGCACCCGGAACCTGCCCGGCGGCACCACGCTGAGCACCTACAACGACAGCGCGGGCAAAGCCGCCGTGGCGCTGTACTCGATCTCCGGCATGGGCCACGGTCTCGCCGTGCAACCGGGATCCGGCACCGATCAGTGCGGTACCGCCGGCGCCTACTTCCTCGACATCGTCTGCTCCAGCTACTACACGGCCACGTTCTGGGGCCTGGACAGCTCCCCCGGCGGTCCCGGCTCCCT
Organism: Streptomyces sp. SID13666; assembly: GCF_010548325.1. Lineage (NCBI taxonomy): Bacteria > Bacillati > Actinomycetota > Actinomycetes > Kitasatosporales > Streptomycetaceae > Streptomyces > Streptomyces sp. SID13666. The sequence continues at coordinate 99,431 of NZ_JAAGLX010000001.1, read as the reverse complement.
GCCCGCTCCCACCGGTGTCCGGGTCACCGGGTCCACCGGCACCTCCGCGTCACTGGCCTGGAACGCGGTCGACGGCGCGGCCTCGTACACCGTCCGGCGCAACGGTGCCGTCGTGGGATCCACCGCATCGGCGTCGTACACCGACACCGGGCTGGCCGCCGGCACCGCCTACGGCTACACGGTCACCGCGGTCGACTCCGCGGGCGCCGCCGGTGCCGCCTCGGCGACGGTCACGGCGACGACCACCGGGGCCGCGCCCCGGTGCTTCACCACCGACAACTACCACCAGGTCGCGGCCGGGCGCGCCCACCAGAGCGGTGGCTACGCCTATGCCAACGGCTCCGGCCAGAACATGGGCCTGGACAACGTCTTCACCACCCACACCCTCCAGGAGGCCCCGACCGGCTACTTCGTCATCGCCGACGCCGGCTGCCCCGCGTGAAGCCCCGGATCGGCCGCATCGGCCCGACCGCCCCGGCTCAGCCGGACGCTCGGGCGAGCAGGCCCGTGAGCAGCACCTCGAGCAGTTGGCGGAGGGTGTCGGTGAAGTCCAGCCGCATCGCCGCCGGCTCGGGATCGGTCTCGTAGACGGCGAGCATCGCGGCTGACGGCTGCGAGTGGGTCCACGTCGCGCCGGTCACCATGACGGTGGCACCGGCGAACCGTACGGCGTCGTGCTCTGCGAGCTCGGGCACCCGCTCCCGCACCATCCGGGCCAGCTCACCCACGTTGGTGATCGCGATGCGCTTGTACTCCGCGGTGACCTTCGGAGAGACGTTGCGTTCGAGCAGGGCGGCCTGCGCGCGCACCGACCTCCAGACGGTGGGCGCGACCCTGGGCCGCGACAAGCCGAAGCGCTCGCTGCTCAACAGCCTCGCCATCCTGCCGTCGCAGGGCGTCGAACAGGGTGCCGAGCCGCTGCTGTACGCCGCCACCAGCCCCGACGCCACTCCCGCCGCCTACTACGGACCGGGCGGACGATTCGGACTGGTCGGCCCCACCACCACCGCACGCACCACCCGCCGGGCCCTCGACACCACGGCCAACGCCCGGCTGTGGGCGGAAGCCGAACGCCTCACCGGCGTCACCCTGCCCGCCCTCGCCGCATGACGACCGCGACCCGGTGACTATCGTGCGGGCGGGCCGCGACCCGGCCGGTTCGTCACCGCGGCCCGGTCTGCGATCGCTGGGTCTCCTCCCCGGCCACGGCTCCACGATCACGCCCCCGCCGCCATTCGGCACCGGCACGCTCCGCGGCCGACGACGGGCGGACCGCGGGCACCGGTGGTATCCAGTCCACTGTGGATGAACAACGTGATGTGAACGGCCCGTCCCAGATGTCCCGGCAGCCGCGGCTGCTGTCGACCTCCTGCGGCAACTGCTCGTGCTGCGGAGAGGGCGCCTGCGTCAGAGGCCCGGACAACGGCTGCCCGGTGAATCTGGAGAGTGTGACGTCCTGCCCCTGTCTGACGGAGTGACCCGTTCGGCCCAGCGGCCGGATCCCGGTCAGGATGGTCAGCCGCGCAGCGGGAACGTCTCCGCGTCGTGCCAGTGGGCGCCGTCCCAGACGACCAGCTGCACCGCGGTGACGCGGGTCGTGACGGGAAGCCCGGCCGTCAGATCGGCCTCGATCGTGTCGAACACGCCCGGATCCGGGCTGTAGGCGACGGTCAGATGCGGTGCCGCGTCGGCGTACCGGCCTCCGTACGGTTGCGCCTCCGGCCAGCGGTCGACGACGCCACGGGTGAGCGCCCGGAGGGGGCCGTCCGGCTCGGGGACGAGATGGAGCATCGCGGGGAAGCGTCCGCAGCGACGGAAGGCCAACTCGAACGGGGCGTGAGCGCCCAGTGACTCCCCCAGGGCCTCGGCGACGGAACCATCGATCCGCGGGTGGTCCAGGAACGGGTAGAGCACCGACACGTGCGCCGGGACCCCGGTCCCCGTGGCGGGGTCGAACCGCCGCCGCCACTCCCCCACCAGAGGTTCCGCCTCCGGAACCTTGATGACCAACGCCGTACGGCCCGCCGGATGCCGCGCACTGCCTTCTGACGCCATTGCTCCGGTCACGGTCCCGTCGATCGTTCTGCGGTCACTGCCCAGGAGGCTACCGCAGCCGCCGCCAACCACTCCCCGGCAGCGGCTCGTTGGAGAACCGCTCCGACCTCGCGCACTATTGGTCCAGACCTTGACAGGTCCAGACCAATCGGGTTGAGTGCAGGGCTATCCCCACTCGATCCCCCACTAGGAGTGGCCCCGTGTCAAGAAAACGGATCATGGCGTTCCTCACCGCTCTGATCGTCGCGGTCGGACTGGCGGTCCTCGTACCGCTGGCGTCCACCGCTTCCGCCGCGCAGTGTACGACCGCGTGGAACTCCTCCACGGTGTACACCGGCGGACTGTCCGCGTCCTACAACGGTCATAACTGGTCCGCGAAGTGGTGGACCCAGAACGAGACACCCGGCAACGCGGCGGTCTGGGCCGACCAGGGAGCCTGCGGCAGCTCGGGTGGCTCCGGCGGCACCACCGGCGGCACCGGAACGTGCGACTACCCCGCGTGGGTCGCGGGCCGGGCCTACGTCACCGGTGACGTCGTCAAGTACACCGACGGCAACGCGTACCGCGCCGAGCACGACAATCCCGGCTACGACCCGGTCATCAGCACCTGGTACTGGGAGCCGTACACCTGCGGCGGATCGCCGACCACACCGCCCAGCCAGGGCGGCTTCCCGGTCAGCGAGTCCCAGTTCAACCAGATGTTCCCGAGCCGCAACTCGTTCTACTCCTACAGCGGCCTGACCGCGGCCCTCAGCGCCTACCCCGGCTTCGCCAACACCGGGAGCGACACCGTCAAGCGGCAGGAAGCCGCCGCGTTCCTGGCCAACGTCAACCACGAGACCGGCGGACTCGTCTACATCGTCGAGCAGAACACCGCCAACTACCCCCACTACTGCGACGCGAGCCAGTCCTACGGCTGCCCCGCCGGCCAGGCCGCGTACTACGGCCGCGGTCCGATCCAGCTGAGCTGGAACTTCAACTACAAGGCCGCGGGCGACGCACTCGGCATAGATCTGCTCCACAACCCCAACCTCGTCCAGAACGACTCGTCCGTCGCCTGGAAGACCGGCCTGTGGTACTGGAACACCCAGAGCGGCCCCGGCACCATGACCCCGCACAACGCCATGGTGAACGGCGCCGGCTTCGGCGAGACCATCCGTAGCATCAACGGAAGCATCGAATGCAACGGCGGCAACCCCGCCCAGGTGCAGAGCCGGATCGACGCCTACCAGCGCTTCGTCCAGATCCTCGGTGTCCCGGCAGGCAACAACCTGAGCTGCTGAGTCCCGTTCCTCCGGACGGAACGGCTCACGGACCCGGCGACCTGACTGCCGGGTCCGTGAGCCGTTCGTCCGTTGTGAGGTGTTCGGTCCTCCGTTGTCAGGTGTTCGGTCCTCCGTTGTCAGCAGGTGGGCAGGGAGTCGTCCCAGGCCGGTCCCTTGATGTAGATGTTGCTGATCCAGCCCTGCTGGTCCGCCAGCCGGCTCCAGCCGTCGTTGGTGTAGCCGTCGGCGGTGACGCTCTCGCTGTGCTTCTGGCACACCACGGTCACCTGGGTCGGCCCCGCCAGCGTGGCGACCACCCCGGACCCGGAGGTGGCGTCCTGGTGGACGCGCACATTGGTGCCCCAGGTCGTCCGGGTGTTTCCGTGGGTCTCGCCACCCGGACTGCCCGGATCACCGTCGCAGGCCGGTACGCCGTCGAGCCAGGCGGCACCCTTGACATAGATGTTGGAGATCCACGCCTGGCGGTCGGCGAGATGGCTCCAGCCGTCGTTGGTGATGCCCTCGGCCGTCACCGACTGGCCGTGCACCTGGCAGTCGATCGTCACCGCCGTCGGGCCGGGAAGCAGGTCCGCCCGCGCACTCGTGGCCGTCGGAGCGGTGTGCAGGTAGACGTTGGTCCCCCACGTCATGTGATCACCGCCCACGGCCCCGCCGCTGCCGCCCCCGCAGGTGGGGACGTCGACCAGCCATGCGGCGCCCTTGACGAAGATGTTCGACACCCATCCGTTGTAGTTGGGCAGGAAGCTCCACGCGTCGTTGGTGATGCCCGACGCCGTCACCGACTCGGCGTGCTTCTGACAGGAGATGCCGATGTCCGTCGGACCGGCCAGCGTGGTCACCAGCCGGCCGGAGGCCGACGGGATCGCCCGGATGTTGACATTGGTGCCCCAGGTGGAATGGGCACCGCCGCCCGGCGACGAACCGTCGCAGGCCGGGATGTTGGGCAGCCAGGCCGGTCCGCGGACATAGATGTTGGAGACCCAGCTGCCGCCGATGTCGGGCAGATGCGACCAGACGTCGTTGGTGTAACCCTCGGCCGTGACCGACTGGGCGTGCTTCTGGCAGTCGATACGGATCGCCGTCGGACCGCTGAGCGTGGTGTACACCGGGCCCGACGTCGACGGTGTGGTGTGCGTGCGGACGCCCGTGCCCCAGGTGGAGTTGGGACCGCCGACGCCTCCGCCGCCCCCGCTGCCGGAGCCCGACGGCCGGACCGCGCCCATGTAGTCGTGGTGGTTGGACATGGGTGACACCCGGATCTTCTCGTTGGACTGCGGGGCCTCGGCGATCAGCCCGGTGCCCAGATAGATCGCGGTGTGATGGATGTTCGCGGAGGTGCCGAAGTAGACGATGTCCCCGGCCCGCAACACACTCTCACCCATCGGAGGACCGAACCGCACCGACCACGGCGCACGGTACGCCGAGTCCGCCGTACGGTCGCCGATGATGTCGTACCCGGCGGCCTTGTAGTAGGCGAAGCGGACGTATCCCGAGCAGTCGAAGCCCTTGCGGTACGGGTCGTTGGCACTGCGGACGGGGTCGGACTGGTCGACCGAGCCGAATGTCGCCTGCGGCGGAGAGACGCTGTGCCCGCCGCCCCAGGTGTACCAGGTGTCCTGCGCGATGACGGAGCAGGCGGCCGCGATGGCGGCGGCGCCCATCGGGTCGGTGTCGGTGTGCGGTGCGCACGGGGTGTTGGGGTTGGGGTCCGATCCGCCCGATGCGGCGAAGCTGACCGCGGTGGACACCGCCTTGGCCGCCATACGGTTCGCCGTCGCGCCGTGGTCTCCGGCGCCGTACTGGGTGTGCGCGGGAAGGCTGTACGCGAACTGCTGCGCCAGGTCGTCCGTGCTGGGCGGACCCGGGCGGTTGCAGACGTGGTCGTCGGTGCGGCACACGTCGAAGTACCGGCCGTCGCCGATGAATCCGGCGAAGGCTCCCGGAACATTCAGCCGCCCCAGCAGCCCGCCGTCGGCGACGGCAGCCGTGCCGGTGCTGAAGTCAGGGTTGATGGTGAGCATCGCACCGGCCTGGGCCATGCCGATCTGGCCGTTGTTGCGGCTGGGGTCGGCGACCGTGAGCACGGCGCCTATGGTGTCCGCGTGGGACTGCACGACGGGCAGCTGCAGCGCCGACTTCACGACGTGCGCGCCCATCGAGTAGCCCAGCAGGATCAGATGGGGATGGTTGGCGCACCCCGCGTAGAAGTTGACCTCGCTGGCCAGCCGGTCACGGCCGATGCCCAGCCCCGTCCAGTAGTCCGGCAGGCCGCCGGGCCACGGGCGGGAGATCAGTGACGCCGGGTACTTGAGGTTACGGACCTTGATCGCCTGGTCCTGGACGCCCTTGTCGTGCAGGGACTGGACGATCCCCGCGATGAACCAGCTGTTGACTCCGCTGGAACCCCACTCCATCCCCGCGCCCTGGTGCGTGGTGTCCTCCTCGGTGCCGTACGCCGAGATCACCACCCAACTGGGCCCGCAGACCGGGTCCCCCGGATCAGGATTCGGATAGTCGGCACGGGCGTCCGGGGCCGCGCCGAGCGTCGTGGTCGCCACCATCGCCAGCAGGACGGAGAGGAGCAGAAGCCACCGTGGCAGCCTCGGCCTGGTAGTCACATTCACTGTACGAGAGACCTTTCCTGCGCTGCCGTTTCTGCACTGCCGCGGCATCGGCCGAAGGGACGCGGGGAACATCACCGCGAAGACCGTTGCCGGTGCACCATCACCTTGCCGGTGCGGGGACAGCATGCGGCGGGGCGGGCGGACGGGCAATCATTTCGAGCACAGGCTAAACGGGCCCTGCGGGAGCGGACTGTCGACCAGGCCCGGCGTTCCCCCGCCCAACAGCCGGAGGCCCAGCGGGGTCGCCGTGTGCAGAACGTACTTGCCGTCACGGCGGCTGGCCACGAGCCCGCCGTCCCGCAGTACCCCGATCTGGTAGCTGACGCTGGGCAGGGTGACGCCGACGGCTTCGGCCACCTCGGAGGTGGTCCGGGCGTTCCGGTTGGCCACCTCGGCCAGTACCGCTGCCCGGGTCCTGCCCAGCAGGCGCACCAGTCCCTGTTCCGTCGCGCCCTCTCCGTCGAGCGGCACCTTCGCCACCGGATAGACGAGCACCGGCGTCAGGCCCGGGTCCGCGAGAGCCGTCGGCCGGCCCCAGCAGAAGTACGAGGGCACCAGCAGCAGCCCACGCCCCGCCAGGTGCAGGTCGCGGTCGACCGGGTAATCCACTTCCAGCGTCGGGGAGTTCCATCGCGCCAGCGGGCGCAGTCCTTCCAGCAGCGCCTGGGTGCCGCCTCCCAGCAGAGTGCTCGCCCGCCGGCCGATATCGTTGTCAACGGCGGTCCGGATACGCGGCCAGAAGGGCTGCAACAGCGCCCGGTGGTAGGTGGAGAGCGCTTTGGTGAGCGGGACGAGCCCGTCGGCTCCCGGCCGGCCCATCGTGGTGGCCCAGACCGGGACCGGACGGGACTCGGCAAGCCGCGTCAATTCGCGGGTCAGTTGTCCTCGGGGAGTGCCGCGCACCTGGTCCAGGCCGGCGAACAGTTCGCCACCGGTATTGCTCGGTGTGAGAAAGTCCGGAATGTAGCCCGAAGCGGGGATCAATAACCGCAGCAGATGCAGCACCCCCTTCACGACGGGATCTCTGCGCAGCCGTTCATATGCCGTGCCGCGCCAATGGCCGAAATCAAGCGGTCCCTGTCTGGTCTGCAGACGACAGATACTGCACACCAGTTCCCACAGCGGGTCGGGATGCTGGGCAATTCGAATGTTCTGCAGGTCGTGGGGGGTGAAGTGAACGCGGAGCATGCAGCCTCTTTCGCTCGCAGGCCCAATGCGGGTCGCGGCCGTACCGGTTCGGCGCGGCCATGGGTAAAGACCCGCACCGGCTCTCCAAGGTTGCCCCCTGACCCGACTTCGCGCGGGGACAGGAGGCGGAACGCGGCAGACCTCGCCCGCAATTCCTCTTTATCGTTGCTCAAGGAGACCGTGTGAGGAGTCCGAGACCGGCGGCCACCGAACTCACCCGGGAGAACGTGGAGTAGGCGGTATCCGGGGTGCAGTATTTGTTGCCGCTGCTCACGATACCGATAACGCGGCCACCGGCGATCAGTGGTCCACCGGAGTCCCCGGCGCAGACGCTCTCCGGTACGGCACTTCGGGGAAGCCCGCAGATCTTCACGGCCGAGGTGGAGGACCACGGGCCGCAGTCACTCATCGGCGCCAGCTTGAGCGTCGCCTCCTTCAGCCGGCGACCCGCGGCGGCCGCATCGCTGTTCGCCACGGCGGTCTCCGTTCCTGTCCGCCCCCAGCCCAGGACCGTGGCCGGGCGCCCGTAGCCGTAAAGGGCGGAATCCGCGGGCCGGGACACCGGAACGGTCCTGTACGGCAGCGCCCTGTCGAGCGTGACGACCGCGGCGTCGTAATCACCCGCGAAACCCTGGTAGTCCGGGTGGACCTTCACCTTCACCGCGTGCCGGACCTGCCCCTTCGTGGTGCCCAGGTCGGTACGCCCGCCGATGAAGCGCAGGCCGGTCACGTCCATGGCGTCGAAGCAGTGTGCCGCGCTGAGCACCTTGGCGGGAGCGATCAGTGCCCCGGTGCAGAGCTCCTGGTGGTCCGGAGTCTCGATCGCGATCAGATAGGGGTACGTGGCGGTCGTGGCGGGCTTGCCGCCGAGCACCGCCGAGGCCGAACCCGACAGGGTGACGACGAGTCCCGCCGCGGCCATGCCGGCCACCGCGAGACGCACTAAAGCCTTCATCGAATCTCCTGGAAGTGTCTCCGACTACTGGATCACTGAGACGAGACCGCGAGACGCCTGGTTGCACCCCGGCCGGACAGCGGCGTCATCATGTCCGGATCCGGCTGGCCCGTGCCCCTTGCGGATGCGAGCCTGAGCAGGTGACTACGTATTCCGCTGTACGGACCACGGGGATCTACTGCCGGCCGGGTTGCGGGGCCAAGCCGCACGCCGAGAACGTCCGCACCTTCGAACTGGCGGGAGCCGCGGAGGCGGCCGGCTACCGGGCCTGTCTGCGCTGCCGCCCCTATCGTGTCGCCGGCACCGTCGCCGACGACACTCCCGAACTCGTCTGCCGGGCCGTCCAGCTCATCATCGGCGGCACGTTGGACGAGGCCAACGAAGCGGCGCTGGGCGCCCGGCTCGGCGTGTCCGCGCGCCATCTGCGGCGGATGTTCCACGACCACCTCGGGGTGACACCGGACCAGTTCGCCCGTTCACGGCGTGCGCACTTCGCCCGGCGGCTGCTCGACGACTCCGACCTGTCGATCGCCGAGGTCGCCTTCGCTTCGGGGTTCGGCAGCCTGCGCCAGTTCAACCGGGCGATCCGGGAGGTGTTCCGCTCCGCGCCGAGCGATCTGCGGGACCGGCGGCGGCGCGGAGACCGGCTCACCGCCGACGGCGGACTCGTCCTGCGCATGCCGTTCACCGCTCCTTACGACTGGGACGCCACCCTCGATTTCCTCGCCGAACGAGCGGTCCCCGGTGTCGAGTCGATCGAGTCGGGCCGGTACCGGCGGACCATCGCGCTCGACGGGGCGCCCGGGATGCTCGAGATCGGGCCAGGAGGCTCCGATCACCTCCGACTGCGAGCGCACCTGCCCTACTGGGAGGGCGTCATCCATGTCGTGGAACGGGCGGCCCGGCTCGTGGGTATCGACGCCGACCCGGTCCTCCCGTCGGCGCAGCTCATCGCCGACACCGCACTCGGTCCACTGATCGCCTCCCGCCCGGGGGTACGTGTCCCGGGAGCGTGGGGACCGTTCGAGGTCGCCGTGCACGCGGTGCTCCGCCAGGAGTTGCCTGCGCAGCGGGCCCGCGCCGCGCTCGGCGCGCTGGCCCGCTCCTACGGGCCGCCCGTCGACGGACTCGGACACGGGCTCACCCACGCCTTCCCGTCGGCTGGGACCCTCGCGGACGTGCCCCCGGACGCGTACGGACTGCCGGACGGAACCGGCGGGACCGTCAGTGCCCTGGCACGGGCGGTGGTCTCCGGGTCCGTCCACCTCGACGGCGGCGAACCACTGGCGGAACTCGTGGCATCGCTGGTCGCGGTCCCAGGCCTCGGCGCCGCCGCCGCGCACCATGTCGCCCTGCGCCTCGGCGCACGCGACGCGTTCCCGGCGGGAGACCCGGACGTGCGGCGAGCGGTGCAACAGCTCGCAGCCTCACTCGAAGTATCCGACTCACCCTACTCACCCGACTCGTCCGCTGATCTCGATGCCGTCTCCGCGCCCTGGCGTCCTTGGCGGGCGCTGGCGACGGTCCACCTTCTCGTCGGGGACCGCCACCAGGCACCACGCACCGCCCCGTCCGACAGCCGCTGAAGCGGACCCTCAGCGCAGCAGGTCGTTGAGCTCCCCGTAACCCATCGCCGCTTCGAGCGAGACGTAGGTGCCGGAACCGAGCAACTCCCTCGCCGCGTCCGCCGCCAGACCGTAGGCGGCCTGGGCGACGGCCGAACCCACACTGATGCGTGCGACACCGAGCGCCGCGAGTTCCGCGACGGTCGGCGCCCCCGGGTGCGCCATCACATTGATCGGCAGCGGCCCGTCGACGAGTGCGCGTATCGCCTCGGGATCGACGAGGCCGGGAACGAAGAGCAGGTCCGCTCCGGCCGCGGCGTACCGCTCGGCGCGGGCCAGGGTGGCTGCGAGCCGTTCGCTCGGCGCACCGACTCCGGCGAGGTAGGTGTCCGTCCGGGCGTTGATGCACAGATCGACGTCCCCGGCCCGCGCGCTGTCCCGGGCGGCGGCGAGCCGATCGGCCTGTGCGCCCGGGTCGAGGAGCGGCTCGCCCCGTACACCGGGGCTGTCCTCGATGTTGACGCCCACGGCACCCGTGGCGAGGACCGCGGTGATGGTCGACGCCACCTCCTGCGGGGTCGCGCCGTATCCCGCCTCGATGTCGGCGGTCACCGGAACGGAGACCGCGGCGACGATGCGCCGCAGGGCGTCGAGAGCGGCGGCGCGGCTCATGCCGCCCCCGTCCGGCACTCCCACCGCCCACGACACCCCCGCGCTCGTGGTGGCGATCGCGGTGGCACCGGCCGCCTCGATCGCCACCGCCGAGGCCGGGTCCCACGCGTTGGGCAACACCAGCGGAGGTTGAGCGTGCAGGGCGCGCAGGACACGCGCCTGTTCCTTCTGATCGAGCGCCTTCACGGGGCTCTCCTGATTCCACGGGTTCGGGCGGGCCGAACGACCCTCCACCAGGTAAGACTCTCCCGGTCCGCCATCATCGGTCTGGCCATATCCGGTCACGCGCCCGCCGTGCTCAGGGGCGCGCCCGGCGCTACGGGTGGTACAGCGCGCGAGCCCGCCCGGCGTCGGCCGGACCGTCCTCAGGGATCCGCAGGAAGTACCGCAACTGCCAGGCCTGGCTAGCGCGGGCCTGGCGGTTGACCGCGGTGGCCCAGGGCGGGTAGACGCGGAAAGCCCGTTTCCCGCCCACGCCGTTCCTGGAGACGACGTCCCGTTCGCAGAGCACATCCCTCGGAAACACGAACTGCCCGAAGTGCTGATCCTCGCGGGAACTGACCACGAGGAGGTCGACCGCGTCCGTGGAGTCGAACGGCTGGATGGGCCCCTCCGGGGACCGCTTCCACACGGTGACGAACTGCCCGATCTTCGTCGGGGTTGTCCTGGCCACCCGGAACCGCACGGAGGCGCCGTCCAGCGTGAACTCGTGCGCACCGTAGTCGGCACTCTCCGGCTCGGGTACCGGCCGGGAGCAGACGAACCCGTTGACGTCGTACACCCGTGTCTTCGCCGCGAGCAGATCGCTGTGGAGCGGCCCGGCGGACGAGGTCCACGGATCGGGACCGGTGCTCGTCCCAGGACCGGTGCTCATCCCTGATCTCCGGTTTCGGCGTCGCCGGCGGTGGGCCCGCCGGCCTGCGGTTCCAGGGTGCGCATGAACATCTCCATCGTGAGGTCGGGTGCGTCTCCGAACCTAGCCGAGGGCACTGTCAACGGGTCGGAGCGGCCGCCCGGGTCCCGGGGAAGCGGCCGGCGCACGACGGCTCGCCGCCCCCGTCGGCTGGCCACCGCCGCCTTCGCCTGTCACACCCGGTCGATCCGCCACCCGTCCCGCACCCTGGACCCGGCGGCCGACCCCTTCCCCCTGCGGCTGACCGACGACGTCCATCTGTGCGGGCACAGCTCCTCGCACACCGCGGGAGCCGACGCGTATCTCCTGCAACGCCCGTCCGGGCAGCTGATGATGGTCGACACCCCGCGCTGGAACAGCGGGCCGGCCGCGCGGTACGAGGCGCGGGGACCCGTCACCGATGTGCTGCTGACCCACCGCGACCAATCGGCGCACGGCCGGCGGTACGCCGACCGGTTCGGCGCCCGGCTGTGGATCCATGAGGGCGACCTCGACGCCTCCCCGGACGCCGATCACGTCATCCGGGGCAGGGTCGGGGTGTCGGGGGTCACCGTCCGCGTATACCCAAAATTTAGCGACTTGTCAGTGCCGCCTGGCAGGATCAGTGTGCTCGGTCCACGAGCGCTACGGGGGATGTACGGGGGATGGGGACAGCATGACGGAATTCCTATGGCCACGGGGGGCGGACGCGGGGGACACCGCCGCGTTCGAGGCCTGGCTCGACGCGCGGGGTTGGGAGATCGACCCGACCATGTTCATGGCCGGAGTCGGCGGTCCTGCGGTCCAGGTGCGCCGGATCGGCGAGACGTGGCAGGACGGGGACGACGGGCTGCTGATCCTGCCGGGCGAGTCCGTGACGTTCGACGCCTGGCGGATGAGCGTCATACGGACGACCGGTATGGGCATGCTCTGCCGCAGCTCGTAGGCCATGTCTTCAACGTCCCGGATCGCCCGGCCGTCGCGGGGGACGCGCGGCCGGGCGGACCGGTGTGCCGGTGGGCGGTCGGGGATGTGCGGTCGGTGGCGGTCGGGTTGAGGGCTTGACCTCAAGCGCGCTCCAAGTGACAGGGTTCGCGACGTTCCCCCACTTCCTCGCACCCCTGCGGAGCACTCATGCGTTTTCGTACTCTGGGCCGCCGTCCCGACGCCACTCCCGGCCCCGGTGTCAGCACCCTGTGCCTGGGCGCCATGCCCTTCGGAACCCATGTCGACGAGGCCACGGCCTTCGCGATCCTGGACCGCTTCGTGGAGCGCGGCGGCACCTTCGTCGACACGGCCAACTGCTACTCGTTCTGGGAGGACGGCGGGCGCGGCGGTGAGAGCGAAGAGCTGGTCGGCCGGTGGATGACCGCGCGCGGCAACCGGGACCGGATCGTGCTCGCCACCAAGGTCGGCGCCCAACCGACAGGTCCCGGCGACTGGCCGGGCAACGCCGAGGGGCTCTCGGCGAAGGCCATCCGTGGTGGCGTCGAAGGCAGTCTGCGCCGACTGGGCACCGACCGCGTCGACGTGCTCTACGGCCACATCGAGGACCGCGCGACGCCACTGGCCGAGACCGTCGGAGCGTTCGGTGAACTGGTCGCCGAGGGGACCGTCCGCATCCTGGGCGTCAGCAACCAGGTCACCTGGCGCATCGAACGCGCCCGGACCCTCGCACGCGAACACGGCCTGGCCGGATACTCCTGCATCCAGCAGCAGTACACCTATCTGCGCCCCAAGCCCGGCGCGGCCTTCGGAACGAAGGAGCACGTCACCCCCGAACTGCTCGACTACGTCCGCGCCGAACCCGACCTGACGCTCCTCGCGTACACCCCGCTGCTCTCCGGCGCCTACACCGACCCCGCCAAGTCCGTGCCCGAGCAGTTCGACCACCCCGGCGCCGCCGCCCAGCTCACCGCGGTGCGCGAGGTCGCCGCGGAAACCGGGGCCACGGCCGGGCAGGTCGTCCTCGCCTGGCTGCTCGGCGGCGAGCTGCCGATCATCCCCATCATCGGCGCCAGTTCCACCGCCCAGCTCGACGAATCCCTCGACGCACTGGACCTCGACCTCACCCCGTCCCAGCGCGACCGCCTCGACCAGGCCTGAGATCACGTCACACCATGGCACCACTGCGGCAGTTGGGGTTGCCGGGACCCTTGCACCGCTTTCCTCGTCGAGATTTTGCCGAATCCATACCGGGCGGCTTTTCCCGCGAGCGAGGGCCCGACCCGGGTGCGGCCCTGGTCGGTGCAGCGGTCGAATTTTTGCCGGGCCGCCGTCCGCGTCTCCCGCCGGTCTTCAATTCTCGCCGTACGGCGGGCAGTTCCATGGCCCGCGGACGCGAACCCTCGTTCTCGGGGATCCCGCCACCAGAGCTCACCGGGTGACGAACCCACGCCCCCGGCGGCGGGTGACACCGCGCCCCCGGGCTTCGAATTGAGGACGGACACACCTAGACGATCCATGCGTCCCTGCATTTCGAATACCGGTCATTCATAAAGGGTTCGACACAGCCGGACGACGTCTCCCTCCAGGCTTCACATCAGGCCGTATAAACGCCTGTTGCCCCACCGCGTAACCCTGCCACAGACTGAAGGAGTCAACCGGAAGGCCGAAAAAACCCTGGGAGGAGGCAGTCCAATGGAGCTCAACATCCGAGTAATCGCCCAGTGCGTATCACCCGTGCGCTGGGTCCACGTCCGGGCGGCGATCACCATCATCGTGATCGTTGTCCTGGTTCTCTTCGGGCACGGCGAGACGTCGATGTTTGACGCCCTCGCTCGCCGTCCCTGAAGTATCCGCAGTACAGCAGCATCCGCAGTCCTTTGGAGGGGCTCGGTCGCCCACCGGCGGCCGGCCCTTTCGTCATGTCCTGGGCCCGCTCGGCCGGCTGTGCCCGCCGACCGCCCGGGCGACACCTTTTCCCGCCATTGCCATCCAGCTAAAGGACGGCAGGCACAAAGAAACGTTCGTGCGGGTCAAATGGAAAGGACGCGCCGGAAAAGAGCGCTCTCAGAATCGGAGGGGTGCGTGACGGGAAGTTCATCGACCTCGGCCCAGGCATGGAACCGATAGGGATCGTCGACCGTCCCGATACACCAGTCGAGCCGCCGGCCCAGCAGCGCCATCGCCACGACGGCGCTCAGGGAGAGTTCGAGGCAGGCGGCCCGTCCGGGGAATCGGCGTGCCACGGCCTCGACCGCGATCACCGCCCACAGCGCCTGCTCCTCGGTGGCGGCCGCCCGGCACCATCGCTGCCGTGCCCCGACCAACGCGACGGTCCGCCGGAACGGGAGTCGTAGCAGCAGCAGCGCGATGGCGAAAGCCAGTTGGGGAAGCCCCCGATGGGACGGTGGCCGCGGTGCGGTGCGTGCGACCGGGAACTTCTCGGCCCGCTCCCCCGGCCCCGGCCACCCGCCCGGACCCGGTCGCTCGCCCGGCTCCCCGGACACCACCAGCCCACGCGCGGCCAGCCCGGCGGCCAGCTCCTCCGCGTCCGACCGGACCTGGGTGCGCCGCTCCAGTGGGTAGCGGTGTGCCATGGCGTCGACGGCGGAATCGAAGTCGCCGGTGCGCTGCCACTCCTGCCAGAGCGTGTGCGCGGTGGAGTTCAGGGCGTACCACTGCCCCGAGTGCGCGTTCAGCAGAACGCTGCCGCCGTGCGGGGAGACGCTGTCATGGATGTGCGCGGGAATGTACAGGTCCGGCATGGGTGCCATCTCCTCAGGAAGGTGGGTCGGTCCGCAGGGGGCGTCGGTCCAGACCCCGTAGCCACAGTTCGGCACTCAGCAGCCGGTTCAGCGCGGGCAGCGGCGCCCGGATCCCCATCAACACCCGGTCGAGCGAGCCGATCACGGCCCCCTGGTCGATGATCCCGAGGTCCGCCAGCCGCGATCCGGTGAGCAGCGATCTGATCTCCTTCGCGTGCAGCCGCGCGCCCTGGTAGTCCTCGGCCGTGTAGTTCCCCTTGCCGCGCCTCGTCAGCACGGGCTCCGGCACCAGACCGGCCAGCGCGGCTCCGAGCAGTGGCTTGACGGCGCGGGGGTCGGCCCGGTGGTACGACGACAGTCCCGTGCACGCCCTGACCACGTCGTTGTCGAGGAACGGGGCGTGCGGCCACACCTCGAACTCACGCGCCGTGTCCGACAGTTGCTGCTGGACGGTGGCCGCGATACGGAGTTCGGTGAGAGCCGTCCGGTCGCCCACTCCGATGCCCGGTGTCACCGTCTCGGTCCGTGCGCGGCTTCTGGCCAGCTCGGCCAGCTCGCCCCGCATGGCCCCGGTCAGCCAGCCGGCCTCGGATCCCGGGTCCGGCCACCAGGCGATGGTGTCCAGCCACTGCGGGATTCCCTCCGCCGGCCGTTCCAGTCGGTCGGCCAGCCGTTGCAGCGCTCCGGCCGGAGAGGTTCGTGACAGGCGCAGCGCTCGGGCGGCCACCGCCGTGGGCGCTTCGCGGCGGGCTTTCGCCACATCGCGGCAGTGCCGCCCGAAGGTGCGCGGTCCGCCCTGGCGTGCGAGGTCCGCCAGATAGCCGGCGGCCGGTACGAGGAGGGCGTCGCCGCCCTCGCCACCGAGGTGGATCGCGCTGCCTCCTGCGGCGATGCCCGCGAGCCGGACCCGGAGCCGGGCGCTGTTCACCGCGGCCGCCTCGGGCTGGCCGGCCGGGCGCACCTGATCCAGCCCGTGGTAGGTGAGGGTCTGCCGGGAGCCGGGAAGAACGGTCAGCTCCAGCCGCCCGTCGAGCCGGGCGAACCGCTCGGCATGCTCGAGATCGCCGGCGGGGGCGTCCGGGTGGTGATAGACGAAGACGGGGAGCGGAGTACGCGTCCGGTGTGCGGCGAGGAAGGCGAGGGAGGTGGAGTCCAGACCGCCGCTGAAATCCGCGGTCAGCCGCTCCCCCAGATCCACGCGTGCGCCGACCGCGGCCGTCAGTGCCGCCCTCAGCGCTTCGGCGCCGTCCGCGAGCGACACGTGGCGGTCAGGGATCAGCGGATCGTAGGTCCATGTCTCCGGATGTCCCGCGGCGTCGATCCGCAGCGCCTGGCCGCCACCGAGCCGGTGTACACCGTCGAGGACGGAGCGCTCCCCGAACAGGGGGTCGGCGGTGGGGCACAGGATCTGGGCCGCCAGGGTGGCGCGGTCGGGCCGTGCGGGGATTCCCGCCGCCGCTGCCGCGATGGCGGGTCGGGAGCCGAAGGCCACCCGCCCGAGTACGGGGCAGTAGTACAGGGGGAATTGGCCGGCCAGATCGGTGAACGCGAGGAGTCCGTCGTCCCGCGCCATGATGACGAGGTAGCTGCCGGGCCACCGGATGAGGGCTTCCCACCGGTCGCTCTCCACCGCCTGGACGAGCCCCGCCGTGAGCTGTCGGTCGTCGGCGAAACACTGCCCCAACGTGACGAGGCCGGCCCCCTTGTAGGTCACCCCTCGTAACTCGCCCGATCGCCACCGGCCCCAGGACCACAGGGAGGACAGCCCCGGCCAGACCCTGCTCATCCCGTGCGCCGGGAAGTCCGCGTCCACGGATTGCGGGACGGCGGCGGGTACGGGAAATGTGCCGGCCACGTACGGCGCACACTGTGCGGGCAAACGGGTCAGCAGGGTCATCGCGCGTCCCGGGTCGGAATGCGCTGCGATTTCACCGGGCCCTACCAATAATACTGTGAGTTGGCGTCCGCATTGCCGCTGGAGGAACTCCCCAGCGTCAGTTCCCGTACATGGCCAAGATCGGCGAGGAGCGGGGCCTCGTAGACTGCGGGCCCGCTGTCCTCGGCTGACCTCGGAGAACCCGGTCCGCACTGGACACAGAGGTCATCGGAACACTCGTTCCGCGAAAGGAAAGACATCATGTCTCCACAATGGGTCGGCAGTCATCAGTTCGCCGCGTAGCCCCGGACCGTTGGACGTCGGGGAACACCGTGCGGCAAGATGAAACTCTACCTGGACTGATGCATCATCAGTTGCCTGATTCCGCCAACGCTGCACGCGGCTTGTCGCACATCCAGTCGAGGAGTGCCACGTCAGGAACGGCACGGCCTTCGGTGCCGAATAGCGCGGGAAACGGTACGGATCGCGGGTCGATGACACGGGCTCAATTAATTGAACCGGCCGGCCGACGGATCTCCCGTTCCGACTTCAAATCGATCCCGCCTGTCAGCTCTTCTCGATCTCCTCGTCCGAGAGGATCGAGCTGAGCCCGAGGACCAGCGCGCCCAGCGCCTCGGCCCGCTGCTTCAGGTTGCTGAGCCGCAGCTCGAAGTCGGTCGACGGGTCCACGGCGCCCGACAGCGCGAACCGCTCCAGGGCCTCCCTGCAGGGCTTCAGGACCAGATCCTTGGCCGCGGCGAGCTGGCCGCCGAGCACGATGACGTCGGGGTTGAAGAGATTGCAGAGTTGCGCGAGCGCCCTGCCGAGCAGCCGCCCCGCGTCCTGCAGGGCACGCACGCACACGGCGTCGTTGGCATGTGCCTTGGCGATGAGCGCCGCGAGGGAGCCGGGCAGGTCCGCCGAGTTCCCCAACTGCGACTTCCTGACCTGGTCGATGAGGTACTCGGCGCCGATGATGGTCTCCAGGCAACCGCGGCCGCCGCACTGACAGATCACCCCGTGCGGATCCATGGTCAGATGGCCGAGCTCGCCGGCGATACCGCTGCGGCCCCGCAGCAGGTTGCCGCCGACGATGAGGCCGGAGCCGATCCCGGTCGACGCCTTCACGTAGACGACGGTCTCCAGGTGGTCGCTCCCGCCGTAGGTCTGCTCCGCGAGAGCGCCGAGGTTGGCGTCGTTGTCCATCACCACACGGACCCCGAGCGCCCTGGCCAGCTCTATCGCCGGATCGCCCCCCTCACCACTCCAGGGAGGCAGTACCGGGGCGGCGAACGTCCCGCTCCGGGGATCGATCATCCGGGGCACGGCGATGCCCACGGAGATGATGTCGTCCGACGTGCGGCCCGTCTCCGCCACCGCTTCCTCGATCATCCCCTTGACGAGCGGAATCACGTGCGCGAGGCCGCGGTTGGCCCCGTCGGTGCTCTGCTGCACCTTGACCCGGTCGTACTGCTCGTCGACCCGCCGGGCGATCACGGTGACGTGGTTGAAGCCCAGGTCGACCCCGACGGCGACATTGACCGCGCCCTGCAGGCAGACCCGGACTCCGCGGCCCCCCTTGCCCTGGGCGGCCGAGTTGCGCTCCATCCGGACGATGCCGTCCTTCTCCAGGTCGCGCACGGCGGTGGAGACCGTGGCCTGGGACAGGATCGTGCGACGCGCGATACCGGCCTGCGTATCCGGTTTGATCATGATGGCGAGGATGATCCGCTTGCGGTTGCTGTCGCGGTGACTCACGGCGGGACGGAGGTGCGCACGTAAGTCAAGCATGGAGTCCCCCGACGACCAGCAGTGATGATTACAACGAAGTTGAAGGCAATAATAATGTCAGGTGTATCTTCAATTCAATTGATTCACCACATCGAATCCAAGTGTTCCAAAATATCGAACATGTACACCCGGAAGTCGATCAGCCTCTTCCGATCTTGGCCGTAAACCGATCCCTCCGACGAGTGTTCCGGCGGTCCTCCAGCGGAACTTGAGGGGTGGCCCGGCGCCTCCCGAGACGGATTCCAGCACCGCGCGAGTCACCGGTGACAGACTTGGACGGCCCGCCTCGCGCGGTAATCCCGCGAGTCCCCCGGCCCCACACCCAACGATCTCCGTGCTCGACATGAATGCCCTTCAGCGGGGCGATGTACTGCTCCAGGCCGCCGTCGCCGAAGCCGCTCCCGGCGAGAGTGCCATGGCCCGCGGCAGGGTCGACCTGCTGCTCGAACTCGACGACGACACCCTGTTCACCCTGACCAAGGTCGCGGTGACCTTCCTCATGCGGATCCATCGGGCGGAGGGCCAGGAACGGACCGCGCTCCCGGACGACGGGACCGGCCCGAACGACTCCGCCCGGAGTTACACCATCGGGCTGCTCAACGCCTGGTCCGCCCGCGAGGGCAGCACCGTCAAGTCGCTCTTCGCCACCGCGGCCGCGGATCCGCACCGCCGGGAGGAGATCCTCCGCGATCCGTTCGACTTCGCGATCGAGCGGGCACTGGAACTGGCCACCAAACACGTCGGCCCGCACACGCTCGTACGGCAGTTGTGCAAGTCCATCGCGCGGGAAGACCGCTCGATGGCCCAGGACTGGCCCTGAGCCGACCGCGGGGCCGCGCACTACCGCGGCCCCGCACCCGCCTCCGGCTCCTCCTTGGCGCCGCCGGCGCCGTCACCGAGCGGCAGCCGCACCGTGAACTCGCTCCGGCCCGGCCGGCTGCGGGCGGTGACCGTGCCGTCGTGCGCCTCGACCACGGCGGCGACGATGGCCAGGCCCAGGCCCGCACCGCTGCCCGCGCCGGGGCGCCGCCGGTCGGCCCGCGCGAAGCGTTCGAAGAGCGTCGCGCGCACCGCCTCCGGCACCCCCGGGCCGTTGTCCGCGACTCTCACCTCGACCGTCCCATCGCCTGACGGTACGGTCCGCAGCCGCACCGCGACCTCGGTCCCGTCCGGGGTGTGGATGCGGGCGTTGGCCAGCAGGTTCGCCACCACCTGCTGCAGCCGGTGGGCGTCACCGGGGACGGTGACGGGCTCCTCCGGCAGATCGAGCACCCAGCGGTGACCGGGGCCGGCGGCCCGTGCGTCGTCCACCGCGTCCAGCACCAGCCGCGTCAGGTCCACCGGCCGGCGCTCCAGCGGCCGGCCGGCGTCCAGCCGGGCGAGCAGCAGCAGGTCATCGACCATCACGCCCATCCGCGCGGACTCCGCGGCCACCCGCTCCAGCGACCGCCGTACCTCGGCCGGCACCGGTCCCGGGTGGCGCAGCGCCAGTTCGGCGTGGCCGCGCACCGAGGCGACGGGGGTGCGCAGTTCATGGCTGGCGTCGGCCGCGAACCGGCGCAGCCGTTCCTCGCTCGTGTGCCGCTTGGACAGGGCGTCGCCGACATGGCCGAGCATGAGGTTGAAGGCGGTGGCCACCTGTCCCGCCTCGCTGCGCGGATCCGCGTCCGGGACCCGCAGCGGCAGGGCGACCTCGCCGCTGTCCAGCGGCAGCCGCGTCACGGCCGTGGCGGTCGCGGCGACCCTGCGCAACGGCCGCAGCGACCAACGCACCCACAGCGCCCCGGCCACACCGGTCACCACCAGGGCGCCGCCGAAGACGGCCGCCTCGACCAGTTCGAGCCGGTGCACGGTCTCCTCGACGCCGTGCAGGGGCAGACCCGTGATGAGCACGTCCTGGTCGTCGCCGGCCACGGCCCTGACCCGGTAGCGGTGCAGGGCCGACAGCCTGATGTCGTGGGCATGGCCGTCGACCGGAACGGCCGCCAGTTCCGCCTTGTCGGCCGCGTTGAGCTCCACCGTGGTGTCGGTGCCGGAGCGCACCACAGCGGCGTCGGTGACCACTCCCGCGAGCAGCCGGGCGCCGAAGGTGCCGGGCGACTGGCGGCGGGTGTCGGCGTGGTTGTCCGCGTCAGGTTCGCCGTGCTCCCCCGCGTGCTCCAGGCTCGCCGGGAACTGGCCGCCCGCGTCGCTGAGCTGCTGGTCGAGGCGCTCGGTGAGAAAGCCCCGCAGCGCGAGCACCGCGGCGACGCCGACGGCGGCGCAGCTGACCGCGAGCAGCACCACCAGCCCGCAGGTCAGCCGGGCGCGCAGCGAGTGCGGGCGGATCACGGGGTGCCCGGCTTGAGGACGTAACCGGCGCCCCGCACCGTGTGGATCATCGGAACGCGTCCGACGTCGATCTTCTTGCGCAGATAGCTGATGTAGAGCTCCACGATGTGGGCCTGGCCGCCGAAGTCGTACGACCAGACGTGGTCCAGGATCTGCGCCTTGCTCAGCACCCGGCGGGGGTTGCGCAGCAGATACCGCAGCAGCTCGAACTCGGTCGGCGACAGCTCGACGGTCTGCCCGTCCCGGGTCACCTCCCGCGCCTCCTCGTCCATGACCAGGTCGCCGACGCTCAGCAGCGCGCCCTCGGGCCGCTGCCGGGTCATGCCCGCGCGGCGCAGCAGCCCGCGCAGCCGGGCCAGTACCTCTTCGAGGCTGAACGGTTTGGTGACGTAGTCGTCGCCGCCCGCGGTGAGGCCGGCGATCCGGTCCTCGACGGCATCGCGCGCGGTCAGGAACAGCACACAGATCCCGGGCTGCCGGTCCCGCAGTCCGCGCAGCACGGACAGCCCGTCGAAGTCCGGCAGCATGATGTCGAGGACGACGGCGTCGGGCTGGAAGTCCCGGGCCGCGGTGAGCGCCGAGGCCCCGTCAGCGGCGGTCCGCACCTGCCAGCCCTCGTAGTGCAGGACCCCGGCGAGGACCTCGAGCAGGTCCGGCTCGTCGTCCACGACGAGGACCCGGACCGGGGTGCCGTCCGGGCGGGTCAGGGAGGGCAGCGGGGGTGCGGCGGGAGGGATGTCCATGGTCCGTCCAGCATGCCGCCCCAACCTCTGAGTTTCCCATGAGACCCGCCCCGGGCCTCCGGTTCAGAGCTGATTCAGAGGTTGCGGCGGCACAGTGGGCCGTCAGCCGACGAAAGGGGACATCGTGGCGACCACCTACGGCCACCGGGCGGGCCGGCGCCGGTCCGCGCCGCCCGAACCACCCGCGCCGCGCGGCCGCCGCTCACCGGCCCGCTTCATCCTTTCCCTGGTCGGGGCGGGTGCGGTCGCGGTGCTGGCGCTGTGGTGGCAGGACACCGCCTCGGTCGTCGGGCCGGCAGGCTGGCTGATCGGCGCGGGCCGGATCGCCGGCCTCCTCACCGGCTACGGCTGCGCCGTCCTGGTCGCCCTCATGGCCAGGGTGCCCGCCCTGGAACGCGGGGTGGGCAGCGACCGGGTGGCCCGCTGGCACGCGATGGCCGGCCGCTACACCGTCTGTCTGCTGCTGGCCCACATCGTCCTGATCATCTGGGGCTACGCGCTGCAGGCCCGCACGAGCGTCGTGCGGGAGACCACGACCGTGGTGCTGGACTATCCGGAGATGCTCAAGGGGACGGCGGGTGCGCTGATCCTCGTCGCCGTCGGCGTCTTCTCCGCGCGTGCCGTACGCCGTCGGGTCAGCTACGAGACCTGGTACTACCTGCACGTCATGACCTATCTCGCGCTCTTCCTCGCCTTCGGCCACCAACTCGCCCTCGGCGCCGATTTCGCCGGGAACGCGGCGGCCCGGAACGCCTGGTACGCGCTGTACCTCGGAGTCGCTGCGCTGGTGGTGTGGTTCCGCGTTCTCGTCCCCGTCCGGTTGAACGTGCGGCACCGGCTGCGGGTCGCGGCGGTCGTACGCGAGGCGCCCGGCGTCGTCTCCGTCCTGATCCAGGGGCGCCGGCTGGACGGACTGCGCGCCGAGCCGGGCCAGTTCCTGCGCTGGCGGTTCCTCACCGGCGGACTGTGGTGGACCTCCAGTCCGTACTCGCTGTCGGCCGCCCCCCGCCCGGACCAGCTGCGCATCACCGTCAAGGCCGCCGGCGCCCACAGCGCGGCGCTGGCCCTGCTCCGGCCCGGCACCCGGGTCTGGGCGGAGGGCCCGTACGGGGCGCTTACCTCCGCCCGCCGGACCCGTTCCAAGGTGCTGCTGCTCGCCGGCGGGGTGGGTGTCACCCCGCTGCGCGCGCTGTTCGAGACGCTCCCCGCCCGCCCCGGCGAGCTGACCCTGCTGTACCGGGCCCGCACGCCAGGGGACCTGGCCCTGCGGTCGGAGCTGGAGTCGATAGCGCAGTCCCGCGGAGCCCGCCTGTACTACGCCGTCAACGCGGCCGACGGCACCCGCGCCGCGATCACCGTCACCGGCCTGCGGACGATACTGCCCGACATCGCACAGCACGACGTGTACCTGTGCGGGCCGGAAGGCATGGCGCAGGAGTCGTACGACGCACTGCGCGCGGCCGGTGTGCCATCTGGCCGCATCCACCACGAATCCTTCGAGCTGTGAGCGCCATGCGAACCCATCCCCTGCGCCGCATCGTGCTGAGCGCGGCAGCCACCGTGACCGGCGTCGTCCTCCTGCTGTCGCTGAAACCGCACGCGCAACAGCAGTCGGTGGCGCAGCAGAACCCGAACCGGGGATCCTCCCCCGCAGCGGCTGGGTCCGCCCCGTCGGCGTCGGCGGGTTCGACGTCCGGCGGGGTCCGGACCGTCGACGGGGACACCATCCAGACGCGGTTCGGGCCGGTACAGGTGCGGATCACCCTGACCGGGTCGAAGATCACCGCGGTCACCGTGCTCCAGGTACCCGACGAGAACGGCCGGGACCAGGAGATCGCCGAGTTCTCCGTTCCGCTGCTCACCCAGGAGGCCCTCGACGCCCAGAGCGCGGGCATCGACACCGTCTCCGGCGCGACGTACACCAGCGAGGGGTACATCCGCTCCCTGCAGAGCGCGTTGGACAGATCCGGTGGCTGACACCCCGGATCGGCTGCGGCACCTGGAGCACGTGATGGGCACCGTGTTCTCGTTCGACGTCCGTGGTGACACGGGTCCGCGCACCCGTACCGCGCTGGCCGCCGCCACCGCCTGGCTGCACCACGTGGACGAGGAGTTCTCGCCCTACCGGACCGGCAGCCAGGTCAGCCGGCTGGCCCGCGGCGAGCTCACCCCCGACGAGTGCTCGGCGGAGGTACGGGAGGTGCTGCGGCTGTGTGCGGACGCAGAGTGGCTCAGCGGCGGCTGGTTCAGCGCCCGGTACGCGGGAGGGATCGATCCGACCGGTCTCGTCAAGGGGTGGGCCGTGGAGCGGGCGGCCGCGATGCTGCACTCCGCGGGTGCGCCCGCCGTCTGCGTCAACGGCGGCGGCGATGTGCAGCTGCACGGCGGACCCTGGCGGGTGGGGGTGGCGGACCCGCTGCGGCCCGGTGCCGTGGTGACCGTCGTCGAGGCCCGGCACACACTGGCCGTGGCCACCTCCGGCCCCGCCGAACGCGGCTGCCACATCCTCGACCCGCACACCGGCGCACCCCCGGCCGATGCCCTCGCCTCGGTCACGGTGGTCGCCCGCGGCCTGACCGACGCCGATGCCTGGGCCACCGCCGCCTGCGCAATGGGCGCGGACCGGGCCCGCGGGTGGCTGGAGGACCTGCCGGGAGCGGAGGCCTTCGCCGTCACGTCCGAGGGTGGTACGTGGCAGACCAGTGGCTTCGCGCGGACCCACTCCGGCGCGAACACGGCCCGGGAACGCTGAAGGGCCCGCCCGCTGGTCGCGGCCGGGCCCTTCCGTACCCCTTGTCAGCTGGTGTAGTAGCCGGTCAGGTCGGCCAGCAGGTGGACATTGCCCAGGAGGTTGTAGAAGTCGACCTTCCCGTTCACCACCGGAACCACGACCAGGTTCGGAATCGTCTGCTTCGCCACGAAGTTGAGGTTCGAAACCCCCGGCCGCGGCTGCCCGTCCGGATAGACACTCACGAAGCCACCGGAGGTCGGCGCGACCGCCGTCACGTTCAGGACCACCGCCGTCACACCCGTGGCCGGCAGCCCCGCGCGTCCGGCGATCTGCAGGGTGATGGTGCCGCCGGGGCCGACGGGGGCGTGGATGCCTCCGGTGCCGGAGCGGGTGTCGAGCACGCGGGTGGGTCCTGCGGTGTTGAACACCGATCCTGTGGAGGTGTAGTAGCCGGTGAGGTCGGCCAGCAGGTCAACGTTGCCCAGGAGGTTGTAGAAGTCGACCTTCCCGTTCACCACCGGAACCACGACCAGGTTCGGAATCGTCTGCTTCGCCACGAAGTTGAGGTTCGAGACGCCCGGCCGGGGCTGCCCGTCCGGATAGACGCTCACGAAGCCACCGGAGGTCGGCGCGACCGCCGTCACGTTCAGGACGACCGCCGTGACTCCGGTGGCCGGCACGGCACCGACGCCCGCGACCTGCAGGGCGATGCTCGCCCCCGGACCCACCGGAGCCTTCGCCGCACCCAGCCCCGACCGCGTGTCGAGCACCCGCGTCGGACCGGCGCTGTTGAAGCGGGAGCCGGTGGTCGAGGTGGAGTAGTAGCCGGTGAGGTCGGCCAGCAGGTTGACGTTGCCGGCGAGGTTGTAGAAGTCGATCTTTCCGTTGATCACCGGAACCACGACGAGGTTCGCGATGGTCTGCTGCGGCGAGAAGTTGAGGTTCGAAACGCCCGGCCGCGGCTGCCCGTCCGGATAGACGCTCACGAAGCCACCGGCGGTCGGCCCGACCGCCGTCACGTTCAGGACCACCGCCGTCACACCCGTGGCCGGCACGGCACCGACCCCCGCGACCTGCAGAGCGATACTCGCCCCCGGACCCACCGGAGCCTTCGCCGCACCCAGCCCCGACCGCGTGTCGAGCACCCGCGTCGGACCGGTCGGCGTGTACGTGCCCGTCGGGGGCTTGGCCGCCTCGACGGTGGTGACATCACTCGCCTTCACGAAGGCGATGCGGTGGTTGTAGCGGATCGGGTAGTACGTCGTCGTGCCGACGACCAGGGTGTGGTCCCCGGGCGCGTCCATGTTGACGTTCTGCGCGTAGAAGAAGTCGCTCGCGATCGGCGCGTCGGCGACATAGGCCTGGCCGGCCGGCATGGTGTAGCTGGTCGCCACGACCTGCTGCTTGGGGTCCTTGCCGACGGCGGAGAGGACGGCCGGGTACGCGGACTCCTCCGGGTAGGAGCGGCCGTAGACCGGTACGGCGGCGCTGCCGGCGGGGGTGACGACCTTCTGCGCGGTGCGGCTGTTGGCGACGGCGTTCTGTCCGCCGGGGTTGAAGAACCACGCCTTCTGGCCCGCGTACCAGATCGCCGTCCAGTCGCCCTGGACATCGGCGACGATGAAGGTCTGGCCGGAGACCGCCTTGTCCGTCCAGTCGGCTCCCTGGATGGTCCCCGTGGCCCCCTTCTTGGCGACGAGAGCGTCCTTGATCAAGGCCGCGGAAGCGGACGGGGAGGTCCGCAGATAGACGAAGTTCGCCGGACGTGCCGGGCACGGGCTCGTGGACGTCTTGCCGTCGCAACCGGTCACCACGGGCTGGTTCGCCGTGGTGAAGGGCGGAGCGATGGTGATCTCCCCGCCGACGATCGGAGCGCCGTTGCCGCCGAGCGGGGCGCCGAGCAGATCCATGTAGTGCGACCAGTCCCAGTACGTACCGGGGTCGTAGTGCATGCCCGCCACGTAGTCGTCCGTCGGGCCGGTGACATCGTCGTGGCCGATGATGTGCTGCCGGTCGAGCGGGATGTTGAAGCGGGCCGCCAGGTAGCGCACGAGTGCCGCCGAGGACTCGTACTGCGCCTCGGTGTACCAGCTCGCGTTCGTGAGGGCGAAGCCCTCGTGCTCGACGCCGAGGCTGTGCATGTTCAGCACCTTGCTGCCGGCGTGCCACGCCTCGTCCTTGGTGGGCACCACCTGTGACACCAGGCCGTCCTTCGCGCGGACCAGGTAGTTCGCGCTGACGTAGGAGGTCGGGTTCTGGAAGATGTTGACGGCGGAGCTGTAGTCGCTCTCGGTGTCATGGATGACGATGTAGCGGATCGTCTGGCCGTCGGCCGGCCGGTTGGCCTTGTCGTAGTTGCCGTAGACGGCCGGGTCCGGGGCGTTCGTCCCCTGGTAGGCGGCCGGGACGACGTCGCACACCAGACCCGAGGGGCACTCCGCCGCGGCGGCGGCCTTCGCTCCCGCGGCCTTGGCCGTGCGGGTGGGCGCCGGGGCCGCCGGGACGACCGAGGGGGCGGCGGCCAGCGTGACCTGCTGGCCGTCCGCGGTGGTGCGGGTGGCGCCGGTGCGGATGGTCGCGAAGACCCGGTCGGCGAACTGGTTCGCGGCGGCGGTGTCCGGGGACTGGGTGTAGCGCGCGACGGCGTCGTACCACTGGCCCGGGTCGGCGGCGAGCTTCCCGTGCGTCTGCTTCTCGTAGGAGGCGAGCAGGGCCGCACCGCCGCGGACGCTCTCCCGCGGATCGGTGCGGAGCGCCTTGGCGGGCTCGTCGATCAGCGCGGCGGCGGCGTCCAGGGTGTGCAGCGCCGGATCCGACGTCCGGACGGAGCCGACGGCGGCGAGCGCCGCCTTGTCCGGACGGAACCGCTGTGCGGCGCTTGCGCCGCCTTCGCCCCGCTGGTTCAGATCCGCGCGGCGCTCGCTGTCGGTGCGGGCCGGTACGGCCGACGCGTCGACCTGCGTGAGGCCCATGACATTGAAGTTGCCCGTGGCGCTCGGTGCGCCCTGGTGCGATTCCCAGCGCGTCTGGTGGTACGACACGGCGAGCAGCACGCTCTCGGGTACCTGGAACTCCGCGGCGGCCGCGCTGAAGTCCGCCTGCAGCGCACGCGACGCACCGGCGGGCGACGCCGCCTGCCCGTGGCCTGCCGGGGATGCGGAGGCGTACGCTCCGACCGCCAGCGCCGAGACCGCGACCGCCGCGGTGATACCGGTGACTACCCGCGACCGTGACCGGCCGTGTCTTCCCCGCACTGGCATGCTCCCACTGTGTAAGTAACGTCCGGGCGATTCCGGGCCGGGCCGAGCGACAAGGTCTCAGGCCCGGGGACGACTCGCCTTCCGCGCCGACGCTAGCAGGCGGCCGGCAACGTGAGCGGCGGGCGTCGCCCCATGTCCGTTTTCGGGGTGGAGCGGCCGACCGGACTCCCGGAATCCGCCGGGTGGGGGCCGTGTCAGGTGCAGATGCATCTCACTCTGTGGCAGCGGGGACAGACGACACGTCTCCTGACGTCAACGGCCGGCTCCGGTTCCATAACGCGCTCCTGACTCTCCAGCACCGCCACGGCTGTGCCCGGCAGGCTCGTTGTGCTCACTCCTTTAGACGCTTGAGCAGCGGTCTGGGTTCGCCTTTGACGCAACTTCGTGACAGCGCTTGCTCGATGGGCCGCCGTACGCCCGCTCTTGGGAGCCCTCGTCCGAGTTGTACCCCCACTCAGGTTTCGCACAGTGAAGGCGCGGTGGCCGTCGAAATGCTCACGACGGCCACCGTCCGTGCCCGGAACCCTTCCTTCAGCGACTTGGTGACGCTGCGTCGACAATGAGTTCACGGGGTTGTCCGGTCCCGTCGGACGGGACGGCCCAGACGTCGGAGCCGCCCTTGCCCCGCGATCTGGCGTACATGACGGTGTGCTCGTCGAACCACGCGGCCTGGTCGTCGATGCTCGCCGTCTCGGCGAGCGGGGTCTCCAGCATCGTCGCCAGGTCGAGCACGTGGAGCCGCCAGGGCCGCGCCGCGTCGGAGGAGACCCGCTTCTTGAACACCACCCGGGTGCCGTCCGGCGACAGGGAAGGGCACTCGGCGTTCTCACGCAGCGTGTGCGCCTCCCACTTCCCGTAGTCGCCCTGGACGAGGTACGTCTTCCCCTTCGTCGTCACGGTCGCGTAGAAGCGGTTGTCGTCCGCCGCGAAGGTCACCCCCCAGAAGTTGACGTCGGACGCGCGGTAGCGGCGGCCGTCGATGAACAACGGGATGTCCTCGATGTTCAGCACCGCGTAGCCGGTACGGGTATCGAGGATTCCGGTCCAGGTGGAGAAGCCGCCCCTGTTGTAGGAGTCCCCCTGGACGAACACCGTCCAGGAGACCATGCGCCCGCTGGGCGAGACCCGGGCGCGGTTGGGGATGCCCGACAGCTTCACCCGGCGGACCTCGCGCAGTTGACGGTCGACGATCAGCGCGTACGTCCTGGGCACGGCGCCGGTGCTGGTGACGAGGCAGACGCCGGTGCCCGCCGCGCTGTAGAACCGCTCGCAGCCCAGCCCGCTGACCGTACGGGGAGCGCCGGCCGTGCCGGCCGGCACTGCCGCGATGTTGCCGTGGCCGGCCCCGGGAGCGGTGTTCCGGAACAGCAGTTGGCCGGGGCGGGCGGTGTCGATCGGCTCGCCGTGGACGGCGGGGACCGCCTCGCGCTTTGCCGCGTGGACGCTGTAGCCGACCCCGAGCCCGGCCAGCACCAGCAGGGCGACCACCGGTGCGAGCAGCCGGAAGCGGGCGTGCTGCCGGAATGCGGTCATGCGATCGTCTCCTCGTCGTACGCCCGGGCGTTGGGTGATGCGGTGCCAGGTGCACGGTCGTCGGGTGCTTCGGTGCCGCCGGAGGAGTCGGTGTCGTCGGTCCGGGCGTCGTCCGTCGGGAAGCCGAACCTGGCCACCAGGAGGCACACCGCCAGCCCGGTCGCCATCACCGCGAGCCCGGTGCGCGGACCCCATGCCGTCCAGGCAGCGCCGAGGATGATCGAGGACACCACCCGGGCACCCGCCTGACCGGTCTGCAGCAGTGCCATCCCGCTCGTCCGCAGCCCGGCGGGCAGCATCGGTCCTGCCGCGGCCATCAGCACGCCGTCGGTCGCGGCGTAGAACACCCCGTGCAGCAGGAGCGCCGGGATGAGGACGAAGAGTCCGCCGGCGGGTCCGAGCAGCATCGCGTACGCGCCGAGCAGCGCCACATGGCCGCCGAGGAACATCCGGAACCTGCCGGTACGGTCCGCCATCCGGCCGAGCGGCACGGCGAGCAGGAGGTAGGCGCCGGTGGTGCCGAGCGGCAGCAGCGGGAAGTACTCCGGGGCGATCCCCAACCGCCGTTGCAGCAGCAGGTAGATGAAGGAGTCGCTGACCGTGACGAGACCCAGGGCGGCGGTCAGGACGCAGGTGCGGCGGAACGCGGCCGCGCGCAGCAGTCCGAACGCGGCGCGCAGCGCGGGCTCCCGCCGGTCCGGGGGTGGATCCTGCCGGTCCCGGACGAGTGAGACGAGCAGCACCACACCGAGCGCGGCGACGCAGAAGCTGACGACGAACACCGCGTCGTAGGCGGTGCCGGTCGCGGTGAGGACCGCGAAGGCCGCGAGCGGGCCGATGAAGGCGCCGACGGTGTCCATCGCCCGGTGCACACCGAAGGCGAGTCCGAGGGCCTGCGGTGGCGTACTGAGGGAGATGAGCGCGTCCCGAGGGGCGGTGCGCAGGCCCTTGCCCGCCCGGTCGGCGGCCACCACGGCGCCGAGGGCGCCCACCGAGCTCCCCGCGGCCAGCAGGCCGAGTTTGCACACCGCCGACAGCCCGTAGCCGATCCCGGCGACCAGTTTGCGGCGCTGACGGCGGTCGGCGAGATGGCCGCCGACCAGCCGTACGAGGACGGTGGCGCCGGAGTACAGGCTGTCGAACATGCCGAACGCGAGCGGGCTCAGCCCCAGT
The DNA here is from genome assembly GCF_010548325.1 of Streptomyces sp. SID13666. Lineage (NCBI taxonomy): Bacteria > Bacillati > Actinomycetota > Actinomycetes > Kitasatosporales > Streptomycetaceae > Streptomyces > Streptomyces sp. SID13666. The sequence continues at coordinate 69,046 of NZ_JAAGLX010000001.1, read as the reverse complement.
TGGAGGACCAGGTAGAGCGGCAGTACCGCACTGACCATCTCCGAGGAGACATCGGTGACCATGCTGACGGCGCCGAGTGCGACCACGTTGGCGGGGACCGTACGCAGCAGCCCGGCCCGGCGCCCCGGGCGGAGGCCCGGGGCGCCGTCGGCGGCACTGGTGCTGCTGCTCGCCGAGATGTACATCGGCTACTTCCACCCGCTGATGTCGAGCAGTACGCCGTAGCCGGTGACGTTGTACTGGACGATCACGTACAGATGGCGCCCGGTCGCGTCGAAGACGCCACCGGTGAACGAGCCCATCGGGTCGTTGACGGTCGCCACCCGGATACAGCCGTCGCTCTGCAGGTCGGGGTCGGACCCGTCCGGCAGACAGCTCCACAGGTCGTTGCCGTGGAAGCCCTGCAGATCGCTCTCGGTGTCACCGTCCTCGTGCACGACCCAGGTGCCGCGGCCCGGCCGGAAGGCCATGTTGTCGGGCATGTTGACCGCCGGACTGCCCGGGACGAACAACTGGATCTGCGGGATCGCCGCGTTGGTGGTGGCGGCGGCCACCGTCCCGTCGGTCAGGCACACCGACTCGCCCCAGTTCTGCGCCTCGTCCTCGTTTCCCGTCTCGTTGACGCAGGCGCGGACCTGCCCGGCGGCGAGCGCGGTCCCGTCCAGGTCCATGTCCTCCGGCCGGTACAGGCCGGTCAGATGGAGCGCGGCGGTGGCTCCGGTCAGGTCGGGGTCGGTGCGGTCGGGGACGGGGATCCAGGCGCCCTGGCCGGTCTGGGTGCCCTGCCCGTAGTCCCGGCCGCCTTCGTACCGGCCCAGCCGGAGCCCGTAGACCCGGCCGGACGCGAACGGCGACTCGCTCAGCCGGTGGATGGGGCCGGCGCCCGCCGCCCGCGGCTTGTCCGGTACGAACTTGAACAGCGCGCCGCCGGGCGCACCCTTGTCGGGACGGTTCTCGTCGGCGTAGTAGAGCAGGCCGTTGGGCAGCACCGAGATGCCCTCGTAGGACATCCGGCCGACGCCGGGCCGGACGGTGAGGTTCGCCGCCCCGGTGCCGCCGCTGAAGCGGCCGGTGGACCGGTCGAGCGTCACTCCGGTGGTGTGCAGCGGGTCGATCAGCTCGTAGAGCCGGCCGCCCTCGGGGCCGCCACCGGTCTCCTCCCCGATGACGATCGTTCCCCAGGCGGTGCGCCGCACGGGGTCGCAAGCCTCGGTGCCGGTCAGGATCGTCTGGGACCTGCCGGTCGCCAGCTCCGTGCGCAACAGTCCCGGCTTGTCCGGGTCGCTCTCGTTGCAGCTGATGAGCCATCGCGGGTCGGAGTCGCTGGGCCACAGCGCGCCCTGATCGGTCGTCAGCGGCAGCCGGGCGTTGACCACTCGCGTGTGCAGGCTCTTGGCGAGGGTGACCAGTCGCTCCGGGTGGGCCAGCGCCTCCGCCTTGCTGATGGCCCGGTTCGACGAGTGCGCCAGGTCGCCGGTGACGCCGTGCGGATTGCCGCGGTCGGCGGCTTCGGCCCGGTCCGGCACGGAGCCGGCGAAGATCGCACCGGCTCCGGCCGTCAGGGCCACCATGGCGGCGGCGAGCGCCGTCAGGTGTCGTTTCACGTGTTGTCTCCTTGTTCCACGGCGTTCGCCGTGAGTTGAGCGCGAGCGTGGGTCGGTGGCGGGTGACCGGACCTGTCAGTGGCAGGTGACGGGACCGAAGGTGTCGAGCACCGAGCCGTTGTCGCGGATCAGCTGCCCGGTGTACGTGGTCGGAGTGAGGGTCAGCTTCAGGACGGCCTTGACGTCGGTGATCCGCTTCTGGCTGTTGGGCTGCGCGCTCTCGAAGCCGTAGCTGTCGGCGCCGCCGGTGCCCACGATCAGTTCCCGTACGCCCGCCGGGTCGGCGCCGCCCGTCGCGTTCTGCGGTGCGAAGCGCTCGTAGAGGTGGTCGTGGCCGTTCAGGATGAGGTCGGCGCCGTGGGCGCGCAGGATCTGCCAGACGGGCTTGCTGACCATGTCGGCCTGCGGCCCGGAGCTGTACAGCGGGCGGTGCCAGTACGCGGCGACGCAGCCGTTGGTGTTCTTGGTGAGGTCCGCCTCCAGCCACTTGCCCTGCGCGGAGGTGGCGGACATGGAGATCTCGGTGTCGAGCGCCACGAAGTGCCAGCCGCCCCGGTCCCAGCTGTAGTAGGTCTTGCCGTCGGGGGTGGCGCGGCTGCCGAAGTACCCCTTGTAGCCGGCCGCCGGGGTGCTGTCGTCGTACTCGTGGTTGCCGGTCGACGGATGGGTCTTGTTGAGGAACCGGCCCCAGGTCGTCCCGTAGTACTTCTTGAAGTCGCTGAGGCTGCCGGTGTCGTACTGGTTGTCCCCGAGGGTGAGGACCTCGTCGGGATTGATGGCCTCGACGCGCTTGGCGGTGTTCTCCGCCCCGCAGTTGTTGCCCGCGGCGCAGCCGGGATCGGCGATGTCACCCGCGGCGACGACCGTGAACGAGGTCGAGCTCTGACCGGGTGTGCCGGTCACCGGTGCGCTCGCGGCGGAGACGTTGCCCGCCGCGTCCACGGCGTTGACGGTGTAGGTGTAGGCCGTCCCCTGGGTGCGGCCGGTATCGGTGTACGTGGTGCCGGTAGCGGTCGCGACGACCGCGCCGTCCCGTGTCACCTGGTAGCCGGTGACACCGACGTCGTCGGTGGACGCGTCCCAGGCGAGGGAGACGGACGTGGCGGTCGTGCCGGTGACGCGCGGGTTCCCGGGCGCGGTCGGCGCGGTGGTGTCCGGGCCGCCGGCCGGGCCGTACACCTCGAACTCCTTGAGGGAGTACCCGTATGCGGTGCCGCGGGCGGTGCCGTACACGCGGACGTAGCGGCCGGCGGTGGCGGCCGGCAGGGTCACCTCGTCGATGCCGCCGTCACCGGTGGTCGTCGAGTACGCCTTGGTCCAGGCGGAGCCGTCGGGCGAGACCTCGACGCGGTACGCCTTGCCGTAGGCGGCCTCCCAGTCGAGGTGTACGCGGGTGAGGGTGTGGGCGGCGCCGAGGTCGACGCGGATCCACTGCGGGTCGAGCCCCTCCTCACTGGCCCAGCGGGTGGCGGTGTTGCCGTCCACCGCCTTGGCCGCGTTGAGGGACGAGCTCTCGTCGGACGACGAGAGGGCCGGCCTGCCGCGGGACAGCAGCACGTCGCCGGCCGCGAATCCGGACGACGAGGCCGACAGGGTGATGAGCAGGGCGAGAGCCGCCACCAGGCCGTACAGACGGCGATGGCGGGCGGGCAGGAGCAAGGACACGACTGCCTCCGGGCGTGGGAGATCGATCGCGGAGCCCGGCTGCACCGGGACATCGCGAGGCCCACGGCCGGGGCAGATCTCTCACTGAGCGCGTCACATCCGGGGATGCCGCGCCAAGCCGCGTGCAGCGAGAGTGGCAAAGGTCCCGGTGGCCGTCAATAGAAGTTAGTAAAGTTTCCTAACTTGTAATTCCGAGCAACTCTCCGTTCACTCCCCTCACCTCGCCTCCGCGGCCGGCTCGACCTTCACAAGCCCCGGTGCCGCCTGCGAAACTGGGCGCCGACACCTGAGGAGCGTCCGATCCATGCTGGAACTCGAACCGGAGCCGGGCGACTTCACCGCCTTCTGCCGCGAGATTCACGGGTACGAGCCCTTTCCGTGGCAGACGGCGCTGGTGGACCGGGTGGTGAAGGACGGCTGGCCGCGGGCCGTCTCGGTGCCGACCGGACTCGGCAAGACCTGCGTCCTCGACGTCGCGGTGTTCACCGCGGCCCTGGAGCGCGGCCGGCCCGTCAACGGCGCGGGCCCTTCCCGGGCACCGCTGCGGATCTTCTACGTCGTGGACCGGCGGTTGGCCGCCGACGAGGTGTACGACCACGCGGCGCGGCTCGCCCGGGCGCTGCGGTCGGCGCTGTCGGATCCGTACGCCGACCGACCGGCAGCACCGACGGTTCCGGTGGTACCCACGGTCCCGGTGGGCACGGTCACCGGACGGGTCGCGCGGGCGCTGTGGCGCGAGGGCGACACCGATGTGCTGGAGGCGGCCCGGATGCGGGGCGGGGTGACCTGGTCCGCGAACTGGGTGGAGCGCCCGGACCGGCTCGCCGTGGTGGTCGGCACGGTAGACCAGGTGGGCAGCCGCCTGCTCTTCCGCGGCTCCGGCACCGGCACCCGGCGCCGGTCGATCGACGCCGCCCTGACCGGCACCGACTCACTGATCGTCCTCGACGAGACGCACGGGTCCGAGGAGTTCGCGGCCGGAGTCCGCGCCGCCTTCGCGCTGGACGGGACGCCCGGGGAACTGCGCCCCGTCCTGGTGACCATGTCGGCGGTCGCCGGGCTGGGGAGCGCCGACGCGCACGGCATCACCGGTGACGACGAGCGTCATCCGGTGGCGGGTCCGCGGCTGCGGTCGGCCAAGCGGCTCCATCCCGTCGAGGTCGGCACGGACGCGGATAGCCGGGATCGGTCGATGGCCGCCTCCCTCGCCGCGTGGGCGCAGCGGCCGGCCGCCGACGCCCAGGTCGTCGGGGTCGTCTGCAACACGCTCGGTCGGGCCCGGGCCGTCCTGGAGCTGCTGCCCGGCGAGAAGGTGCTGCTGACGGGGCGGAGCCGCGCCCTGGACCGGGAGTATCTGCGGGGCCGGTGGCACGACCGGACGAAGGCCGGCCACGAGTCCCGCGACGGCGGCCCGTTCCATGTGGTGACCACCCAGACCGTCGAGGTCGGCACCGATCTCGACTTCGACGCGCTGGTCACCGAAGCGGCCCCGCTCCCGGCGCTGATCCAGCGGCTGGGCCGGCTCAACCGCGTCGGGCGGCGCACCGACGCCCGCGCCGTCGTGGTCCACGGCACGGCGGACGTGCCCGGGCCGCACAGGGACGCGAGCGACGCCACCTGGCGCCTGCTGACCGGGCTCTGCCCGCCGGTCGTCACCCGCCCCGGCGAGACCCCCGAGCTCACCGGCCCCGGGCCGGCCGTCTCCCCCGCCGCGCTGCGCCGGTTGACGGCCGGCCTCGATGCCACGGAGTGGCAGGCGATGCGCGGATCCCCGCCGGTCAGAACTCCCGTGCACGCGGCAGCGCTGGACGCCTGGGTGCGCACCGAACCGGCGCCGGACGCCGACGAGCCGGTCGCCCCGTATCTGCACGGCATCGGCGCGGACGCCCGCCCTGTCGTCAGCGTCGCGTGGCGGACCCGCGAGGCGGGCCTGACCGCCGAGGAGTGGCGCAACACGGTGAACCTGTTCCCGCCGGCCGCCGAGGAGAGCATCGAACTGCCGCTGCACGCCGTACGGCGGTGGCTGACCGGCAGCCCGGACGCCGACGCGATCTCCGACGACGACGCGTTTCCCGGGCCGGGCGAGGAGCCCTCGGACGGCCCGTCAGAGGGCGGGTCCGGTTTGGAGATCCTCCGGTACCGGTTCGACGCGGCCACCGCGATCGTCACGCCCGACGACATCGAGGCCGACGATCTCATCGTCCTGCCGACGGAATTCGGCGGGTGTGACGCGTACGGCTGGAACCCCGCCTCCACCGATCCGGTCGTCGACATCGCGGACCTGGTGGGCGGCGGGGACGGCCGGGCCGGCGTCCGGATCGGCCCGGACCTGGCCACCGCCGTGCGTGTCCACGACCCCGCGCTCGCCTCCCGGGTGGACCAGCTGGTCACGGACATCGCCGCCGACACCGCACCCTTCACCGCCGAACAGCAGGCCCGCTACCGCGGCCGGTTCGCCGAACTGGCCGGCAGCGCGCCCGGCGACGTCCCGCACCTCAGGGTGTTCAGCGCCCTGGCCCGCGGAGGCCGCCTCCTCACCGTCAACGGCCTCCGGTTGTTCGTCGCCGGCCAGGCCCCCCTCAACGGACCCTCCACGGCCGGTCTGCCGCAGACCCTCGCCGAACACCAGGCCGAGGTGTCCGCGGCCGCCGGACTCTACGCCCGCAACCTTCACCTGGACGGCCGTACGGTCGCCGCCGTCGCCCTCGCGGCCGCCCTGCACGACGAGGGCAAACGGGATCCGCGCTTCCAGACGATGCTGCACGGCGGGGACGAGGACGCCGCCCTCGCCGCACCGGAGCCGCTCGCCAAGTCCGGTACGGACCCGGCCGACCGGACCGGGTCCGGGACGGCCCGGCGGGCCTCCGGCTATCCGCAGGGGATGCGGCACGAAGCGCTCTCGGCCCGCATCGCCGCACTGCACGCGGCCGGCCGCGACGACATCGACACGGACCTGGTCATCCATCTGGTCGCGTCCCACCACGGGTTCGCCCGGCCGCTGCTCCCGCCGGTCGTCGACCCGGACCCCCGGCACCTCCGTCTGACCATCGCGGGCCAGGAGGTGGTCCTGGGCACCGCCGAGACCGTGGACCGGGCGGGGCCCGCCCGGTTCGAAGCCCTCAACCGCAGGTACGGGCGCTGGGGGTTGGCCCGCCTCGAGGCGCTGGTCCGGCTCGCCGACGTCTACTGCTCCATCCAGCGGGAGATCTGACAGAACCTAGAACAGCTTCTGGCCGGTGGACCGCCACCGCTCTCCGAACGGCTCGGCCAGCCCGTCCTGGGCCAGCACCTTGAGGTGCTTGAGGATGGTGCGCGACTGGTAGCCGACGGCCGTGCACAGCTCCTCGACCGTGATCCCGCCGTCCCCGGCGGACTGCACCTCCTGCCAGGTACGCGCCGCATGATGACCGAGACCGCCGTCCGGCACCGGATCGGAGGCTCTGGGTGCGTCCGGCTTCGCGGACTTCGCGGGCTTCGCGGTCTGCGGGGCCTGGGCCACCGGGGAGGTCTCCGGGATGCGCGTGCCGCCCTGCTCCGCATCGGGAACCACCCGTCCGGCGGCCGGGGTCCGGCTCGCCGCCGGCGGCCGCGCGGGGCCGGCCGGACGGGGGTTGCGGTTGACCGTCCGGTGCCTACGGCCCTTTTGGTGCTTGCTCATCGTGTCGTCCTGTTCTGAGGGATACCACTGGCGTGGAAATGTGGTGTGGGCCTCTCACCTCAGGAAACGATCACAACGACAGCAGGTCACCCCCGGCCTTCGCCGCCCTGACGAGTCGTCCGCCGGCCGGCCGCGACCCGTGCCCGTGTCAGGCGGGGGCGTAGTCGCGGATGGCGGCCCATTGGTGGGTGAGGTCGGCGAACGCGCGGGCGGCGGCGCTCTCGTAGGCGGTCTCGCGGCGCAGCAGGGTGACCGTTCGGGCGGGCAGCGGTGGAGCCAGGGCGACGGGGTGCAGATGGGGGTGGTCGCGGGTGATGGCGTCGGGCAGCACGGTGGCCAGTGGTGTGTGCCGGACGATCTCGGTGAGCGCGTTGACGGAGTCCGCCTCCATGGCGACGTGCGGCTGCACCTGGTGCGCGGCGAGATACGCGTCGATGTGGCCGCGGGTGACGAAGCCGCTGGTGAGCAGCGCCAGAGGGTGACCGTGAAGTTTCCCCACCGGCAACGGGCGCTTCCGGCCGGCGTAGGGATGGGCGGTGCCGACGACGAGGCTCAGAGTCTCGGTGAAGAGCGCGGTGGCCGCGATGCCCGGCAGGTGTTGGCCGCTGAAGCCGATGCCCAGGTCGAGCTCGTCGGCCAGCAGCCGGGCTTCGACACGGTCCTGGGCGTCCTCCTGGATGTCCAGGGTGATGCCGGGGTGGCGGGTGTAGAAGTCCCCGGTCAGCGGGCCGACGAGGTAGGCGGTGAAGGTCGGGGTCATGGCCAGCCGCAGGGTGCCGGACGAGAGGTCCTGGACGTCCAGGACCGCGCGTTCCGCGGCGGCCAGGTCGCGCAGGGCGCGGCGGGCGTAGTGGACATAGGTCCGGCCGGCGTCGGTCAGCCGGACGGTGCGCCCGGTCCGGTCCAGCAGCTGCACCTTCAAGGAGCGTTCCAGCTGCATGATCTGCTGGGAGAGCGTCGGCTGGGAGATGTGCAGGGCCTCGGCCGCGCGCGTGAAGTTGGCGTGTTCGGCGACGGCGAGCAGATAGCGCAGGTGCCGTAGTTCCAAGGCCGCGCCTCCAGCCATAGATGACAGCAATCGCTGTCATGACTTCTCCGTCTTGGACACTATAGGCACTGGTCACGCAGGGTGGAGCACGTCGGCCTCCACCGACACCCTCACCGAAGGGAGTGACCATGCGCGATATCGCCGAGGGAGTCCAGCGCTTCCAGCGGGACGTCTTCCCCGCCCGGGCGGCGCTCTTCGAGCACCTCGCCGCCACCCACCGGCCGACCGCCCTGTTCATCGGCTGTTCCGACGCCAGGGTGGTCCCCGAGCTGATCACCCAGCGCGAGCCGGGTGAGTTGTTCGTCATCAGGACCGCCGGCAACCTCGTCCCCGCCCGCGGCGCCGGCGCGGACGGTGTGGCGGCCAGCATCGAGTACGCCATCGGTGTCCTGGGCGTCAGCGACATCATCGTCTGCGGCCATTCCGCCTGCGGTGCGATGACCGCGCTCGCCGAGGGCCGGGACCTGACCGCGCTGCCCGCCATCGCCGACTGGCTGCGGTACGCCGACGCCTCCCCGGCCCGCGCGGCCGCGGCGGACGGCGGGGACGCGGTCGCCGCCCTGATCCGCGACAACGTCCTCACGCAACTCGCGCATCTCGCCACTCATCCCAGCGTCGCCCGCGCACTGGACCGGCACACCGTCACCCTGCACGGCTGGGTCTACGACATCGGCACCGGTGCCGTCGAGGAACTCGACACCGCGAGCGGCCGCTTCACCGCACTCGCCGGCTGACGACCCCGTCGGCCGGCCATCACTCACACCGCACTCCGGAAGGAACTCCCATGATCCAGGCCCAGTTCGACCCGCAGGCCCGCGAGCAGCTCGCGATCCAGGTCGTCGACGCCAAGATGCGCAAGGACCTCAGCTGGCAGGAGCTGGCCGATGTCACCGGTCTGTCGGTGGCCTTCGTGACGGCCGCGCTGCTCGGCCAGCATCCGCTGCCGGCCGAAGCCTCCGACGCCGTCACCGGGCTCCTCGGCCTGGACGAGGACGCCTCCCTGCTGCTGCAGACGATCCCCTTGCGCGGCTCCGCCCCGGGCGGCGTCCCCACCGATCCGACGATCTACCGCTTCCACGAGATGCTCCAGGTCTACGGCACCACGCTCAAGGCGCTGATCCACGAGCAGTTCGGCGACGGCATCATCAGCGCGATCAACTTCCGGCTCGATGTGCGGAAGGTCGACGACCCCGACGGCGGCTCCCGGGCCGTCATCACCCTCGACGGCAAGTACCTGCCGACGAAGCCGTTCTGATCCGGCCCCGGCCCGGCGGACCGGGGCGCCGCGCGGGACTCAGGCCGCGGCGGGGTACGGCCGGTCACGCCGGGCGTCGTGCAGGACCGAGCCCCACCACAACAGCTGGTCCAGCAGCACCTTCGCGGCGGCGTCGGGTCCCTCGGGCTCCAGCAGGACGAGACACTCGACCTGGCCGCCGACGACGCCCAGCGCCTTGTCGTCCACCTCCCGGCGGACGACGCCACCTCCGCCGCCCTCGACCGCCTCGCCGGCCGCCGGCCGGGCGCACTGCGCGCGGTCTCCGGCTGAGCACCGACCGAGGACCGACCGAGGTCAGGGTCGGCAACCTGCTGCCGTCAGCCGGACACCCGGGCGGAGTCGCTCTCCTCCATCACCTTGTAACCGGCGACCGAGGGCCAGCGGACGGTCAGCACGACGGACTCCTCCTCCGCGTACCAGGAGTGGTCGACGCCCCGGCCCCACACCACGTAGTCACCCTGCTCGGCGAGGAGCACACTCCGCCCGGGAAGCTCCACCCGGAACCGGCCCTTGATGAGGACCAGCAGAGCCGTACGTTCCTCCGCGGTGACCCAGACCGCCCGCTCGTCACCCGGCGGGTGGACACCCCACTTGATCTCGACGTCCTCGCTGTGCCGGGGATCGGACCCGTCCTTGAAGTGACCGAGCAACCAGCCTTTGTCCAGTGCGGCGTCGACGCCCGCATTGCCCACATACACGCTGTCGTTCATGATTCCCGACGGTAGCAGCCGGCCGTTTCCGGCGCGGAAGCGGCCCTTGCGGGGGTTTACGCCGAACCGGTCGATGTCCCCGGTGATCGGCCTGACGGAGCGTAGCGGGGCGACGGCGGGGATAGGGAGTGGTCATGCGCACTCTGACGACACTCGCCCTCACGTCCGCTCTTGTCCTCACCGCGGCCCCGGCCGCACTCGCCGGATCCGCCACGCCCGCCTCGCCCGCCGCACCCGAGAAGGTGCGTGCGTGCGCACCGGGGGACCTCTCCTTCACCGTCCATATGCTGCCGCCGATCGCGAGTGCGGTGGCGCTCGTGAGCGTGCAGAACCGGAGCGCGAGCAGATGCACCGTCAACCGCTTCCCGACGGTGACGTTCGGCGGCCTCGACGGTGAGGCCCGCACCGTCCCGGATTCGGCCGACGGCCCGCGGGTCATCGCCGCACGCCGGAGCCAGTTCGCGGCGGTCAGGACCGACGACCGCAGCGCCCCGGCCCGGTACGCCCCGACCCTCACGGTGGCCGCCGACCCCGCGCACAGCGGGCTCACCTTCACGGCCGCCGGGATCGGCGCCCCGACTCCGGGCATCGCGGTCTACGACCCGGTCACCACCCTGTGGCACAACACCCAGGACGAAGCGCTGGCGGCCCTCGGGAACTGATGCGGCCGGCCCGCCGGTGACGATCCGGTTGCGGTGCCGGAGGGCGCGTTTCCGGTCCCCGAGCGAGTCGTTTGCGTGGGTATGCAGCACATCGAGAAGGAGGACCGGACGCCGCTCGTCGTCCGGTGGCTCAGCACATACGGACCGGACGGCGCGGCGGACGAGGGCCTGTGGGGCGGGCGGCGCCACGAACCCCTGCCGCGGGTGGATCCGGCCGGGCGGGCGCGCGGGGCGATGGTCGGCTTCGCGGTCGTCACGGTCGCGGCGGCAGTGGCGTCGGTGCTCATCGGCTGAGCACCGACGCGGCCGTCCGCCGGAAGGGCGTCCGGTTGCTCCCGCATTGGCATTCCCGGCCGGCACACAGCGCACAATGTCAGAAAACGCATTGCCGGCCTTGCAAATGGCTTAAAGAAAACTTAAGGCCACTCCACATAAACCCGTGCAACGTCTTCGACACCGATCTGCGCTTCCTGGCGCACAACCGCGCGGAAAGACCATCTGGGCCGAGCAGCCGTTCCCCGCCGGCCCGTAGACCAGAACGCGACGACCCGACCCCGACGGGCGGACCCGGTCGGGGAGGCGGGCGGGCCCTGTCAGGGAACGGGCACGCCTTGTCGCGGAAACGTCATGACGTGGTCCACCAGCGTGTCCGGGAGCCCCTGGAGGCGGCGGTACGACGGCGGCGCTTGCTGCGGCCGCCGCTGCCCTGGGCCGCGGCGAGTCCGAAGGTCACCTCGATGTGTGCGCCGCCCAGCCCGCCCCGGGAGATGTCCACCGCTCCGCGCGTCACGGCGGCGGCCCGGTGGGCGATGTCCAGTCCGAGGCCGGTGGAGACCGTACTGACCCCGCGGGCCACGGCACCGCCCGGATCCGGGATGCCGGGACCGGCGTCCTCGACCACGAGCGTCACACTCTGCGCACCACGCTCCAGGCGCACCGCGAACGCGGTGCCCGGCGCCGTGTGCCGGAACACATTGCCGACCAGGGCGTCGAAGACGGCCGCGAGGTCGTCCTCGGGCAGGTCGATCAGTGCCTCTTCAAGGGTGATGTCCACATGGAACGGCCGGTGTTGCTGCTCGGCCAGAACGGCCCAGAAGGCGGCTTTGCGGCGGATCACCGCGGCTGCCGCGCAGCCCTCCGCGGGCGGACCCGAGGCGGGTGTCCGGCCAGGGGTGGCGGCCCCCGAGAGCGGTCGCAGGCCCCATCCCATCGGTCCCACGGCGAGTGGTGTGCGGGCGGCGGTGATGATCGAGTGCAGTTCGGCGTCGAGGTGGTGGATCGCGGCGGCGATCCGTTCCGCGTCGGCGGTCGGCCCCATGCGGTCGGCGGTGAGGCGCAGTGCGGTCAGCGGTGTCCGCAGCCGGTGGGAGAGGTCCGCGACCAGTTCACGTTCGACGGCGAGCAGCTCCAGCATGCGATCGGCCATGGCGTTGAAGGCCAGCCCCGCCTCGTACAGCTCGGGCGGTCCCATCGGGTCCACCCGGACGTTGAGGTCGCCGCGGCCCAGGGCGTGGGTGGCGCGGGACAGCTGGTGCGAGGAGCGCACCACGCGGGCGGCGAGCCGGTCCGCGACGAGGGTGGAGCCGGCCACCAGGGCCACCGCGAGCAGCGTGATGGCCCCCCAGGAGGCGGCCACCCCCCGGTTGAGCCGGTCCGAGGGGACGAACTCCTCGATCACCGCAACCCGCCCGGGACCCAGGACGACCGGCTGGAGGTAGACCCAGCCGCCCGGCCGGTTCTGGGCGATCGCCTCGCCGTCACTGGCGGCTCGCTGGAGCAGGGCGGCGGGCGCGTGCGTCGGTCCGACGACCTGTCCGGCCGGCAGGTGGACGCTCAGGTCCTCGCCAGGGGCCAGCACGGAGATGGCCTGGCGCAGGTCGGGGATGTCGTCGGTCAGGGCCAGCACCGGGGCGAGCGCGGCGGCCTGCTGTTCGGCGGCGGTGATCGCCTGGTTGCGGGCCTCCGAACGCACCAGCAGGGCGAGGGGTATCAGGAAGGACAGGGCCACCATGGAAGTGACCGCCAGCGCCACCCCTGCCAGGGCGCGTCTCACGGTGGCGTCACCAGCTTGATGCCGACACCGCGCACCGTGTGCAGGTACCGCGGACGTATCGCCCGTTCACCGAGTTTGCGGCGCAGTGCGGACAGATGCACATCGATCGTCGCATCGTCGACATAGGACTCGCGCCACACCTCGGTGAGGATCTTGCGCTTGGAGACGACGCAGCCGGCGTTGCCGGCCAGGTAGGCGAGAAGATCGAACTCACGCCGGGTGAGATGCAGTTCCCGGCCGCCGAGATGCGCGGTGCGGGCCATGGCGTCCACCCGCAGCTCACCGACCACCATCGGGCCCTGCGTCGCGGTCGGGCCTTCGTGCAGACCTCCGGGGACCGAGGCGACGGCCCGGCCGACGCGTCGCAGGACCGCGGTCAGCCGGGCGGTCAACTGTCCGCTGGAGAAGGGCTTGACGAGATAGTCGTCGGCGCCCGCGTTCAGCAGCCGGACGATCTCGGCGTCGTCGTCCCTGGCGGTGACCACGAGCACCGGTACCTGGGAGATGCCACGGATCATGCGCAGCGCGTCACTTCCGTCCAGATCCGGCAGTCCCAGGTCCAGGATGACGGCGTCGAGGGGCCCTTGAGTCACCTCTCTCAGTCCGCTGAATCCATCGGCGGCACTGCGCACCACATGGCCGTCACCGGTCAGGATCTCGATCAGTGCCGCGCGTATGGCGGGGTCGTCTTCCACGACAAGGACGCTGGCCATGCGGCACACCGTAACGGATCAGCCATGATGGTGCCGTGCCCCGTCCGCTGCGCTACCTCATGATCTGGCTGTGCTGCACGGCTCTGACCGTGACCGCCGCCTTCCTGGCCGTGCGCTTTGTGGTGCATTCGACCGCTCCGCTACCGCCGACCGCGCATGCGCTGCCGACGGTCTTCAGCACGCCGTCCCCCACACCCGGCCTGCTCATTCCCGCCACTTCGGCGCCGAGCACCCCGCTCACTCCCACCCCGCGCAAGACCCCGACGGTGACGCCGTCCACCAAGCCGCCCACCACGCGGCCTCCGACGACCGCTCCGGTGAACGGGCGCAACACGTCGAACACCTGCAAGGGCGGCGTGGGGGTGCACAGCATGCAGTCGGTGGGCGGCCGGGTGACGTTCAACATGGGCGCCGACGCGATCTGCCTGGTCTCCGCGGTGCCGTCGCCGGGCTTCACCACGAGCACGGACCAGGACGCACCGGACACCCTGACCGTGACCTTCTCCAGTGCGAACCACCGTTCGGAGACCACGGGGACCATCCACCCGCAGCCGCAGGCGGTCACCCGCGAAGTCTCCTGGTAACCGCGGACGGTTGCTTCGAGGCGGCTCCGGCCGCCCGGAACCGAGCGGAACCTGTGGGCAACCTTAGGAGAATCTAAGGTTCCCGTCGCGGTGTGTGACACCGGCCGGAAAGCGCCTAGGTTCGGTCTCGCCCGGTCACTCAGCAGCACCCCTCGACCGGTCGTGACACATCCCGGCGCGGGGCATCCCCCTGTGCTCCGCGCCGGCCCCCGCCTCCGATCCCCCGAGGTCTTCCACACATGAGCTCGCACCGCCGCGCCGATCTGCCCAGCGCCCCCTCGCCGCAGCACCGCGCACCGCGGCAGCCCCGACTGCGCAAAGCCGTCATGGGCGCGGCCGTGATCGCCGCACTGGGTGGCGGGACGGCCTTCGCCTGCATAGGCGGCGGCTCCGGCCACGCCCCAGGACAGCCCACCGCTGCGACCCCCACCGCAGCGGTGGGCACACACAAGCCGCCGGCCGGCACCCGGCCCACGTCTCCCGTGACGCACCCCGCCCGGCCGACCGCGAAGCCGACCCCCACGCCCTCGCGTCACACCACCCCGCCCCGGCCGGCGCCGACCCCGACGAAGCCCGCCCCCACCACGTCCGCCCCGTCGACCCCACCGGTCTCCGGCGACGCGGTGCAGCAGGTGCTGGCCAAGGTCAACCAGGCCAGGGCCGCCCAGGGACTGCCCGCGTACACCCTTCTCGAAGGGCTGAACCGCAGTGCGGCGGCGCACAACAAGGTGATGTCCGCCGGCTGTGGACTGTCCCACCAGTGCCCCGGCGAGCCCGCGTTCGGCGACCGCGAGCGGGCGCAGGGCGTGCAGTGGATGTCGGCGGGAGAGAACATCGGCGAGGGCGGACCGGTCGCCGACACCGAGCAGGCCATCGCCAAGATGGCACTCGGACTCACGCAGAGCATGCTCGACGAGCGACCGCCGAACGACGGCCACCGCCGCAACATGCTGAGCTCCTCGTTCACCCATATCGGTATCGCGGTATTCCGGGACAGTTCAGGAACTGTCTGGCTCACCCAGGACTTCTCCAACTGAGCTTTCCGCACCATGCTCCGCAATGGGGAAGACGACGTATCGGCGGATATGCGCCGTCGCGCGCACGCCTCCCCGTCGCGGCGGAACCGCACAGCGACCGCTGCCCTGGCAGCGGTCGCTGTCGCGGCTTTCTTGCTCCTGCGAACAATTCGCCAGCCGGCCCTGACAACTTCCTAAAAAGTGTCGGCGAAGCTGACCGGCATGATGAGCGCATGGAAGCGATCGACAGCCACCCGGCCGCAGATGTGGCAGTCCGCCGCACTGGCCACCATCACGTTCTCGGTCCTGTCCGTGGTGACCGGTTGCGTCGGTGGCGAAGCGGGCGGCGTCAGGGAGTCACGGGTGGTCCTGGCACCCGAAGCACCCGACGCGGCCGACTCCGCTGCGGCGGCTGACGCGGCCGGTGCCCCCGCCGGTTCAGTGACCGCCGTGACGGTCACGCGAGTGGTCGCGCCCGAAACGGCGGCGTGGGGCGGCGGCGTCGCCCGGTACCCGTCCCGCTGACGCCGGACCATCGGCCGCCGCTTCCATGACGGGGTGCGGTGGCAGTCGCAGCGTGAAGACCGTGGACTCGCCGGGAACGCTGCGCGCGGTCACGGTGCCGCCATGGGCGTGCGCGAGCTGGCGGACGATGGCCAGCCCCAGTCCACTGCCGCCGGTGCGGCGGCTGCGGGACTTCTCCACCCGCCAGAACCGGTCGAAGATGTTGGCCAGGTCCTCCGGCGCGATCCCGGAACCGGTGTCGGTGACATCGATCGTGACCATGCCGTCGGCCCGGTGGGCGTGCAGCGAGACGCTCCCGCCCGACGGGGTGTGGCGCAGCGCGTTGGAGACCAGGTTGCCCAGGGCCTGGCGCAGCCGGACGGGGTCGGCGCTCAGTTGCGGATCCCCCTCCACGGAGGCGGCGATGCTCACCCCGGCGACCTGAGCGTGGGCGCGGTTCGCGTCGGCGACCTGCTGCAGGAGATCACCCAGCCGTACCGGTTCGGGGTGCAGCCGCAGGGTGCCGGCATCGGCGGACGCGAGGTCCTGCAGGTCGTCGATGATGTGCTGCAGGAGCAGCGCCTCGTCGTGGAGGGACGACAGCAGCCGCTGGTCGGGCACGACGATGCCGTCCTTGGCGACCTCCAGCCAGCCGCGGATGTTGGTCAGCGGGGTCCGCAGCTCATGGGCGATGTCACTGACCATCGCCTTGCGCTGGGTCTCGGTGCGTTCCCTGCGCTCTGACAGGTCGTTGAAGGCCGCGGCGAGGAATCCGGTCTCGTCGCTGGTGGTGACCGGGACGCGGGTGTGCCGTTCTATGGGCTCCTGCGCGGCGTTGGTCAGGGCACGCAGCGGCCGGACCAGCCGGGTGGCGATCAGGGCCGTCACGGTGACGGTGAGGAGCAGGACGAGTCCGGTCACGCCGGCGATGCGGGTGGTGTTGGCCCGTGACAGGTCGAAGCGCGGCCGGCCGGCGCCGGCGCCGGTGTCGCTGACGAAGAGCTGCGCGGCCGGGGCGACGAAGGTGCGCAGTTGCTCCCGGCGGCTGGCGTCGATGCAGTCCTGCAGCACCTGGTAGTCCGACGGTACCTTGACGCCCTTGCCCCAGGTGAAGTCGGACGACAGGCTCACGTATCCCGCGACGGTGGATCCCTGCCGGGCCAGACAGGCGTTCACCAGGATGTCGAGGCCGCTCAGGGCCCGCTGTTCGGTGGCGGTGGGCCGGCTCAGCCCCGCCAGACCGCAGTCGTCGTAGGCGTAATCGTCGAGCTTCGACTGGCCGTCGCGGGACACCTGCACGGTGGGCCGGCCGCCGGGGCTGTCGGCCACCTTCCCCACCCACCCCTCGTCGCGCAGGCACGCCAGCACCTTGCCGGCGAACTGCGTCAGCAGCGCGTGCTCGGCGGCGGGCAGCCGGTACGGGCCGACGGCGCGCGGATCGATGCGTGACACCGGCTGCGTTCCGCTCTGCCCCTGCAGCGGGGTGTCGGTCCGCAGGGCGTCGATGACGGCGAAGGCCCGCGGCGGCAGTTCCGGACCCTTCGGCGCGGAGTCGGCGAGCACATGGCGGTCCTGGTCGGTGAGCGCGACGCGGCGGCCCGTCGCCCGGGCCAGCCGGTCGATCGTCGGCTGGACGCCGGCCCATGCCTTGTGCCCGGCGGCGTAGCCGGTCAGCGTGTCGTGGATCATCGCGTCGTCGGACAGGATCTGGCCCTGTTCCTGCTGGATGGCCCGGGTGGTGGTCTGCACCGCGAGCCACGCGGTGGCGACGATCGAGCAGACGGCGATCAGCATCGAGGTGACCAGCAGCCGGGCCAGCAGGCTCTTGCGCAGCGGAACGTTACGGGCCACGGCGGCCTCCGGTGAGTTTGTATCCGACGCCGAACACGGTCACCAGGCGCACCGGCTTGCGCGGATCGATCTCGATCTTCTTGCGCAGGTTGAGGATGTGGACGTCGATGGCGCGCTCGGAGATGGCGCGCTCGTACCCCCGGACGCACTCCAGCAGCTGACCGCGGGTGAAGACCCGGTCCGGTTCGGCGGCCAGCGCCAGCAGGATCTCGAACTCCCCGGGTGTGCAGACCACCGGCTCCCCCGCGCAGCTCACCGCCCGCCGGGCGGGGTCCACCGCCAGGGTGTCGACCCACAGGACGCCGTCGGCCGCCACCGCGGGCCGTTGGACGCGCCGCAGCAGGGCGTGGATGCGGGCCATCAGCTCGCGCGGGCTGTAGGGCTTGGTCATGTAGTCGTCCGCGCCCAGCTCCAGGCCGAGCAGCAGATCGTCCTCATGGGAGCGGGCGGTGAGCATCAGCACCGGCAGATCGCTGCCGGGCCGCAGGATTCTGCACACGCCCAGGCCGTCGATCTCCGGCAGCATCCAGTCCAGGACGAGCAGGTCGGGCCGGCTGCGCAGCACCTCGTCGACGGCGGACCGGCCGTCGTGGACGACGGTCGCGGTGTGACCATGCGCCTCCACGCACCGGCGTACCAGCTCCGCCTGCATTTCGTCGTCTTCCGCGACCAGAATATGTGCGCACACCCCTGGGATGTTAAGCGCACTGGTGTTCGCCGATGCCGCGGTGAGATGTATGCCGCACCCTGACACTTTCCTCATATCCCGCTGCGATGATTCGCCCTCCGGAATTGAGGCGGTCCCTCAGGTACGCCGGGCCACCACCAGCCGGCAGTGCGGGCTGCCGTCCGGGCGGCGGCCGAACTCCTCCAGCGGGAACAGTTCCACGGTGAACCCGGCCCCGACCAGATCGTCCCGCACTCCCCGCAGCGGGAAGGTCCGGTAGTACATGACGAACGGCGGACGCCACAGCGCGTTGCGCACCCGCATGACCGCGTCGAATCCGTACAGCGCCCAGTACAGCGGGGAACGGACCGGCAGCGGAGCGCCGAGGGGGAAGGCGAACACCCCGCCGGGCCGCAACGAGCGGTGCACCTCGGCGAACAGACCCGGCCGCTCGGCGGGCAGGAAGTGTCCGAACGCGCCGAAACTCACGGCCAGATCGAACACCGCTGTGAACGGCAGCGCCCGCACATCCGCCCGTACCCAGTCCACCGCGGGCTTGCCCTCCACCGGGACGGCCTGCCCGGCGGCGGCCAGCATCCCGGCGCTGAAGTCGACCCCGGTGACCCGCTCCTCGCACAGTTCCCGCAGTACCCCGACCCCGGCGCCCGTACCGCAGCAGACGTCGAGCCCCGTCCCGAACGGCCCGAGCGGGCGCAGTGCGCCGGTCACCGCGTCCAGGAAGGGCTCGGGTGTGCGGAAGGGGGTGTGGTCGAACTTCGGCGCCAGCAGGTCGTAGCCGCGCTCGATCGACGAGAGCGCCTGCACGGTCAGTTCGCGGAGCGTGGGTCCTTCGGAGGTGAACACCGCCCCCAGCGTAGTCAGCCGCGCTCCCCCGGGCCCGGAGCGCGGGCGGGCTCAGGCGGTGCGTTCGCCGGGTTCCGGGGCGGGGCCGGGGCGGTCGCGCGGGATCAGGGTCGGGTTGACGTTGTCGAGCACCGTGTCGCGGTCGACGACGACGCGGGCCACGTCGCTCCGGCTCGGCACCTCGTACATCACGTTGAGCAGGACCTCTTCGAGGATCGTGCGGGCCGCCCGGGCGCCGGTGCGGCGCAGCAGGGCCTGCTCCGCGACGGCGGCGACGGCGTCCTCGGTGAACTCCAGCTCGACGCCGTCGAGCTCGAAGAGCTTCTGGTACTGCTTGATGAGCGCGTTGCGGGGCTCGGTCAGGATCCGGGTCAGCGCCGCCACGTCCAGCGGCTGGACGGTCGACACCATGGGCAGCCGGCCGACGATCTCCGGGATGAGCCCGAACTGCACCAGGTCCGCGGGCATGACGTCGGCGAAGGCGTCCTCGTTCCGCTTCCGCCGCTCCTCCGTGCTGCGCACCTCGGCGCCGAAGCCGATGCCCGAACGGCTGGCGCGCTGCTCGATGATCCGCTCCAGCCCGGCGAACGCGCCACCGACAATGAACAGCACATTGCTCGTGTCGAACGCGATGAACTCCTGGCGCGGCTGCTTGCGGCCACCCTGCGGCGGCACGCTCGCGGTGGTGCCCTCCAGCAGCTTCAGCAGCGCCTGCTGAACGCCCTCGCCGGAGACGTCCCGGGTGATCGACGGCCCGTCGCTCTTTCGGGCGATCTTGTCGATCTCATCGATGTAGATGATGCCGCGCTCGGCCTTCCGGACGTCGTGGTCGGCGGCCTGGATCAGCTTGAGCAGGATGTTCTCGACGTCCTCCCCGACGTAGCCGGCCTCGGTGAGGGCGGTGGCGTCCGCGATCGCGAACGGGACGTCGAGCATCCGGGCCAGCGTCTGGACGAGGTACGTCTTGCCGCAGCCGGTCGGGCCCATCAGCAGGATGTTGGACTTGCCGAGTTCGACGGTCTCGCCCTTCGCACCGCGCTGCCCGCTCCCGCCGGTCTGCGGACGGACCCGCTTGTAGTGGTTGTAGACCGCCACCGACAGCACCTTCTTGGCGCTCTCCTGCCCGATGACGTAGCCGTCGAGGAAGGCGTGGATCTCGCGCGGTGTCGGAAGTTCGAGCGAGCCGGCCTCGGGGGGCCCGCCGGTCTCCTCCACGATGAGTTCATTGCAGAGCTCGACGCACTCGTCGCAGATGCAGATGTCGGCCGGTCCCGCGATGAGCTTGCCGACCTGCTTCTGGCTCTTCCCGCAGAACGTACATTTCAGCAGGTCACCGCCGTCACCGATGCGTGCCACGCGGAAGTGTCTCCTCAAACGGTTGTGCCGGTCGAACGGCCCTGGAGGCAAGGACTCGGGAGTCGGGACGGCCACTCGAATGCTGCGACCATATGACGCCACCATTTGAATGGTCAAGGTATCTTGAGCCGCGACGGACGCAACGCGGAAGCGCGAAGGCAAGAGTGAGGGCGATGGGCCGGCCCAGCAGGGTGGAGCTGCAGGAGCGCAACCGCGCCAAGGTACTGACCGCGGCCCGGGACGAGTTCGCCGAGCACGGTTTCCGGGACGCCAAGGTGGACCGGATCGCCGGGCGCGCCGGTCTGACCCGTGGCGCCGTCTACTCCAACTTCCCCAGTAAACGCGCGCTGTACTTCTCGGTCCTGGCGGCCCTCGCCGAGCGCACCCCCGGACCGCCGCACCCCGAGCCCGGGCACACCGCCCCCGAGGCGCTCGGCACGCTCGCCCGCGCCTGGGTCGCACGCCTCCCGCTCGCGGACACCGACGAGCCGCACGGCCCGGCCCGGCTCGGGATGTACGTGATGCCCGAGATCCTCGCCGAGGAGCGCATCCGGCGGCCGTTCGCCCAGCTGATGAAGCTGGACGCGCTGCTGCTCGGGCTGGCGCTGGAGGGCCTCCGGCCGCCCGGAGCGCCGGACGGCAGTCTGGTGCGGGTCGCGGAAGCCGTGCTGACGACCCTGCACGGCGCCGGCCAGATGGCCGCGGCCGCGCCCGGATTCGTCGAACCGTTCAACGTCGTCAGTGCCTGCGCGCAACTGGCGGGCCTCGACCTCAACGGCTGGTGGCCGCCGCCGCACGTGATCACCCAGGCGTGGCCGACCGACGAGCCGTGGTCCCCGCCGCCCACGCTCGACGCGGTGCACGGCGGACCCGCCCGGCTCACGGACGACGGCGTGGTCGCGATCCTGGGGCTGCACCGGCTCGAGGCGGTGGAGGAGGCGGTACGGGCGGCGCCGCCCGGAGCGACGGTCACGGCCGTCCTGGTCACCGGGGACCCCGACGAACTGGCACCGCTGGCGCGGCTGGCCGTCGCGGACCTCTGCGGCTGTCTGCGCCAGGCGTTCCCGCCGTCGGCCTGGCCGCGCCTCCAGGTGGTCTTCGACGAGTCGGGCGCCCTCGCCGCGGCGGCCGGCGTGCCCGCCGTCAGTGACGGAACCGAGGTCGCCGTCCGCATCCGGGCGAGCCGGATCACGGCCCGCGCCGACGGCCGCGGCGCCTGCCACGCGACCGCGTCGGCCCCCGATCCCCGACCACCTTCGGCGCAGACGAAAGAGGACGCGGAATGACCGCCGAACGCATCGGCCCGCCCGCCGCGGGAGGGCGTCGACGGGACCGTCGGGCGTGAGGGCGCGGGCGGAACCGACTCCGGGGCAGTGCCCTCAACGGCGTCAGGGAGCGAAGCGGCGCACATAGCGGCGTTGCCAGGGCGTTTCCACGGCGTGGGCGTCGTAGTGGCGGCGGACGTACGCGACGGCCTCGCCGGGTGGGACTCCGTCGAGGACGGCGAGGCACGCCAGGGCCGTTCCGGTGCGTCCACGGCCGCCGCCGCAGGCGAGTTCGACGCGTTCGCCGCCGGCCCGGGCCAGCGCCTCGGCGAGGACGGACCGGGCCTCCGCGTCGTCGCCGGGCAGCCGGAAGTCCGGCCAGCGCAGCCAGCGCGCTTCCCACGGCACCTCGGGCGGCCGCTTGCCGAGCAGATGGACCGCGAAGTCGGGTACCGGTCCGGCCGGCAGCGGCCGGCGCAGGGCACGGCCGCGCACCAGTCGCCCGGAGGGCAGCCGGAGAACGCCGGCGTCGGTGGTGCTCCAGGCGTTCGTCACACGCTCACCGTAGTCATCGGTCCGCGCCGGGTGCCGAGATTTTCCTTGAGGTGGCGATGAGTTCGGATCTTCGCCGGCGTCTACCCCATGAGACGCACCGCACGGGGCGACAACGGAGGAAGTACCACCATGCGAAAGATCATCAACGCCACCTATGTGACCCTCGACGGCGACATGTCGAACATGCAGGACTGGCACTTCGACTTCTTCGGCGACGAAGCCACCAAGGCCGCCCAGGCCCAGCTCTTCGGCAGCGACGCGCTGATCATGGGGCGGAAGACCTACGACGGGTTCGCCCCGGCGTGGTCCTCGCGCGCGGGAGCCGATGAGTTCGCCGACCGGATGAACGGCATCCGGAAGCACGTCGTGTCGTCCACGCTAAGGGACCCCAGCTGGGAGAACACCAGCGTGATCAGTGGTGATGTGGTCGCCGAGGTGCGGAAGCTCAAGGAGGAGCCGGGCGGGAACATCCTGCAGTACGGCTTCGGCTCCGTGACCCGGTTGCTGCTGGAGAACGGGCTGCTCGACGAGTTCCGGGTGTGGCTCCACCCCGTCCTGTCCGGCAAGGCCACCTCCGAGCAACTGCTGTACCGCGACGCGCTGCAGACCAGGTTCACCCTGAACAGCACCGAGGTGCACAGCACCGGGATGGTCATCCTCAGCTACCTCCCGGTGCGCCCGGCGTAGTGCCCCCCGAGGGGGCGGGGGCACCACGACCATGGTCGCTGTCGGCGACTTCCTACGCGCCGAGGGCGGCCCCGGACTGCTCCAGCACCGGTCCGGACACCGGGGACACCGGTTCCGGCCGGGAGCGCAGCAGGAGGAAGACGGCCACGGCGGTGACGGCCATGACCACCGCGCCGCAGCGGACCGCGAGATGGAGGGCGTCCACGAAGGACGCGTCCATCGTGCGGTGCAGTGCCGGGGGCAAGCCCGAGCCGCGGACGAGTCCGCCCGCGCCGTCACCCGTGACCGAGGCGACGATGTCGTGACGTACCTGCGGCGGGGTGCCGGCGGACTCCAGACGGTGGGTCAGGCCGGAGGCCAGCCGGCTGGTCAGCACCGCGCCCAGGACGGCCACCCCGACGACACCGCCGAGTTCGCGGACGGTGTTGAGCGCCGCGGAGGCCATGCCCGCCGCGGACGGCGCGACGCGGCGCAGTACCGCGATGGAGGCGGGGGCGAAGCTCAAGCCCATGCCGAAGCCCATCAGCGGCAGCACCCAAAGGTACTGCGGGTACCGGGCGCCGGATCCGTACAGGGAGAGCCCCGCGAGGGCCACCGCACACAGCGTCAGACCGGCGACGAGGGGTGGCCGGACCCCGTAGCGCATGGCGAACCTGCCGGACAGCGGCGACGCGATCATGATCATGGCGGTGCACGGCAGCGCCGCCACCCCTGAGCCGGTGGGCGCCCAGCCCAGCACGTTCTGCAGGTACAGCGGCAGGAAGAACATGACGCCGAACATGCCGAAGCTGACCGTGAACGCGGCCAGCGCCGCCCCGGCCAGCACCCGGTCCGCGAAGAACCGCAGATCCATCATGGGTTCAGCGGCCCGCAGTTCCACGACGCCGAACAGCAGCAGTGCCCCCGCCCCGGCCGCGGCGGCGCCCAGCGTGACCGGGTCGGTCCAGCCGCGGCTGGGACCCTCGACGAGGGCGTAGACGAGTCCGCCCAGTCCGACGGCGGCAAGCAGCTGTCCCGGCAGGTCGAGCCGCGCGGTGCGGGTGAAGTACTCGGGCAGTACGCGGCTGCCCAGGAGCAGTGCGGCCCCGCCGATGGGGACGTTGATCCAGAAGACGCTGGCCCAGCCGAAGGCGTCGACCATCGGGCCGCCGATGACCGGCCCCAGGGCGAGACCGATGGCGGAGATGCCGGACCACAGGCCGATGGCGCGGATGCGTTCCCGCTCGTCCTCGAAGGTGTGCCGCAGGATCGAGAGGCTGCCCGGGGTGAGCAGCGCGGCGCCCAGTCCCTGTGTCATGCGCGCCGCGATGAGCAGTCCAGTGGTGCCGGAGAGCGCGGCGAACGCCGAGCCGGCGGTGAACAGGGCGAGGCCGGCGAGGTATATCCGCCGCCGCCCGTAGCGGTCGCCGAGGGTGCCACCGGTGAGCAGCAGGGCGGCGAAGACGAGGCTGTAGCCCTCCACGACCCATTGCAGGCCGCTCACCCCGGCATGGAGTTCCTGTCCGATCCGGGGCAGAGCGGTGTTCACCACTACGTTGTCGAGCATGGCCATGAACATCGTGGCGCACAGGGTGGCGAGCACCAGGTACTTGCGTCGGGAGCTGAGCTCCGCCATGGGGTCCCCTAACAGTGTTAGTCGATCTCTAACACCGTTAGATTGCCCCTAACGGTGTTAGATGACAAGTGGATATCCGCGGCACCGGCGGACACGGAGGAGGCGACCGATGAGGACAGACCGCGCGAAGGCGCCCGGCCAGCAGCCGCCGCTGACCCAGGAAGCGCTGGTGGGAGCGGCCCTGCTGGTGCTGGAGCGGGACGGCCTCGACGCCCTGTCCATGCGCAGGGTGGCGGCCGAACTCGGGGTGCAGGCGCCCTCGCTCTACTGGCACGTCCGCAACAAGGAGCAGCTGCTGGACCTGCTGGCCGACGCCCTGGTGGCCGACGCCGTGCCCCCGCCGCGGGTGGGCGACTGGCGCGAGCAGTTGCGCGCGTACTGCCATCTGCACCGCCGGCACCTGCTCGGCAAGCGCGACGCCGCCCGGGTCGTCGCCGGGCGCTTCAACCTCGGCCCGAGCCTCCTCGTCATCCTGGAGGACCAGCTGGACCGGCTCCGGGAGGCCGGATTCCCCGCTGCCGATGCCGCTCTGACCAGCTACCTGCTCGGCAACTACGTGGCGGGTTTCGTGCTCCAGGAGCAGTCCCCCC
The DNA here is from genome assembly GCF_010548325.1 of Streptomyces sp. SID13666. NCBI lineage: Bacteria > Bacillati > Actinomycetota > Actinomycetes > Kitasatosporales > Streptomycetaceae > Streptomyces > Streptomyces sp. SID13666. The sequence goes on along the minus strand of NZ_JAAGLX010000001.1, from coordinate 44,103 downwards.
TCTCGGCCGCCGAGGCCGTCGGGCAGGCCACCCGGACCGAGGTCGTCAACGCCGCCCGCGAGCATCTCCAGCAGCTCCCCGCCGACCGGTTCCCCCATCTGGTGGCCCTCGCCGCGGATCTGTCGGAGCCCGACATGGAAGCCCGTTTCGCCTTCGGACTGGAACGCATCCTCGACGGGCTGGCCACCCTGCTGGAGCCGGAGCCCGGCACGCGGTGACGACGGCGGCCGGCGCCGTACGGTCCACGGGACCGGTTCCCTCGGTCCGGCGGTCCCTGGGTCGGCCGTTCGGCCCAATGCGGCGTGTTGCCGGGAGCGGGGCCGCGCGCCCTGTGCGCACAGTGGCATCCGCGCATCAGGACTGCGCGACCACGCGGCCGAAACCGCAGGCGTGAAAGGCAGACCCGCCATGTCCTTGCGTGCGGACACCTCCGACCCGGTTCCCTCCTTCGACCACATGCCCGAGATCGACGTCGTGGCCGCGCAGGAGTCCGGGCCCGGGGCCGGCCCGGACGACATCTGGGGGATTCCGGTCGCGGAGGGCCGCGAACTGCCCGCCGACGTGGGACTGACCCCGGCGGCCGCAGCGGCGGCCGGTTTCACCGGGCGCGTTGGACAGACACTGGTGTGCGCGCACACGCAGGGCACGCCCGTGGTGCTCTACGGCATCGGCGACCCGCAGGCCGCCGACCCCGCCTCGCTGCGTGACGCGGCAGCCGCGTTCGCCCTGGCCGCCGGGCGCTCCGCGCGGCTGACGCTGCTCACCCCGGTCGGCGCGGGCGTGGACAGCCTGGTCGCGGCGCAGGCGCTGGTCGAGGGCGCGCTGCTGGCCCGCTACACCTTCGAGCCGCTCAAGAGCGACACCGGGACCGTCCCCGTCATGGGCCTGACGCTCGTGGTGCCCGCGCATGACACCGATGCCGCCGACCGCGGGGCCCAGCGCGGCGGGCTCCTGGCGAAGGCGACCCTGCTGGCCAGGGATCTGGCCAACTCCCCGCCGAACCTGCTCACCGCCACCCGGCTGGCCGACTGCGCGACGCGCGTCGGCGCCCTGAGCGGTCTGGACGTCGAGGTCTTCGACCAGGACGCGCTGCGGGAGTTGGGCTGCGGCGGGCTGCTGGGGGTCAACGCGGGCAGCACGGAACCGGCCCGCATGATCAAGCTGACCTACCGGCCCCCGTCCGGCGGCCCCGAGGTGCCCCGGCTCGCGCTGGTCGGCAAGGGCATCACGTACGACTCGGGCGGCATCAGCCTCAAGCCCGCCGACGCGGTGCACGCCACGATGAAGAACGACATGTCCGGTGCGGGAGCGATCCTGGCGGCCATGTCGGTGCTGTCCGCACTGCACTGCCCCACCTTCGTGACCGGCTATCTGATGTGCACGGACAACATGCCCTCGGGGTCCGCGACCAAGCTCGGCGATGTGCTCACCCTGCGCGGCGGCACGACCGTCGAGGTGCGGAACACCGACGCCGAGGGGCGGCTGGTGATGGCCGACGCCCTGGTCCTGGCCACCGAGGAGCCCACCGACGCCATCGTCGACATCGCCACCCTCACCGGCGCGAGCCTGCGGGCGCTCGGCCCGCAGATCGCCGCGGTGTTCGGCAACGCGCAACCGCTGGTGGACCAGGTGCTGGAAGCGGCCCGGCGCACGGACGAGCCCGTCTGGCAGCTGCCCCTGGCCCGGCGCTACCGCGGCGAACTGGACTCGGACGTCGCCGACATCAAGAACATGGGCGGACCCAACGGCGGGGCGATCCACGCGGCCCTGTTCCTCGAGGAGTTCGTCGCGGGCCGCGCCTGGGCGCACATCGACATCGCCGGCACGGCCCAGAACGACACCGCCTCGTCCTGGCGTCCCCGCGGCTGCACCGGCTTCGGCGCACGACTGCTGACCGAACTCGCACTCGGCTTCACCCGGGAACCCGAGGACTCCTGACCCGCGTTGTCGGGGTAGCGCCGTCCGGCCGCGGGGGTCTCATTGACACGCTCTGTTCGGCGTGCCTAGCTTACGGCCGGAGCACCTCCGGCGGACGCCAGGCCCGCACGGGCAGAAGGACGATGGTGAGCGGTATGTACGCAGGTCCGGGGATGGCCGCGTGGCGACGCCACGGCCGGGCCTCGGCGTTCCTGCGACGGCACATCGATCTGCTGCGGGTCAACAGCGCCCTCTGTCGGGGCTGAAGTCCGGGCCGAACACCGTCCCGCGAACCGCCCCGCAGCAGCAGAAACAGCACCGTGCCAGAACGGAGAGTCCCCACCACCATGCCCACAGGTCTCCATCCTCCGCACCACTCCGGGCAGGACGCGGCCGCGCCGCCGCACGTCCTGGACAACCCCGCGTGGGCCGCACTGACCGGCCCGCACCGCCACCTCGCCGAGATCATCGGGGCCGCCGCCCGCTATCAGCCCGACGTGTCGCCGTTCGTGGCGCTCGCCGACGCCGAGGATCCACGCGGCTGGAAGGACCTGGCCGAGCTGGTGGAGCCGGGCCTCACCATCGCCGTCACGGGAACCGCGGCCGTTCCAGAGGACTGGGAGACCGTCGACTCCGGGTACGGGGTGCAACTCGTCGACACCGCGCTGCGCGCCGAGGCGGAACCGGAAGCGGTGCGGTTGAGCCCCGCCGATGTTCCGGAGATGCTGGATCTCGTCGCGCTCACCAGGCCGGGCCCGTTCCTGCCCCGCACCATCGAGCTCGGTGCCTACTACGGGATCCGCCGGGAGGGCAGGCTCGTCGCGATGGCCGGGGAGCGGATGCGGATCCCCGGCTGGACGGAGATCAGCGCCGTGTGCACCGACCCGGACCATCGCGGGTCCGGGCTGGCGACGCGGCTGATCCGCCATGCCGCAGCCGGTATCCGCGACCGGGGGGACACCCCGTTCCTGCATGCGGCGGAGTCCAACACCGGTGCCGTCCGGCTGTACGAATCGATCGGCTTCACCGTGCGCCGCAGAACGCTCTTCACCTTCGTCCGGGTCCCGGACACCGCGCGACGCCGCCCCGAGCGACCGCCGGGTCAGGGCCCCAGCGGCATCGTGTAGGTGGTTGTCCTGCCCGGCTCGTCTCCCGTTCCTCTCCAGCTCCTCGACCAGAAGTGTGAGATACCGATGCCCAAGGCCTATGTGTTCTCCCGGTTCGGCGGTCCCGAGACCGAGTCCTTCGCCGACGTGCCGCGGCCGGTGCCCGGCGCCGGCCAACTCCTGGTGGCGGTACGGGCGGCCGGGGTCAATCCCGTCGACTGGAAGCGCAGGACGGGATACGTCCAGGCCAACGCGCCGGCGGTGGAACTGCCCGCGGTGCTGGGCGGTGAGGTGTCCGGTGTGGTGGAGCAGGTGGGCGACGGCGTCGAGGGGTACGCGGTCGGGGACGCCGTGTTCGGCAATCCCCTCACCGGCGGGTATGCCGAGTACACGCTGCTGCCGGTGGCGAGCACCGCGCACAAGCCCGCCGGGGTCACCTGGGCCGACGCCGCGACACTGCCGGTCGCCGTGGCCACCGCGTACGACGGCGTGCAGCAGCTCGATCTGCCGGCCGGCTCGATGCTGCTGATCAACGGTGTCGGCGGCGGAGTGGGCAGCGCCGCCGCGCAGATCGCCACGCACCGGGGTCTGCGGGTGGTCGGCACCGCGAGCGCGGCGAAGAAGGAGTTCGTCGAGTCCCTCGGTGTCGTGCACGTCGAGTCGGGACCCGGTGTGGCGGACCGGGTGCGCGCGGCGGCGCCCGATGGTGTCGACGCGGTCTTCGACCTGGTCGGGGGCGATTCCCTGGAGGAGGTGGCCGCGCTGCTGGCGGACCCCGCGACGCTGATCAGCGGTCCTGACAAGGTGAACGTCGTCAAGCTCGGCGGGTCGACGGTGGCGAGGAAGCGGAACACCGAAGTGCTGGACGCCGTCGCGACGTTGGTCGCCGAAGGCGTCCTCGACCCGTTCGTGACCCGGACCTTTCCCTTCGAGCAGGCCGGCCAGGCGCTGCGCACCGTGGAGGAGGGCCACACCCGGGGCAAGGTCGTGATCGAGGTCTCGCGGTAGACCGGGGGCGGGGCGCCCGGCGGGCATTGCGCCGGGCAATAGCCGCGGGATGGCGTCGATATGAGGTGACGAGGCCACCGGCCGTTCGAACCGGAGAGAGGCGATGACGATGCGGACAGCACCCGGTCGTGTCGTCGTCGGCACTCTCGGCCCCCGCGGGCCCGTCGTCCATCGGTACGGACGCCAGCACATCGATCCGCAGCGGATCGCCGGCTCCCTCTGTTGTCACTGATCTGACTCCCTGCTGACGCTCACGCCCTCGGGGCGGTGCGTCCTCATCCGGTCGATCAGGAAGGCAACCGCCGCCCTGGGCGGCCGAGGCCTTCTCCGATCTGGAGACCGACGTACGCCAGTCCGTGGCGCGCATCAGGTCCAGCGCCTTCATCACGCACACCGACCGGGTGCGCGGCTTCGTCTTCGACGGGGTCACCGGCAAGCTCGACAAGGTCGTCGCCCAGCGCGACACCTGCCGCGGCACAGTCGGATTGAGGGGTCACTGCCGACGGGTCGTGGCCCCTCATCGGCGTGCTGCCTATGTGCTGCGGTCACAGGATGATCGCCTGTCTGGCTGACCGTTGCGCGGCGGCACACGATGGTGGGGCCGGACGGCCCCGACCCCGCCGGAGCCGCACCCCGCCGTCCCGCCCCGTCCCTGCCCCGCCGCGCCGCAGAGCGCCGCCGGGAGCCGGCCCGGGTTCACCTGGCTCCGGATCCCCGCTCGAAAAGGCTGTGATTCCCTTGAGCCGCACTTCCGGCGCACCCGCTGAGCCGGCCGCCGCGCCCGAGACCTACGACTGGCTGCGCTATGCCGGCGTGTTCGTGCTGCTGTTCCTGTTCGGGACCGAGACGTTCCTGGTCTCCCCGCTGCTTCCGACCATCGCGGGCGACATCGGCGTCAGCGAGGCGGCCGCCGCCTCCAGCGTCACCGCCTACGTACTCGTCTACGCCGTCTGCGCGCCGTTCCTCGGCCTGCTCAGCGACCGGATCGGGCGACGGCAGACGCTGCTCGCCGGCACTGCGCTGTTCATCGTGTCCAACGCCGCTGCCGCGCTCTCGACCGGACTGGCCCCGCTCGTGCTCTCGCGGGCGGTCGCGGGGCTGGCCGCCGCGGCGGCGGGGCCCGCGATCTGGGCGCACATCGCCGAGACGGCCCCTGACCGCTTCCGCGGCCGGGCGCTCGGGTTGGGCATGGCGCTGTTCTCCTGCGGCCAGGTCGTCGGTGTTCCCCTGGGCAGTGCGCTGGCCGGGATCGCCGGATGGCGTTCGGCCTTCGTGGCGCTGGCGATCGGCACCGCGGCGGCGCTGCCGCTGCTCCTGCGCCAGGTCGCCGCGACCCCGCGCCCGGCAGTGGCGATCGGCGCGGTCAGGGCCGTACTGGCCGGCTGGACGGACCCGGCACTGCGCAAGGCCCTGCTGGTCAACACCGTTTTCCACGCGGCCAACCTCGGGGCGTACACCTTCCTCGGGGCCCTGCTGGTCCACCGGTTCGATCTGACGGTGGCCGAACTCGGCCTGGTCGGGATCCTGGTCGGCGTGGGCAGTGTGACCGGCTCGCTCGCCGCCGGACGCCTCGGCGACCGGGCGCGGGCAGCAGGCAGGTCCCATCTGCCGCTGCTCGGGCTGTGGGGCGTGCTGCTCGCCGTGGGGGTCGCCCTCTCCGCCGGCGGTCCCGGCCTGATCGCGGCGCTCGTCGGCGTGACGGTCTGGTTCGTGGCCAGCGGCGGCTTCGTGACCGATCAGCAGACCCTGGCGGGCACGGTCGCACCGGAGCTGCGCGCCACCTCCAGCGCATGGCTGACCTCGACGATGTACGCCGGAACGGGCGTGGGGGCCTGGGCCGTCGGAGCCTTCGGGGACGTCTCGACCGGCACGCTGGTCATCGGCGTGGGTCTCGCGCTGCTCAGCGCGCTGGGAGGTCTGGCGGTCAGTCACGGCCTGCGCACGCCGGCGGACACCGGTCAGGCCGCCGGTCAACGGTCCGACGGCGTCGAGGAGGCCGCCGAAAGCGTCTGACGTGGGCAGCGAAGTGGGGGAAGGGCCGCGGCCCTTCCCCCACTTCTTCTGCGTCTCAGCCGGCGTGTCGTTCGGGCAGTCCGGTGACCGCACGCAGCGGGCGTTCGGTCAGCGCCGTCATACGGGAGTGGTCCTCGGCGGTGCGCGGGGTGAAGAGCAGCACCAGTGCCGAGGGGTCGTCCACCGGGTGGAAGGACGACAGCGCCAGCTGGATCCGGCCGATGCCCGAGGGTTCGACGACGACGGTACGCGTGGTCAGCTCCGCCACCGAGTGGCAGCCCCACCAGTGGCGCAACTGTGGGGCGTCCTCGTCCAGGTGCCGGTAGACCTCCCCGGTACGGGGGTCGGACAGAGAGGTGCCGGCCTGGGCGCGGAAGTGTTGGAAGACGTTCATCGCCAGCGGCTCCCAGTCGTGCAGCACGGTGCGCAGCTGCCGCCCCGCGACCATCAGCCACATCAGGTTGCGGCGGTCGGCGGGCACCGCCTCCGGAGCTCCCCACAGCGCGCTCCACGCGGTGTTCCATCCGAGCAGGTCGAAGTGCCGGTCCAGCAGTACGGCCGGGCTGGTGGGCCAGGAGTCCAGCACCGGCTGCATGGTCGACGCGAGGTCCCCGGATCCGTTCCGGTCCAGCGGACCGGTCGGTTCGTGGTGACCGGCCAGCCGCATGGCGTGCCGCAGCCCCGCCGGATCCAGCCGCAGTGCGCGGGCGACCGCCTCCAGCACCTGCCGGGAGGCGGTCACCCGGCCCTGCTCCAGCCAGGTGTACCAGGCCAGTCCCACTCCGGACAGCGACGCGACCTCCTCGCGCCGCAACCCCGGTGTGCGGCGGCGGGAGTTGGCGGTCAGCCCCACGTCGGACGGCTGGAGCAGTTCGCGGTGGGCTCGCAGGAAGGCGCCGAGTTCCTGGCTGGGGAGGGGGGTGGACATCGGAGGTGACTCCTCGGCCGGCGGGGTCGGTGACGGTGCTTCCAGACTAGGCGTCAATCGCGTGGCTGGAGTTTCCACAGTCGTACGGGCATGTTGCTGACCCAGCCGCGTTCACCCTGCCGTCGCCAGGCGGCGTCGCCGACCGCCCGGAAGAACTCCGCACGTTGCGTGGGCGGGACGAGACGGCTGTAGTAGTCGCCGAAGGTGGCGGCGTGGAAGTGGCTGTACTGGCCCGCGTCCTCGATGTGCACCACGGCGTCGCGGTCGAGGACCGACTCGACCCGGAAGTACCGCTCCAGGAGCCCGGCCAGGTCCCCGACCGTCCGGGTCCGGGTGGCGATGGGCAGCACCGCGCCGCCCGCCTCCCCCGCCGCGAACACCGCCGGCACGGCGTCCCGTTCGGCGCCGAGGGCCACCAGGGCGTCACGGACGAGGTCGTCCTCGCCGCCGAGGCCGTGCTCGTCCCGTGCCGGATGGTAGGTCGTCAGCAGGAAGTGCCCGCCGGGGGCGAGGTGGTCACCGACCCAGGCCAGGATGCGGTCCTCGTCGGGGTACAGCCAGTGCAGCACCGACGTCATGGTGACCACGTCCGGCCGGTACTCCAGCGGGGCGGGCACGGTCAGATCGGCCTGGTGCAGCGCGACCCGGTCACCGTACGGGCGCAGGTGTTCGGCCGCCTCGGCGATGCGGTGCTCGGACCGTTCCAGGCCGACCGCGAGCCGCAGTGACGGGTGGCGGTCGAGGGCGGAGCGCAGCAACTGGCCGATGCCGCTGCCGAGGTCGAGCAGCACCTCGGGCTCGCCCGGCACCTGGTCGAGCACCCAGTCACGGTCGTGGACTTGCCGGAGCCTGCTGGCGTCCGCGTAACCGGACAGCGTCCGGGCCTGGATCTCGACGGCTGACGCGGTCACGACTGGACCTCCGGGGAAGTGGTGGGTTCGGCGATGAGCCGCCGCAGGCGCTCGCGCACGCTGCTCTGGTCGTAGCGCCGGTACAGGTTGATGCGGTTGCGGGCCAGGTCTCCCCGGTGGACGAACTCGTAGAGGTCCTGGCGCTGGCCGAAGCCGTCACCGGTCAGTTCCCAGGCGAGCCGGAAGAGCCGGGACTTGTGTTCGGCGTCGATACCGCGCCCGCGCATGTAGCGGTCGAGGTGCGGCCGGAGCCGTGGGTTGGCCAGATCGTTCGCCGTCGGTTGCATCAGCAGCCCGGAGGCGCCGATGCCGCGCACGATGTCGACCGCCTTGCCCGCCACTTCGGCGGACCACACCCGGCTGGCCGCGGTGTCTCCGGGTGCCAGCAGGCCGCTGTCGGTGACGGTGGCACGGGCTTCGGCGGCGTCCAGGAAGTACTCGGTGAGTTCGGCGTAGCCGGCCAGCGTTCCCAGGTCCTCCTGGATGTTCCGGAAGCCGTCCACACCGATGCTCTCGGCCACGAGGGTCGCGGTGGCCAGCAGGGTGCGCAGCCGCTCGCGGTAGCGGACGTGCCCGATATAGGCGCTCCAGGCGTTGATCCGGCCCAGGCCGGTCCTGGCCAGTTCGCTCTCGCGCAGCAGGAACACCCGGTCCCAGGGCACCAGGACGTCGTCGAAGAACAGCATGGCGTCCTGCTCGTCGAAGCGGGCGCCGAGCGGATGGGCGTGTCCCCACGGGCTGCTGCCGAGGGGTTCGCGGCACAGGGTCACCAGGCCGGGTGTGTTCAGCGGCAGGGCGAACCAGACGACGAACTGTTCACCGCGGCGCTGGGCGAACGACGCCGACAGGTAGACCAGCACCTCGTGCGCCAGCGGGGCCAGGGTGGTCAGCTGCTTGGCGCCGCGTACGACGATGCCCCGCTCGTTCTCCGACAGCACGCGCAGCGCGAGATCGGGATCGTCCACCGGGTCGGCGGACCGGTCGATCTGCGGATCGCCCAGCGCGTGCGAGAGCACCAGGTCGTTGCGGGAGGTGTGGTGGTACCAGGCCTCGGCGTTGGTGCCGAATCCGGTGCGCGCCTTCTCCAGCTGGTGGCGGAAGTCGTAGAGGCCGACCGCGATGGAGGCCATGAAGGCGGGCGAGCGCCCGTGCTGGCCGAGGGATTCGGCGTGCCAGAACTCGGCACTGCGCCGCTGCACGCGCAGTTCCTCCACGGTGCGCGGCGGCTGGTAGGCGCGGGCCAGGCGCTGCCCGGTGGCCGGGTCCTGCCAGGTGAGCAGGTCCTGGTGGTCGGGATGGTGCTGGAGGTCGAGCAGCCTGCCTATCTCGTCGGCGGCGGGCTTGAACGCCGGATGGCCGGCCGGGTCGCTGATGCGCTTCCCGTCGAGATAGAGCTCACGGCCGTCGTCGAGCTCGGCCCGGTACCGGTCGGCGGTGAGCAGGCCCCGTCCGGTGTCGGTGGTGTCCAGCAGGGTCATGCGTGCACTCCAGTCGGGGTGATCGGTTGGCGGTCGAGGGAGCGGTACCGTCCGTCGTGGTAGAGCAGCGGCTCACCGTCACCGGTGTCCGCGGCGACGGCCTGCCCGACGAGGATCGCGTGGTCGCCGCCGGGCAGGACGCTGTGCAGCCGGCAGTCGAACCAGGCCAGGCAGTGCTCCAGGACGGGTGCGCCGGTGATCTCCGTCCGCATCGGCGCGGTGGTGAAGAAGCCGAGGGCGCGGCCTGCGCCCGGGGCGGCGAACCGCCGGGCGATGTGCTCCTGTTCCCGGCTCAGCGCGCTCACGGCGAACCGGCCGCTGCCGCGGACGGCGTCCACCAGCGGGCTGCGCCGGTCCACCGCGACGCTGACCAGCAGGGGTTCGAGGGACAGCGTGCACAGCGAGGAGACGGTCTTCGCGAAGACCTCCTCGCCCCTTTGCGTGGTCAGGACGCCGACTCCGGTGGTCCAGTGCCGGGCCGCGGCACGGAAGGAGTCCGCTCCGAGGGCCGGTTCGGTCCGCGGGCGGCCGGACGGGGCCTGCGCGCGGGCGGAGGGACTCGTGGGGCTCATCGCAGCCCCACGCGGTAGGCCCGCAGCCATTCGTCGACCTGGATCAGGTGGTCGAGGCCGCCGATCGGGTTGGGAGCCGTTCGAGGGCTGGGCAGCGGACGTCCTTCGGCGAGCGCGCGGCGCACCACGTCCCGGTCCACCAGGTCGAAGACCGGCGCCTGCGGATCGGCCAGCAGTTCGTGCGCGCGGGCGGTGAGCACCTCGCTGTAGCGGACCGCGGGGGTCGACGGGTAGCCGCTCTTCGGGCGGTCCGTCACCTGGGGTGGCAGCAGATCGCGGACGGCGTCGCGGAGCAGCCCCTTGGAGCGCCCGCCGGGGGACTTGAGGTGCCACGGTACGTTCCACAGGTACTCCACCAGCCGGTGGTCGCAGAACGGCACTCGCACCTCCAGGCCCACCGACATGCTCACCCGGTCCACCCGGTCCAGCAGCGGCGGGAGCCAGCGGGTCAGCGCGAGATGGAAGACCTCCCGCAGCCGCCGGTCCGGTCCGGTCTCGCCGTCCAGCCGCGGCACTTCGGCCAGCGACCGCCGGTACGCCTCGGCGGCGTACTCGTCGGGGCGTACCTCGGCGCGGACCTCGGGGCGCAGCAGTGCGGCCGGGGTGGTGCGGCCGTGCAGCCAGGGGAAGGTGTCGGCGGCGAGCGCCTGCGCGTCGTGGAAGTAGGGGTAGCCGCCGAAGATCTCGTCGGCGGCCTCGCCGGAGAGCGCCACCGTGGAGTGCCGCCGCACCTCGCGGAACAGCAGGTGCAGCGAGGCGTCCATCTCCCCCCAGCCGGGCCGGTCCCGGGCGCGCAGGACGGCGTCGCGGGCGTCGAGCATGTCGTCGTCGGGGACCACGACGGAGGTGTGCCGGGTGCCGATGTGCTCGGCGGCGGCCTGGACGTACGGGGCGTCCAGGGTGGTGCGCCAGGCGTCCGGGGTGCGTTCCTCGCTGCCGGGGAAGTCCACCGAGAAGCTGGTGACCTTGCCCTGGCCGGCCCGTTCGCGGGCGCCAGCGGCCAGCGCGGTGATGGCGCTGGAGTCCACGCCTCCCGACAGCAGGGTGCACAGCGGGACGTCACTGAGCAGCTGGCGCTCGACGCTGTCGGCGAGGAGCGCGCGGACCGTGTCCCGGGTGGTCGCCGGGTCGTCGGTGTGCGGCTGTGACTCCAGCGCCCAGTAGGCCGACTGCCGGGTCGCGGACCTGCCGACCGTCACCACGGTGCCGGGGCGCACTTCGTGCAGACCGCGGAAGAGTCCGTGGCCCGCCGTCGGCGCGGCCGGGAGGGCGAAGAGTTCGGCGATGCCCTCGGCGTCCAGTTCGGCCCGGAAAAGCGGGTTGGCCAGGACGGCCTTGGGCTCGGAGCCGAACAGCACCCCGCTGCGGTGGGCGTGCCAGTACAGCGGCTTGATCCCCAGGTGGTCGCGGACCAGCAGCAGTTCCTCGCGGCGGGTGTCCCACAGCGCGTACGCGAAGATGCCGTTGAACCTGCGGGGTGCCTGGTCACCCCACTGCACGTGCGCCCGCAGCACGACCTCGGTGTCCGACGCGGTGCGGAACTCGTGCCCGAGGGCCCGCAGTTCGGCGCGCAGCTCGCGGTAGTTGTAGAGCTCGCCGTTGTAGCTGATGACGGCGCGCGGAAGGGGGAGGTCCCGCAGCGGCTGCACACCGCCGTCGAGATCGATCACCGAGAGCCTGCGGTGCCCGAGTGCGGCGTACTTGGAGAGCCAGACACCGTCGGCGTCCGGTCCCCGGCACGCCAGGGTCTCGGTCATGGCCCGCACGGTCCGTTCCCTGGTGCGCAGGTCGGTCTCCCAGTCGACCCATCCCGTGATCCCGCACATCACGCCTCCCGCGCGTTGACGGGGAGGGTGACGTCGCCGACCGGGGCGTCGGCCTCCCAGCGGCAGCCGTGCCCGGTGGGTCCGCTGCGCAGCCGGTGCGAGGGACGGTAGCCCTTGGCCCGGATGTTGGCGGACAGCGCCTCCGTGCAGTAGGTGCACGGCGAGGCCAGTGTGAGGCGCACTCCACTGCGGCGGGCCCGCTCGCGGTAGTCCCAGATCGCGCAGTGGGTGATGGTCAGCGCCGCGTGGTCGGGGCTCTCGGGTGCGTCGGAGTCGAACTCGTAGTCGGAACCGTAGAGTTCGGCCTGCCGGGCGATGCGGTGGATCGGGTCGGCGGCGCCCCGTCCGTGGTCGGGCTCGACCGTGCGGTGCACCTCGGCGTTGGCACCGGCCCATCCGGCGAGCGACTCCTCGCCGTACCGGGTGACGAGGAATCGCTCCATCAGGGCCTGGCCGCGGAAGAACACCCGTTGCCAGGCTGCCGAGTCGGTGTCCCGCGCATCGGGCAGATCGGCGAAGAGTTCGGCCTGCAGCGCGAACCAGTCGGTCAGATGGAGATGGTCGCCGCGCGCCGCCAGGAACGAGGTGAGGCCGGCCTCGGCCTCGTGCAGGCGCTGGCGCCACAGGGCCGAGCGCTCGTCCTCGGGCATCGACCGGTACGCGGGGCGGTACGGGGCCGGGTAGGGGAGGTCGTACGGGCCGCCGGCCGCCGGGAGCGTGCTGCCGTCCGCGGAGCGCGACTCCCCCAGTACCGCGGTGCGCGGTCCGGGGACGGTCCCGGCGCCCGCGCCGCGTGGAGTGGGTTCCTGGGGTCCGGTCCGTGCGATGGCTGCCTCGGGCACATCGCTCATCAGCGTCTCCTTCTACAGGTTCTACGGGGACGGGTCGTGCGGGACCCGGGACCCCGGGCTGTGCGGCCGTCGCGGGTCGGGGGGTACGGACCCGGGATGCGGACCCGGGGTGCGGGTCGCGGCGGTCTCGGTCGTCGGCAACGCTACGGAGCGGCACCCCGTGGCCAGAAGCCCCGAACGGAGCGGGCCGGGGCGACCTACGGAGCCCACGGCTGCTCCTAAGGTCGCCCCGCTCCGGCCGGGCCCGGACATGCCGAAGGCGGGCACCCCGCACGGGTGCCCGCCTTCGGCAGGGGTAGGGCCGCCGCTCCGGTGCCGGAGCGGCGGCAGGTGATCAGCCGGCCAGGCCGTGCCGGTGCGCGTAGAGCGCCGCACGCAGCCGGTCGGACTGGCCGATCTTGCGCATCGCCTGGGTCAGGTGCTTCTTGACGGTGGCCTCGGCCAGCGCGAGCTCGCGCCCGATCTCGGCATTGCCCAGGCCCCGGGCCAGCTGGGAGAGCACGTCGCGCTCCCGGTCCGTCAGTCCGCAGTGCTGCGGCGGTGACTCAGCGGCGTGCCCGGCCAGGCTGGCCAGGTGCACCCGGGCCGACGGCGGGGCGGGCAGGAAGACCGCGCCGCCCGCGGCGGCGGTCGCCACCGCGCTGATGATGCGGTCCTCCGGCAGGTCCAGCGGGAAGCAGCCGTTCGCCCCGGTCAGCAGCATCCGGCTGGCCTCCGCCGTGCTCTCCGCCCGGCGCAGCAGCAGCACCCGCGCGTCGGGCGCCCCGTCGGCGCCGCGCAGTTCGACCACGGCGGCGAGGTCGTCGGCGAGTGTCGCGCCGCCGCCCAGCAGGATGACGTCGGGCTGTACTCGTCGCACGCCCTCCACGGCGCGCAGCGGGTCACCGGTGCTGCTGCCCACCACGGTCATCCCCGGCACGCTGGCCAGGACGCTGCGCAGTCCGGCGCTGGCCACCGGGTGCCGCTCCACCAGGAACACCCGGGTGGTGTCGGAGGCCCGGTCCGCGGCCACGGTGCACAGCGGATGCCCGCAGGAGCAGGCCGGTTCGGCGGCGGGGCGGCGTACCGGACCGCCGCCGGCGGAGAACGCGTCGGGCTCGGCCAGCAGTTGGTGTCCGGCGATGAGGTCCAGCGGATTGTCGATCTCGATGTGCAGCGCGTCCGTCGTGGCCGGCCGGGCCGGGGCGGACGGGCCCCGCCGCCCGGACTGCCGCCGGTTGCGTCCGGAGCACGGGTCGGCGAGTTCGGTCAGCGTTCCCATCGGGAACCTCCGGACCGGCGTGGCGGGTTGACGGTACGGGCGGGCTGTCCGGCCCGGCCGGCTGGTCGACGGGTCAGGTCGCGGATGTCGTGCGGCATGGCGGTGCGGTCCCCTCGGAGGTGACGGAGCCGGTCCCTGGCGGGACGACGCGGCGATAGGACGCGGGTTCCGCCCTGTTCCATGACGGTTCCGTGGTCCCGGGAACGTCACTGACGGATCATCAGAGGGGCGGCTGGCCGCTGCTGGAGGAGGGGCGCTGCCGGGCAGCCAGGGGCTGGGCGGTCAGCGCCGGGCGCCGGGGCGACATGTCTCGTCGAAGCACCTGCGGTGCCACGAGCCGCAGATGCCGACCAAGGTGAAGTCGGTGCGCCGGATAGCCATGCGCGCAGGGTAATTCCGTACGCGAGTACGGGTCAAGGTCGGTCCACGACCCGTGCTGCGGGGCAGCGTGCTGATCCGCACCCCGGATCCTATGACCACAGGTAACAGCATGAACGCCTGGCTGGCTGCCGCCCGGCCGGCTGAGCCACCTTCTTCCCATCGGCCGGAGTGACCGACCCTGGAAGGACCATGCTCATGCCAGCCCCTGCCCGTCTCCCCGTCGCCCGGCCGCCGGGCGCCCCGCTCCGGCCGGTGCCCGCATGAGACGGTTCCTGATCCGGCGGCTGCTGCTCGCGGTGCCCACCCTCGTCGGTGTGACGCTGGTGGTCTTCGCCACCGTGGCCCTGGTGCCCGGCGACCCGGTCAGCGCGTTCCTGGGCCCCGGGGCTCCGCCGCAGGCGCGCCAGGAGCTGACCGACCGTCTCGGCCTGGACCGGCCGCTGCCCGTGCAGTACGCCGACTGGCTGACACACGCGCTGCACGGCGACCTCGGCACGTCGATCGCCGGCCAGCGCCCCGTCGACCAACTGCTGCTGCCGGCACTGGGCCAGACCCTGATCCTGTCGGCTGCGGCGTTCACGCTGGTCCTCGTCGGCGGAATCGTGCTCGGTGCCGTCGGCGCCCTGCGGCCCCGCGGTCCGCTCGGCAGGGTGTCGGGCGCGCTGAGCACCGTGTCGGTCTCCGCCCCGCAGTACTCGGTGGCGCTGCTGCTGATCGCCGTCTTCGCGGTGCGGCTGCGCTGGCTGCCGGCCGGCGGTACGCATGACGTCTTCGGCGACGGCGGCCTGCCGGACCTGCTGCGCCATCTGATCCTGCCCGCCGTGGCGGCCGCCCTGGTTCCGCTCGGCCTCACCGCCAAGGTGTTCCGGGCCGCGCTCGGTTCGGTCCTCGCGGGGGATCTCGCCGACAGCCTGCGGGCCCGCGGGCCGAGCCGTACGGCCGTGCTGCGGCACTGCGTGCACAACGCCTCCCCCGCGCTGCTCACCATCGGCGGCCTCCAACTGGCCTATCTGCTGGAGGGCGTGGTCTTCGTGGAGACGCTCTTCGCCTGGCCCGGCCTCGGACATCTGCTCTACGACGCCCTCACCGCACGCGACCTGCCCCTCATCCAGGGCGGCGTCCTGGTGGTCGGGGTGGCCTTCGTCGGCGTCAACATCCTGGTCGACACCGCTCACGCCTGGATCGACCCGCGCGTCCGGAGCCCCCGATGACCGTGCTCCGTACCGGTACCTCCGCCCGAGGGCGGCTCCCCTTCCGAGCCCTGCGGGCCGCCGCACTGCGGCGTGACGCCGGGCTGCTGCTGCCCGCCGCACTCGCCGCGCTGCTGCTCCTGGTGGCCGTCGCCGCACCGCTGATCGCCCCGTACGACCCGGTCGCCGGATCACTGCGGGTGCGCCTGCTCGACCCCGGCAGCCCCGGCCATCTCCTGGGGACCGACGGGCAGGGCCGCGACGTGCTCAGCCGGCTCGTCTGGGCCGCCCGCCCCTCCCTGATCGGCGGGTTCGTCCCGGTGGCGATCGCCGCGACGGCCGGCACCGCGCTGGGCATCGCCGCCGGGCTCGGTGGCCGGGTCACCGAACAGGCGCTGCTGCGGTCGCTCGACGTGCTGTACGCCTTCCCGGGCATCCTGCTGGCGATGACCATCGCCACCCTGATGCCGGCGGGCCTCGGCGCGACCGTGCTCTCGCTGTCGGTGGTGCTCACCCGGCGGTGGCCCGGGTCGCCCATACCGAGGTGGCGCGGATCCGCACCGCCGAATACCTGGAGGCGGCCAGGGTCAGCGGAGCCGGCCGCACGCTCGTCGCCGTACGCCAGGTCCTGCCGGTCGTCGCGCCGGTGATCCTGGCCTACGCCTCGTCCCTGATCGGGCTGTCCGTGGTGTACGCGGCCGGGCTCTCCTTCCTCGGCCTCGGCGTCCCCCCGCCCACCGCCGAATGGGGAGCGATGCTGGATGACTTGCGTCCCAGCCTGCTGACCCACCCCGGTGTCGCTGTCCTTCCCGCGCTCACCATCCTCATTGTCTCGGTGGTCTTCAACACCCTCGGCGAGGCCCTGCGGCGCCGCATCGGCGACACGGGTGGACTCGCCGCGGAGGCGGTCCGATGACCCCGCACGCGCCGCTGGCGACCGGCCGACCCGGGCTGCTCGTCGAGGAGTTGTCCGTCGACCACCCGGGCCGGGACTCCCCCGTGCACGCCGTGGACGCCGTGTCGCTCTCCGTCGAACCGGGCGGTGCGCTGGTGCTGCTCGGTGAGTCGGGCAGCGGCAAGACCACACTCGCCAGGACCGTACTCGGGCTGCCCGGCCGGAACGCCCGGGTCACCGGCCGGATACGACTCGGCGGGACCGATCTGCGCGCGCTGACCGAGCGGGAGTTCTCCCGGGTTCGGGGCAGCCGGATCGGCTATGTGCCGCAGGATCCCACCGGTTCGCTCGATCCGCTGCGCCGCATCGGTCCGCAGATCACCGAAGTCCTGCGCCGGCACCGTGTGGTCGCCACCCGCCGCGCGGCCCGGGACGCCGTACCCGGGCTGCTGACCACGGCGGGGATCCCGGAGCCGGAGCGCATCGCGCGCAGCTTTCCGCATGAGCTCTCCGGCGGGCTGCGCCAGCGTGCGGCCATCGCTCTCGCGGTCGCCTGCGAGCCCGAACTGCTGATCGCCGATGAGCCGACCACCGCGCTCGACGCGCTGGTCCGATCGCAGATCCTGGATCTGTTCGGCAGTCTGCGCAGCAGGCACGGTATCGCGGTACTGCTGGTCACCCACGACCTGTCGGTGGCCCGGCGGGTGGGCGGACAGGTGGCGGTGATGCGCGCCGGGCGCATCGTCGAGTCCGGCCCCGCAGGCCAGGTGCTCTCCCGGCCGGCGCACTCCTTCACCGCCGAACTCGTCGCGGCCCGGGCGGGGGCACGCCGATGAGCGTCAGCGCGGGGACCGGCCACGAGGACACCCCCCTGCTTCATCTCGCCGACGTCACCAAGCGCTACCCGGGCGGGCGGCTCGCGCTGGGAGGGGTCAGTCTGGGCGTCGGGCGCGGCGAGACGGTCGGCCTGGTCGGCGAGTCCGGCTCGGGCAAGTCCACCCTCGCCCGACTGGCGCTGGGGCTGCTCGCCCCCGACACCGGTTCGGTCCGCTTCGCCGGCCACGACCCCCACCGGCTCCGCGGCCGGAGCGCACGTGCGGTACGCGGACGGCTGCAGTTCGTTCCGCAGAATCCCGGCGGCTCGCTCAACCCCGGCCTGCGGGCCGGGGAGGCGGTGGCGTTCCCGCTGGGCCTGCACGGCGTCCCGCGACGGGACCGGCCGGAGGCGGTGGCCGCCCTCTTCCAGCAGGTCGGGCTCGACCCGGGGCTGGCCCGGCGGTACCCGCGCGAACTGTCCGGCGGTCAGCTGCAGAGGGTGGCCATCGCGCGCGCCCTGGCCCCCGGCCCGGAGCTGCTGGTCTGTGACGAGCCCACCTCGGCGCTGGACCGCACCGTTCAGGCACAGGTCCTGGACCTGCTGGTGGAGCTCCAGGACCGCACCGGTATCGGGTGTCTGTTCATCTCCCACGACCTCGCGGTCGTCCGGCACCTCGCCGACCGGGTGCTGGTCCTGCGGCACGGACAGGTGGTGGAGGAGGGGCCGGTCGCCGACCTGTGGCGGGCGCCCCGCCATCCCTACACCCGTGCCCTGCTCGCCGCCGCCGGCGACGAACCGGCCGATCTCCCCTGACCGTTCGGGCCGCCCCCGCCCGATCCAGTTCTCCGTACCCGTCGACACCGACATCCCCACCGACCCCGAGGACTCACGATGACGCACCACCACGCCACGCCACGCTTCCGGCGCAGAACCGGGGCCCTGCTGACCGCGGGACTGCTGCTCGCGGCTGCCGGCTGCGGATCGGCGGCCACCACGACGGGTTCGGACGGTCCGGGTGCCTCCGACACCAACGGCCGGGGCGGCACCCTCGTCATCGGCGCGACCGGCAAGCTGCCCAACCCCGACACCGTCATCGGCGGCGCCGGATTCGAGGGCAAGCGCCTGGTCGGCTTCCAGCTGTACGAGGGCCTCACCCGTTACGACCTGTCCAGGACCGACGCGCCCCCGGAGATCACCGGCGCGCTCGCGGAGTCCTGGAAGGTCGCGGCCGATGCCAGGACCTGGACCTTCACCCTGCGCAAGGGCGTGAAGTTCCAGGACGGCACCCCCTTCGACGCCGACTCGGTCGTCTTCAACCTCGACCGGTACCTCGACAAGCACAACGCGCAGTACACCGACGCGCTCGGCGCCGCCGCGCAGGAGTACGCCGGGGACATCGCCACGTACCGCAAGGTCGACGCCGACCACGTCGAACTGGTCACCACCGCGCCCAACGGACACTTCCCCGAGGACCTCGCCCATGTCCTGATCGCGAGCCCCACCGCCGTACGGAAGTACGGAACGGCCGACTTCGGGCAGCACCCGGTCGGCACCGGGCCCTTCGCCTTCAGCTCCCAGACCGCCGGGCAGGAGATCGACCTGGTCGCGTACAAGGGGTACTGGCGCGGCGCGCCGAAGCTCGACCGGCTGGTGATCAAGTCGCTCCCGGATGTCGCCGCCCGTACCGCGGCGCTGCGCTCCGGCGGCGTCAACTGGATCGAGTACCCCAACCCCGACGACATCGACAGCCTCAAGGCCGACGGGGTGCAGCTCGTCACCAACAGCTACGACCACCTGTGGTACTGGATCCTGGACACGTCGAAAGCACCGTGGAACGACCCGCGGGTCCGGCAGGCGGCCAACTTCGCCATCGACCGCAAGGCGATCGCCGGCAAGCTGCTGCACGGTACCGCCGACCCGGCCTACCAGGCCGCGCCCCGGGCCACCTTCGCCTTCGACCCGGCCGGCGACGCGTACTCCTACGACCCGGCCAAGGCCAGGCAGTTGCTGGCCGAGGCGGGCAAGGCGGGCGGCTTCAGCACCACCGTCACCGTTCCGACCGGCGGCTCGGGCAACCTGCTGCCGGTGCCGATCAGCGAGGCGATCCAGCACGACCTCGCCGCCGTCGGCATCAAGGTGCAGCTCCGCACCACCGACTGGTCGACCCTGATCAGCGCCGAGGCCAAGGGCCAGGTCGCGCTCGGCTCGGACGCGATCGCGCAGTCCACCACCCTGTTCCAGTCCGAGGCGCTGCTGCCGCTCTTCATCGGCAGCAAGAGCCCCTTCTGGACGGGCCACTACACCAACGCGCGGGTGGACACCCTGCTCGCGTCCGCGTCGGCCTCGACGGACCAGGCCAAGCGGCGGGCCGACTACCGGCAGGCGCTGGATCTGGTGACCAAGGACGCGCCGTGGCTCTTCGTGGTGAACGACCGCAATCCGCGGGCGCTGTCACCCAAGGTCCGCGGTCTGGTGCAGCCGCAGTCATGGTTCCTGGACCTGACGACGGTCTGGGTCCGCAAGTAGCCCGGCTCTTCCCGCCGTTCACCCGCCACGAGAGGACCGTCGCCCCCATGACCGCCCCGCACGACCTGCCTCCGCGCCTCGCGGCGGCCCCACCGCGGTGGGGCATCACCCTGCCGCTGCCGGGGCTCACCATCGACCGGCACCGCTTCATCGTCGAACGGCTCCCGGACCTCGGCTACACCGACGTCTGGAGCGCCGAGGGCGGCGGGACCGACGCCTTCACCCCGCTGGCCGCGGCAGCCGCCTGGTCCTCGTCGCTGCGCATCGGCACCGGCATCGTCCCGGTGCACACCCGCGGTCCCGCGGTACTCGCCCAGACCGCCGCGACCCTCGCCCAACTCGCCCCCGGACGGGTGCTCCTGGGGATCGGCGCCTCCGTACCGGCCCATGTCACGGACATCAACGGCATCCCGTTCGACGAACCGTTCAAACGCACCCGGGACGTCCTGCGGTTCGTCACCCGTGCGCTGCGCGGCGAACACGTCTCCGGGGACTTCGACACCTTCTCCATCACCGGTTTCCAGCTGCCGCACCCGCCGGCCGCCCCGGTCAAGGTCATCCTGGGCGCGCTGCGTCCTGGCATGCTGCGGCTGGGGTTCACCGAGGGGGACGGGGCGATCACCAATCTGCTCTTCCCCGAGGACGTCCCCACCGTGCTGAACGCGGTCGGGCCGCAGCCGGCCGGCAAGGAGCTGGTGGTGAAGGTGTTCGTGTGCCCCACCGAGGACACCGACTACGCCCACCGCGCCACCCGCCCCTTCCTTGCGTGGATCCTCAACCGCGAGCCGTACCGCAAGTTCCACGAGTGGCTCGGGCACGGCGAGTTGCTGCGGGAGTCACACGAACGGTGGGAGGCCGGTGATCCCGAGGGCGCCCAGAAGTCGCTGCCGGACGAGGTCGTGGACGGTCTGTTCATCAGCGGATCGCCCGAGGAGTGCCGGGAGCGGATTCTGCGGTACCACATCCCGGGGGTGACCACGATCCAGCTGTACGTCTCGCTGCCGCCGGAGGTCTTCGTCAGCCGCGCCAAGCTGCTCGACACGCTGGCCCGGCTGGGACCCGCCGCCGGATGAGCGGTGTCTGGTCCGTGGGGGTACGGGTGTGGCTCCGCACGGTCTAGGAGCCGGCGGGGCTGCCCCAGTGCTTCAGCAGCTCCGCCACTTCGCGGGTCCGGGGATGTTCCGCGCCCTGGACCCGCGTCATGTCGGCCAGCAGGATCGTCAGACGAGTCGTCGCCCCGGCGCGGTCGCCCGCCCTGTCCTGCAGTTCGGCACTCTGCTGCCGGGTTCGCAGCGCCCGGGGATGGTCGGCGCCCAGGATCCGGTCGATGAGCGGCTGGAGACCGGCCAGTTCGGTCACGGCGTCGGCCGGGCGGCCGGTGAGGCCGCTCCAGAAGGCGAGGTTGACGCGGCAGGTGAGGGTCGTCGGATGGTCGGCCCCGAGCGCGCGTTCCGCGTCGTGCGCGGCGGCGGCGAACTCCTCGACCGCCTGCTCGGGGCTGCCTGCCAGGCCCCGCCAGTAGGCGAGGTTGTGCCGGGCGACGAGGGTGTCGTGGTGGAGTGGTCCGGCGGCCGTGCACAGGGCGTCGACGGCCTTGAGGTGCATCTCGACCGCCGCGTCGGGGTCTCCCGCCTCCCCGATCCACCGTCCCAGGTCGGTGAGGGCACCAAGGGTGGCCGGGTCGCCGAGGCCCCGTTCCCGCTCCAGGTCCTCGACGACCGCGGCGTAGGCGTCACGCGCGGCGACCGCGTCGCCCGCGAGCCCCCGGCACATGGCGGCGTAGCCGCGGGCGTCGAGAGTGAGCGCGGCGCCCGGCCCGAGCGCGCGGGCCGCGTCGGCGGCGAGGGTGGTGAAGGCCTCCGACGCCTCGCCGACCGCGCCCGACTCCATCAGGAAGCGGGCTTCGTGCAGCCGCACGGACAGCGTGTCGGGATCCGCCGCGCCGAGGTTCCGTTCGGCCTCGCGCCGGATCGCGGTCAGCTCGGCGTGGGCGGTGGTGGCGTTGCCGAGGTCACCGACGGCCTGGGCGACCTGCGAGCGGAGGATCAGGACGTCCCGGTGCCCCTCCCCCAGCCGGGCCCGTGCCCGGACCAGTAGTTCGGAGCAGGTGTCCCGGGCGGCGGCGGCCCGGCCCAGACCGGTCAGATGGGGACCGGTACGGCGCAGCACGGGATGCATCCGGCCCTCCCGGAACAGGTCGCCGGCCGTCAGCCGGAGCGCCTCCACATTGCGGTACAGAGCGGCCGCGAGGTCGGGACGGATCTCCCGCGACGCCCAGACCTCTTCCAATGCGTCCGCCGCCGCGGCGGCCAGGGCCGGCCGGTCACCGGCAGGTACGGTCTCCCGCGCGGCGCGCTGCACCAGGGCGTGCGCCTCGACCGTGGCGGGGCCGCGTTCGCTGTCGTGGGTGACCAGGCTCAGCCGGTGCAGGGCGCGCAGCGCGAGGAGGACGTCCCGTTCCCGGGGCCGGTCCTGCTCCTTGCCGATCCAGCGCCGGGCGGCGCCGGTGTGCAGCACCACCTCGGGTATGCCGCCGGGAGCCAGCATCGCCACCAGTTCCAGCGCCGCGCGGACCGTCCCGGGGTGGGCCAGCGTCTCGGCGCGTTCGAGGGCCGGCCGGAAGGTGCTGGACACCGTCCCGCCGTGTTCGTCGGCCGGGGACGAGGAGGGGAACAGGTCCGCCAGCGTCTCCTGCTGGTCGTCGAGGAGCCGCCGGTACTGCGCGAGGCTCAAGCCTGTGTCGATGACGAACGCCGCCGCCTGGGACAGGGCCAGCGGGAAGCAGCCCAACGCCTCGGCGAGGGACTCCACTCCGGTGTCGTCCTGCGGTCCCGTGATGCTGTCGGAGGCCGGGGACGACGAAGGGCCTGGAGCCGCGCTGAGGCGGGCACGCAGATATCCCGCGGCTTCCTCGGGGGTGAACATCCCGACCCGGATGATCCGGGCGGACGGCCGGATCACCGACGCGTCGCGGCGGCGGGTGGTGACGACGCTCGTCCCGTGGTCGCCGACGGGCCAGATCCCCGCCAGTTCCGCCGGGTCGTCGACGTCGTCCAGCACCACGAGCCACGGCCGGGTGGTCGTACGCAGCCAGCCGACGAACAGGTCCGCCTCCGCCTCCTCGTCCCATCCCCGGTCCCCGCCACCGGCGTCCCGGGCGCCGGCGGCACCCTCGCCGGCCATCACCCGCCAGGCGCGGGCACAGGCCGTCAGCGCCGACTGACGGGACGACGCGGGAACCCAGACCGCCAACTGGCCGCGCTGCCGGGCGCGGTGGAAGGCGGCCGCCGCCAGCTGCGACTTGCCGACCCCGCCCGCCCCGGTGAGCACGACCTGGCGGACCTGGGCCTCCTCGATGGCGGAGTCCAGCGCGCCGGCCAGGTCCGGGCGCTCCCGCAGGGCCGCCGCGTCGCTCGGCGGACGGCCGACGGCAAGGCCGCGCGCCGCTCCCGCCGGGCCCGGTTCCGTTCCGGCACTTGATTCCGCGGCGCCGTTCCGGGCAGGGGAGCGTTCCTCGTAGGCGGCGCGCCACAGCCGCTCCCACTGTGCGATGGACTGCCGGGGAGCCGGTCCCGGCCCGGTTCTGGCCACCGCGGTCTCGACGGCGCGGACCACGGCCACGACGACGTCGAAGTCCCGTGGCACCGACCGGCCGCCGAGCCACTCCCCCAGCCGCCGGGCGTTGACCTCGACCCTGCGCCCCGACGGCAGCGCCGTGCGGCCGGCGCGGCGCGCCAGTGTCTCGTCCGACACGTCGGGCAACTCCCGGCGCAGACGCGCCAGCGCCTCCGCGAACGCCGCCCGTGCCTCCCCGGATCCGCGCCCGGTCACCGCCGCCACCCCGCCCCCGCTCCCCGCGCCGCACCGGCCGATGTGAGTCCTGTGGGCCCACTGCCGCGTCGAGGTTCCCAGTCTGCCGTCCGGAGCGGCTCTTCGGCCGGTGTTCCCGGAGCGGGCCGCACCGGGGACCGGCTGTTTTCTCGGCGACCCCACTCCGACCTGGCACGACGTGAGTTGCGGCGCGGACGAACCCGCGACGGGGCCGCGCGGCCGTGGCTACGTTCGACCCATGCCGCAGGGACAGCGCGGCACTCTTCAGTGAGGAGCGGAAATGACGCAGCAGCAGACGCGCGGCCCCCTTGGCCGGTGGAAGGCGTTGATCTTGTTCGGGGTGGTGTGCAACGCCATCGGCCTCTTCACCCACGTGCCGGTGTGGACGCTACTGGGAGCGCCCACCGCCTTGGTCGGCGTGATCGGCCTGTTCGCGGCGCGGCGTCCGCGGACCTGAGCGGACCTGAGCGGATCTGAGAGGACCTGACCGGGGGGCTAAGGGGCCGGTTCGGGGGCCGGCATGTGCTCCAGCAGGTCGAAGTGCAGCCGGAGTTCGGGGAGCCGGAGGATCCGCAGCGTCGGCGGGTGGGTGCAGAGCAGTCGGAGCCGGCCGTCACGGGCGACCGCCCGGCTGCGGGCGCGCACCAGGGTCGTTATGCCGCTGCCGTCGAGGAAGTCCACCTGCCGCAGATCGATGAGCAGGTCCGGGTGGACGCCACCGGTCAGGTCGTCCAGGAAGCGGGTGAGGTCGGGGGCGGTCAGAAGGTCGATCTCGCCGCGAAGCGGCACCACGGTGCAGTCCCCGTGGGTACGGGTGTGATCCGGTGAGAACACGGGCAGGGTGGACTCTTCCACGACGGCTCCCTCAGCTACGGGACGATCGTGCAGGGGTACCGACAGGGTCAGGGTCGACGCGAGTCACCGTACGGGCACCCGGCGCGATCCGGACCTGTTTCACGGAACAGCTGCGTCCTGACCCCCATCAGTGCTAGGGGTCGGGTCCGTGCTCCGCCGGATCGGCATCGATCGCACCGCGACCACCCGCTGTGCCGGCTGCGCTCCGGCGGTGGTCAGCAAGGGACGGACCGGGGAATCTCCGGGGCCGGCGGTTCGTTGGCGGAGTGGGAGCCAGAGGGTTCCCATCTGTGCCGAGCCGAGTCCGGGGTCGCCATGAACGCACGTCATGAACGAGCGGGTCATTCCAACGGGCAGGGCCTCGACGGGCAGCGTCCCGCCGAAGACCCGGCCGAGGGGCGGGCCGCCCGCTTCGGGCAGCTTCCCGAGCGCATAGCGCCGGAGCAGATGGTCGAGGAGAGCCCGTCGGATCCGCCGAACGACCCCCAGTTCGGCCGCAACCCCGACAACGACTGGCTGATCCGCTACTGCGCCTGACGCAAGGGGGCCGGGAAGAGGTCCGATCCGGTCCCGGTCCGGTCGCTGTTACGGCAGGGAGCCGGTCCTCGTCGGCAGTTCGATGGACCGGGTCTCCTCGACCACCGGGTAGCCCGCGCTGGTGTACAGGCTCATCGCCACCTCGTTCCCACCGAACACGTTGAACATCAGGGCGGAGTCGCCGGCCTCGACGGTGGCCCGCTCCCCCACGGCCATCGCGGCCCTGCCGTACCCCTTGCCGCGGTGTTCCTCGTCGACCTCCAGCGAGAAGCCGAAGGTCACCCCCGGCATGTGGCGGTGCTTCAGCCACCCGGTGCCGATCCGGGCTCCCGCGTGCTCCAGGACCAGGATGGAATGGTCCTCGGTGTCCAGGCCTTCGGGGATCAGTTCCGTGTAGGCCCTGTCGGCCTTCTTGCGGGCCTCGTCAGGGGTCGTGGCACCGGACCGGACGATATCGGCGGCGAAGGCCGCGTTCTCGGCCGCCAGCCACCCCGGATACTCGGCCGGTGTCATCGGCCGGGCGGTGACCCCGTCGAACGGCGTCGCCGCGGCGGCGATGACGCGCATTCTGAGCTGGCCCCGCACCGGGTAATCGGCGAAGAGTACGTCCGGCTCGACGAGCCGCACGGCGACCCGCGTCGCGCCCTGTCGCGCGCACCATCCCTCGGCCCAGGTCCTGGCGGCCCGTTCATGGCCCTGGCCGGCGTGGGCCGCGTCGACCCAGAGGTCGCCGATGCGGCCGGTGGGGGTGTCCGCTTCCATGGTCACCGCGACGAAGCCCACCCGGGTACCGGCCGAGCGGATCTCGGCGACGGTCCACTCGGCGATGCCGTCGCGTAGCCGTCCGAGGCTGAACTCCGCCGCCGCCTCGGGATACCCCACGGCACCGTACGCGGCGCGGAGCCGTCGTTCGAAGCCCGGCTGCCAGGTAGATGTATCGACAAGAACACTGAATTCCGTCACTCCGCCACTCTAGTGAACGGGGCTGACGCACCGTCGGGCCGGGCGCACGGCGCGGTGTTCGCTTTGGTGTTCGCTGCAGTGTTCACTGCGGTGTTCACTGTGGTGTTCGCCCACGCCGTACGCCCCTGCGGTCAGCCGATGCGGGAGAGCTTGTCGGGATTGGTCACGAAGTAGATGCCCTGCACCTGAGCACTGTCCGGGACCAGTTCGACGACCAGCACCGCGAAGGGCGATCCGGCGCGGAACAGCACCGCCGACGGGTCCCCGTTGATCCACTCGTAGCGGATGTCCAGGCCGCGTCCGACGCTGCCGGCGCGGGTGGACAGCAGCTTGGCCACCGTGTCGCGGCCGTGGACCGGCCGCAGTCCCGCGGCCGTGGCCTTGCCTCCGCCGTCGGCCCACAGCGTCACATCGGGCGCCAGCAGTTCGAGCAGGGCCCGCAGGTCACCGCCGGACACCGCCGCGGCGAACCGCTCGGTCACCTGCTGCCGCAGCCGCGGGTCGGCCCGGTAGCGGGGACGCCGGGCGTGCACGTGTTCACGGGCACGGTGCGCGAGCTGGCGGACCGCCGCGGGACTGCGGTCGAGGATGTCCGCGGTCTCGGTGTGGGCGTAGCCGAACAGCTCGTGCAGGACGAACACCGCGCGTTCCAGCGGGGTCAGGGTCTCCAGGACGACCAGCAGCGCCATCGACACCGACTCGGTGCGTTCGGCCACATCAGCGCCGTCACCGGTGGCCGTCGCGTCGGTGAGTGGCGTGATCAGCGGCTCGGGGAGCCACGGGCCGATGTACGTCTCACGCCGCCGGCTGATCACGGCCTGGCGCGCGAGCGCCTTGTTCACCGCGACCCGCACCAGGTACGGGCGCGGGACGAGGATCGGCTCCGCGCCGGGCGCTCCGACTCTGGACGTCCACGCCAGCCAGGTCTCCTGCAGGACGTCCTCGGTGTCGGCGACGCTGCCGAGCATGTCGTAGACGATCGAGAACAGCAGCTCACGGTGGCCGACGAACACCCCCGTGGCATCGTCCGCCGCCGTTTCGCGGGCACGGTCGGCGGGCGGGGTGTCGGACATCGTGGGCCTCCTGTCGCTGGTGCGACCTGAGAGCGGTACGGACGGCCGGAGTGTGACATCCGCACCGGGATTGTGGTCCACGTCTCATCGCGGCGCCGGCAAGTCCCACACCCGGTGGGCCGGTGCATCAGCCCCGCTGCTGGGGATCACGGCCGAAGAACGCCGCGAGGCGGTCGTACACCGGGGCGTCCGGGCGGGCGGTCACCTCCGGGCCGAAGGCCTCGGGGCCGCCTTCCTCGCCCCGGAACTCCGGGCGCAGCGCGCCCCGGGCCCAGCCGAGTGCCGCCTCGCCCACCTCGGGGTCGAGGGTGACCGGCCGGCCCAGCGCCTTCGCCAGGTCCCATGCGTGGACGGCGAACTCGGTGATCTGCTGGTCGACGGGAAACCTGGCGGGTACCTCGCCCATGCCGGGGAGCTCGATCGTGCCGGTGAGATCGCCGGCCCGCGCCCAGGTCCCGAGGAGCGCCGCGGAGCCGTCGGAGAAGGCCTCGGCCCGCCCGCTGCCCGTGCCCTGCCCCGACTCGCCCGCCGTGGGAGTACCGCCGCCGGCCCGTTTCGTGAACTGCTCCAGATCGTCGATGAGGTGATCGACCAATGCGGCGACGGTCCAGGCGCGGCAAGGGGTCGGCAGCGGCAGCTGGTCATCGGTGACCGAGGCGACGAGCGCGCCGGCCTGGTCCAGGGAGCGGGAGAGCAGCGCGAGGGGTTCGGCGGACGGCGTCATCGGCATTCCTCGGGTTCTGGAGCGCCGGACGGGGCCGCCGCGCTCCGAGCCGGCGTGAAGGACCGGCTCAATATCGCATCCGGATCATGGACCCGGGGCGGACGACACGATCCGCGGACCGGCGACGGCGGGACGCCGCGCACGGACACACGTACCGCATCGGCTGCGCTCCGCGCCAACTGCGTTGTCCTTCAACGGTGTTCACCCGAGCGGGCATCGAGCGGGGCGCCGAGGCAGCAGGGCGTGATCTCCCCAGGAGGGGGGTACGCGACGAGCGACCATTGTCACCCACGAGACCCGGGAGTGTGCCGTGGATTCTTCCCGCCTGTCGATGAGCGCCGTCGTGCGCGTGGTCTGCCCGCGGTGTCACCGCACCAAGTGCATCTGCGCGAAGCGGAGGCAGTGGTCCCACTGACCGGCCTCCCCCGGCGGGCCGCCGGCGGCGTCAGTCCGTGACGCCGATGGCCCCCGCCGGGCAGCACGCGACCGCTTCCTCGACAGCGGATTCCTCGCTCTCGGGTGGGCCGGCCAGCAGAAGAACCCGGCCGTCGTCGTCCGCCTGGTCGAAGACGTCGGGGGCGGTCAGGACGCAGAGGCCCGAGCTGCAGCACAGGGC
Organism: Streptomyces sp. SID13666; assembly: GCF_010548325.1. NCBI lineage: Bacteria > Bacillati > Actinomycetota > Actinomycetes > Kitasatosporales > Streptomycetaceae > Streptomyces > Streptomyces sp. SID13666. Next base: position 15,824 of record NZ_JAAGLX010000001.1, on the reverse strand, counting down.
GCGGTCGACGGTGACACGCACCGGGTACTCCTTCACGATGTCGTGATGGGGAGGGACGGCTGGTTCACGGCGGGGGCCGGGCTCACCAGACGACGGGCAGGTGGAAGAGTCCGAACTCCGCCATGGTGTGGCGGAACGACAGCTCCCCGGCGGGAACGCCGATCCGCAGTCCCGGAAGTCTCCGTACGATGCCGGTGAGGGCGATCTGGAGTTCCAGGCGGGCCAGCGGCTGTCCCAGGCGCTGGTGGACGCCGAAGCCGAAGGCCAGATGCCGGCGGCCGGGACGCCCCACGTCGAGCCGGTCCGGCTCGGGGAAGGCCCGTTCGTCGCGGTTGGCCGCGGCCAGTGGGACGAGCACACCCTCACCCGCCCGGACGGTGACGTCACCGAGCTCCGTCTTCGGCGTCGGGCAGGCCTTCTGGCGCACCGTCGGACATCCCCAGCGCGGAACGCCGGAGTTGGGCCCGATCCGGGAGAAGTGCGAACGGACGGCTGGCGCCGGCATCGGCGACGAGGCCTACGAGCGGGCCTTCCGGCGCGGCGCCTCCGCGAACCTCCAAGCCGCGCCGGCCTCCGTACTGGACGCCGCCTCCCCGATCGAGGCCTGATCCGGCCCGCTCGCGGATGAATCGGGCGCCGGTCAGTGTCGTCCGGGCCGGCGCGGGCTCCCCACCCACCCCCTGGCCAGACCCGTCGGGCCCCCTGACCGTCCGCGGCAGCCACCCGCCGAAGGCCCAAAAGCCCCAGTTCAGGACGGTGGGGACGGACAAGGAGGGCAAGGTCACAGTCGTGGGCCTGCCCTGCCTTTAGCGGCTGCCCTAGCCTTTCCTCATGACGGTCCTGCCTGATCCCGGACTCCCCTTGGCCGACGAGTTCCCCGACGCTTCCCGCGAGCAGTGGCAACGCCTTGTCGAAGGCGTTCTCACCAAAGCGGGTACAGCGGTCCCGGGTACCCCGGCCGAGGAAACGCTGTCCACCATGCTCCAGGACGGCATCGCCACCCGTCCGCTGTACACCGCGCAGGACAGCGCCGCGGATCCCGGCTATCCCGGCTTCCCGCCGTTCACCCGCGCCGGACGGCCGGAGGGCACCGCGGGCACCGGGTGGGACGTGCGCCAGCGGCATGCCCGGCCCGATCCGAAGCGCACCAACGAGGCGGTGCTCGCGGACCTGGAGAACGGCGTCACCTCACTGTGGCTGCTGGTCGGCGGCACCGGCATGCCGGTGTCCGGGATCCCGGCGGCCCTCGAGGGCGTCTATCTCGACCTGGCGCCGGTCGTTCTGGACGCCGGCCCCGAGTTCGAGGCCGCCGCCGCGGAGTTGCTGCGCCTCTACGGGACGCGCGGGGTGCCCGCGCACTCGGCGCTCGGCAACCTCGGCGCGGACCCGCTGGGGCTGGCGGCCCGTACCGGACAGCACTCCGCCCTCGACGCGCAGTCGGCGGCCGCCGCCGCGCTCGCCGCCCGGTGCGACCGTGAGTACCCCGGACTGCGGGCCCTGACGGTGGACGCGCTGCCCTACCACGGGGCCGGTGCCTCGGCCGCGCAGGAACTGGGCTGTTCCATCGCCACCGGCGTCGCCTATCTGCGGGCGCTGACCGCCGCGGGACTGACCGTCGACGCGGCCTGCGCCCAGCTGGAATTCCGTTACGCGGCGACCGCCGACCAGTTCCTGACCATCGCCAAGCTGCGCGCCGCGCGGCGGCTGTGGGCCCGGGTGGCCCAGGCCAGCGGGGCGGCCTCCACCGCGGGGGCGCAGCGCCAGCACGCGGTGACCTCGCCGGTGATGATGACCCGGCGCGACCCGTGGGTGAACATGCTGCGCACCACCGTCGCCTGTGTGGCGGCCGGTGTGGGCGGCGCCGACACCGTCACCGTGCTGCCCTTCGACGACGCGCTCGGCCTGCCGGACGACTTCGCCCGGCGGATCGCCCGCAACACCTCGTCGATCCTGATGGAGGAGTCGCACCTGGCCCGGGTCATCGACCCGGCGGGCGGCTCCTGGTACGTGGAGCAGCTGACGGACGAGCTGGCGCATGCCGCGTGGTCCTGGTTCCAGGAGATCGAACGTGCCGGGGGCCAGGCGGCGGCGCTGCGGTCCGGTCTGGTCGCCGAACGCCTGTCGGGCACCTGGGAGCAGCGGTCCGCGGACCTCGCGCACCGCCGCGAGCCGATCACGGGTGTCAGCGAGTTCCCGAATCTGTCCGAGCAGTCGGTGGAGCGCGAGGCCGCGCCCGATCCGGCCGGGGTCGCCGAAGGGGACGGCGGCGGCCTGCCGACGGTCCGGCGCGACGACGCCTTCGAGGCGCTGCGGGCCCGCTCCGACGCCCATCTGGCCGCCACCGGTTCCCGGCCGCGGGCCTTCCTGGCCGCACTGGGCCCGGCCGCGGCGCACACCGCCCGCGCGAGCTTCGCCGCCAACCTCTTCCAGGCGGGCGGCATCGAGACCGTGCAGGACCCGGTGACGGTCGACGCGGCGTCGGTCGCCGAGGCGTTCGCGCGCAGCGGCGCCACCGTGGCCTGTCTGTGCTCCAGCGACAAGCTCTACGCCGAGCAGGCCGTGGACACGGCGGCCGCCCTGGTCTCGGCCGGCGCACTGCGGGTGTTCCTCGCGGGCCGCCCTGGCGAGCAGCGTGAAACGTATCTTCGGGCCGGAGTCGACGAGTTCGTCTTCGCGGGCGGCGACGCGGTCGCCGTCCTCGCCTCCGTCCTCGACCGCATGGGAGTGGCGTGATGCAGGGCAGCACGGGGCAGCCGGGACCGATCCCGGACTTCGCGGACATCGGCCTGGAGCCGGACGGCCCGGCGGATGCCGCCCCCGGTGGCGGCATCACCGGTGACCAGTGGCGGGCGGCCGTGCGGGAGAGCACGGGCAAGGACGACGAGGACCTGCTCTGGCAGACCCCGGAGGGCATCGCCGTCAAGCCGCTCTACACCTCCGACGACCTGGCCGGGCTCGACTTCCTGGAGACCTATCCGGGGATCGCGCCGTATCTGCGCGGACCGTACCCGACCATGTACGTCAACCAGCCGTGGACGATCCGGCAGTACGCCGGCTTCTCCACCGCCGAGGAGTCCAACGCCTTCTACCGGCGCAACCTCGCGGCCGGGCAGAAGGGGCTGTCGATCGCCTTCGACCTGCCCACCCACCGCGGCTACGACAGCGACCATCCGCGAGTCACGGGCGATGTCGGCATGGCGGGCGTGGCCATCGACTCCATCTACGACATGCGGCAGTTGTTCGACGGGATCCCGCTGGACCGGATGAGCGTGTCGATGACGATGAACGGCGCGGTGCTGCCGGTCCTCGCCCTCTACATCGTCGCGGCCGAGGAACAGGGTGTGCCCCCGGAGAAGCTCGCGGGGACCATCCAGAACGACATCCTCAAGGAGTTCATGGTCCGCAACACCTACATCTACCCGCCGCAGCCGTCGATGCGGGTGATCTCCGACATCTTCGCGTACACCTCGCAGAAGATGCCGCGCTACAACTCCATCTCCATCTCCGGCTACCACATCCAGGAGGCCGGGGCCACGGCCGACCTGGAGCTGGCCTACACACTGGCCGACGGTGTCGAGTACCTGCGCGCCGGGCTGGCGGTCGGTCTTGACGTGGACGCGTTCGCACCGCGGCTGTCGTTCTTCTGGGCCATCGGCATGAACTTCTTCATGGAGATCGCCAAGCTGCGCGCGGCCCGGCTGCTGTGGGCCAAGCTCGTCAAGGGCTTCGATCCCAAGAACCCCAAGTCGCTGTCGCTGCGCACCCATTCCCAGACCTCGGGCTGGTCGCTGACCGCGCAGGACGTGTTCAACAACGTGCCGCGCACGTGCGTGGAGGCCATGGCCGCCACCCAGGGCCACACCCAGTCGCTGCACACCAACGCGCTGGACGAGGCGCTGGCGCTGCCCACCGACTTCTCCGCGCGCATCGCCCGCAACACCCAGCTGTTCCTGCAGCAGGAGTCGGGCACCTGCCGGGTCATCGACCCGTGGGGCGGCAGCGCGTACGTCGAGAAGCTCACCCACGATCTCGCCCGGCGCGCCTGGCAGCACATCGAAGAGGTCGAGGCCGCGGGCGGCATGGCGAAGGCCATCGACGCGGGCATTCCGAAGCTGCGCGTCGAGGAGGCCGCTGCCCGTACCCAGGCCCGTATCGACTCCGGGCGGCAGGCGCTGATCGGCGTCAACAAGTACCGCGTCGGCACGGACGAGAAGATCGACGTCCTCAAGGTCGACAACTCCTCGGTCCGCACCCAGCAGATCGAGAAGCTGCGGCGGCTGCGCGCGGAGCGCGACGAGGGCGCCTGCCAGGACGCGCTGCGCGCGCTGACCGCGGCCGCCCGGGACGGCAACCGGCCCGGCGGCGGCCTGGAGGGCAACCTGCTCGCGCTCGCGGTGAACGCGGCGCGCGCCAAGGCGACCGTCGGAGAGATCTCGAACGCATTGGAGGAGGTGTACGGGCGGCACGTCGGCCAGATCCGTACCATCACCGGTGTGTACCGCGACGAGGCAGGAACGTCACCCGGCGTGGAGCGCACCCGCAAGCTGGCGGACGCGTTCGCCGAGGCCGAGGGCCGCCGCCCGCGCATCCTGGTCGCCAAGATGGGCCAGGACGGCCATGACCGCGGCCAGAAGGTGATCGCCACCGCCTTCGCCGACCTCGGATTCGACGTCGACGCCGGCGCGCTGTTCCAGACGCCGGCCGAAGTGGCCCGGCAGGCGGTCGAGGCGGACGTCCACATCGTCGGTGTCTCCTCGCTCGCGGCCGGCCATCTGACGCTGGTGCCGGCGCTGCGCGAGCAGCTCGCCGAGGCCGGCCGGGAGGACATCACGATCGTCGTCGGCGGCGTCATCCCGCCGCAGGACATCGAGACCCTCCACCAGGCGGGCGCGGCGGCGGTGTTCCCGCCCGGCACGGTGATCCCGGACGCGGCGTACGACCTGCTGAACACCCTCGCCGCCGCTCTCGGCCACGAGTTGTGAGCCGATGGCACCCACGATCGACATCGACGGCTATATCAAGGGCGTCCTCGACGGGTCGCGGCCGCACATCGCCCGTGCGATCACCCTCGTCGAGTCCACCCGCCCCGCCCACCGCGAGCTGGCCCAGCGGCTGCTGACCGAGCTGCTCCCGCACTCGGGAACGGCGCGCCGGGTCGGCATCAGCGGGGTGCCCGGCGTGGGCAAGTCGACGTTCATCGACGCGCTCGGCACCCTGCTCACCGGCCTCGGCCACCGGGTCGCGGTCCTCGCCGTCGACCCGTCCTCGACCAGGACCGGTGGCTCCATCCTGGGCGACAAGACCCGGATGGAGCGGCTGGCGGTGGACCCGGCGGCCTTCGTGCGGCCCTCCCCCACCTCCGGCACGCTGGGGGGCGTGACCAGGGCCACCCGTGAGTCGATCATCGTCATGGAGGCGGCGGGCTACGACGTGGTGCTCGTCGAGACCGTCGGGGTCGGCCAGTCCGAGACCGCCGTGGCCAACATGGTCGACTCCTTCCTGCTGCTCACCCTTGCCCGCACCGGCGACCAGCTGCAGGGCATCAAGAAGGGTGTCCTGGAACTCGCCGACATCGTCGCCGTCAACAAGGCCGACGGTCCGCACGAGCGCGAGGCGGCCTCCGCCGCCCGGGAACTGGCCGGCGCACTGCGGCTGCTACAGCCGCTGGACGCGGGCTGGACGCCGCCCGTGCTCACCTGCAGCGCGCGGGAGAACAGCGGACTCGACGCGGTCTGGGAGCGCCTCGAACAGCACCGGCGCGTGCTGCGGACCGATGGCCGGTTGGAGGCCAAGCGGCGGGACCAGCAGATCGAATGGACCTGGTCCATGGTCCGCGACCAGCTCCTCGCCCGGGTGCGCGAGCACCCCGACGTCCGTGGTCTCGCGCCCGTGGTGGAACGGCAGGTCCGCGAAGGCACCCTCACCGCGACGCTCGCCGCCGAACGCCTGCTCGCCGCCTTCCAGCCGCCGGACGCCGGCTGACCGCTCCGGCGGGTGTCAGGCGCAGCCGGCGGTCCGGGACAGCTCGTCCTCGTCCACGTACAGCAGCGGCCGGTTGTTCCTGGCCAGCCACTGCCGGTAGGTGGTCGCCGCGGCGGCCGCCTCCCGGTAGGCCGCCACCAGATCGGCGTAGAGCGCTTCGACCTCGGCGGTTCCCACCCCACCGGCGGCACCTTCGGGCAACGCCCGGGACGCCATGAAGAGTTCGACCGCTATCGGGTCGCCGCGCAGCGGCCGGATGGCCATGCCGTGCCGGGGCTGCGAAGTCGGCTGGCAGGGGGCGACCGCCTCACCGGCGGCGACCATGTCGGCGGCGGTCAGATAGTCCCCGTACGCCACTCGCGGCGTGAACCCCGATGCGCGCAGGGCCCGTTGTACACCGTCCCACTCACCGTCCACGCTCGGGTCGACCATCCAGCGGTCGCCGGCGACGTCGGACAGCGGGACCACGCTCTGGCGCGCCGCCGGATGGTGCGCGTGCAGGGCGATGAACTGCGGTTCCCGCGCGACGAGGACCCGCCGTTCGAGACCGTCCGGGATCCGTAGCGGCGCACCCTCGACCTCGTGGACGAAGGCGACGTCGAGCTGGTTCAGGGCGACCATCTGCAGCAGGGCGTTGGCCGACACGTCCACCCGGATCGTGGTGTCCGAGTCCGGCAGCCGGGCGTGCACCCTGCTCACCCATCCGGCCATGGCGCGGCTCGCCGTGCCGCCGATCCGCAGATGCGGTCCCGCGGCCCTGACCACCGCCGCCTGTGTCTCGGCCACCAGCGTGTTCATCTCGGCGACGAGCGGCCGCGCCCGGCACAGGACCGTGCGCCCCAGCGGCGTCGGGCGGCTGCCCGTGCGCTCCCGGGAGAACAGCTGTCCGCCGAGGGCGCTCTCGATCCGTCGGAGCTGTGTCGTCAAGGACGGCTGGGTCATCCCCAGCTGCCGCGCCGCCTTGCGCACACTGCCGGTATCGGCGATGGCGCACAGTGCGCGAAGGTGCCTCACCTCGAGCTCCATGAGCGGAGGATATGGCGGGATCCGCACGTCGCACCAGGGTCCCGAACCGCAGCAATACCCGTCTTTCGCGTACGAGTTGGCCACCCGGTACCGGGGATGTTCCCGGCCTATCGGCCCCTGACATCATCCCCGGCGGCGCGCTTCTCCCGCACACTCACCGGCAACAGCAGTTCATCCCCCAGCCCCGGTCGCCGTTCCCCCCAATGCAGCTGTACCCGACAGCGACCGACGGCTTCTCGGAGGAGAAGGAGACCCCCCATGCGATACCCCAAGGTGCTGCTCACGGCAGCGCTGGGCATCGGCCTCGCTGCGAGTCTGGGCACTGTGCCCGCCATCGCCGCCGCCCCCCAGGCGGACCAGTCCGCGGCCCAGGCCTCGGCGTCCTACGCCACCTACGCCGGTTCGAACGAGAACGCGGCCGCCAACAAGGCGTTCTTCGACGCCGTCCAGCGGTCCGTCGCGGCCAAGCGCGCGGCCAACCCCGGCCTGCAGACCGTCACCCTCATCTACAGCACCGGCAACGCTCCGTCGTTCAGGTCCCAGATATCGCGCAGCGCGCAGATCTGGAACTCCGCGGAGAAGAACGTGAAGCTCCAGGAAGGCAGCAACGCGGACTTCGCGTACTACGAGGGCAACTCCAGCCAGGGCTCGTACGCCAGCACCGACGGCCACGGGAACGGCTACATCTTCCTGGACTACCGGCAGAACCAGCAGTACGACTCGATCCGTGTCGTCGCCCATGAGACCGGGCACGTGCTCGGCCTCCCGGACCACTACTCGGGTCCGTGCAGCGAGCTGATGTCGGGCGGCGGCCCCGGCACCTCCTGCCGCAACGAGGTTCCGAACGCGACCGAACGCGCCCGTGTGGACCGGCTCTGGGTCAACGGCCTGGCGGCCGGGACCGTGGCGCGCCGCTAGGGCATGTCCCTGGTCCGTTCCGCCTGATGGCCCGAGGTCCCCGCACCGCACGGTGCGGGGACCTTCCGGCGCCCGGCGCCCTGGGTCACGGACCGGCCGGGCGGCGGTGCACCCGGGCGAGGACGACGACGGAGGCGACAGCGGCGAAGGCGCACCAGGTGGAGATGAACTCCAGCCGCCACACCACCGCGCAGATCAACGCACCGGCCGCGACGAGCCCGCCGAGCAGCCGCAGCAACCGGTCGCCACTGAGAAGCAGCGAACCGATGGTGGCGACGAGATAGCCCGCGATGATCAGCGACGACTGCGGCAGGTCGAGACCGTAGCCGACGGTGTGGCCGCGGACGTCGGCGATCACGATCCGGGTGGTGAGGAAGTACGCGAGCGTCACGGCGGTGACGAGCCCGACGAGGGCCGGGATCATCAGCAGCAGCCGTGCGCTCCTGGGCGCGGCGAGCAGCACCCCGAACGGCACCCACACCGGCAGCAGCGGCAGGGCGATGACGGCCCAGGCCGTGGTGGCCGGCCCCGCGCCGCCGTCGGAGCGCCAGACGACGGACTCGATGATCTGATGGGCTCCGAGGATCAGCGGCAGCGCCGCGATCGGCAGATCGCGGGCCCGCCGCACCCGCGCCACGCAGGCCACCCCGATCGCGGCGATACCGGTACCCACCACGAGGTCGGCTGTCGCGCTCCAGCACATGAGGTCACCCGGGGATCGGAGGGGACGGCGGATCCAGGTACAACGATCTCCACCGTACGACCCCCGTGCCGCCGCAACGGTCAGGCGGCGCCCAGCCGGTTGATGTCCTTGCTGTACAGAATGTGTTCGCCGGCGCCCTTGAGGTCGACCGCGGCGAGCATGGCCCGTCCCAGGTGCTCGGTCGTCGTGGTGTGTCCTGGTGCCAGCCTGCGCAGGACCGGGTAGAGCCAGGACGTCAGGGAGTACGCCACCCGGTACCAGCGGGTCCTGGACTTCTCCCCGTTCAGGGGCTGGATCCAGGCGGGACGGAACATGTACGCGTGGAAGTCCAGGGCGAGCAGTTCGTTCTCGGTCCGGCCCTTCACCCGGGCCCACGCCGAGCGGCCCCGCTCGGTGCTGTCGGTGCCCTCTCCCGAGACGTAGGTGAAGGTCAGGGACGGGTTGCGCGCGGCGAGCGGGGTCGCGGCCGCGAGGGTGCAGTCATGCGTGATCCGCACGTACTCCTCCTGGCTCCGCCCGCCCGACGAGACACCCAGGCAGAAGAAGCACGCGTCGAGGCCGGCGAACTCGTCCTCGATCGCGGAGAAGTCGGTGAAGTCCTGGTGGATCACCTCACGGACCTTCGGGTGGCTCCGGCCGAGCGGCGCACGGCCCACCACCAGGACGCTCTCGACCCGGTCGTCCAGCACGCACTCGCGCAGGACCCCCTGACCGACCATGCCGGACGCACCGAAGATGACTACGTTCACGTGCGTGTCCTCGCGATGTCGGCATGCGGATGGGCAGGGCCGTGGGTCGGCTCGGGCAGGGTACCCCGAAGCCGGTTCCCATCGGCGGACGGCGGCGCTGTAGTCCTTTCCCCCGTCAGCCCGCTACCGCGACCGCCAGGGCCGCTTGGCATTCGGCGAGTTGGCATTCGATGGCGTCGCGGTCGGCGCCGGGCAGGTCGAGCGCGTGCCGGTAGTCCGCGATGGCGGCCCGCCAGCTGCCGGCCGCCTGGTGGGCGAAGCCGCGGTTGTACAGGAGATCGGCGTCGTCCCCGGTCACCGCCAGGGCGCGGGTCAGGTCGTCGACGGCCGCGGCGTGGTCGCCGGCCTCGTAGTGCAGGACGGCACGGTTGGCCAGGGCCGCCGAACGCAGCGGGTCGGCGGCGAGTGCCTCGTCGAAGGCGCGCAGGGCTTCGTCCGCGTCGTCCTGTTCCATGGCGATCAGGCCCCGCGTGCACAGCAGGTCCGGTTCACCCGGGTGGAGTTCGAGGCCCTGCGCGAGCTGGACGGAGGCGAGTTCCGTGTCGCCCTCGTCGATGAGCAGGGAGACGAGGTTGACCCGGGCGGCGAGATAGTCGGGTTCGAGCTCCAGGACGTAGCGCAGGTCGCCGATCGCGCCGTCGGTGTCACCGGCGGCCGCGCGGGCGTCGGCCCGGTTGTAGTACAGCTCGTGGATGGGCGGGGTGAGGGTGGCGGCCTGGTCGTAGTCGGCGAGCGCCGCTTCCAGGTCGCCCCGCTTGTACTGCAGTGCGGCGCGGTCGCAGTAGTACTCGGGGTAGTACGGGTCGAGCGCGAGGACGCCGTTGAAGTCCTCCAGCGCCTCGTCCAGCCGGCCGAGGGCCACGTTGACCTGGGCCCGGTTGTGCAGCAGCACGGAGCGGTGCAGCGACTGCCTGCCCGGCTCCAGCTCGCGGTCCAGCCGGGCCAGCCCCTCGGTGACCAGCCGCAGGGCGGTCTCGGGGTTGCCCCGGCGCAGTTCGACCAGGGCCAGTCCGTTCTCGTGGAAGACGGTGTGGAAAGCGCGGTCGGCGGGATCCGGCAGCTGCTTGGCGATGGCGATGGAGTTGTTGACGTACTGCTTCGCCAGGTCCGAGTCCTGACGCTCGGCGGGGTGGATCCGCGTGTACAACATGGACAGGGCGTAACTGGAAACCATGTGCACCACCGGGTCGGTGTACCGGCCGCGCAGCTCTCGGTAGATCACCTCGGCTTCCTCCGTACGCCCCAGCGCGCCCAGCGCCTGGGCCGTCTTGCCGCCGGCCACGCAGTACAGCCGCTCCTGGGCCACCGGGTCGAAGCTGTCGCGTCCTTGGCCGCCGAGTTCGATGGCCGCGTCGTAGTAGCCCATCCGGAGGCAGTAGTCGGCGGCGGTCAGCAGGTCGCGGCACTCGTCATCGGTCCGTCCGCCCGCGTGCGCGCGGTGGTAGGGGATGGCGCCGAGCCGCAGGCTCCAGTCGTCCTCCTCCTCGAGTTCGACGGCGCGGACGCGGTGCAGTCCGGAGCGCAGCCGCGGATCGGCGTTCCGGTAGGCGGCCACCTCCGCCGGGATGTCGCTGGTGCCGTCGGAGGTGATGTACGCCTGGAGGAGTTCGTTCTGCACGCGGGTGTCGGGCGCCGCGGGTGCGGCCGGCAGCTCGGTACGCCGCGCCTGGCGGTCCAGGGCCTGCGCCAGCCCGTCGGGGAGGTCCGGGGAGGCGCTGGTGCCGACCGCGATCGTGAGGACCTCGGTCCGGGCACGGCGCAGCAGGACCGTGATCAGTTCCTGGTCGGTCGGGTCGGCGGCGTGCAGGTTGTCGAACAGGACCAGTTGCGGCCGGCCCGCCGTCGTACCGGCCTCCTGGGCCCACGCGTTGAGGAACTCGGTGAGTCCATGGGCGATCCTGCGGGTGCGCAGGGGTGAGTAGTACCGGGTCCGCTCGGTCGGCGACGCGAGGGACGTCAGTGTCTGCGGCGGCGCGTCGACGAGGTCCTTGAGTTCGGGCGCGACCGAGAGGATCTCGATGGCATGCCGGGCGACCAGCGCGGGCCTGGTCTTGAGCACCTCGGGCACGACGGCGCGCAGCAGGCTGCCTGCCGCGGTGTACGGTCCGCGCAGCCGCCGGTGGCAGTCGACGGTGGTCAGGTGCCCGGCGGCGGCGAGTGCTTCGGCGGTCGCGGCCCGCACCCTGCGGTCGGGTCCGCTGAGCCAGCTGTGGCGGGGCGTCTGGCGGTTGCTGCTCATGTGGTGCGTTCCTCTCTGCGGGCGCTCTTCCTGGCCGGCAGGAGGAACGGCAAGACGAATTGCGCGAGGATCACGGTGACGGAGCCGATGGAGTCCCAGAAGGCGAGGCCGGTGCCGCCGTCGCCGGTCAGCCCGGCGGCCACCCGGGTCACGAACTCCACCAGCGCCGGGATGATGGCGAGGGCCGCCCACCCGAAGAGGAGGATGACGCCGCCGATCATCGCGGGGGCGTACCAGCGCGCCACCGCGGCGTCGCGCGGTGACCAGGGCCCGGCGTCGGCCGGCCTGGGGCGGACTCCGGGCACCCACCGCCATTGCCTGCGCAGCCGGGCGGTCGCCGCTTCGTGCAGGTCCGTGCAGCCCAGCACCGTCGTCACCATGTAGTAGAGGTCGGTGCGCAGGAAGAAGAAGAACTGCCAGGCGATCCTGAACAGGGTGGGGAAGGCGAACGCCAGGGCGACACGGCCCGGCCAGGACAGCCCGCCGTTGGCCGCGTCGGCTGCGGCGCCCACCGTCAGGGCCGAGAAGAGCAGGACGTCGGCGAGGACCCCGGCGGTGAAGGGCAGATAGCGGCGCCGGCTCGGTACACCGAGCAGGCCGTCGAGATGGGTCTCCAGGACGAGGAAGTACATCCGCCGGCCCACGGTCATCCGGGATCCGACCCCGAGCCGGCGGGCGGCCAGGACGTGGAACAGCTCGTGCCACAGCAGACCCGGAATCTGGCCCAGCAGCAGCACGAGTTGGGTGAGGAGCAGGGAGTCCGCCAGGAAGATCGCGTGGGGGTGCGGGCGCGCCTGCGGTTCGCGGACCATCGCGACGACGCCGGCGGCGGTCAGCACGGCGAAGACGATCCAGGCCGGGGGCGAGAACAGCCATCGGCCCAGCCGCTGGTGGCGCACCGTGCCCAGCCGTGCGGTGTCCTCGCCCTCCGAGCGGACGAAGCCGCAGTCGTCGAGGGTGCTGAGGAAGTCCGTGATGTCGACCGGTTCGCCGTAGGTCTCCTGGTACCAGCGGGCGGCGGCGGTGGTCTCCATGCCGTCCATGAGGCGTCGCAGCAGTTCGGCGCCGTCCGCCGGGAACGTCACGTAGGACTCGATGTCCGGGCGCCCCACAGTGACCTCGTCGCGTTCGGTCACGAAGGTGAGCTCATGGAATTCCGGGTGCGGTGCTGTCATCACGCGTCTCCTGCAACGGCCTGAGCCCGCGCGCGGGAGGGCTTCCCGCACACGGGCCAACAGCGGAACTCAGATCAGCACCAGGGCCAGGTCCCGTACTGGGACGAAGCCGAGGTCAGCTTGACCGGGCCGTTCTTGCGGACAGTGATCTTCTTCATGACATCACCTCCTCAGGCGGAAGGTGATGACCGTGCTCGGCAACACTGCAGAAACACTCAGGTCCTGCGGGACCCCCAGCTCAGCACGGTGTACGCGGCCGATTACGGCCCGTCATCCGGACGTGGTCCGTCAATCGAGCGGCAGGACATAGCAGACGAAGCCGTGGTAACGCGTCACCCTGTCGTACAGCGCCCGGGCCTGCGCGTTGTCCTGCCGGGTGTGCCAGTACAGCCGCGGCACAGCACGTTCCCGCGCCGCCTCGGCCACCTGTTCGATGAGTGCCCGCCCCGCCCCGAGGCCCCGCGCCGCCTCGTCGACGAACAGGTCCTGCAGATAACAGGCGCCGGCCGACCAGACGTTGGCGTGGAACAGGTAGTGGGCGATGCCCACGACCTCGCCGTCCAGACGCGCGGCGATCCCGTACAGCTCCCCGCCGTTGATCAGTCGCTGCCACGTCTCCTCGTACCCCGCGTCGGGCACGGTCGTCCCGTAGAACGCCATGTAACCGCGCGCCAGTACTTCCCACTTCACGCGGTCCCAGGGACGCAGGGGACTGATTTCCAACATGGCGCCATCCTGGCACGGGCGGGTGGCCCGGGACCTCGGGCCCGGGTCACCGTGCACGCGGCCGCCGACGCCGTCGTCGAGCGCATCACTCCGGCGGTGGGTGTGGTGGAGGCGGTCGACGCGGGCACCGCGTCCTGGACACCGGTGCCGACACGGTGGAGACGCTGGGCGTGTACCTGGGCATGCTGGGGTACGACTTCGACGTGACCGGCCCGCCGGAGCTCCTGGCCCATCTGCGCGAACTGGCCGTCCGCTACGCCCGGTCCGCCCCGGCGGAGTGAGCGGTCGGAACCTCAGGAGCCCAGGGCCTCGCGGCCGTGCGGGGTGGTCCAGCCGGACGGGTCCGGGCCCTTGGGCACGATGCGGGACGGGTTCAGCTGCTCGTGGGTGGCGTAGTAGTGCCGCTTGATCTGGTCGAAGTCGACGGTGTCGCCGAAGCCGGGGGTCTGGAAGAGGTCGCGGGCGTAGGCCCACAGCACCGGGTTCTCCGTGAGTTTGTTCCGGTTGCACTTGAAGTGGTTGTGGTACACCGCGTCGAAGCGCACCAGCGTGGTGAAGAACCGCACGTCCGCCTCGGTGATGCGGTCGCCGACCAGGTACCGCTGTCCCGCCAGCCGCTCGGTGAGCACGTCCAGCCGGCTGAACAGGGCGTCGTAGGCCTGCTCGTACGCCTCCTGCGAGGAGGCGAAACCGCAGCGGTACACACCGTTGTTGACATCACGGAACAGGTCGGCGGCGACCTCGTCGATCTCGGGACGGAGGTGCGCCGGATAGAGGTCGGGCGCTCCCGGCCGGTGGTACGCGGTCCATTCGGTCTCGAGGTCGAGGGTGATCCGCGGGTAGTCGTTGGTGACGACCGTCCCGGTCTCCGTGTCGACGAGGGACGGGACGGTGACGCGGCCCTCGAAGGCCGGATCCGTCCGCAGGTACGCCTCGGACAGGAAGCCGATCCCGAGCACCGGATCGCGGTCGCCCTCGTCCAGGGTGAAGCGCCATCCCCGCTCGTCACGGATCGGATCGACCACGCCCAGGCTGATCGCGTCCTCCAGGCCGAGCAGCCGCCGCACGATGATCGCGCGGTGCGCCCATGGGCAGGCGAGCGAGACGATCAGCCGGTAGCGGCCCGCCTCCGGCACCCGCCCGCCGGCGCCGTCGGCGGTGATCCGATCGGTGAAGCGGTTCGCCTGTCGGGTGAACTCGCCCTTGGTGCCCGTCTCCCGCGCGAACTGTGCAGCCATGTCTCCGACCCTACCCAGTGCACCGCGAGGCTGCCACGCCTCAGCGCGCGGCGCGGAACGCCCGGCCCGCCTCGGTCGCGACGGCTCCGCTGCGGAAGAGGCCGCTACTGGGGGCGGTGTCCGAGGCCGGGAGGCCGAACCAGGCGTAACGCTGCACATAGGGCAGTGCCGCCAGCATGGCGGTGGAGGCGGTGACGAAGGAGGCCTGCTGCTGCGGGGTGGGGAACCTGGTGCCGTGCGAGAAGTCGATCAGGGCGTACTCGGTGAGCCAGATCGGCTTGTGGTACCGGTCGTGGACGGCCTGCAGATACGACTTCAGCCGGCTGACGGCGGCGGGGGTGGAGAAGTCCCCGCCGTACCAGTGCAGCGCGATGAAATCGACACGGTAGCCCCGGGCGGCGGCCCCGGACATGAAGCGGTCGAGCCAGCCACCGGCGGTGTCACCGCCGTAGGCCACGGCCGGGCTGCCGACCGTCCGGCCGGCCGCGCTGAGCCGGGGCCACAGGGACAGCGCCTGCTCCACCGTCATGTTGGACTGCGCTGCCATGTCGGGTTCGTTGAAGCCCAGCAGGTAGGGGCTCGCGGCGCGGGCCTGCGCCAGGGCGGCGTCGGTGACGGACGCGGCGCCCCAGATCATCGGGACGAAGCCGGCGGTGCCGGACCCCGCGACCCCCTGATGCCGGGTGGACCAGGTGTAGTACCAGCTCGCGCCGGACTGCGTCAGCGCCTGGTCCACCCCCGGAAACGTCCAGACGCCCACGCCCTTCTTCGCCGAGCGCGCGACGGGGACGGTGGCCGCCGGGACCGGGTGCCGGGACGGGGTCACGGTCGGGGTGGGTGTGGGTGTACGGGAGGGGGTGGGCGTCGTGGACGGTATGCCGGACGGTGCCGCGGCCTGCGGGGTGACGGCTGCGGACGTGGACACCGTCGGCGCGGGCGCGGCGTCGGCGGCGAGCGGGCCCGGAGGGGCCGCGGTCAGATGAGTGGCGACCAGGACGCCCGCGACGATGACCGCCGCGGCCGCGAGCGCCGCCGCGCCGGCGACGGGAGGGCGCCGGAACACCGACC